>NZ_LT671858.1:1292466-1938699 GCF_900083515.1 Cuniculiplasma divulgatum
TCACGCATTTATACCCTATACTTATGTTGATCATTCCCACTCAGATCATATACTCATGCTTACCAATTCAAACCTGAAAAACGAGGACATTAAGGCGATACTTGGTAATGTAATAATTCTAGATTATTATCCACCAGGATTCAAGCTTGCAAAGAAGGTTCTGGACATAGTGAATAAAATAACCCCTGATGTTGATGGCATTGTTCTGTCGAAGCACGGTCTATTTACTTTCGGTGAGACTGCGGATGAAAGTTATGAAAAACATATAAAAATTGTTAACAGAGCCAGACAGTATATATCAAAAACAATTAAGCAACCCCTATTTAGTGAAAAATTTAAGAGAAATGAATCTGCCTATGAGGAACTCCCGGAAATTAGGGGGCTTGTTTCTAAAAACTATAAGAAAATACTTCTCGTGGACAGATCAGATGAGGCAATAAGAATTGCTTGCTCCGAGGAGGGGGAAATATTCAGGGAGAGTGGACCTGCTACACCGGACATGCTTATACGTACGAAGTATGATTATTTATATCTCACAGGAAAAGAAGACATTAGTAAGGAAGTTGAAGAATACTCACAAAAATACGAAAAAGAATATAAGATGTACATAAAAGAATTCCCAATGCATGATCCATTCCCATCTATTATTCTGATCAGGGGTTTTGGAATCATTACAGCTGCAAGAACGTACAGGGAATGTTCAATTATCAGGGACCAGTTTGTTCATTCAATGAGAGTAAATTCTGTGGCAGAGAAACTTGGAAAACACTCTTTTATCTCCAGAAAAGAGGCCTTTGATATGGAATACTGGCCACTGGAAGAGGCAAAACTGAAAAAATTTAAACCCAGGAAACTTGAAGGTACCGTTAGTATTGTAACCGGTGCAGCCAATGGAATTGGACTTGAAGCTTTCAGAAAACTTGCTGAAAATGGCTCCAATGTTGTTGGTGTTGACAAGGAAAAGTCAGTCATCGATATTGCTAGATCAATTTCCAATGAATTTGGAACTGAAACTCTGGGCTATGAAATTGATCTCACAGACACTGAGAGAGTAAGAGAAATGATTAGAGATATTCGGGATAAGTATGGAGGTGTGGATGTAGTGTTCCACAATGCAGGAGTACTGAAATCAGAATACATTGAGGATATTCAGCTGGATACTCTCATGTTACATTTCAACATTAATTCTCTTGCCCCCTTCATAATTTCTCAGGAGGTTTTCAAAATAATGAAAAAACAGGGAATTGGTGGGAATTTTGTTTTCAACATAACAAAGAACCTTACCAACCCTGGACCTGGTATGATATCCTACGGGACAACCAAGGCATTTTCCGCACAGCTGTCTCATTATATTGCAAAGGAGGGAGGTAAGTTTGGTATCAGATCAAATATCATAAATCCTGACAAAATATTCAAGAACTCTAAGATATGGGAAAATGGTGTTCTTGAGGCAAGAGCAAAAGCTAAAGGAATTACTGCTGATGAATACAAGAAGGGAAACCTTCTCAGGAAAGAGGTGCTTCCAGAACACGTTGCAAACATGCTAATAGCAATGTTGGATGAGGATACATTTGGGGCGACTACAGATTCCATGGTTCCTGTTGATGGTGGTATACTATAGGAAATGAGCGAGAATTTTCCTGAGGCTTAGGGAGAAGCCAAATTTCTTTACTTCATTCAATGCCAGCTTCAGTGAAAAAATATTGGATGGTGTGATTATCTTTCCTGATTGAACATTTTCCACCAAATTTGCGATCTTTTCGAATTCCTTCATTCGCTTACTTATTCTGTCCCTGTAAATAATAGATATTTCTTTAACGTCATCGCTCTTTTTTATGCTTTGGAAAAGTGCTTCTGCAGATTCCAGTGCGGGAATTATGCCTTCACCCAGAAGTGGCGATATATATCCGATGCTCTCTCCAACTCCTAACACATTGCCTGAAGTTATGTTTTCATTTATGGGTCTCATCCTTATTCTTCTTGATACTGTTCGGATAGCTTCATACCTTTCTATATGAGATTTCACTTCATCTAAATCTATACCACCTGCCCCGATATGATACCTGTCCCTCAGTGGAAAGGACCAGAAATATCCTCTTCCCTCTGGAAAGAAATAGAAATAAAATCCCTTGTATTCTGATTTTCCGCTCACCTTTTCAATGGCAAACATCTTTTTGTCATTTCTGCTTGCGGGAAGATAAAACCTTGAGATTCCTGTGGCATCAATGATCGGCTGATCTGGATTTGAAGGACAAGCTGATTGCAGTACTTCTCCACCACACATCAACTGTTCCATCTTCATTTTGTTAATTGTACATAAACCAACATTTTCCGCCTGTATTGGATTGAAATTATTACCTGCTACTTCCACGTTTACGTTTTCAACCTCTAAAACCTGATCCATTTCGATATTCAGATTATTGAGATAGGGCCTTAAGAGATTCTTATTTGTTGCAAATCCGCATGGTATGTAAAAATCCTTAACCTTTGGATCAAATATTCGTACTTCATATCCTTCTCTCCTCATCCTACCATAAAGATATGAACCCGCTATACCTGATCCTGCGATATTCCACACATAACCGCATTATAACATTTTTATAAAGCTTGGTGCTCCATCCCAATATTAATCCAGAGAAAGAAGATACATAAGGGTTAATTAACATCCTAAAATTTCAGAGTGTGAGATATCTTCTTGGATTTTCCTATGCCGGAACAAAATTTACAGGTTTTCAGAGAGGTACCGGTGAGAGAAGTGTGGAAGACAGCATTTTGCAGATATTGAATAAAAATTCACTAGGCTTGAATCTAAGATGCTGCTCAAGGACAGATCGTGGGGTATCAGCAATAATGAATACTTGTACCATAGATTCTGATAGAAATGTTGAGGATATAATTGGAATATTGAATTCGAGTCTGGAAGATATTTACTTCCATAAATACACGAAGGTGTGTGATGATTTCAATGTGCGTAAGGTTACTTTTAAGAAATACATCTATCTCCTTCCTGAAACTGGAATATTCCCTTTTATTAATATCGACGACCTCAAAAAATTTGAGGGCGAACACGATTTTTCTAATTTTTGTAAATTAAATGGAAGAAATACTGTAAGAACAGTAACAGAGGTTAATGAATTTCAGAGAAATAATGTTAGATACATATCATTTGTGGCAAATGGCTTCCTGTGGAACCAGATCAGATTTATGATTGGATATGCCATGGAAAGGGCCAGAGAAAAGGAAACGCCAGATAATCCATTTTCATACGAATATAGAGTGAGAAGGCTGGCTCCAGCACAATTTTTATTTCTGGAAGAGATAGTCTACGATAAGATTGATTTTAGAAAAGTAATAAGAAAATCCACCAGAAAAAAGGTGGAAAGATCCTATATGAGTTCTCTTACCATGTTGAATTTTAATAAATTCATGCTGGATTTGACAGAGGATAGATGATTTTTAAATAGATCAATATATATGGATATTCATGGGAATACTGGAAGAATACTTCGATGGAAAGACGTACGTGATAGCAGGAATTGGTCCAGGTCAGGGTCTATCTACCGCAAGATTGCTTAAAAAATTTGGAGCCAATGTTTATGGGATCTCAAGAAGTGGAGTTTTTCCTTCTGAAAAGGTTGATAAGGGCATAAAGATAGAGAAATGCAATCTCGAAGACGTCACAGAAATAAGAAAAACCTTAGAGGGAATAGTAAAAGAAGGCGGAGTCATAAATGGGTCAGTTAACAATGTTGGAACTTGGGAACCAGCTGATAATAAGGTTGTGAAACCAGATACCTTAATGAAATTCTTCAGGTTGAATGTTATGACTCAATATAATTTGATATACACTTTAAAGGACATACTTGACCCAGGCTCAAGTATGGTAAATATTGGCGCATCGAGGCATCTGTTTGGAGCGAATCATTCAGGATATACCATTTCAAAATATGCAATTGAAGAAATGACAAGAATAACTGCGTCTGGACTGCGGAAAAATGGTATCAGAGTTAACTCAGTACTGCCAGGTTCAGTTGGTAAAGATGATAATTTTGGGAGTATATTTCCATTTGGCTTCAACGATGGTAAGGTAATGGACCCTTTGAAGATAGCATATGTATCTGCGTTCCTACTTTCCCCTCTTTCAGCTGGTATAAATGGGGAATCACTGACAGTTGACGACGGAATGGGACTATAAAATATATAAAAATATTATTAGTTAGGATTACTTAAATGAATTAATTTTTATCCTAAAGCTAAAATTCTTTATTAATGCAAAGGAATACAGCAGGAATACTAGAAATGAGATAACCAATGTACCTAATTTAAAAAAATATGTTCGGGTACTATTCCACAGGAGATAAGTTGCAAAATCTGCTATTCCCACTGGAAAGACATAGGCAAAGAGAGATGAAGTATATTTATCAAATTTTGTGAAAACCAGGAAACTTAAGGCTATGATCAGGTACAGAAGGATTGCGCCCCAAATCATAATTGAGATCTCTAATAAAATTGCCTCGGGAAATTGAAAACTATGACTCAGGTCAAGATCTGGGAGAAGCAAAAAGTTGAGTACAAACATACTGAGACCACCAACGGGAAGCATTGTGAATGGAATTTCCTTCTTTGGTTTACCTCCTGAAAGGTATGAATGAAAAACAGATGTTGCTATAAACAAAAATTGCATTATTGATATACCAAAACCCATCATTGTGAGATATACTATGGTCATAATGAGATAGCTGAACTCACTTCCTTCTAGATCTGGAACCAGAACTGAGGATAGAATTATGCCCCCGGCCATTACAATAGAAGGTATTATATTTACGAAGGTGAGAGATCCCTGCCTTATTTTTCCACTAAAAACTCTGTAATCAAATACTACGTTTATTATAAGCGAATAGATAAAAGCCAATATGAAGATGAATGAGAAAATCCCCATGATATTGTTACTTTTACCGAAGAATGTTATATAGAAAAACCCAAACGCATAAAATATTACTGATAGGAGTCCGGAGATACTGAGATTTGTACTTGATATTAAATCTCTCTTTAAGGAACCAGTGCGGGTAATATATTTTAGGATCCATAATACCGAGGAGATCAAAAATATAACTAAAACTACAATAAAGGCAATCTTTGAAGCAATAAGCAAAATATTAGAATTAAGTACCAGAGAAAGTATAAAGATAGAAAGAACCACAGATGTAGATGCAAGAATGAATGTAAGCAATACTGGATCGAATTTTTCTAGAAATTTCATATATTGTGTATTTCTTGATTAGACTTTTAATTTCCTCTAGAAAATCAGGCAATGTTGTATTCGATTCCAATAGAAATAAAATTTCTTGCATAAATGATAAGTCCCTATCAAGACTAACATCTGTTCCGAGATAATAAAAAATAACCATAAAATAGAGATTGGAATAAGAAAAATATCACTGGTTTTTCAGTTCTGTATAAAATGATGCAATATTTATGTATGATCCAAACATTTAGAAGTATGCCATTCGAAAATGAAGTTACATATGTTAAATATGTAAAAAATGGAAAGGAAAAAGAATTTAACGAATTGTATGATAAAGCCTGTGAGGAAGCAAAGAAATATATTGGAAAAGAATACAAAAATATTATAGGAAAAGAAGTAGAGGAGAGTAATAAGATTAAGCATACCTCCCCAGTGGATGGGAAGGAGATAGGTATTTTCCAGGCTGGTTCACAGAAGTATGTTGATGAGGCAATCTCCATGCTTAAAAAGGCACAGAAGTCATGGTTCAAGTCAGGGTATGTAAATAGGGCCAGAGTAATGCTGAAGGCTGCTGATCTAATGTCGAGAGATAAATTCCTGATTTCTGCACTGCTTGCTTATGAAAATGGGAAGAACAGAACAGAGGCAATGGCAGACGTGGATGAGGGGATAGACTTCCTGAGGTATTACGCACTGAATCTTATTGAAAATCAGGGTTTTGTAAGATTTACCGGAAAGGGATATGAAAATGAGGAAAGTATGTCCTACATGAAACCATATGGTGTTTTTGCCGTAATAGCACCATTTAATTTCTACGCCATAACTGCCGGTATGGTTGCTGGACCATTGATTACAGGAAATTCTGTACTGCTAAAGCCGTCAAGTGATATACCACTCACTTCTTACCTATACGTGAAAACGCTGATTGAGGCAGGTGTACCATCTGAAAACATTGCTTTTATTTCTGGAAAAGGAAGTGAGATTGGACCGTATATAACAGCTCATAAGGATATATCAGGAATACTTTTCACGGGATCCCGCGATGCAGGTATAAGTATATTTAAGAATGCAACTAAGGATAGGCCAAAAGTGGTTATTACGGAAATGGGCGGAAAGGATACAATCACTGTTACTTCTAAGGCAGATATTAACAAGGCTGTAAATGGTGTTTATAGAGCAGCCTTTGGGTATTCTGGGCAGAAATGCAGTGCCTGTTCAATTGCTTATGTAGAAGAGAAAGTTTATGATCAATTCCTTACAAAGATTAAGGAAACGACTGATAAACTAATCGTTGGAGACCCAAAGAAACTTGAGACTTACATGGGACCCGTGATTAATAAGGAGGCAGTTGAGAAATTTAAGAAATATTCAGAAGTAGCCAGAAAAGATGGAAAGATTTTATCAGGAGGAAATGTTATTGAAGGTCCTGGAAACTTTGTGAGACCAACAATTGTTACCGATCTGCCAAAAAATTCCGATATAATTAGACATGAATTGTTCTTACCTTTCCTTGCAATAGTTAAGGTAAAGAACCTGGATGAGGCTATAGAAAGGATAAATGAATCTGATTACGGACTTACTGGAGGTATATTTACTGAAGATCCATCTGAGATTCAGAAATATTTTGATGAGGTCGAGGTTGGAACAATATATGCAAACAGAGAAAGAGGAGGTTCCACAGGGGCAATGGTTGGTTCACAGCCATTTGTTGGATGGAAGCTTAGTGGAATCAGTGGAAAAGGTACAGGCTCATTCTACTATCTGCAGCAGTTTTTGAGAGAACAGTCACAAACCATAGCTCACTGATATCAGTAAAATATTTTTATTATATCCCTAAATTTTCTTTAAGAATTTTCAGAAAGAGTCCTTTTTCCTCCTCCATATGGTATGTTTTACCGTTAAGTTTAGAAACTGAGGTCATCACTGACCAGTCAAAGCCGCATGGATTAATAAGGCTAAATTTTTGAAGATCTGTGTTAACGTTTAGCCCGATGCCATGAAGTGTAAACCCACCCTTAAGCGCAAAACCTGTAGAAGAGATTTTATGATTTCCAACCCACACTCCAGTTTCTTTTTTAAGTCTGGAATGTGCAACTATTCCATGCTGCTCCAGGTACTGGATTTCTACTTCATGAACAAAGTTAATCAGATCAAGAATGTTTATTCCCCTCTGGTTAAGGTTAATCATGAAATACGCAGTGATCTGTCCAGGTCCATGATAGGTTATTCCACCCCCTCTTTCTATAAAATAAACTCCTTCCAGATTTGTTGTGTTCCCATCCTGATGAATACCACAGGTATAAACAGGCTCATGCTCACATATAATTATGGATTCCCTACCCGAGCCATTTATCATTTCGCTGTTGATTTTTCTCTGAAGAGCCAGAGCTTCTAGATAAGGGAAAGTTTGATAAATTGAAAACTCTACTTTTCTGTTTATTTTACCACTTTTCAAGCCTTGACTTAACATTGTAATATGTCTCCCACAGTTCATCTGGAAAATGACTTCCAAAAGATTCAAAAAATGGCCTTACGGTTTTAAGTTCTTCAAGAAATCCTTTCCTATCTATAAGGAGTAATTGATTCATGGTGTTTTTATCTATCGTTCCATAATCGAATGAATCCAGTGAAGGTACATAACCCATAGGAGTTTCAACAGCGTCTGTTATTTCTCCATTTACCCTTCCCAGTATCCATTTTACCACGTACATGTTTTGGCTGTATCCTGGCCATAAAAATCCCCCACTTTCATTTTTTCTGAACCAGTTAACATTGTATATCCGAGGTGGTTTTTCAAGTTTCTTTCCCATTTCTAGATAATATTTGAAATAATCTCCCATGTTATAGGGCATGAATGGCCTCATTGCCATTGGGTCATTTCGTAACTCTCCAACCTTTCCAATTGCAGCTGCAGTAGTCTCTACCCTCTGCATTGCGCCAAAGAGGACGCCTTCATCCCAGCTTCTGGCTTCCATTATAAGTGGCATAAGATCACTTCTCCTTCCTCCGAAAAGGAAAGCACTTACTGGTGCTCCATTTGGGTTTTCATAGTCAGGAGACAGATTTCTGTATTCCTTTATTGGAGTGCTGAATCTGGAGTTGGGATGGGCGGCCTTATCCGTTCCATCAAAAGGTTTCCCCCTCCAGTCAATAAGACCTTCGGGCACCTCTGACATACCTTCCCAGTATGGACATTTTCTTGAGTCGATTCCAACGTTCGTGAATAGAGTGTTTCTTTTGATTGCATCCATTGCCCTTGGATTTGTTTTATAACTCGTGTGCGGAGCAACTCCGAAGAAACCATATTCTGGATTTATTCCTCTAAGTTGACCATTTACAGGATGCATCCAGGTAATATCGTCACTTACCAGATAGGTGTCCCATCCTGCCTTTAGAAAATCATCGGGAGGCTGTAGCATAGACAAATTAGTTTTGCCGCTTGAACTTGGAAAGGCCCCAGAAATATAGGTCATCCTTCCAGTAGGTTCTCTTATTCCAATCATCATCATATGTTCAGCCATCCATCCCTCTCTCTTTGCCCTGAAAGAAGCTATTCTCAGTGCATGGCATTTTTTGCTAAGCAGAGCATTTCCTCCATAATTTGTATTGAAGCTTATCACGGTTCCCATTCCATCATTTTCGTCTGGAAAATGCAAAATGTATCTCTTTTCTGGGTTAAGATCTGCTGTAGCATGCATTCCAAGAACGTATGAGTTGCTCAAGGCTATTGGCTTTGCAGTAACCCTACCTACCCTGGTTATTTTCATAAGGTTTAGAACGACATACAGACTATCTGTAAGCTCTATCCCACCCTGCCCAAAAGGAGAATCTATTGGTCCAAGCCAGTATGGTACAATATAAAGTGTTTTTCCCTTCATCGCTCCTTCGAGGTTTGTTCTTGCTATTTCGATGGCTTCATCAGTATTAAGCCAGTAGTTTGTTGGTCCCACATCATCATGAGAACCACGTGTGCATATGTATGTGTCCTTTTCAGATCGGGCTACGTCGAACGGTGCACTTCGGTAAAGATAGGAATTTGGATATTCAGTATCATTCATTTTGATCAATAAGTTTTCTTCAACAAGACGGTTAATTACGTCCTGCTCTTCGTATCCTTCTATTACTTTTATATCTGGCTTTCCTACGAGGACCCAGTATTCTGATATATCCCTAAGTGTTCTTTCCATGAGACTGGTATTGTAATTACTCATCGCTCTAAAGAACACACTATCTTTCACCAAACTTTCAATTTCTTTTTTCTGATTTTCCATTTCTTCTGCAAGCCCTAACATTTTTGAACCTAACACTTCATTTTTTAAGGTATAAAAAGAATTTGTCCCAATATTAAGTCAATTGCATATATCCTCTATTTAAAATATATAGAGTTAAATCTAAATCCCCTCTTAGTCCCGAGTTAAGAAATATTTTAATACAATGAGATCCATTAAGGTCGATGGATTCATCAATCTCCTTGAAGGATATTAATGTGAATGAGGTATCTTTATTCATAAAAATCTTGAAAGGGGAAACGAACCTCACTCTAATGGCAAAAGATCTTGGAATTACACTCCAGGGCGTAAGATATTATATAACTACTATGAAAGAAAAAGGATTTCTTGAGGACTTTAAGATCACTCCTAAGGGATATGAATACCTGAGTTCTGTGATGAAATTGCTAAAAGGTTTTGTTGTTGAGGGGACTGACATCATTTTTAAATCAACTGACTGGGAGTGCATTAGTGACAGTAATTTCAAAGCCGGAGAAATTGTTTACCTTCATATGGATGGAGGGTTTCTGCATGCATGTAAACAAAGCAAAAATAATGAGGCAGAAGCCATTGCCGTCGAAAGTGCAAAGGCAGGAAATAAGCTGAGAATAAGGGACATAAAGGGTATAATAAACATTAATTTTGGGACAGTATGGATAGAGACTATAGAGAATCTAAATGAGAACAACTCCGAAATAATCAGAGATAGAATAATAAAATTAGTAGAAACCGAGAGAGAGAATTTCAGGATATTTGTAATGGGAGAAGGTGCCTATTCCATACTTTCCAGTGAGATTGACGTGAACATATTCGCACCTCTTGCCGGAGCCTTTGATTGCGCAAATAGAGGACTAGACTCAAAGATATACACAACCGCTGAATCCCTTAACCTAAATTTTGAGGAATTTTCTGCACTCAAGGAAAAATTTCCCAATGTGAAAACCAATCTTACAACCTTTAAAATATAATATTGAAAGTATATTAGTCAAAATATTCGAACAAAGGTTAGTTGTCCATAGTTTTTATTCACTATGATGAATTTAAAAAAGTGGATCAACATGTATCAATATTTAAATAATAAGAAATTATGACTAGTTCATACACAAAGAGGTGCAATGATGGAGGACGATGAAGGTGGCCGTGGGAATTCATATTCTAGCAGACATGTATGGTATAGAACCAGAGCTTCTGGAGCGAAAAGAGAATTTGATGGAGATAATTGAGAGGTCCATCAGGGTTGGAAACCTCACAAAAATTTCATCGGATTACTATCAATTTGAACCAGTAGGTGCAAGCGGTATCGTTTTACTAGCTGAATCTCATATATCATTCCATACCTGGCCAGAGTATGGTATGATTGCGCTGGACCTATTCACATGTGGAGATCCAGAAAAGGCAGATATAGCTTTTCAGTACATTAAGGAAAAGTTGAATCCTAAAGAAGTTCAGTTCGTAAAGCACGAGCGTGGTTCAAAAGTGTCATTAAGTAATGCACCCCAGCCAGCTGCAACTCAGTTTGTTTAAAGCTGGTAATGAACCGTAAACAAAATTTCTTAATTTTAGCTGTATTACTTATTGCTGGTTCTATCGTTTTTTTTACCCGGGAGCCAGTAATTATTATAATTTTCATTATTGCGATAATTTTTGGACTCGACATGAGTTCTGATGAATTGTACGAAGAGATTGAAAAGATCACTGGAAGGAAACCGGGTTTGTTTTATGGACTGACACTCTTTTCATTTCTAACAAGTTTTGATGAAATTGCTGTATCGGCTAGCTCTATTGCAGAAGGATATCCAGGCATATCCATAGGAACACTTGTAGGATCCATTGTTGTTACCCTGTTGATTTTTCTTGTTATTCTAAAATTTTCCAGAACTAAGATTGAAAAAAGATACGCTCCCTTTTTATTAATAGCCCCAGTTTATATTCTTCTCCTAGTAGTACTTCATATGGAAGAAGTTCCGGTAATATTACTTTTAACCATTGTAACTATAGGTATTTCGTTTTTCGCATTTTATTATCTTAGCAGTAAAGAAAGAATTACGGAAGTGAAAGTTGATAAGAAAGAAAAACAGGTTATTGGGACCAATATTCTGGAACTTATCATCTTTGTAGTTAGCATATTAGTTTTTTCACTGTACCTATCGCGGGGCACAGCTTCCATGGGGATCGATTTGAATATAGGAGAGGTCAACTCAGGATATATTATACCAGGTATTTTAGGCTCAATTCCTGAGATAGTGGTCATAAAGAGTTCTATAAAGAGAAATGATTCAAAGAGTGTTGCAGGGATTATAACTGGCAGTACTGTTATAAAAGGTGGAATTCTGCTTCCCTTACTTGCTTTTGCCTATAATTATACTCCAGCCTATAACAATATTACTATTTCTGGTAGTGTCGCCATCCTGATTATTACGATCATTTTAATTTTCTTATAAATCTGATTCATGCTTCTACAAGACCCCAAAATTTCTAACTTATGAGTTTACGAATCTATAGTGGATTGATCTATAATATTACTTAAATATCCAGCAGCAGTCCTGTGCATGAATCCTATACTCTCGTTCCCCAGAAAATATTCTCTTTTCTCTTTATTTTAATAATTTCTTCCAGCGTTTCCATCGTTTTTTCGTCCAGTGATCTTTCCTTAAGTTTTTTTACTACATCTTCAGTTATGTCTACGTATATAGGCTGATCTGCAGAAATTTGCCTGTTAAGGGTAACTCCATCAATTGCTACGGCAACTTCCTGGCCAGCTTCAGCAAATCTTTTTGAGACTTCTCCATCTCTTATGCTTTTTATGGTACCAGCATACTTGCCATCATCCCTTATCATGTTGTCCCCTACCTTTATCCTTCCAGATAATATCTTTACTCCTACTATAATGGGTTTTGCAGCACGGAAAATATATTCTGGCATTATAACCAGCTTTGATGGAATCGGCATACCCTGCTTGCTTTCCTCGTCCATCTCCTCCTTCTTATTTTTCAACCATTTTTCAATTTCCTCAATGAGTGAATATATAACCTTTGAAGCAACAACTGCAACATCATAGTTCATTAAGTTATTTTTAGCGTCGGTTGAAAGATCAACATTAAATCCCGCGAGAATTCTATCCATCTGATCGGGGAGTGTTGAGACATCAATCAGGTCTCTCTTACTTATTTCACCTATCTGAGTTGAACGAATCTTGATACCACGGGTTCCAAGCTCAAATGCAACTGCCTCGAGTGAACCCAGAGTATCTGCCTTCAGCGTGATACCATGTTCATCCAGATCTATCTTTACCTGACTCTCCTCCTGCAGTTCTTTGATTATGGAGTCTATGTCGCCCTTGGCTTCGATTAGGGTTGTGCCAGGAATCACATCAAGCTTATCTGAAATTGCAATTCTTACCCCAGATGCGGAGTTTACGACACTTCTTTCTGTAACCTTTGTTGATTTTGAGGAAACATTAGTGAACAGTGCCTTAATTTTTGTCTCCTTCGGGCCTTCTGATGTATTTACATATACCGCCATTCCAGTTTTTAGTTTTCCCTGATATAGAATTGAGTCCAGAGTCATTCCCAGTGACTCTTCCCTTCTTATCTCAAGGACATTTGCCTTTGCCAGGTTGTTTATCAGTGCAATTGAAGGTGTAAGAAATCTTTGTGCTAATCCTGAGATTGTCATGAGAATTTCGAGTATTCCTATGGAATATTTTGCACTTGACGGCACTATGGAAACATTTTTGGTAAAATCAGTTATTCTGTCAAATCTATCTGCCGTAAGATTGTGCTGGTACAGTTGATTTATTATAGCATATAATTTGTTGTCCAACTCATCAATATATTCCTGTCTTTGCTCCTTTAGGAACTCTGAGAAGCTCGTATTTTCTGGTTTAATAAAGTAAGCCAGTGTATCAATCTTATTGGCTACTATTATGAAAGGTGTTTTAAATTTTCTAAGAATATTTATAGACTCAACCGTTTGAGGCATTATACCATCGTTTATGTCTATTACAAGTATGGCTATATCAGCCAGAGCACCTCCCCTTGTCCTCATATTTGCAAAGGCAACATGACCAGGAGTATCAACAAAAAGAAGGCCTGGAATCTTGAACATTTTTGAAGAAATCTTTCCTCCTGAAATCTCAATAATACGCTGGATACTGATCTCAGTTGCACCAATCCTTTGTGTGATACCTCCTGACTCCTTCTTCATGAGGGAGGTTCCTCTAATGGAGTCTAAAATACTTGTTTTACCGTGATCAACGTGACCAAGAACACAAACAATTGGTTGTCTGAGGGCTTCCATACAATAATATTACACCTCAGAATAGATTTTCATCCCCATAGGTAAAATCGAGAATTTCACTGCTATTGAAGAATATTGGATATTCGTGATTGAAAGATTCTACAGAATCTGAAGCATGAATTATATTCTTATCAATGCTTATGGAGAAATCCCCTCTTATTGTACCGGGTGATGCTTTTGAACCGTCCGTTGCGCCAACCAGACCTCTTACGACTGATATGGCACTGTTTCCTTCAGCCAGAATCGCTATTATTGGACCACTTGTAATATAAGAAACAAGATCATTAAAAAATGGCTTATCCTTGTGAACAGAATAATGTTTCTCAGCTTTCTCCTTACTTAATTTCATCAACTTGAGTCCTTTTATATTGATGCCCTTTTGTTCAAGCCTTTTTATTACTTCTCCTGACAGTCTTCGTTTAACTCCATCAGGCTTTATTAAAATAAGTGTTTTTTCTGCTGCCATTATTGACTGCCTTCTTGATTATTAACTTCTGTACTTACAGGCTCGCTTTCGACCTGTTTGCTCTGTTCAAGATTGTGGGCTTCTGATGCTTTTCTTATGGCCTTTAAATTTTGGTATTCTCTTGTCCATTTAACTTTTCTTGGTACTCTTTTCAGCTTTGTTTGATTTACCCTGCATTTTTTACTGCAAAAGTTTATGATAGCTCCATCTCTTCTAATATAAACCATTCCAGTTCCTGGTTCGATTTCTGTTCCACAAAAACTGCACTCTCTGCTGACCATAAAATTCACCTCATTGAAAGCTTCTTAGCTTCCCTGGCGGTTTCTCTTAGCATCAATATGTCTCCAACTTTAACAGGACCAAGGACGTTTCTGGCTATAATTCTTCCCTGATCCCTGCCAGCCAGTACCCTAACCTTAACAGTAGTAGCCTCACCGGTCATACCAGTTCTACCCATTAATTCAACTACTTCAGCTGGTGTTGCATCATCTAACATTTAATACACCTCACTTATTGAGGTTTGCTACTTCTGATGTTATCTGCTTGAGTAGTTCCTCATTCTTCCCTACGTCTGTAATTGAAATTGAAGCAGTTGACCCTATTGCTACTTTCGATCCAAGTTCGGATCTTGTTTTCACATAGGCAAACGGTACTTTCCTCTCTTCACATAACTTAGGGATAAAGTATACAACCTCTGGTGGGTTTACATCCTCGGCTATTACAACGAGCTTGCTTTCCCCCCTTTCTATTGACTTTATAACCTCATTTGTACCTTTTTTGATTTTTCCACTTCTATAGCAATTCTCTACTAATTCCAGAATCTTTTTCTCTAAAGACTCGGGAGTTTCAAACTTGACATATGTTGTTTTGTCCATGCTTTTCTCCTCCTTCACAGAGTAAAACGTTAACTTAAGATTATATAAATAGTTTATTGGTAAAATTGAATTTTATTGAGGTTCTATGTGAGTTGTATAATTCAGCACATCCATGATCTTACTTTCTACAATTCTTGGTATTGTGGTAATTGGGTCCGGTAATTTTCCCTTTATGTTATGTTTCCTGTAGAATGCTGCATAGACCATTGATGGAAATGGATATTCATTAACCATTTTAAAGAATTGATTGAATATTCTCTGTGTCTTCGTTGCCATAGATATATTTCCATCTACAAAGTATTTATAAACGTCTGTAACCAGTGGATTTATATTTGTGGTTCCGCAAACTCCTCCTTTAGCACCTATAGAAAGTGCCTGTAGTAGAAGATCATCCTGCCCCTGAAACACCTTCAAACTATCAGAAAAATTGGCTGCAACTTCGTTAAAAAATCTTATGTCTCCTGATGAGTCCTTGATACCCTCAATTCTACCAATATTTTCTACAAGAGATTTCATTGTATCTATTTCAACTCTTGAACCTGTGAACTGCGGAATGTTATAAATATAGAACTTTCCTGAGAAAACCTCTGACACCGCCTCAAAATGCCTTATTATCCATGATTGTTCTGCCTTGTTATAGTATGTAGGTTGCAGGACTATCTTATCAAATCCCAAATCTTCTGCATATTTTGCCATCTCCCGTGCTTCCTCGGTGTTTTGTGAGCCAACTCCTACCAGTACTTCAAAATTTGAAGCCTCTTCCTGAATCATTTTCAAAAAAGATTTTTTTGTTTCCAGAGTCATCAAATTAAAAAGGCCGTTGCTTCCGAGCGGAAATATTTTATTAATTCCAAATTCTTTCATGTCATCGAGAAATACTTTCAGGTTTTCCCTTGAAGGTTTTCCCTCACCGTCAAATGGAGTGATCATTGGACATATTACTTCGACATTAGATGTTTTCATAGTTCCACATTACAAATTACCGTAAAAACATTATTTAAATTTTCCTTAAGATAATTTTTCTTATTTTTATGAGATTTTATTTTATACTGATTAGGGATTGCTATTTATGTCTATAATGGATTTCTTCAAGACACCTCAAAATTTAAAAGAACTATCTCCAGAGGAGGTAAAAACTAAATTAAATGAAGGGAATGCTAAAATTATAGATGTCAGAACTAAAAGAGAATATGAGGCGGGCCATATAAAGGAAGCAACCTTGATACCACTAAGTAAAATAAAGAAAAAAACTAAGGATCTTTCCTTTGACGAAGAATATATTCTGATCTGTGCAACAGGACACAGAAGTAGAGCTGCTGGAGCCACTCTCTTAAGAAATGGGTTTAAAAATGTGTCTCATTTGAAGGGAGGAATGGGAGCATGGAAAAAAATGGAAAAGCAGGAAAAGTAATCTACTCAATCTTTTGAGTGAATGAACAACGAATAAATTCTTTGTCTTTTTTGATATTAAAATTAAGGTTTAATTCGCTTCCAATTTCTTTAAATTTTTCCTCACTCATTGTATGACTATTTGCGATTCTTTTATAGAATGTTTTCTGAGGCTGAAGTTCATAAATGTTTATATGTCCTTGCTGTTTTAGAAATTGCATAAGGTAAATAATGGATTCATTCCTCTGTTTCCAGTGATGAAAACTCATACTTACGTAAATCATATCAAACTTGGAATCTGTTGGTATCATTCTGCTACTTCCCTGCTTGAAATTAATTTTTTCTGTTGACCCTTTTTTCCTAGCTTTTGATGCTGCAATTTTTATCATATCCGGTGACGGGTCAATACCTAGATATGTTGCTGAAGGGTTTAAATTCCATAGAGATATAAGCATATTACCCGTTCCGCAGCCCACATCCATTGCATTTGAAATTTTATAAGATAGAAGATCATTTAAAACAAATTTATTATACCTCCTAAAGACAGGAATTACCTTGGATATGTTATAGAAATGAGATGATATCGCTCCAAACTTTTCTTCCCCTTCAACGTAGAAGTCATCACTCATACTAGGTTATTTTTTAAGTATTGAATAAGATTTCTATTTTTTTCTATAATTTTTTAATATTTAATTATTTTCAGTTAAATGGGAACAAAGTCAAATGAGTTTTCTCTATAAATTAAAATTAAATATTACCTGAACCCATCATTTCATAACAATCTCAATAAAAACCCTGGTTTTGGAAATTTAATGGGCATACCAACAGTTTTTCTTTAATTTTAACTTTAATTTTCTTACGGGCCTGCCGGGATTTGAACCCGGGTCCTCGGCTTCGAAGGCCATTAGGATATCCTAGCTACCCCACAAGCCCTTTTCATAATTGTTTCATTAATCAATATCTTTATGATTGCTCCTGTTGTCTGAATAACAAATTCAGTCGTTTCATCATGGGATCAAAATAGGCACAGTTTATAATTCCCATACTGGGAAGCAATAAATATAATGAAAAATTGAAAACATTAATAACATGAATTGATTTAACAAATTCAGAAATGATTGGTATGGGAGAAGAAAAGACTACTTATGTTATTCCTGGAGATGTTCTGGCCTATTCAGAAGAATATTTACCTGGAAAAAACACACTTGAGGAAAACTCAAGAATAATTTCTGCTACCTCTGGAGAAGTTAAGAAGAATGATAAAGAGCTTGTTGCCAGCGTAGATAATGGAATAAAGAGAATTCTACCGAGGATTGAAGATATTGTCTATGGTAAAATAATGAAAAATGATTCAAGACAGGTTTCAATCCAGATTGTGGGAATAGAACAAAATGGAATACTTGAAAATTATATGGCAGACGGATACATCAGAAACATGCAGGACTACAAAAAGGAAGATAGAAGAGCTCAGACCGTTCATATAGGAGATCTAATAAGAGGAAAAGTGATCAGGGTAGGTCAAAACCTAGAAATAACCCTAAATGGAAACAGACTTGGTGTTCTTAAATCTAGATGCTCGAGATGCAGAGAAGTGCTTGTACTTAAAAACGGCGTTCTTTTCTGTGAAAACTGCAACAGGAGCGAAATGCGAAAAATAGCTCCTGATTATGGATCGCCTGAATTTGGGGAGATGAAAAAATGAAAGGAGAAACCAACATAAAGGATATCGAAAAACTAAACAAGGATATTGTGAGTTTGAGGAAGGAGGTTGACGACATGAAAGACGTCATTAGGGGACTAATACAGTTCATAATGAGGAAGGAAGATATTGACAGCGAGGAATATAACTGAGGGATGAAAATGATAGTACCGATGAAAATATTGGAAGAGAATTTGAACAAAAAAGTATCGTTATTGCTAAAGGATAACAGGACATTGGAAGGCGTATTGACAGGATACGACGAGTACATGAATATGGTCATGGGGTCGGTTGAGGAAACAGGAGAAGAACTTAACAGAAAACTTGGAACAGTAATAATCAGGGGAAGCAACGTAGTAAGAATTGTACCAATTTAATAAAACACCTCAATAAAAATAAATTTAATTATTAATTATTAATCATGCAATATGCCTTCGGTTAAAAGGAAAGATCCAAATAAAATTATAGCTCAAAGAAGAGAGAGCAATAACTTGAGGAATATTCCAGATATTCTAATACCGATTTGGCAGATTAAAATAAGAGAAAGATTTGGGATTGATGTAGATAGGGAGATAGCCAGATATATAGTCCTTGCCGCTCATGAAGAGGGAACATGGAAAAAGCAAAGGGCCATACGAAAGATTGAGGATATATTACGATCAAGAGGCATGTCAAGAGAGACTTCAAAGAAAGTTGCCGTTGATGTAATCAAGATGGCGATTGGCGGAAAGAGCAGGGAAGATTGAAACTTTCTAAAAAGGATTTGGAAATACGATTATCAAAACTGCAGCCAATAAGTAACCCAAAGAATGAACTTGAGCAGTATTCAACCGATTCTGTGCTAGCTTCAGAGATTTTAAACCTTGCATTCATAAACGGAAACATAAAGGAAAGAACAGTTATGGACGCTGGCAGTGGCAACGGGATCTTTTCATATGGTTCTATTTATTTTGGTGCAAGATTGGTTACTGCACTGGAAATTGATAAAGATCAGGAGGGAGTACTTCATAAAAACCTAAGCGGTTTCAAAAATGTTGAAATATTAACTGATGATATAAGGAATATAAATGGCCACTGGGACACAGTGTTTTGTAACACACCTTTTGGCTCGGTTATAAGAGATTCGGATCTACCCTTCCTTGAGAAAATATTCAAAATTGGTGATTTCATTTATCTAATTCATAACTGGAAAGTGAAAGATTTCGTTCTTAATTTCCTGAAGGGGCGTGCAACAGTTCTTTCGTACAGCAGAAAGAAACTTATCATTCCTAGAACATACAGCCACCACGAAAAAGATCGGGTATCTATTGATGTTTTGTTCTTATATGCAAAAAGGCTGGAATAGAGGAAGTCTCAAACCTTTTCAAGTTTCTTATAATCATTGAATGTCTTTCCCTTATCTGACATGTATTTCTTGGTTACATCTACCCATACATAGAAACAACCATCAAATATGCCTTCCTCTTCCTGTTTAATTTCACTCATTTCATATACCTCCTGTAGAAATATTTCACTTTTTCCCATGCATCTTCTGATGCCTCCTTATTATAACTCATTCCAGTGTCGTTGAAAAAGGCATGATAGGTACCAGGGTAAAGCTTCATTTCGAAATCGGTCTTGTATTTTACAACTCTTTCCATGACCTGAGGCAGAGTTGCATTTATACCACTGTCCTCGCCTGCATAGATTCCAAACACAGCTCCCTTTATGTGTTCCATTTCATCCAGATTTCTTGGACTTGCACCATAGAATATAACTGAAGCTTCGAATGCTTTTGATGTTGAAAGCTGAAAGGCAAGACCCCCGCCCATGCAGAACCCAATTATTCCTTTCTTACTAACACCTTTCATCTCCTGTTCGTATAATTTGGAAAGATCGGAAAGCATTCTCTTTTCCATTAGCTCTCTTTTTTCTGAGACAAACTCAAAAATCTGTTTTCCAACTGGAGACAATTTTCCCATTACCTCTTTTATTGCCTCAGGATCTCTTCTTTTTTCTGGAGGAAGCGACCACATAGGACGCATGGCATCCATTATGTTCTCTTCGGTAAATACCTTCTTGTCTTCTGGTCTTGAATATAAGTCAGGTGCAATAACGTCGTATCCTTCCATTGCCAGTTTCCTGCTAAAAGATTTAATAAATGCTGTGAGTCCCCATATCTCCGAGACTACCATTATTTTTCCCCTGCTTCCTTCCGACTTAATTTCTAGGTAATCTAACTTCAGATCATTTTCAATACTGAACTTTTTCATAGACTCTGTTAATTCCGCCATACTCTGTAATGCTAAAAATTGTATAAAAAATTATGTTTCCTTTTAATTGCTTAAAAGGTAAACAATTGCTGCTTTTGCACTATGCAGCCTGTTTTCAGCTTCCTGGAAAATTACACTGTTGATGCTATCTGCGACTTCGTCTGTTACTTCAAGTCCCCTGTGAGCAGGAAGACAGTGCATAAAAATGTAATCTTTTTTTGCATTTTTTACAAGTTCACTGTTAACCTGAAATGGCCTAAGATCCTTTTCCTTTTCTTCCCTTTGCTTTTCCTCTCCCATTGAAACCCATACATCTGTATATATTATATCCGCAGATTCCACTGCTTCCCCAGGTTTATCGGTCAATGTAACAGTACTGCCAGTTTCCCTTGCTATTTTTTTTGCCTTTTCTATGAATGACTGATCAGGCATATGATTTTTAGGAGTGCCTATGGAAATATCCATTCCAGTCATTGCGCAGGTAAGCACTAGTGAATTTACCATATTGTTCCCATCACCAACGTATGAAAACTTCTTTCCCTGAAATTCTCCTTTCTTTTCGGCTATGGTCATAAAATCTGCTATCATCTGAAGTGGATGTTCCTGGTTGTCTAATGCATTGATTACAGGAACCGAAGAGTATTTTGCAAGTTTAACCACGTTTTCATGACTGAAAGCTCTGTAAGTAATGATATCAAGCATTCCTGATAGAACTCGTGAAGTGTCTTCTACCGTTTCACCTCTGCCCATTTGCATATCTGAGGGGTTTAGGTAAAGTGCATTTCCCCCAAGTTGGTACATTGCTGTTTCAAGAGAAACTCTAGTTCTTGTACTTGATTTTTCGAATATCATCCCCATGGATCGGCCTTCAACCAATGGGCTGGTCTGGTATCTTGATCTCTTGAACTTTAACCCCATATTTACTATCTCGCTAAAGTCATTCCTGATATCAAGAATCGATACCAAATCTTTTTTAATCATAGGGATCACTCCAGAAGTGATGGTACATCTGTTGGGTACTCGGCAACCTTTACTCCAGCTGCATTGAAAGCTTTAATCTTAGATTCTGCAGTTCCAACTCCCTTTTCTATAATGGCTCCTGCATGACCCATTCTCTTTCCTGGTGGTGCACTTCTTCCTGTTATGTATGCCACAACCTTCTTTGTGATGTGCTTTTTTATATACTGGGCTGCAAGCTCTTCATTACTGCCACCTATTTCACCCACAAGAACGATTTTTTCAGTGTCTGGGTCCTTTTCATACTGCTTCAGTATATCTATGTAGTTAAGACCTACTACAGGATCTCCACCAAGCCCTATGACTGTGCTTTCTCCCATACCACTCTTTGTAACAGCATCAACAATTTCATAGGTTAGTGTTCCACTTCTTGACGCTATTCCAATGTTACCTTTTCTGAATATTTTATTTGGCATGATTCCAATTTTGCATTTACCAACGGCTGTGATTCCAGGTCCATTTGGTCCTATTACAACTGCACCCTTTCTCCTTGCATTGTGCACTATTTCCATTGAGTCGTGGAATGGCACATGTTCTGTTAGTATGTAAATGAAATTGATCCCTGAGTCGATTGCCTCGAAAGCCGCATCCTTTACAAAAGGGGCAGGCACGCTGATCATGGTAGCATCTGGCTTAAATTCCATTGCATCCCTGACTGAGCCAACTATGGGAACCCTGTCCATGAACTTAGTTCCAGCCTTTCCGGGGGAAACGCCAGCAACTACCTTTGTTCCAAATGCAAGCATTTCTCCAGCATGAAATGCACCCTGATGCCCTGTTATTCCCTGAACAATTACTTTTGTATTCTCATCAACATAAACGCTCATTTTAATTACCTCCTGCTAACTTTACAACTCTCTCTATTGCTTCCATCATTGTGGGGAATGAATCTATATTACTATCCTTTAGTATTTTCCGTCCTTCATCATCCCTTACACCACTCAATCTAACAACAATTGGCTGTGTTATTGAGAGCTTATTCTTTGCCATTACTATACCATTTGCCACTGTGTCACATTTAGTGACCCCACCAAATATATTGACCAGTATTGCCTTTGGTTTCGCCTTAAGCACAAGATCGAAGGCATTTGCAACTATATCTGAATTATCCGTTCCTCCGAGATCAAGGAAATTTCTTGGTTTTCCCTTGTGAAGAGTTAATGCATCAAGAGTTGCCATTGTTAATCCGGCTCCGTTTGCAATTACTCCAATATTCCCATCAAGTTCAATAAACGCATAGCCTTTCTGGGAAGCTTCTAATTCCAGTGGTGTCTTCTCTGGATCAACTACTTCAAACTCCTTGTGCCTGTATACTGAATCACTGTCAACAACAACCTTCGAGTCTGCAGCTATAAGCTTTCCTTCTTCGGTTATGACGAGAGGATTTATTTCTACCAGTTCACAATCTTCTTCGACCCATATTTTATAAAGTGTTTTCAAAATAGACATAAACTGTTTAGCTATATCAGGATCCAGTTTCATGAACGCTACAGCTTCTCTTCCTATGAAATCAGAATATCCAAGAATTGGGTCTATATGTCTTGTATAAAGTTGATCGTGAGGGATTGATTCAATCTCTACTCCTCCCTGAGTTGTAGCAATAAGAATTGGCTCTTTTTCTGTTCTATCCAGAGCAATACTTACATACATCTCCTTTTTGATGTGAATCATTTCTTCAATCAGAACCTTTGTTACTGTTAGACCTCTAATTTTAGCTCCAAGTAACTCTTTTACACCATCGTTAAGTTCCTGCTGGGACTTGGCAAATTTTATTCCTCCAGATTTGCCTCTTCCTCCAAGAAGGATCTGAGACTTGACCACCACGGGTTTTTCAAAATTTCTAATGTCTGACTCTTTTTCAACAAGATAGCTTTCCGGTACTGGAATACCGTACTTCCTAAAAATCTGTTTTCCCATATACTCGTAAAGATTCATATTTTACCGTAAGGCAATTACATAAAAGGATAAATAATATTTTACATTATATTAACTTCTTAAGTCTACCTGATTTTGGTTACCTTTTGAGTTTAATTATTGTAAATTACGGATCATGGATAAGTGACAAAACGAGTTTAAATTCGTAAAATTTATGATCGGTAAAAATGTTAGAATTTTTTTTAAATCTGAGAACAAAAGAGTGTAAATATTAATAGGTGAAATTTAAAAATCAAAAGCATTAGTATGGTGGCATTCCGCCCATACCGCCCATTCCACCCATGCCTCCCTGGCCGCCGGGGGATGGCGCGCTCTTCTTGCTTGCTATGACATCATCTATTCTCAATATCATAGTAGCAACTTCCACTGCGCTTTCCAGTGCATGTCTTTTTACTTTAAGTGGATCGAATACTCCAATTGCATACATGTCAGAGACTTTGTTATCAGAGAAGTTAATTCCTGTGTTAATATTCTTCTTTTCATGCTCTGCCTTTAGCTGTATAAGGGTGTTGATAGGATCCATACCTGCATTTTCTGCCAGAGTTCTAGGTATAACCTCAAGAGCCTTGGCAAAAGCATCTATAGCGAGTTGCTCTCTTCCGCCAACACTGGCAGCATATGATCTTATTCTCAATGAAAGTTCTGATTCCACTGCTCCGCCACCTGGAAGTATTTTTCCGTCTTCCTTTGTAATTGCAACAACTCTTATGGCGTCATTAAGTGCTCTTTCGATCTCAGACACAACATGTTCGGTTCCACCTCTGATAAGTATACTTACTGCTTTTGGATTGCTGCATCCGGTTACAAATGTCATTCTGTCGTCGCCTATCTTTTTCTCTTCTACCTTCTTTGCTGAACCAAGATATGATGCTGAAAGATCGTCGAGATTTGTAACAAGTTTTGCGCCAGTCGCCTTTGCAAGTTTTTCCATGTCACTCTTCTTGACTCTTCTTACTGCATAAATACCTTCTTTCGCAAGATAGTGCTGAGCAATGTCATCTATACCTTTCTGGCATAGAACCACATTTGCGCCACTCTTTTTTATCTTGGAAACCATTTCTTTGAATGTGTCAACTTCCTGATCTAGAAAATCCTGTATTTTAGAAGGATCTGAAATTTGGACCTTTGCCTCTATTTCTGTCTTCTTTATTTCCAATGCTGAGTCAATAAGTGCTATCTTTGCATCGTTAACTACAGAAGGCATCTTGGAATGAACTTTTTCCTTATCTATGACAAGCCCCATAATTAGTTCTGTCTCGTTTACACTTCCTCCACTCTTCTTATCAATCTTTATGCTGGATGGTTCAACTGTGAACTTATGATTCTTTTCTTCAGCCACAGCATTTACTGCTTTTACAATTAATTTATATAGCATGTCTCCGCCTAGCCCTATGTTCTTACCTGAAAGTGCAGTTCTTGCAACCTGTTCAAGAGATTTGTCGTCCTTTACATCCTTTGCGATGGCGTCTAACTCCTTCTTTGCCTGATTTACGGCCAGTCTGTATCCATTTGCAA
Source organism: Cuniculiplasma divulgatum (assembly GCF_900083515.1). Lineage (NCBI taxonomy): Archaea > Methanobacteriati > Thermoplasmatota > Thermoplasmata > Thermoplasmatales > Cuniculiplasmataceae > Cuniculiplasma > Cuniculiplasma divulgatum. The sequence goes on from NZ_LT671858.1 coordinate 1,317,427, forward strand.
TAACTGTTGGATGTACTCCCTGTTCAAGAAGTTCCTCTGCCTGCTTTAGGAATTCGCCCGCAAGTACAACTGAGGTTGTGGTTCCATCTCCAACTGCTGTATCCTGTGACTTTGCAACTTCCACTATCATCTTTGCTGTAGGATGATCTACATCCATTTCTTTCAGAATGGTTGCCCCATCATTGGAAATAATAATATCTCCAATCGAATCTACAAGCATCTTGTCCATTCCCTTCGGTCCAAGAGTTGTCCTCACAGCCTCGGCAATGGCTTTTGCTGCATCTATATTATTTTTCTGTGCATTCTTACCCTGATCCCTGCTTGTACCTTCCTTTAATATAAATATCGGCATTTGTCCGTTTAACATCTTTTTTCCTCCTTATTTCTACTTGGTAAATTTGTTCTTCAATATAAATTTTATGCATATTTTTACGATAAAAATTCTGTAATTGAACCATTCATCTATCCTTAGCTTGGTTACATTTCTTAATAGTAAAAATGAAAATAAAATTGATAGATATCAATTTCAACAGCCATGTTCAGCAGGAAACATTACTTTTTGAATCAATTTCATAATTTTTTAATTTTTTCCTCTTTTCTGTATTCCTGGAAAAATCTACCCAGTGGATACTTACCATAATCAACGAATTTGAATAGTGGCTTAAATTCTGGCTCCTGATCCAGAAATGTGCCAACCATTTTAATTGCAGTTTCCCTAAGATCTGGGTGTGACTGGGGAGTTGATCTTAATTCGCTGAAATATGCCAGTTCCCTGAGATTTGTATTAACAAGTATCTCATAATTCGTGCAATATGGTAACACATATTGTGCCAGTTTTCCACCAGAATCCTTCCTTATGTGAATATAGAGTTTTCCTACATCGTCTAATAATTGTTTCATTCTGGATGAAAGATCGGGATTATTGGAAACATATTCTGGAATATAATAACCATGTTCGGGAGTAATATCTTTCCTTAATATACTCATAAATCTGTGCCTCTGGAACTCCCTGAAAGCGCCATAATTCATAACGATCCTGTATGTCAGATTAATAAACTCAAACGCCCTTGGTAATTTATCTCTTCGGCTCCTTCTTTCATCGGCAATTAAGTCTATTATGTCTTTCTTATTCTGGCCAATGTAAGTGGGATTAGAGAAGCATAAAATATTTCCTATATTTGATGTTTGCTTTTTATTATATTCTGTTAAGGTTACATCTACTGAATTAATTCCTTTTCCATCTGTACTTGAAAGGGATTGAGTATCTTTCTGTTCAATTCCGGGCTCATGATTTTTGGTGTAACGGGGATCTCTAGCGGACTTTACTAGATTTTCAAACTCGCTGAAGAGTTCGTCATAAAGTAGATCAGAAATTTCCTTCGCTTCTGGTATTCCGCTTTGATCCAGTTTTTGGATTAGATGAATGAATGCCCTGATATTTCCGGATATGCCCATATTCGTCAGGGTGCTGGAAGGAAGGATTGCCCTCATGTCATCCAGTGTTCTTGATCTAACGGCAGTTTCATAGGCCTTTGAAGCTGAATCTTCCCCTTCAGTTTGGAAACTCGAAAGTGGAAAATCTGTTTTTAAATTCTCCTTAATTATTGGAATTCCATATGAATAGAATTCAAATAATTTTTCCATTAAGGAATTATACTCACCTTCAAATTTTTTCGCAATACCAGTCTTTTCAAAATCAAGAAATAGGTATTTTCCATCTACTTTTTTTTCATAGCTAACATATCTTGAGGATTTTTCAAGATAGGATAAACCAACCCTGCATTCCTCGATTAACTTTGTTACTATATTTGATATCCCCTGTATGCCTATTTGAATCGATATTAATTCAGCTACAGATTCATCGCCATACTCCAGAAATACCCGCTCATAAAATTTCTTACCTCTGTCTGGATTTTCCTGAAATTCCTTTTTATAAAGTTCCCTTATATCAAGCGATGATGTCCTGCTATACCTTGATAATAGCGCCCCTCTATCTACCTGATTTTCCATTTTTAAAATAAAAACCCTTTTATCCGGATTAGAAAAAAAATTGTCAGAAGTCATATTTCTATTCCTTCATCGGTACGAAATAGACGTCTGTAGGACTAAAAGTAAGATTTCTCTTGAATTTTGCTCTTACTTTCATGCCTATTTTTAAATCTTCCTGAGACGCTCCTATCAGTCTAGCCATGAACAGAGAATCAACACCCTCAAACTCCACCATAATAAGGTTAAACGGAGTTTCAGGAAGAAACTTTTCACTTCCAAAGTAACAAGTTGTAAATGTGTGGATTCTCCCCTCGTTTGGTAATTCATGCCACTCTGTTTCTGAACCACAAAACATGCAATGTCCCCTTGGTGTTGCATATACATATCCGCAGCTCTTGCATTTGCTACCCATCAGTTTCTTTTTTCCCAGTGCCCTGAAGAATTCTGAATCCTGTGCATAACTGTGGATGTAATCTATTTCATAGCTGGATTTTACAATAAGTGGATCAGTGTTGTATACCTCCGTTCCACTCTGAGTTTCTGGCATTTTTGCATCATAATCTATGGTCATTTTACCGCCTCCATAATTGATACAGTTACATAAGTACCCGTTCCAGCGTGACTGTGAATAAGTCCTCTCTTGGCATTCTTTACCTGAAGCGCGTCGTCCTTGAAATGCTTCTTTATGGAATGTTGCAGTTGCCAGAACATGAAAACAGATTGCATTATTCCAGTTGCACCCACTGGATGCCCTGAAGCCAGCAACCCACCAGATGGATTTACAGCAACTTTCCCGTTAATATCTGCTTTTCCTTCTTCCACGAAATGTCCTCCCTCTCCGTATTTGCACAAACCAAGATCTTCGTATGTCTGTATCTCTGAGGATGTATACGCATCATGTAACTCTACCACATCGATCTCTTCCAGTGGGTCTGTAATGCCTGCATTTTTGTAAGCCTCTATTGCCGCAGACCTTCCTGCTCTAAATGAGTGAACACCTGGATATTTTAGATTTTTATAATCTGATTCTTTCTCATTAGCCAGAAGCGGAACCTTCAACATTGGTCTGTCAGATAGACGCATTGTGTCTGTTCCGGTTCCAATACCCGTAATTTTAACTGGATGGTCAGACATTTCGAATGCTTTTTCTTCCGATGCAAGTATAGCAACAGCCGCTCCATCTGACATTGTACAGACGTCGAGTCTTGTAAGCGGATATGATACCATCTGAGAATTTCTCACGTCTTCAACTGTGATTTTCATCGGACTTTGTGAATAGGGATTGTGTATTGCATTGCCGTGATTCTTTACAGATACCTTTGCAAGCTGTTCTACTGTTGTCCCGAACTCGTGCATGTGTCTTACGGCCATCATAGCATAATAACCCGTGTAAAAACCTCCAACCGGATAGTCAAAGTTTGTATCGCTTGCAAGTGCTATGAATTCATTCCCTTTCCATGTATTCACATGAGACATTGTTTCAAACCCATAAACAGCACATACATCCATTCTTCCTGAGGCAACTTCTTCCACTCCAGTTTGAAACGCCAGTCCACCTGTCGCACCTCCCCCTTCAACTCTTTTACTTGGTTTGGGGGTTAGTGCAAGATAATCCTGTGCCATAATTCCTGACATTAATTGTCTCTGAAAATGATCAGAGAAGTATGAAGCTACAGAGCCGTCAATATCTTTCACGCTGATTCCAATGTCATTCAGGGCATAATCAAAGGCCTTCTTTGTTCTCAATCTAAAATCCATTGCAGGGTTAGACTTAGTAAACTTTGTCACCCCTCCTGAAACCATATATACATCTCTTCCGCCATTTTTCATAATTTCACTGTTCTTTTATGATATCTTTATATTAAAAAGTTAGTTTGATTTAATTAGCTTCCAAAACTCATTAATTATATATAAAATGCATTATATTTATATAAATTGAGACAATATTCTACATAGAAAAAGATTAAGTTTTGAACCAGATATGGCTTTGAGTCAAAATGCAAAGCTCAAAAAAAGGTAGCTCCGTTAAGTGGATTGCCGCAATTGTGGTGATTATAGTAATTGTTGCAGGATTGGGTATTTTATTTTTTGATAAGCCCGCAAAAAAGCAAACGATTAATGTTATGGTAGATAGTGGAAGTATGACAGAATCATATTTGAAAGCTGTGGCTCAACAGTTTGAGAAGAAAAATCCAAACGTGAATGTACAGATTAACTCCGTTGGATATTCAGATATGACAACAACTGCACTTGCCGCTCTTCAGGGAAAAACATCGCCTCCAAATATATTTATGTACTATGCCTCCCAGGCCCCAGCCCTGGCTCCGTATCTCTATAATCTAAACAGTTCACTTGGGCAGAAATATCTGAACTCTGCAAATTTCCTATCAGGTGATTTGGCATCAGGTTCTTATGCACCCAATGCAACTGGAAATGGTTATAACTTTATAGGAATACCAATTCATACTGTTGTTGGTTATATACTCGTGTATAACAAGACAGTTTTCAATAACGCAACACTTGAAAAGGGATTCTATGATCAGTATCACTATAATATTACACCTTCTAAACTGGGCAACTGGACAGCATTGAATGCCGTATCAAGCTATGTTTCCACACACACTAAATTCAATGGAGCCAACAATAAATATGCCCTCATGTTTCCTGATAGTGCATCACACTCAATAATAGATACTTTCTACAACCTGTTTTACCCCTATGGTCAGGGACAGAGCACAACAGGAATACCAGCAAATAGCTCACCTAACTACTGGACATATTTCGGATTTCAAAATGGAAAAGTAGTGCCTTCATTTAACAACAGTTACGGTATACAGGCCCTAACAATGTACAAGAATTTAACTAGTTACGAACCAAGTGTAAGCTCACAACCCATAGGTTATGACCAGCAGGAACTCTTCTTTGGAACCGGCGATTATGCTATGGGTCTGGCATGGTCAAGCTTTATACCTACATATGAGAACTCGTCTTCACTGGTTAAAAATGATCTTGGAATATCTCTGCTTCCAGGCGGCTACACAGGATATTCTCCAACATTCCTTGGGGTAAATCCTTACAGCAGTAACATTACACTGGACCTTAAATTCCTTCAGTTTGCATCATCATCTTCCGAGTTTTCAATGGGAATTAAGAACTACTCCTACGTTCCTTCTACATATTCTGGTCTCTCTTCAGCATCAAAATTGTCTAATTTCACCTGGCTTTCACAAATCAATAACTATTCAAGCACAATTAAGGTAGATAAAACATATTCTCAGGTATTTCTAAAAGCCTCCCCACTGTTTTCAACTCTGATTCCAGATTTCAACGACCAGGTTCTTAAATATCTGGAAGGGAAGACAACTGCAAAGCTAGCTTTAAGTACAGCTGCCTCAGAATGGGTAAAGGAATTAAACAATCAAGGAATTACCCTGTAACATGTCAAAGTCTTCGATTAGAAAGCAGGCAATAATTGTTACTTTGCCTGCTCTCATCTACTTTTTTATTTTTGTCCTGTATCCAATTTTCGACAACGTAATAATTTCTTTTGAATCTTTTAATTTTGCGGAGGTAGCAACTTTTGTTGGAATTAAGAATTATATTATACTGGTTGAAACCCCTCACTTGGACCAGCTCGTGGACAATACGATCATTTACACCCTAGCAGTTCCCGTTATAGATGTTTTACTTGCTATTCCTCTTGCTACCCTTATAAAAAGACTGAATAAACCCTATTTAATCCCGCTTATCCTGCTTCCTTCATTCATTCCACAGGTGACATCAGCAAACATTTGGCTCCTGATGATGAATCCATCCTATGGTATTCCGTATTATATAGGTCATCAAAATATATTCCTTTCAGCCTGGAGTGTTGTTCTAGTTGATGTTTGGTCCAGTCTTCCCCTGGCAACGCTCATAATTTATTCAGGTCTAAAGTCTGTACCGCCTTCCATAGAAGAAGCAACCTCAATGGATGGAATAAGGGGTACCAGAAAGCTGATAAACATAGAACTTCCGTATATAAAATCAAACATACTTTCTGCTTTTGTTCTGATGTTAATGTATGGTTCATTCACTTTTGATCCAATTTACGTTCTCAATTCATATTCAAGCCCTTTTGGTATTAATGATCTATCATACTTTGCTTATCAAAATTATTATGGGCAGGATATAGGACTCGCTGCTGTTATAATAATAATTGTTTCTGTTCTTTCCTCATTGTTTACGGTTGTGTTTGTTTATTTCACTCTGAGAAAGACAAAGGTAAGAACTTCAAGAATGTGGAAGTCAGGCATGAAATATCTGCCCAATAAAGAAATTCCAAAAGTCCTGGTTTATGTCGGGATGGCACTTTTTATAATATTCCTTATAGGGCCAGTAGTATTCCTAGGACTTGATTCCATAAAGCCTTTATCTGAAATAATAAGAATACCACCCATGTTTTATCCGAAGCATCTCACCCTATCCAATTATAAAGTTGCCATAAACACCGGTATACCATATTTTACTTCTAGTATTATTGCCTCTCTTGTCGCTTCAGCAATAGTTGTGTTGATAGGTCTTCCTGCAGCCTACGTTGCTGCAAGGTATAAACTTGGCGGACTTAAATTCATAGGCTTTGTACTTTTTATTTATTCCCTCCCAACAATCATTTTCCTTATACCTATGCATAATATTATAGCATCACTGGGACAGTTAAATGAGATAAGTGGATTGATTATTTCATACCCCGTATTCATATTGCCTCTTTCAATATGGATGATGTATAACTTTTATCAAAATTTCCCCAAACATGTTGAGGAGGCAGCAAATATGGATGGAATGAATCTCTTTAGAACCCTAAGAAAGATCATTGTACCCTTAAGCTATGACGGTATGTTTGTGACATTCCTCTATGCTTTCATACTTGCCTGGGGTGCCCTTATATTCCCTCTTGCACTTACATACTCACCATTTAATCTTAGTATATATTATCCAAATGGGGCTCAAACTATTACGATACTTATAGGAGGGGCAATAGGTCACGAAGCAGTTGGTTATGGAATGCTCGCAGCTTCAAGTATCCTGAGCATTATTCCATCAATTATACTGGTTATAATTGTTAGGAACAGAGTGGATAAATTGTGGAGAACCGGAGGTAATGTTAATTGAGTGAAATAAAGATTGAAAATTTAAAAAAGACATTTGGAAATTTTACTGCCCTTGACGTTCCAGAGCTTACATTTAATGAGAAGAGCTATCTTACCATCCTCGGTCCTTCTGGATCTGGAAAGACGACACTTCTTCGAATAATTGCTGGTCTGGAAACCGCTGATACAGGAACAATGATCGTAGAAGGAAAGGACATACTGAACAGTCCACCATGGAAGAGAAGTATAGGTCTTGTATTCCAGAATTATGCTCTCTATCCTCATCTGAGCGTTTATCAGAATATAGCAACCCCTCTCATCCAGCTAAAAATGAATCAGGGAGAAATAGATAGAAAGATTAGCGAGATATCCAATATCATGGGGCTCGATGATAAGCTCTCTAAGTTACCAAGAGAACTTAGCGGAGGTCAGCAACAGAGAGTAGCCCTTGCGAGAGCAGTTATAAAAAGACCAAATATTCTTCTTCTGGATGAACCACTTTCAAATCTGGATGCAAAGGTAAGGGTTGATCTAAGAGATTATTTAAAGAGAATCCAGAGGGAATTTGAACTAACGGCAATACATGTAACGCATGATCAGGTAGAGGGGATGGCCCTTGGAGACAGCATGGTTATAATACATAAAGGCAAGATTGAGCAGACAGGCAATCCCGAAGAACTTTACAGACACCCAAAAACTAGATTTGTATCTGGTTTTGTTGGAGAGATCAATATTATTGATGGGAAGACTGCGACCATGCTTACAGGAATGAACATCGACACGGACACGGGAATAAGATATGAGGATATAGTGCCTGATCTGGCAGGTCCGTTCACAGGTAAGGTCGTTGAAAACCAGTTCATGGGATCGAGAAGAATGATAACCTTCCTTTATAACGACGTGCGAATGAGATGTTTTACGGAACGGGATCATCTCAGCAAGCTTCAGGGTGAAATCAAATTCAGGGTTGCCAGTGAGCACCTGATTATCTTTAAGGATCTTGAAGAGGAAGAAGAAAATTAATTTTTTACAAAATTTTCTATGAATGGTATAGCATCTTCCAATTGTTTGACAGTGAGATCAGCTTTTGAATCTCGCTGGTAATTCTGGATAAACACAGTTTTGAATCCCATTTCCATTGATGGTATGATATCATTTTTGTAATTATCTCCTATGCTCAATATGTCTTCTGATCTTATGTTTTCTGTAGTTAACAAATCATTCATAACATTTTTGAATGAATCTGGTTTTTTAGCAGAGCAAACTATTCGGTAAAAAAGATTCTTTATCCCAAAGTTTTCAAGTAATGGAATTACGTATTTCTCTGGAGTGTTTGTAAGTAATATGTGCCTTATTTCTTGCTTTTTTAGTATCTTTACTGCTGTACTCTGCAGGTTAATTTTAATCTTACCTTCATTCATTTTTTCTCTGGTTCTGGCAAAACACATGTCCATCTCTTCCCTGGATACAGAACCATTGGCTAGATTTGCAATAATGGCCCAGCCATCATCGCCTACTTTATTTTCTTTATCCTTGATTACCTGCATTGATTTATTTGCAAAGGAATCACTGTTCTTCATTACGCTTTCAATACATTTTGCATATTCCCTGTAGGAGTCTTCAGAGTGATATATAGTTCCATCGAAGTCCCATAGTATTACTTTAATTGGTTTTTTAAACATAATTTATCATCAACTTTTCAAGCTTTTCTCTCAGTTCCGTCTGTATCTCCTTTTTTCGTAAACTACTGTCGACCCATACGACAACGGTCTTTCCCTCTGAAAATATTTTTTTATAGTCTTCAGATATAATTTTATGGCTAAATACACAGCTAGTTCTGCCGAGACCTGATATCCATGTGAGTACAACAGGTTCATCTTCAAAATGAATGGGTGCTTTAAAATCTATCTCAGCATGATTCACTACGAAACTAACATCCCGTGAAATAAATCCTCCCAAATACTCTCTGAAGAAGTTTGTTCGTCCCAGTTCATAGTATGTTAAAAACACTGCATTGTTCACGTGCCCAAGTGCGTCCAAATCGCCGTATCTCATCTGTATTTTGGTGGATTGAATATTCTCCATGACCCTGAATTTTCTTAAGCAATATAAGGTAAATGATAGGATTTATCTTGCAAAAGTGTATCTTACTATATTTGTTACAGATGGTATTCCTTAAATACCTAACATTTTACTAATAAACATTTTATACAGTCATGTAATCAATTAATAAAATAGATGGAATTTATAAATATTAAGAAATGGTCTCAGAGAGAAATTCGTAGTATGATGCTAAATTAATGTAATGGTGAAAAAGATGGATCGTGAAAATAATCAGGTTGATGATTATACAAGAATTTGGAGAAGCCTTGGAACTATATACAAGCTTATGTACAACGGAATGGAAAAGAAATTTGATGAAGTTGGGAGTAATGTTCTCGAATATAGAATATTAAGAATTCTTGCCGAATCTGGGAAGAAAACCATGGCTAATCTCGCGGACCTGAACTTTGTAACACAGGCCTGGATAACAGGAATGACTGACAAGATGGAAGAGAAGGGATATGTAAAAAGGGTTAGATCTTCAGATGATAGAAGGGTTATATATGTTGAACTAACTGAAAAGGGGAAGGAATTCATTGAGAAAATGAGAAAAGTACACGATGAATTTTTAAAGAGCTTCCTTTCATTTATACCTCCCGACGATACCTCAAAAATGGCAGATATTGTGGAGAACTTTTCCGAGGAACTGGAAAAAAGAGTTGTTACCTCTTTATAAGAAATTTTATATATCCAAGGAGAAGGAGAATTACAACGAAAATATTGATGGTGAATTTCTTCTTACTTTTCTTCTCTGGGCTTCCTGCAAAGGATTCCAGGCCACAACCAATCACCGGCATATTATTGTGATCGAATCATAGTTTAATAAAGAAAAGCCTTAAATGTTAGGTTGTAACACAAATCAAAAGTAATAAATCTCAATTTACAATAGCCAGTTAAGCTCCAGTAGTGTAGCCAGGCCAAGCATTAGAGGCTCTCAATCTCTCGACTCGGGTTCAAATCCCGACTGGAGCATATTTGAATGATTATGAATTTTTAAGGTAAGTTATCTGAAACGAATTTCTACTATCTCAAATTTTTTCCAGTTCCTTCAAATCAGATTGTTTATAAATTTCACCAAGTTCCATTGCTGATGTCATAATATTTTTATGAGTTGATCTCTTTGGAAGGTCCCAGTGCTTCTTTAAGCCTGCCATGAATAGTGACGAAATGTTTTTGTCAACGATGTAAAAATTTGTAAGGATACTTTCCTTTATCTCAGCTTCATAAAAAAGGGTTCCATAGTATTTACTAACTATCTCATTATTAAAGTCAGAAAAAAAGTTTGTTTTAACATCTATTTCAAACACTCCTGATGGTATACTTACATCTACCATATTTGACCTAACAGTACTTTCAACGTTATCTAATTTGAAAATTAGTTTATCATGGGAACCGTTTGTGAAATAGTTTGGAATGAATTTTCCCTCATTTTGGAAAACGCCACTATTCTCATTCTGAATGTTCTGTAAAGTCATATGCCATTCAGTTTTTATTAAGAATAGATCATTAATATTACCTCCAAATTCAAGAAAAAGTTTTATTATATACGGCATCTTTGGACTCTGCCTTCCAAAATAAATTATATCAACCTCCTGAACGTGAGTGTCAACGAATTCCAGAAGAATTTTTGACACATTTTCCCTAGAATCATCAATAAACTCAAGCTGAATATATGCATCCTGAGAATGGGAGAGTATACATGGATTAACCCTTGACCATTTCGTTTCATTCAGTTTGTTCAAGAGTGAAAATAGCTCGTCTTCAACTTTTATCTGTAAGAACATATCGCTTACGATCTTCATCCTTGTTCCTTCAAATTCAGAATCTTTTTCAAGATTAACCCTGTCAAGATCTGATAACTTTCTTTCCAGGTTTCTGTAGAAATAGAGTTCTTTATTTTCCCGGCTAAGAAAAAAGAAGGAGTTTTCTAACATCATTTTTCTGTTAAATAGACGCAATTCGCGTGGGAATCTTTGCCTAATTCTTATTATAGCACACATATCAAGGACTTCAGAACTCCACATGTAAGGGGCATTTGTCGTGAGGTATAAAAATTTATCATATTTTATATAGAATGGCATATCATAAAATGAGATAACTGGAAAGTTTATTCTTAAATATCTAAAAATTTATACTTGATCAAATGGGTCTCGTATTCATGAAATTGCTGGAAATTTTCTCCCCATTGTTTCTTCCTTTTTTATAACAGAAGGCCTGCAGATTTAACTAAAATTAGGCTTCTTCTCGTTTGGTACCTGATTTAACAGCTATCAAAGTAATTTTAGATAATGAGAATAATTTTTTAAAATATCTGTTAAACTACGCTAATTCTTTCCCAATATCTTTGGTTTGAACCTCTATCATATATTGAATTGGATTCCATCTCTGGACAAAGGAAAGACAAATTCCATTAAATGGGGTTAATTCTGAAAAATTGGTTTTTACTTTCCACTCTTTGTGTTTTTACCTTTTGTGCCACTAGGAGCCTTCTTCCTTGATGTACTGCTCTTTACGACCCTCTTTCCCGATGATTTACTAATACCAAGCTGCTTCATCAATTCCTCAACAGTCTTTGCCTCAGAGATTTGCTTTGCTGCGTCTGGTTCCCCAATATAAAGAAGCCAGCTCTGAATATGCCCTTCCTTCAGATGATACTCTACGCACAGTGGATCTTCTTTAGACAGTCTAGCTATTTCGCTATTAAGTTCTTTTAAATTTGAAGCCGAACCAACTTCAATTCCATAACTCTTAAAGTAAAACTTATCCATATATAATAAAGGATGAAAGGCATTTAAACATTACTACCAGCCTCAATTGTATCCAGTTGGAGATATTATAAATATTGAGATTGACTATTTGTGTTTGTGTACACGGATGATCTTCATATGGGTTGTTCAGGATGGAGTTACAGCAGGTGGATTGGTAAATTTTATCCTGAAGGTTCTCATCTAAACAAACTCCTCTCCATGTATTCGAATACGTTCGACTCTGTTGAAGTTGATTCAACTTATTATTCTACTCCTTCAGTAAAAACAGTTTCATCATGGTACGAATCTACCACAACGAACTTTAAATTCTGCCCAAAACTTGACAGAACCATAACGCATGTTAATCTTCTCCGTGATGTAGAGGATAAACTTCAACTTTTCATTAGCAAAATGAGGTTGCTCCATAATAAATTAGGACCGATTCTCATACAGCTACCACCATACCTTAATTTTGATCCTCGTCTCCTTGAGAATTTCATAAAAATATTGCCGAAGGATTTAGAATTTGCAGTTGAATTCAGGAATAATTCATGGCTGAATGATAAAACTAAGTCACTGCTTGAAAGTTATAATATTATAACAGTCTGGTCTGATTCCCCATTCACAAAGAAAGTATTATGGCACACAGGCAATTCTATCTATCTAAGACTGCTTGGAGATAGAAGTATTGATGAAACAGAATTTGGAACCGTTCAAAGGGAGAGGGATGATGATATAACAAGGTGGGCTGAGATTATAAGAAATGATGAAGGCAGAGTTGCATACATATTTGCAAATAATCATTATGAAGGATTCTCTCCGCACACAGTGGATCTGCTTAAGGAAAAACTTGGACTCGACAGGTCAACATGGCCAATAAATCATCCGGATGACAAGGATGATAGACAGACAACTCTTTTTTAGTCCTATCTAAAGATGATAGTTATGCATTAAAATATTAGATATTAAGTTTGATAGAATGGGTATTAATTATATTAGGTAATTTCCTTTTAAAAGCAAGTAATATTTTATTTTAAGACTCTAAAATTATATAGTGATTTGTCCTTATAGACATATGTCAGGTTCTAATATGGAAGGAATCACCTTAAGGGTTGCAGAGGCTAATTCTACTGACCCTGGGATGTCCAGAGTAAGACTGGATGAGGATTCAAGGTTCCAGTTAAATGTGGAAATTGGAGATGTAGTAGAAATAGAAAAGTCCAAGAGAACTGTGGGAAGAGTTTTTAGAGCACGACCTGAAGATGAGAACAAGATGATTGTGAGGATTGACAGTGTAATGAGGAATAACTGTGGTGCCTCAATCGGTGATAAAGTAAAGGTCAAAAAAGTGAAGACCGATATAGCTACAAGAGTTGTTCTCGCACCAATTATTAGAAAGGAGCAAAGATTAAAGTTTGGTGAAGGTATAGATGATTTTGTTCAGAGGGCTCTCATTAGGAGGCCAATGATAGAACAGGATAATATAAGTGTTCCAGGACTTACTTTGGCAGGACACTCAGGTCTACTGTTCAAGGTTGTAAAGACTGTACCACCAAAGGTACCCATTGAAATTGGGGAAACTACAAAGATTGAAATAAGAGAAGAACCAGCTTCTGAGGTACTTGAGGACGTTTCAAGAATAAGTTATGAAGATATTGGCGGGTTATCAGATCAGCTTGGAAAAGTCAGAGAAATAATAGAACTTCCACTCAAGCACCCTGAGCTATTTGAAAGACTGGGGATAAGACCGCCAAAAGGTGTACTGCTGTTTGGTCCGCCAGGAACTGGAAAGACATTAATTGCAAGAGCGGTTGCAAATGAATCAGGGGCTAATTTCTTTTCAATAAACGGACCAGAGATAATGAGCAAATACTATGGACAGAGTGAGCAGAAACTGCGTGAAATATTCACGAATGCAGAAGAAAAAGAACCGTCTATAATTTTCATAGATGAAATAGACTCCATAGCCCCAAAGAGGGAAGAGGTGCAGGGAGAGGTAGAAAGGAGGGTTGTCGCCCAGTTGCTGACACTTATGGATGGTCTAAAGGAAAGAGGTCACGTGATTGTGATTGGAGCCACCAACAGGATAGATGCAGTTGATCCTGCACTGAGAAGACCCGGAAGATTTGATCGGGAGATAAATATCGGTGTTCCCGATAAGAAAGGAAGGAAAGAGATTCTAACTATTCATTCAAGGGCAATGCCACTCAACATGGATGAGGATTCGAAATCAAAATTCCTGGATGAAATTGCAGATATGACCTATGGATTTGTTGGTGCTGATCTTGCCGCACTTGCAAGGGAATCTGCAATGAATGCCCTCAGGAGATATCTTCCAGATATAGATCTGGATAAGCCAATACCAACCGATATACTGGAAAGAATGGCTGTGGTTGAGGATGATTTCAGGGAAGCGCTGAAGCTAATAGAGCCCAGCAGTCTTAGGGAAGTTATGGCAGAAATCCCCGATATACACTGGGATGATATCGGGGGAATGGAAGATGTTAAAAGGGAATTAAGAGAAAGTGTTGAGCTACCGTTACTTAAGCCTGAAGTTTTCAAGAAACTCGGCATAAGGGCACCAAAGGGATTCCTTCTCTACGGACCCCCAGGGGTAGGAAAAACACTACTTGCCAAGGCTGTGGCCAATGAGAGTAATGCAAACTTTATTTCGGTTAAAGGACCAGAAGTTCTGAGCAAATGGGTAGGAGAGAGTGAAAAAGCTGTCAGGGAAATATTCAAAAAGGCAAAACAGGTAGCACCCTCAATTGTTTTTCTTGATGAAATAGATTCCATTGCTCCGAGAAGAGGTGGAGGCGGAGATTCTGGAGTTACAGAAAGAATAGTTAATCAGTTGCTTACCTCAATGGATGGTGTTGAAGTACTGCAGGGCGTCGTTGTGATCGGAGCCACAAACAGACCTGATATTCTGGATAGTGCACTTATAAGAGCGGGCAGGTTTGATAAGATGATCTATATACCTCCACCTGACAAGGAGGCAAGATTGAAGATCCTTCTTGTGCATACCAGAAATATGCCTCTTGACAAGGATATAAACCTGCAAAAGATCGCAGAGGCAACAGATGGATATGTTGGTGCTGATCTGGAAAATCTGTGCCGTGAAGCTGGAATGATGGCATACAGGAATGATCCTGAAGCATCTCTGGTCTCAAACAGTGACTTTACAAAGGCAATGAAGGTCATAAAACCCTCGGTGGATCAGGAAGTAATTAATTTCTATGAGAATCTTGCAAAGAATATTGGAAAGAGTGTTAAGGAAAGAAGAAAACAGGTAGAGGAGTCCGGACTCTACAATTAAATTTTTAAGGGTTAATGAATTATATTGCTATGACACTGAAAAGATTAAAAAAAGTTTCTGGAAAATCCATAGCCACCAGTGATGGCAGAATAGTGGGGAGAATAGTTGATTTTATAACAGATGAGGGAACTGGAAGTATAATGGAAATTCTGGCTGTTCCCGCTCCTGGAAAGATAGAAAACCTGAAGAAGGATATGGAGGGTAGATATATAATCCCCTATTCTATAGTGAGACCAGGGCAGGATTTTCTTGTTGTTGATGCTGAGAAACTAAGAAGATTAAAGTGAGGATGCGGTAGGGGCGTATCTAAGTATACCGGCAACTCCACCGAATGCCTTCTTAAGAGTACTGCCCTCGTCACTCTCGTCTCCGATTATTTCCACCGTGGCTCCAGACTCTTCAGCCATTTTATAAAGTTTTGTTATGTAATCTTCTTCATGATCCATTTCCATAGCGCCACCGCATTTTGGGCAGGTATTATCATCCGGTCGTTGCATAAATTCTTGCTCATATCCACAGTTTGGACACTTATAGAAATACTTGGTCTTCCTGACACCATCAGATAAAAGAAGGAGATCAAGAGCCTTTCTCTCCAGTGCACTCTGGATCTGTGCTTCACCATATACTGCAAGTCCTTCATCCCCTTTTCTCAGTTCCTTCATAAATCGGTTTACCAGATCTTTTTCTCTTGTTATCTGAAGATCTTTCATTGATTCCGATGCTTTTTCCACAAGCTCCCTCAACCCTGATTCATCGGTGTATCCCACGTCGAAAAGGTCAACTACCTTTCTTGTTATATCCTTGAACATGTAATCATTTTCAAAGAAAAAGTTCTTTGTTGATCCTGGCCCACCAATGAAAATACCCTTCATATCCCTTATTATGGGCATGAAGGTATTATTGACAATGTCTCCGATCTTCTTGAAATATTCATTTGCTGCAATCTCTATTAATCTCTCATAACGTCGTGATGATTGTCCACCCTGATGATGCTTACTTGGAACAAGAGATTGCTCATTAGTTACAACCTGTATATTGGTTCCATTAAGGAATCCAATGGTTGCCTCCTTTCTATCGATCACAATCAAACCGTATACCTCCTTAGCCTTCAGCTGTGCCATTAATGGCTCAGTGTAAAATTGAGAATCGCACTTGTAAATGAATGTCTGTATTGGCTCCGGCGGTTCCACTATCTGACTGTACATTTCAGTCTGATCACCTCGCTTCTGAACGTGACCCACAAAGAAAACAAGTCCCGTGTCAGGTGGCTGCTTGAAATACTTTAATTTTGACATTATTGATTCTATAGCGCCAAGAACATTCTTCCTCGTTGATTTTGATTTAATATTGCTTGAAGTTGAGTATTCCTCCCTCAGGTACTGTACTACATCGTATATCATCTTGTCAGGTGGAATGTATAACGATATGAGTTCTGTACCTCGTCCCTTTAGACCATCGAGTTCCTCTAATGCTTTCTTAAATTCATATCTTCTTAACTGCTTCTCGTCCGATGGCATGTATGAGAAAATTTATAATACTATATAACTTTGATGAATGAATTTCATGGAATCGTTTGTTGTTTCTGTTGGAGGGTCGATGATTAACCCTTCATCAGTTGATGTTGAATACATCAAAGAATTTTCAAAAATAATAAAAAGTGTGGATGCGCCCAAGATTGGTATTGTTGTTGGTGGAGGTCAGACAGCAAGGACCTACGTTAATTCTATGAAGAATTTTACTGATAATGATTTCTTTCTTGATGAGATAGGTATAATGGCCACACGGCTTAACGCAAAGATCGTTAAATCATCCATAGGAAAGTTAGAACTCAATATTCCAGAGGATGTGAATGAGGCAGTGAAACAACTGCTCATTGAGGATCGAATAGTTATGGGTGGCACTGTACCTGGACATACCACTGATACTGTATCTGTGCTTTTAGCTGAGGCTGTGGGGATTAAAAAAGTATACAATCTGACTTCGGTTGACATGGTTTATGAAGATGACCCGAAGAAAAATCCAAAGGCTAAGGCAATTGAGACAATGAATTATAAAGAGGCATTCTCCATCTCTCTCAAAAGTTACACAGGGGCTGGTAGTAACCAGTTCATGGATTCCGTGGCACTTCTAATTGCAATGAGATCTGGGATAGAAATAAATCTAATGCACGGAAAGGATCTAAATAATTTCAAAAATGCATTAAAGGGTGAAAAATTTATAGGAACAAAAATAAGGGCTGATTAACCTATCAGCCTGTCAGCAAATGTTTTTTCTGCGTCTACTACTGTGTAGCCATCTGCAGTTGATATTCTCTGTTCTGCTGGAACAATTTGGAGATAGTTTGGAACATTTTTGCTGATCCTTACAGGGAATGATTCTATGGCAGTGTTCTGGTAGAATATACCTGTGGGAATTCTGTCCCCCCATTCCTGGGCTCGTGCCATTGATCTTGCAAAAATCTGATCTGCATCCTTTATATTCTCTTTTGTTACAACAGGGTTCCAGTCCTTTTCATCTTCCATTTTGTAAACTCTCTCCTTGTACCATTCCATGGAATTTACGTTATTGTATGTTGGGCATGGTTGAAGAATATCAATCACTGCAGAACCTGGATGGCTCATGGCCTTCTTTATGATTTCCTTCAGCTGTTTCATGTCAAATGAGAATCCTCTAGCAACAAAACTGTAACCAGCACTCAGTGCAAGTGAGATTGGGTTCAATCTTGTGAATATGTTGGGTCTTGCTAGACTCTTTGTCTTTTCTCCAAGTGGCATTGTTGGGGCTGCCTGTCCCTTTGTCAGTCCGTACACCTCATTGTCATATATCATGATTGTGAGTCCAGTATTTCTTCTTCCTTCTGCAACCAAATGACCTGCTCCAATACCCATTAGATCACCGTCACCACCTGTGACAAGTACCTTCAGGTTAGGATTGGACAGTTTAACTCCCGTGGCAAATGGAATTGCTCTTCCATGAAGTGTATGGACTCCACCAACATTGATGTAATGTGGAGTCTTTCCAGAACATCCAATTCCCGATACCATAACTACCCCTAAGGGGTCCAAGTTCAATTCTGCCATTGACTGCTGTATGGATGTGAGTATTCCGAAGTCACCACATCCAGGGCACCAGTCCACGGTGACATCTGTTTTAAAATTATGCGCCATGTTTCAACACCTTCTCAACTTTTGTCTCTTTATTATTAATTATCTCTCTCGAAGCAGACAGTATTTCATCTTCTGTCATATGCCTCCCATTATATTTCAAAATCCTGTTTTCGATCTTTATTCCTGTCTTAGCCATCACTACCTCTGCCAGCTGACCGAGGAAATTGCTTTCGACATCTATGACAATCTTGGCCTTTGAAAGTATGTCCTTCACGAAATTTGCTGGGAATGGAATGAACATTTTTACGTAAAGCAGGTTTGCCTTAATTCCTTCTTCAGCAAGTAGATCTATAACATCCAGTATGGGTCCTTTCTGACTTCCCCATGTAACAAATGTCACGTCTGCATTCTTATCTCCATACAGTACTGCCTTATCTTCCATTGGAATTTCTGAATCAGCTGTTTGAAGTTTTGTGAAACGCTTAACCATCATCTTGTCTCTCACTTCAGAATCTTCAGTTACATGGCCAAGCTCATCATGCTCATCTCCTGTCATCCAGAATATATCCTTTCCGAATGCACCCAGATTTGAGATTCCATTCTTTGTATCCAGATTGTATCTCTTGAAGTCCAACCCGTGTACGTCGAATTTCATTGCATTTACAGGAACCTTCTTTCCGTCTATATGTGTGATGAAGTCTGATGTGTTTGCCAGATTCTTGTCTATGAGATGGATTACTGGCATCTGATATCTCTGTGCATAATTCAATGCATTCATTGAATCGTATATGCATTCTTCAACGTCACCTGATGCAAGGACTATTCTCGGGAATTCACCATGACCTGTGTTCATGGCAAAAAGAAGATCCGACTGACCATTTCTGGTAGGAAGACCGGTACTTGGACCGCCTCTCTGATATAAAGTCACTACAAGAGGGACTTCATCTGTCCCTGCGAATGAGAACCCCTCAGCCATAAGTGAAAAACCTGGTCCACTGGTTGCTGTTGATGTTCTGGTTCCAGTAAGGGCAGCTCCTATGGCCATGGTTATTGCCGCAATCTCATCTTCTGTTTGAACTACTACAATTCCGCCTTCCTTTAGTTTAGCTGCTTCTGTATCTATCCACTTTATGTAGTTGTGCTCTTCCATTATGGTGCTTTCATCACTGGCCGGGGTTATTGGGTAATAGGTTTGCAATCTGAGGCCTCCCATCATCTTTCCTATGGCTGCCCCATCATTACCGGTTAGCATGAATCTCTTTGGGTGTTCCAGATCTGGCAGAGTTTCGCCTGCAAGCTTGTTTTCACTGCAATAGTCATATGCTGCCTTTACTACAGCTATGTTTTCCTCTATTATGCTGTCCTTTCCTGCGAAGACAATTTTAATGCTATCGTTCATGTGTTTTATATTAACTCCAGAAATAGCAAGTGTCAGGGCAGCTCCAAGTGTGTTGAAGTATCTGGATGGAACCCCACCTGATATGGCTTTCTGAACAACTGAATTAAACGGCACTGGAATTGGAATTGCTCCTCTTGACTTCATCCATGATATCGCACCTGCAATTGTGTTGGGGAAATTGTCATCTGTTAGTGTTTCCTGGATTTTCTTTGCTGTATCTCTCATTATCATCCTTGCCTGAGAGAGTTCTGCTTTTTCTATTGCATTGTCATAGATAATTTTCGTTCCCTGTCCTACGTCTTCAAGATGCTCAAAAATGCTATCTGGATCAAGAGCAACCAGAAAATCTACAGGATATTTCAGTGATCGTGGCCTTTCGGCCTTTATTCTGACGTGGGTATAACTGTGCCTTCCCTTGATGTTTGAGTGGTATTCTCTCACACCAAAAACATAATAACCTGACTGTGCGAAGGCCCTGCTTATCATATTGGAGGATGTATCTATACCGCCACCCTGAGGGCCACCAACTGTTATGTTGATGTCAACTTTTGTCATCTGTATAGGTATTGATTCTTAATTAAAATAGTTAATTAGAGTAGTTATGAAATATGGTTTTCAGGATTTTTTTTATTGTTAAGGATATAATTGTATCATTCATAAATTAATTATTCATTGATATGATAGGGGTTTTCATGCTTATTGTTACAGGCATGCCCGGATCAGGGAAGGATGAATTTATAAAAGTTGCCAAAAGTATGGGATGGAAAGATTATCATATGGGTGATGTGGTAAGAAAATATGCAAAGATGAATAACATAGGCAACACAGATAAGGAAATTGGAACCTTTGCAAACTCTGAACGAGAACTTCATGGGAAAGATATCTGGGCTGTCCGTCTTTCGGAAGACATTAAAGATGATAGGAAGGTCATTGTTGATGGACTAAGAAACATGGAGGAATTTGATTATTTCAAAACAAGATTTCCAGATCTTGTTTTAATTGGAATTCATACTGATAGAGAGGAAAGACTTAAAAGAATACAGAAAAGAGGAAGACCCGATGATGCCAAGGTTCTTGATCAACTCGTAAGCAGAGATGATAGAGAGTTGTCTTGGGGTATTGGAAATGCAATTTCTCTTGCAGAGTACATGATTGTGAACGATTCAACACTTGAGGAATTTAAAGAGAATGCCAGAAAGCTTCTGCTTAGGATTGAAAATGAAAGATTTAAGTGATTAAAGTCTTCTTGCATAATCAGAGATTGCACCAAAAAATATTTTTCCCACTGGGACGCTGTTCTCTCTTTTTCCCTTAGTTGAAAGCTGGTAACTGTAAAACATTCTTTCTGGATGTGGCATCAGACCAAGCACGTTATCATAATGTCCCGATATTCCGGCAATATTATCGGGCGAACCATTCGGATTCCATGGATAGCCTGAAATTTTCCCTTCAGGATCTACGTAGGTGAATATTGCCCTGCCATTTACAACGTATTCCTTTTCAACGGATTCTGATGTGAATCTTATCCTTCCTTCCTTATGAGCGACTGGAATTTCAAATACCTGATCCCTTGGGATTTTCCCATCAAAAATCTTATTTCGTCCCGAATACTTCACCAGTACTGTTCTGCATTCAAACTTCCCACTTTCGTTAACGTCCAGGGCAAGTTCTCTCTTATCCATATCTGAAGAGGTTAGACCCATTTCTGATAACACCTGGAATCCATTACATGTGCCCAGTACGGGCTTACCCTGTTCTATCATTCCTTCTATTTTTTTACCAGCGGCTGTCTTCAATCTGATTGCAAAAATAATACCAGCCCTTACATAGTCTCCTGCTGAAAAACCACCTGGTATGAACAAAATCTGAAAATCTTCCAGATCAACTTTATTTTTTTCTATTTCGTGAATATGCACGTAACTGGGGTCAAGATTTGATTCCCTCAGCGACCGGAGGGCTTCTGTGTCATTGTTTGTCCCCTCCATCCTCAAAACTGCTGCTTTGGGGAGATTACTGTCCAAGTGCCTACTGGCCTCCCCTTCTTTCTTTTGCCTTCATTCTTAAACCGGTGTATCCACACTTTCTGCATTTTATTGCTTTAACTGAGTTTCTTGCGTCACATCTCATGCAAATTTTCTTATTTAGTCTTCTTTCTATTGATTCTGCAAACGGCATTTTTATAACCTGATGTTACCCCTATTGAATTCAAGTTATAAACTCTTTGTGAACAGTGTGTTAGTTTTATTTGTTCCTTGAACTATGAATGGAAAGGGTAATTTGGTCCACTTAATTCAGTGAACCAAATTCCAGATATTTTTTAAAATCTATATGATTCTGGGAACAATTATTTCTATCATCAGCATTAGCAAGATCAGTGTTGTAGTGAGTGAAAGAACGGCAGCTATATTCTTTTCGTCGCGGAAGTATTTAAAACGTTCATGTTTGGATGCTATCATCAGGGTATCCCTGAGGAATTGCGCTCCATCAAATATTGCAAGTGGCAGGGCATTTGTGATAGCGAGAAGTATATTCACCCAGAAAAGCCAGTATATTGTATTTGTTGAAAACCAAAATACTTCATACCCCAGTGGAACAGAATACAGGTGGGCAAAACTTGATGGCACGGGGGAAAGCCCGTCAAAGGGTAATGCTATTGATTCTATAGCTCCTTCGGGTCCTGAGGTGTATACAGAGGAGCCAAACACTAGAGATTTGTAATAGCTCATAGAAACGAGTCCAAGTCCACCATAGGTTATTCCAACACCTATGAAACTTTCATTTTTCATGGCCGCTGTTAATAAGGACGGATCCTCCGTTTTATAGAATGAATAAGTTGATCTTGTTTTAAAGGACACTGTACTTTTTATTCCTTCATGGGATGCAGCAGTAAAATTTTCTAGTCCTACAGTTATTTCAGTTCCAGGACTTATTTTGTTCAGTATGTTACCAAGTACAGTTTCATTATAAACGGTCCTGTTATTTACAGAAATTATATAATCACCTAGACTTATATTTTTATAGGCAGGGTATCCTTTATAAGTTGATACTACCTGAATTCCAGCAGGTATGGAGTAATTGAAGATTTTATGACCATTATAAAATGAAGCATTCAGAAGAGTACCAGGTGTTACTGAGCAGGAAGTTGTAAGATTAACCAGGCTATTGCCTTTCATATTTCCAACTGAAAGGAGCTCGCTTCCCGTGATATTGTGTGGTGTTACAGTGTTTCCAGGATATGCAGCATCAACATATGCCCCCGGGTATGTTTGAACTGCTGCATGGGACATAGCCAGAGAAAGAAAAAGGAAGCAGATTATAGCAATGACAAAGTTTACCGCTATTCCCGCACCAACTATTCTTCTTCTGATGACTGGAGTTGTTTCCGTTATCTCTTTTTCATCAGGTTCAACAAAAGCACCGATTGGAACCACAAAAAGCATAAGTCCAACTGAATTTACCTTAATTCCATGCTTTCTTGCAACAATTCCGTGAAACATTTCATGAATTACTAGAGATATTGCAAAAGCTATCAGCCCATAAACAATGGGGATTTCCGGATCTATCCCCGGAAGCGCAAGATATTCACTAACAGGTATATTTTCCTTCACCCTTGTTGTTAGTGATAGTACTGTACCAAGGACAAGCAGGACTATGCCCATTGCAAATAATATATAAACGAGTGGAATTGAAAGCCGTGAAAATAGTTTTGATTTTGAGCTTCCGGCTATCCTGTCCAGTATTCCTCTATTTTTTTTGACCTTAATCAGTAATAATATCCCTCCCATTGTTTGAAAATGTTTACTCTTGTTTATTGTTGGGCGAAGGGCGATCATTGCTATGATCCATATCAACACTATAAGCAACCCTATCTCTAGATACGACATTTTTAGACTTCCGTACCCATGATGACAATCATTTCTAAATTACTTTTCCAAAAAGCATAGTAAAGTTTTGGAAAAACTCTGAACTAAAATTATAACTAAACACATAGTCTTCATTAATGAATATCCGAATTATTTTAATATGTCGTTGCCATGAATCATTATGAAGGTTACGTTGACCCATATTAAGGCAGATATAGGTAGTCTGCCAGGGCATACAACAGTCCACGAAGATGTATTGAACGAAGTTAAGAGATTTTTAAAGGAGCAGTCTAAGGGAATTATATGGGATCATTTTGTGGGTTATGTTGGGGATGACATACAGATAACCATGGTTCATGATAATGGAGTTAATGCCTCAGAAGTTCACAAACTTGCATGGGACGCATTCAAGTCAGGAACTGAGGTTGCCAAAAAGCTTGGTCTTTACGGTGCAGGACAGGATCTCCTAAAAGATTCTTTTTCTGGAAATATCAAAGGAATGGGTCCCGGAATCGCCGAAATGGATATAACTCCGAGGCGAAGTGAACCATTTATAGTATATATGATGGATAAAACGGAACCTGGAGCATTCAATTACCCAATATTCAAGATGTTTGCTGACCCATTCAATACTCCTGGTCTCGTAATAGATCAAAGTATGCATGATGGTTTTAAATTTGAGGTTTGGGATATTCAGGAAGCAAAAGCTATAATGCTTAATGCACCAGAAGAGATGTATGATATAATATCCCTTATTGGAACTAAGGGCAGATACGTTATAAAAAGAGTTTACACTAAGAAAGAACACGGGAAATTGCCAGATGAAAATGTTGCAGTTATTACCACTGACAAATTGTCCTTTATAGCAGGAGAATATGTTGGAAAAGATGATCCCGCGGCAATTGTAAGAATTCAATCAGGATTACCGGCATCTGGTGAGGCGATGGAAGCATTTTCACACCCATATCTTGTTTCAGGCTGGATGAGAGGATCATTTAACGGTCCCTTAATGCCAGTAGCAATGAAAAACTCCAAAATGACCAGATTTGATGGCCCACCAAGAGTAGTTGCCCTCGGTTTTGTTTATAAGGATAAGAAATTAACTGGTCCAGTTGACATGTTTGACGACCCAGCCTACGATAATGCCAGGAAACTTGCCAATGATATTACTGATTATATCAGGAGAATGGGACCATTTGAACCACACAGGCTCCCAGAAGAAGACATGGAGTACACTACGCTACCAAAGGTAATGGAAAAACTCAAAGGAAGATTTGTACATGTTGATGCAGTTGAAAAGGGTGTGAGTAAGAATTCAACTGGCAGGGATTCGGATTAGTTAAGATGGAAACAGAAAAACACCCTTCCTGGGATCAGTATTTCATGAAAATGGCTTATATGGCTGCCTCAAGGGCAAATTGCGTTAGGAGGCAGGTAGGGGCTATTATTGTACGGGATAAATCAATCCTTGCTACCGGATATAATGGACCTCCAAGTGGTGCACAGCATTGCGATGTGGTTGGTTGCATAAGAATAGATATGGATATTCCATCGGGTGAAAGGCACGAATTATGCCGTGGTTTGCATGCAGAGCAGAATGCAATAATTCAAGCTGCTGTTAATGGTGTCAGCATCAGGGGTGGGGTTATATATACCACAACTTTTCCCTGCGTGGTGTGTGCCAAAATGATAGTAAATGCGAAACTTAAGGAAATAATATATACAGAGGGTTATCCAGATGAGCTTTCAGAACTTATGCTACTTGAAAGCGATGTTAAGAAAAGAAAACTTGTGATAGAATAGTTTTTTAATCTGGAGTGTATGGGTGGGTAAATAAATGAGTTCTATAATTTCCGGTCTAATTGAATACGTTATTAATTTAGTTATATATGTAATTCAGGTATCAAATTATCCAGGTATATTCTTCCTTATGTTTCTGGAAGGTCTGTTACTACCAGTGCCATCAGAGGTTGTAATGGCCTTTTCTGGTTATTTAGCCCTGAGCAATCAACTACCTGTATATCTTAGCATCCCTTCATATCTGCTGGTGCTTATAGCTGGGACACTGGGAAATGCCGTTGGAGCCAGTGCCGCTTACGCCATCGGACTTTATGGAGGAAGACCTGCCATAATGCGCTTTGGCAAATATATCAGACTGGACGAAAAATCCCTTGATAGAACAGAAAAATGGTTCAATAAATATGGAGAAATATCGGTTTTTATAACAAGACTTATTCCTATTTTCAGGACATTTATATCAATACCAGCTGGTCTGGCGGAAATGAAGTTTACGAAATTTCTTTCGTTTACCCTCTTAGGAACGGTGATATGGGACTCCGTTCTAATATATGTTGGATATCTGCTTGGCAATAGCTGGAAAAATATACTGGGACTATTTAATGATTATACTTATATTGCTATTGTTCTTGCCTTTGTAGTTTTATTCTATGTTTACAGAGTTCTATCAAGGGGAAGTCAGAAAACACCCGTGAAAACTAACGAATGAAGTTTTATTCTTCATTTTTTAATTACTACCTATAAGGCAAATGATATTATTCGATTCAAAAAACTTAAATATAAGTAAGTAATACATAGTTGTCAACTAATGGTTGACAAGAGGTAATTAAGATGGTAGTAAGAAGAAGAAAAGATGATGACTGGGATGACGACTTCTTCGGAGATTTCTTCGAAGACTTTGGATTTGACTTTGATAAGGTAAATGATAGGATGAGAAGAATAATGGAAAGGATGATTAAGAATTCTGATGAACACATGATTGGACCCTATGTATATGGATTCAGCTATAAGGTTGGTCCAGATGGAAAACCATCCTTCCAGGAGTTTGGAAACATTCCTAACAGACCTTCTCTGAGCGACAAAGTCGGTGAGACTGAGGTCAGAGAACCACTCACGGATATCAACTATGACAAGGACAAGGTTTACCTGACATTTGAGCTTCCTGGCATATCCAAAGAAAATATAGATCTTAAAGTATCCGAGAATGAGGTAACAATAAATGTTGCTGAAGGTTCAAGGAAGTACTTCAAGAATGTCGCCCTGGAAGAGCCAGTAAAACCTGAGAGCGCTGTGGCAAAATTCACCAGCGGAATACTGGATCTGACTCTGGAGCTTGTGAGAAAGGGAAACGAGAAAGGAAAATCAGTGAAGATAGAGTAAGATGAATGACATTGATACCCTCCTGTCCATAATGGAAAATTCAACCAGGAGGGCCATTTTAAAAAAACTCCTTATGGAAGAGTCATACGGCTTGGAAATAAGTAAGAGTTTGGGAATTTCACAACAGGCGATCAATAAACAACTGGAGATACTTGAACACGCAAATCTGATCCTTTCCATGGGAGTAACTCCCAGCTCCATTGGTCCACCTCGAAAAGTCTACAGGCCAACAGGATTTTCTACACTCGTCATAGACTATACACCAACTTTCATTCAGGTATCAAAATTTGACCTGGCAGAAAAGAATGAGCCAAGTATTCAGAATGAAGTTTCCATAGAAAGAATAAAAGAAATAAATGAAAAAATGGATGCCCTCATGAAAGAGAGGCAGAGTCTTGTTGAAGAAAAAAATAATATAATTCAAATATTGCGTAAGAATGTTGTAGAAAGAGTAAAGGAAGGATTTATCAGACAAATATTGGTAGAATATCTGGAAACGCTGAATGAAGACGAGGTTTCTAGAACCACCGGCATCCCGGTTGAGATTGTCGGGAAAATTGTTGATGACTTTCTCGGATAATTATTTATTTTTTTATCATTCTAGTGAAGTATCTTGTTAAGGATTTATGCACTTTCTGTGGTAAGATGATATCAATATCAAAGAAATTTTTGAAGTATTCTAAATTTTCCATATTATCTGTTACGATACATGCTCTGGACCCCGTTTCAAGGAATTCTGACATCTTTTGAGCAGCCCTGAAATAAAATTCTGATCTCTCCTTTGATATGTGAGAATTTCTTCCATATGGGAAATCCGTTACTATTCCACCATATTTTTTATCAGATTGAAACTCCAGAAAATCCGTTTTAATTATACTGAATTCTCTGATTCCAAAATACTTGAGGTTCATCCTGGCTCCGATTACCATTTCGTTGAGAATGTCAATGCCCTCTACCCTATATCCCTTTAGACCTGCCTCCATAAGAATTCCGCCTCCTCCACAGAAAGGGTCCAGAAGTGTTGAACCATGTGGAAAATAACCCATGTTAATCAGGAAAGATGCGAAGGCTGGATCCATGGAAACGGGTGAGAAAAATGGTCTAAGAGGAGCCTTTCTTTTTGCCTTTTCGAGATTATTTCTTGAGTATTTCTGCGTGCATATGTACCATTTATCCAGATGGTAGGCCAGAACTACAAAATCGGGATTTGAAAAGGATACACGTCCTATTCCTCCCAGCAGTTGCCCTATTTCCTTTTCCTCTGATGTGCCGTGGCACTTATGTGGGTCTATGACTCTTACATAGAACCTCCCTTCGGGTAGTAAAACTTTGGAAATATCTGAAAACTGTTCTGCTATACCTAATACTTGACCAGCTCTCTTTACAAATGCAAGTCCATTCAGATCATGAATACCCTCTGCAATGAATATTCCCTGACCCATTTCTCTTACTGGGATAGAAGATGCTCTTTCAAACGTACATAAAAGCTCTTCCCTGGCGAAATTATACCGTCCTATCTCTGTTTCTATAATTAAAAAATTTTTTGATTCCAAACTGGAACAACTGACTTAATTATCACTTGGTTTGTTCTTATTCAGTTCTGGTACCCCAATTTGCGAATCATCGTTTTTCTTTAGTTCTTTGTTCAATTCATTTGAAAGGTTTTCAAAAACCTTGCTTAATCGCTTAATCGATCTTTTAACCGCGGCCTGCGGCTTTCCAGATTTCACCTTAACATACACTCTAGGATTATCTATTACAGGGTGCTTTATGTAATATCTTGATTCTGTAACCTGTTCATCTTTTTGAATTTCCTCAACAAGAGGTCTTAGTAGTGTATTGTCATAGTTCATTATCTCAAATGTTATTGAATCTTTCTGCTTCTCAACAATACTTATTTTGCTTTCCATCGACATGATATTAAAAACGCCGTATTAAAAATTAGCATTTGCTTATTACTATAAGTAGATTAATTTTTTGGTTTATTCTTTATTTCCCAGTATGAATCCTCAACAGCAGTATTTATTTTGTCTATGTAACCATTAAGTTTCATAATTTCCTCAAACTGGATGATAAAGGTTATTGTGTTTGTTGTTCCATTTTTCTGTGTGAAATAGGTGTTTATTTCATCAATATTTAGATCATTCACAATTTTATCCTTTTGTTCCATGAATTTAGTTATAACTTCCCTTGCATTTACGTCGGCAGGAATTGTTGTGTTGAATTCATATTTTACCTTCCTTCCTTCATTTAGCTTCGTGAATATTGAACTGCCAAAAAGAATGGTGTTCGGAATAAGTATACTTCTGGAATTAGTCAATTTTACTCTGGTATAGAGGGTCTTTACATCCTCTACTCTTCCAGTTAATGTTTCTGGAAACATCCATGAAAATATTGAAATGGATTCATCTGGTTTTAGGAATCCCCCCGCTGTAACCAGCAATCCAGAAAGTAAACTTGAAACGACAGATTGTACTGCGAAACCAATAACAACACCTCCGATTGCTCCTCCGACAAGTGCCCCTTCGAGGTTTACTCCGGCGTATACTAGGAATGCAGTTATGGCCAATGCATAAATCACTATACGCAGGATGATATATATTCCGTTGAGATTCCTCTCCCCGTTACTTCTTAATGTCAGTTGATTAAGTAATCTCTTTGTTATTCTAAGCAAAACGAAAGATACTATGATTATTATCAGTGCTACGAAGGCATCTTTTACATATACGTCATCTTTGGCTGGTATGTTGAAAATGCTAGCTATTTGGAGATAATAATATTCAAATGCGTAAACTACAATCACTGCAATAACTATTGAAACAATAGATTTTGATAGTGATCTTCTTTCCTGTGTATTCACGTAACATTGAATTGGACTTTATACAAAGTCTTTTTTGATCTTTTTCAATTTCTAACCATTTTTCACATTTCCCTATTGTCCCAGGAATTTCATAGCAAATCTAAGCAAAAATGGTATCTTTCTCTTCATAACTACTGGGTCAGATTTTTCCCCCAATTCATTTTTTATAGATTCTATTATCTTCCCATAACTGTCAACTTGATCAATTAGGCTCAGTTTTTCTGCCTCCTTTGCAGCGTAAATTCCGCTGTTACCAACCTCAGAAGCCTGTTCATCACTTAGATGCCTCCTTTCCTTTACAATTGTCATGAAGAAGTCATAGATTTCAGACAGGATCACATTCTGTCTTAGAAGATCTTCTTCGGTAGATTTTTGAAATGGGTTCATAGATGCTTTTTCTCTTCCCTTGCTTAGCACATTTACCTTCACACCTATTTTATCAAGTAGTTCACTCACATCAGGAGACATGGAAATCACTCCAACCGAACCAATGAGTCCTGTGTGAATGGAGTATATTTTTCTTGTTGCACATGCAATCATATATGCCCCTGAAGCTGCAGTACCCGTAACCACGGAAAAAACGGGTTTATTTTCATTGAGGTGGCTCACTGCTTCATAAATAAGCTCTGATGCGCTTGCGCTTCCACCTCCTGAGTTGATGTCGAGAATCACCCCTTTTACATTTTTATTTCTAAGTGAAGCATCCAGCTGCGATTTTATACCAGCAAAGGTATTTTCTCCAATTGTTCCACGTAAATTAATGGTTATTATCATCCACCAATGATCGGTATTTCACTATTAATATTCTCTTGATCAAAAATTTAATAAAATATTCATAATGGACAGAAAATAATAATTTCGCCTTTCCTCAAAGAAAATCCGAAATTTTCTTAAACAATTGATGTAAGTAATTCTAAAAATTATAATACAAAGAAATTATTTCTAACCGTAGAACAGATTAATATAATAGGTGATTAAATGAAAATTCCTGATAGAGTGGTAATTCTTGGAGACAAGGAATCAGCTGTAATGGCTGCAAATAAGCTTGCAAATCGTACAAACAAGAAAGAAATCGAAATGATAGTGATTGGAAAACGTGTCAATGTTGAATTCAGTGATTCCAATATATTCGTTCCCTTCTCTCTGGTGGATCACCATTTATTGAAGAGAAGCATGAATTCAATGCTGCATACTAATATTGAGTATATTGAAGATGAGATTGTTTCATTAAATATTAAGGATAAAAGTTTGAATACCAGGGGAGGAAAGGTTGTCAGATATGATTATCTCCTCATAACAAACCCTGTAGAAGGAGATCACACCACAATTACCGGATTCTCAGAAGATGCAAGAACTCTTGACACCATTCAGGATTCACTAAGATTGAAAGAAGATCTCCAGAACATTAAAAGCGGAGAGATTGTAGTATATCAGGATGGGACGCATTCCCGAAGCCCTCTTGTTGGGGCTAATCTCTGTGTATTGCTCGAGAATCACTTTAAAAGGAATGGAACTGATAAGAACATGAAGATAACTTATCTCAATTCATCCAAAACAATAATAGAAAACAAAAATTTTCATGAAAAAATAGATCAGGTCCTGCAGGAAAATGGAATTAAAACTGTGTACGGATTTAAACTGGATCAGTTGAATGTGAAGAATAAGGAACTTCAAACAAGTGATGGCACTGCAGTAAAATATGATATTCCAGTTATATTTGCACCCTCCAGAATGAAAAATTATCTGGTTGGTGCTGGTTTTCCCAAGTCAGATAGTTCCCCAATAGAGATTAACTTCAAAAATCTTAATGTTAAAAACTTCCCTGAAGTCTACATTTCATCCATAGAACCCAAGTACATATCAAACTACTGGAATATAGTCCATGTTGAGCTTGATTATATCACGGCTAAAATTGCACACTTGATCAGTGGGTATCCTGACCCTGAAGACTATAAGGGTGCAACTTACATTGACTACCTAATAACCGATGAAGAGAGGGCTACAAACATAGTAATTGATAACAACGGAGAATATAGTGAAGGAAAACAGAGCAAAACAGATTACTTGCTGAAGTTATACTCGTACAATTCATTCTTTGGTAGTTATTCACAGGGATTTTTGTGAGGTGTTAAACATGGAAAATGAAAAAAATGAAAAAGATCAGGTTGAAATTGCACTGTCAGAATTAATGGGTGATGACCAAACATTGCTTGGGGTTCTTAATCTTGTTAAGATGTTCAAAGACTCTGGCAATCTGGAAGTCCTGGAGAAGTTGCTCACAGAAAATATGCCGGGTAATACAAAGGCATACACATCTCTCATAGATAAGAGAGAGCTTCATATGGGTGGAATTTCTCTTGCAAACGCCCTCGTTGCACTAATGGCATCTGTTTCAGGTAAGACTTCACAGTCAGTGCTTAATGTCTTATTATATAACAGTGAAGATATATGGGATTCCATGATAGATGGGGCAAAGCAACCTGAGAACTTCTCTCTGTTAAGATTGATGGGCATGCTTAAGGATCCAGAGGTCGCAGCAGGACTGAGTGCAGTAATGAATGCTTTGAAGACTCTTGGTTCACTTTTGAAAAAGGTAGACACTGAATGACCCTGTCCATATCTTTTCACTATGATAGGGAGGTTGGATTCAAAAGTGATTCCGCCGAGATGGAAACAGTCTATCTCAGGGACCCTATAATAAATAACCCCATGATCTATTCACCAACCGAAACAATGCTATTCGCAATGTCTGGTTGCTCTTCGTATGATGTGGTTTTGATAATTTCTAGAATGAGGAAGGAGATTAAAAAATACGGAATGCAGGTAGAGGCAGAGAGGGAGGAAGAGGAACCTAAGGTCCTTAAGAGTGCCAATTTCACATATACCATAGATGCAGAGGTAACAGAAGAGCAGGCTCTAAGGGCCATAAACTTGTCACTGGAAAAGTACTGCAGCGTTACCATATTGGCAAGGAGAGGCGGTGTCCATGTTACCTACTCCCTGATCCTGAACGGAAAGAAAGTATGTGAAAAACAGGAACCTAAACTGGACTAAAGATTTTTAATTCCGTGTCCAGTAAGTATTAGGAGAGAACCTTTTCCTAAATTGAATTTCTTTAACGCAGCATAGGTTATGGCTGAACTGTATTCACAGTCTATTCCAATAGTAAGGAGGTATTGTTTCGCATCGATAATTTCATTTTCAGAAATCACCTCGCACCTTCCGTAAGTTTTTATTATAGAACTCAGGTGTGAATACCTGAGAGGTACAACCCCTGTTAAAGCATCAGCAATTGAGGGTTCTGGTTCTCTGTCGATATTGTTCAACTTATTATACATCCCACTGGCTTTTTCTGGCTGAATAGCCCAAAGTGTTGGGATGGAATCAATCAGTCCATTCTGAAGCAAGTGTGAAAAACCCTCAAATATACCAAGGTATAATGTTCCGGTTGAGAAAGGGATCAGAATATTATCAGGCATATGTTCCATTTGTTCATATATTTCGTAGGCAATAACTCTGAACCCGTCGTAAAATTCTGGCCAGTACTGATGACCAAGGTATTTGAGACCACTATTTTTTGCACTATTTTCTACGTCTTTTCTCGTTCCGTTTATTCTCTCAGTCTTGGATCCATATCGTTCAATCTGTTTCATCTTATTTTGGTTAGCGGAAGCCGAAGCGAATACTGTTGCTTTAAGCCCTAACATTTTAGAAAACATTGCGAAAGATGCGCCTGCATTTCCAGAGGAATCCTCACTTACTTCATCTCCCTCGTTAAGGAACTTTTTGAAGTTCAAGAATGAAAAGAGAGTGTTCATACCTCTGTCCTTATAAGAAAGTGTTGGATTATAAAATTCTAACTTAGCCTTAAAATTATTGGTTTCAAGTATTGGCGTTTTTAAATTTAGCGGAATAAGTGGAGTCTCAAAATAATCATAGTTTGAAACCGTATTCTTTTCATATGGACCGGATACTTTTATGATGAAAGGTGATCCACAGGTAGTACATACTAGTTCAAAATTTTCTCTTGTAGCACCACACTTACTGCAAAAAACTTTTGTTAAAACCATAGGTCTATATGGTGAGTAATTTTAAAAATTTATATAAAAATTAGAGGGAAGAGTAATAGTCTTCGTTATATGGTTCTGGCTTCAGGCCCTTCCTTGTTCTGATCTTTGAAACAACTTCCTTCTGTATCTCTGGAGGTACTTTTTGATAACCTGAGTTCTCTGAACTCCATAGAACCTTACCACCAGTAGCACTTCTAATAGCAGATGCAAACCCAAACATGCCCGAAACTGGTACTCTAGCAACGATTACAATATCATCGCCCTCGATATTCATTTCGTCAACTACTCCCCTTCTCTGCTGAATTTCGTTAGTAACTGACCCCATGATATCCTGTGGTACATTTATGTAGACTTTCTGAATAGGCTCCATCAATACTCTCCTGGCCTGACAGATTGCCCCATAAAGTGAGTTTCTACCAGCAGGAATTACCTGTGCAGGACCTCTGTGAATACTATCCTCGTGTAACTTTGCATCGACTAGAGATGCTTTTATATGAGTCATTCCTTCATTCGCCAGTGGCCCTCTTTCCACAACCTCTTTAAACGATTCCAGAAGCAGTTCCATGGTTTCATCTAGATACTGAATTCCCTTTGTCACATCAAACATTACATTTTCTCCCATTACTGCGGTTATTCCTCTTGCAGTATCCCTATCAATTCCTGCATTCTGTAACTGTTCAATTGTGGCCCTCTTATCCTTGAACTTTGAACCCTGTGGTAAAACACCATCTTTGATTAACTGAACCACACTTTCCTCCAGTGGCTCTACCTTGAAGTAGAATTTATTATGCTTATTTGGTGATTTTCCCTCGAATGGCCCCCCTGTTCTTTCTACAGTTTCCCTATACACAACTATTGGGTCAGAGGTTGTAACTTCAATCTTGTAATCGTTCTTGATTCTATAAAGCGTTACTTCAAGATGAAGTTCACCCATTCCTGAAATAAGATGTTCACCTGTTTCCTGGTTTATGTTTACCTGAATAGAAGGATCAGCTTTGGAGACAGTTTTTAGTACATCAATTAATTTCGGCAGATCTGAGGTGTGTTTCGCTTCAATTGCGAGTGTGACCACCGGATCTGTGTAATGAGTCATGGGTTCAAAAGGTTCCATATCTGCAACGGCTGATACTGTTGAACCGGCAATTGCACTCTTGAGCCCTATAACGGCTGCGATGTTTCCTGCTGGAATTGAGTCAACCTGAATTCTATCTGGACCAACCATCATTGCAATGGTTTGAATTTTGAACTTGCCTGAAGCACTGCTTATGTATAGTTCCTGCCCTTTAGTCAAAGTACCACTGAATACTCTCCCAACTGCAATTTCACCAGCATGTGGATCGACAATAATTTTTGTAATCATCATTGCAAGTGGACCCTTTGTATCGCAAACCATCATTGATTTGCCTACCTGCGACTCGAGATCTCCGTGCCATACGTTGGGTATCCTGTATTCAGAAGCCTGTTTAGGATCTGGCAAATGATGAACCACCATATTTAAAATGATTTTATGCAATGGTGCTTTTTTGGCCAGTTCTTTCTGCTTGCCCTCCCTCACCATTGATACAATATCATTAAAATTGACATTAAAGACCTTCATTGCAGGCACTGAAATAGCCCAGTTATTATATGCTGATCCAAATGATACCTTTCCGTTTTGAACGCTTAATTCCCATTCCTTTTTGAACTTATCTGGTGCATATTTAGCAATTAGTTTATTAACATCATTAATTATTTTAATAAATTTCTTCTGCATTTCCTCAGAATTTAGCTTTAATTCGTTGATTAACCTATCGACTTTGTTGATGAACATGGTTGGTTTAACATATTCCCTTAGTGCTTGCCTTATTACAGTTTCAGTCTGTGGCATTACACCCTCCACAGAATCAACAACTATAATGCAACCATCTACAGCTCTCATTGCCCTTGTTACATCTCCACCAAAGTCTACATGTCCAGGAGTATCAATCAGATTAATCAAATAATCCTTACCGTCTACCTGATGAACCATTGAAGCGTTAGCTGCGTTAATTGTTATTCCTCTGGCCTGTTCCTGTTCATCATAATCCAGCATTAACTGCTTTCCGGCAAGATCCTCACTCATCATCCCTGCTCCAGCAATTAAATTATCACTGAGCGTTGTTTTACCATGATCAATGTGTGCAGCAATATCTATATTTCTTATACTTTCAGCCTTATTAACTAATGTTGCAGCCTTTGCAATATTATCTTCCTTTCGACCCATAAAAACACCTTTAAAATATTAGAAAAAATTAATTTTTCATTTGAATTTCTATCTGGACCCCGTCTGGTATTGAGATTTTCATCACCTGCTTAAGTGTCCTTTCGTCTCCATCAATATCGATGAGTCTCTTATGTACCCTCATTTCCCATCTGTCCCAGGTCGGTGAACCTTCTCCATCTGGGCTCTTTCTTACTGGAACGGTTAATCTTTTGGTAGGTAATGGAACAGGACCGTGAATATCAACCCCTGTTCTTTGCGCAATACCTTTGATCTCCCTGCAGACTTCGTCCACTATCCTATGATCAGTTCCACTCAGTGAAATCCTAGCTCTATATGATACCATGATGTTCACTTTACTTAGTTTCTACTTCCTGGCAGAGACCTGCGGCAACAGTTTGCCCCATATCCCTAATAGCAAACCTACCGAGTTGTGGGAATTCTGCAACCTTCTCTATTACCAATGGTTTATCTGGAACCACTTTAACAACCGCTATATCTCCAGTTTTGATGAACTGAGGATTGTTTTCTTTTGTTGTACCGTCCTTAGGGTTGATTGTCTTTACGAGCTCTTCAAACCTGCACGCAACCTGAGTTGTATGAACGTGAAATACTGGCTTGTAACCAACTGCAATAACGCTTGGATGGTTCAGAACTACTATCTGAGCCGTGAATGATTTGGCTACGGTTGGTGGTGCATTAACTGGTCCACAAACATCTCCTCTCTTGACATCATTTTTGGCTATTCCCCTTACATTGAACCCTACATTGTCTCCTGGTTCTGCCTGGGGCAATGACTCATGATGCATTTCCACAGATTTTACTTCCCCCTGCTTATTGGCCGGCATGAATATAACCTTGTCTCCAGGTTTTATAATTCCTGTTTCAACTCTTCCAACAGGAACTGTTCCTATTCCAGTTATGGAATAAACGTCCTGAACTGGTAGCCTGAGAGGCTTGTTTGTTGGTTTCTCGGGTACCTTTAATGATTCTAATGCTTCCAGTAATGTTGGTCCACTGTACCATTTCATGTTTTCTGATTTTTTCGTTATGTTATCTCCCTTATAACCACTAATTGGGATTATTGGAAAATTCCTGTAACCAACAGACGCCATGAACTTCTCTATTTCTCCCTTTACTTCTGTGAATCTCTTTTCACTGTAAGGTGGTTGTACTGAGTCCATCTTATTTGCAAGTACTATGATCTGTTGTACTCCAAGTGTCTTTGCAAGGAATGCGTGCTCTCTTGTCTGTGCCATGATCCCTTCTCCTTCCCTTGCAGATATTACAAGCATAGCTGCATCTGCCTGGCTTGTTCCAGTAATCATATTTTTTACAAAGTCCCTATGCCCTGGTGCATCAATGATAGTGAAGTAGTACTTATCTGTCTCAAACTTCCTGTGAGATAGATCAATTGTAACTCCTCTTTCCCTTTCTTCTTTGTACCTATCCATTACCCAAGCAAACTCGAACGTAGCTTTTCCTTTTTCATCGGCCTGTTTCTTGTAATCATCGATTATGTGCTGTGGAATTTCACCGTGCTCGAACAGCAGTCTCCCTACTAAAGTCGACTTTCCATGATCAACATGCCCTATCGTTACCAAATTTATGTGTGGTTTTTGTCCTGCCATTTATTCACCTTTTACTTATTTGAGTTATCCCGTTAGAGGATTTTATTTATTAAACTCTTCGTACGGTAATTTATAATAGTTATAATAGGTTTTCCAATTGCTTTCACTTTTAGTAAAACTAGCACGTTTACATATAGTATGGGCGGAGAGGATGTTCAATACCAATTGCACTTTAGGATAGATAGTTTTCAAAATGCTCCTTAAATGGTTTCTTTCTAATAATCGAAACATTTAATTTCACTGTTATTATTTCGTAAAGTTTAAAGTGCACCTTTAGAGGGATTGAATGGCTGGAGAAAGATCAAATAAAAGAACGAAGGATAAGTGGAAAGAAAAGAAATGGTACAGAATTATGGCTCCGAGTCAGCTTGGAGGAAAAGAAATAGCTATGACAGTGGGTACTGGACCCGATAGTATAAAAGGAAGAGTGGTGGAAATTCCTATATCAGACTTTTCTGGGAATTTCAAAAAGTCAAACGCAAAGCTCGAATTTAAGGTCTTAGATTGTGTTGGTACTAAGTGCAGTACAATTTTTGTTGGTCATTCTGTTAACGACGATTATATAAGAAGAATGGTAAGGAGAAGAAAAGAGAGAATTGATATTGTAAAGGATGTAAAAACTACCGATGGTTACGAATTTGTTCTTAAGGTGGTCGCTGTAACAGAAAATAAGTTGACATCAGCTAAAAGTGTTGAGCTGAGAAATGCTATTACTCAAATTGTTTCTGAAAAAGTTAAGAATATGGATTACTTTGAATTTGCTAGATTTATAATAGAAGATGAATCAGTATCAGAAATATTAAACGGAGTCAAAGATATATACCCGCTCAAAAAGCTGGAATTTAGAAAGTCAGAGCTCACAAGCACTGGAGAGAAATATAACTTTTCAGTTCCTGAAGATGCCCCGGCAGAGGAAGTCCCAGCTCAATAATCTAAAAACTATTTTAAGCGCCGGGGTGGCTTAGTAGGTGGAGCGCCGGACTCATAAGAATTTTTCTGAGAAATCCGGAGGTCTCGGGTTCGATCCCCGATCCCGGCATACATTTAAATGTGGAATGCTTAGTTCAAAAATCTCAAATGATTCTGCTAAAAGGTTGAACTAATAACTTGGATCTGAAAATTAAGGTTTGTTTCATATTGAGCGGCATAAAAGACTCATATATGCTATCATAATTTTGTCCTGGTTAATCTTGAAAGGTTAGATTCCAATATTTCATGAGCGGTTTCTTTGGCATCAGAATGAGGTATTTTGTTAAGATTATCTAACACTTTTGTGATATCTTCAACTGGTCTGTTCTGGCTCATTTTCCATTTTGCAAATATTTCTGTAACTTTTATTCTAAAACCGACAATTTCCTCTATCATTTTTTGATAATAATCTTCTTTTTCTTTTTGTAATGCCGCCCACTCTGGATCTAATTCAAGACTCAGTTCTTTTAACAAGAGTTCTGTTTGACTTCTCTCCAGTAATTCTAGTATCCCATTAATTTTCACAGTAGCGTAATCCCAGGTTGGAACAGAAGACTCTATTGTATACCATCTGGGTGATATATAATGATGAGTTCCCAGAAATAGTACGGTCACCTTCTTATTTTCTGAAGTTTTCCACTGATCATTATTTCTGGAAAGATGGCCATAAAGAATAAAAGAATCTCCCTCTGGTTTTATGATAAACGGTATTTGTGAGTTAAATATCTCGTCATTGACTGATGTAAGAAGTAACCCAAAACTGTTCTTCCTGATAAATTGATAGACCTTTTCTTGATCTGTCACCTTAAATTCGTTTGGTATATACACAGTAGATCATGGTAATTGGATATATTATCTTATAAAGATTGTTTTTGGATTAAATATGCTTTTCAAGAAATAGATTTGCTGAACCGTTCTCTGTAATTTTTAATGGTTCTGTAAAAAAATATTAGGAGGACTGTGGCAATAAAGCCAGGAAATGTGACATATATCCAGAAAAGTATATGACTTGAAATAACTGGTAAGAATGCCCCACCAAGAAGTGGACCGAAAGCACGCCCTGCTGAACAGAATGCATTGTATATTCCTATATTGGTTCCAATTTTCTCCTTTCTGGAAATACTTGCGACTATGGAGTAGCCATTAGGGAATGATAGATTCTCTCCCATTGTGAATACTGCTGTTGATACTAGCATCTGAATAAGGTTAGAGTCTAGTCCATAGGATGCAAAACCCAATGTATAAATCAATCCCCCCAGAATTAATGCTTGAAATTCCCCCATTTTTCTGGAAATTTTGTAGAAAAATGGCTGTGTAAAGGCTACTAGTAAACCATTAAGCATATAGACTAACCCTATTTCGTAATACTGCCCAGAGAATATTCCATCGGAGTAGAGTGAGAGAGATATTGTTTCCTGAGCCTGGACCATAAATATCAGTAGTGCTGAAACAGAAATGACAATGAGTGCCAGATTACTGGTGTTGAACTTTAGGTGTTTTTCCTCTATATTTAAGGGAATATTTCTTACCTTTAAGGAGATTAAAAACGAGATCAAGGCAGTTACAGTAAAAAAATAGAAGATACCGGGAAATCCGAAATATGACAGTATAAATCCGCCCATGGCAGGACCAAACCCCCAGCCCAGATTGTTACCCACTCTCATTATGGAAAATCCCTTCAGCTGAACATTGCTCGATCTGGAAACAAGAGCGTTTGAGGATGGAGATTGAAATCCGTTAAGTACCATTATGGCCCCAAAACTGAGTGGAAAAAGAATGGTTGAACCATTAATGAATTTGCTTACTGCGAGAATAAGACTCATTAAAAAGACTGCTGATAGGAATATGGTGAAAACCTTCTTATGACCAATTCGATCTCCAAGCCTTCCTCCACCATACTGGGCAAAGGAAGAAACAATTCCTCCTGACATGAATACAAGTGCAGCAAAAAACGTTGAAAGCCCAAGAAATTTAGTCATATAAATGGAACTGTAAATCCAAATGGATGAATATCCAAGACCCCTTATTGCTGAGGAAACTGTCACAATTTTTACATTGTCCATTGAGAGGGAGTCATCGAATGTATCTATTTAGAAATATTCTCTAATTTTTAAGACATTGCTTTCTTAAATTATAATTGTAGTTGATATGAATAATTGATTTGAAAGATAAATTTATTTTATTGATGAGAAAACTGTGATTGTTTCAGTCCTTTCTACTCCGGCTACGGACCTGAGTTTGTCCAGAACGAATTCACCGATTTCCTCGATACTTTTTCCTCTTACTTTTATGATTAGGTCCCACTGACCGGCCACTATACTAACTTCATAGACCTGTGGGAAATGCCCAATGATGCGTGCCATTTCTCTCTGTTTTACATTTGCCTTGGGATCAAAGGATACAAACACATAAGCCATTGCACCAAGTCCCAGCTGAGAATAATCAGGAATTGCTGTAAATCCTTTTATTACGCCATTTGAGATCATATTCTGCATTCTTTCATAGATAGTGATTCTAGGAATGTCCAGATTCCTTGAAATGTCAGCAATTTTGTCCCTGCCTTTCTCCATAAGATACTCAAGTATTCTACTATCCTTGTCATCCATTAGCACTGTATTGTTATTTACTATTTAAGATTTTTAAAACGTCTGATAAAGTTATGAATTATTTTCAAATGGATACAAAATGTCTAAATTATACAACAAAATGTTATATGATGATAGATAATTACTATATCATGCAAGAAATTGTAACTACTGAATTGAGAGAACATCTCAAAGGTGAGAGATTAAAAATAGCCCTTGAAGTAAACACGTTAATAAGGAGAAAAATGTCAGATATTTTGGTTAAACATGGATTCCTTGAGATTCCACCTGTGATATTTTCCTCTGTAACGGACCCACTGAACCACCCAGTATATGATCCTACCTTTGAGTACGAGGGATCACGGTATTCACTTACAAAAAGTATGATCTTCCATAAACAGATGATTGTGCAGGAAATACCAAAAATATATACGTTTTCACCAAATGTAAGGCTTGAAACAGCAGATAAGGCAAAAAGCGGCAGGCATCTTCTGGAATTTACTCAACTTGATCTGGAAATGCTAAACGCATCAAGGGAAGATGCAATGAAACTTGGAGAGGAGCTCATAAAGGGGGCCATTGAAGAGGTCGTCAAGAAGCTTCCTGATAAGCTTGCTATTCTAAACAGAAAGCTGCGTGTTCCAGAGACTCCTTTCAAGACTTACAGGTATACCGAAGCAAAGGAAAAATACGGTGATGACTTTGAACAGAAACTATCAGAACTGGAAGTTGATCCATTCTGGATAATAGATATTCCACTTAAGGAAAGAGAGTTTTATGACAGGGAGAAGGATGATGAAAAAGGGATTCTGAGAGATATGGACCTTATGTATCCTGAGGGGTTCAACGAAGCTATTTCAGGAGGAGAAAGGGAATATGAGATTGAGAGAATAAAGGAAAGGGTTCTGGCCAAGGGACAGACATTTGAGCAGTTCAAGTGGTTCCTTGATTATGCTGAGGAAGGTTTGCAACTTTCATCGGGTTTTGGCATAGGTATTGAGAGACTTGTCAGGTACATATGTGGATTTAAACGAATTGAGGATGTGCACCCATTCCCTAAAACACCGGGTAAATTCTCAATTTAAAATCACCTGAATTTAGGCCTTATCATTTATTTTAAAGATGAAAAATTACGACTGGAGCGAATAGGTTATTGTT
Organism: Cuniculiplasma divulgatum; assembly: GCF_900083515.1. Lineage (NCBI taxonomy): Archaea > Methanobacteriati > Thermoplasmatota > Thermoplasmata > Thermoplasmatales > Cuniculiplasmataceae > Cuniculiplasma > Cuniculiplasma divulgatum. Next base: position 1,359,772 of record NZ_LT671858.1, read on the forward strand.
TTTCCTGATTTCATTGCCTTTTCCAGATTGATTCCTGCTTCGCTATCAACCTTTATTCGAATTATTCCCTTGCTGGAAGTTCTTCCCTGTATTGCCATTACATCATCAACATATATGTTTACGAGGCTGTTTTTCTCATTGCAATGCAGGTAGATTATCCTGTTCTTCACCTCCACAGCAACAGATCTTCTTGCCCTATCTTCCTCTGAAACCACATCTATTGATACCCCAAGACTTTTTTCAAGCTCGCTTATATTTGCGCCTTTTCTACCGAGCAGTTTGGGGCGCAGAGACTCAGGAATGGTAACCTTATATTTTCTCTTTCCTTTCGGAGATACAACAACCTGATCATATCCCAGATATTCCGAAATCGTTGACCTGACCAGTTCAGTTTTAGCCTCATTGATCTGTGATGTACCTTCATTTTCTTCAATTGGAACCACAACTATTTGCTCTCCAAAGGAATAGATTTCATAAAGTTCCTCTCTGGTCAGGGTGTCCTTTACCTGAATCACAGGTCTAGAGAGATCTTCCTGTACCATTCCGTAGGGCACCTTTACTGTGTGCGAAATGGACAGGTATTTTGATATCTTCCCATTCTTCACGAACAGTATTGTATCTATCACCTGAGGTATAAGCCCAAGTTCTATACGACCAATGAATCTATGCAGTGCATCTACTGGCTTTGTTGCATGAACAACGCCTATCATTCCCACTCCAGCCATTCGAAGATCTGAAAATACCTTGAAATCTGATGTGACCCTCATCTCATCGAAAACAGTATAATCGTTTCTGACAAGAAGTAAAATATTTCCCGTCTGCTCCATAGAACCTTCAAGGGACGTGTACTGGGTGATCTCCTTATTCACCTGAAGATCTCTTGGTTTTTCCATAGTTTTTACTATCATTCCCTGATCGTTAAGATGATCCGCCAGTGCCTGTACAAATGTACTTTTACCTGCCCCAGGGCTACCGGCAACCAGAATTCCGGCTGAACCAGAGGTTATATGATTCATAATTTCCTCTGGAATTTCATAGTAGGCAAGTTCTTTCTTGATGACTGGTCTTACAGCAGTTATTTCAGCGGTACTGGAAAATGGAGGTCTTGCTATTACGATTCTGTAGACGTTGAGCTGAAGTACTGTGGCTCCAGCCATATCCATCTCCACGAATGAGTCTTTTTCGTTTCCAGCTCTCTTTATCAGATTATTTATAAGTGCATCTACCTCAGAACTTTTTAGGAAATGATCGGTTCGTACAGTTTCAACACTACCCGGAACTCCTTTCTTTACCTTAACATAGGTATCTGCTTTAATATGAACTGAAATGGTTTCATTATCAAAAAATTCCTCGAGTTTAACAGATATCTTATCATCCGGTTCCAGATACTGGCACTGTATACCCTTGAGAACTGCTATGTTCTTCTGTACGATGTCGCCAGTTACAAGAATTCCGTTGAGATCCATGGCCTCACTTCTTATTATTTCATCAATTTCCCCGTTATGTCCGTTTATTTTCTGCCACTGTGTTGGGCGCTTACCAAAAAATTCGATAATTATGCCTTTCTTTGCGCATATTTCCTTGACCTTTTTCAATTCGTCAAGGGCTGCAAATCCTATGGATCTACTCTGATTGGCCTGGTGCTCAACTTCCGCAATAAGTGCTTCGCTGATAATGACCCTTGAATCACTCTTTATCTTTGCTATGTATTTTGTAAATCTTCCATCTACTATGACAGATGTGTCTGGGATATAATCCACATATGGTTAATCCTTAAGATTATTTATTGATTATGATATCGGATTTCATGGGGTCAGAAAATTTTTCTGCTCGTCTAATCGGGATGCTGAAGGACCAGGATGAATTAATAGGAGACTCCGCTTTTGCCCTGTCTGGCGGGATAGACAGCTCACTTCTTTTTTCAGTTCTTGGTAAGGGAAAACATGCCTATTGTGTAGGTGTAAAGGGATCGCAGGACTTTGTATACGCTGAAGGACTGTGTATAACATTAAAAGCAAACCTTACAAAAATATATGTTGAAAACAGTGATGTAATAGAATGCTACAGAATAGTGAAGGGCATTGATCCCAATATTTCATTCCTGGATCTTGGTTTTGAGACCGTCCTGGCTATCATTCTTTCAAGAATAAGTGAGGAGACACTTGTTACAGGACAGGGGGCCGATGAAATTTTTTATGGATACAAAAAATTTTCAGATGGAAGGGAAGAAAATAATAAAAGTAGCCTTGATAAATTATATAAGATAACACTTCCCAGAGAAAACAAAATTGCTGAATATTTCGGTAAGAAACTAATAACTCCCTATCTGGAAAATGGGATTCCAGAATATTTCAGTACCATGGACAGAAAGGTTCATCTTGGTGACGGGAATAATAAACTGATAATAAGAGAAGCAGGAAGGATATCAGGACTCCCGGAATCCATATACACCAGGGGAAAGAAAGCTGCTCAGTATGGAACAGGCATAAGGAAAGTTCAGGAAAGACTTGGACTTAGATGAAGGTGATAGGAACTGTATAAGTTAAGTGGAAGAAACAGTATTATCCTTCTTCTAGGCCTCAGGGCTCTGTACTCCATGAACTGGTACAATGTATCACCAATGTTATTCAATATAACCTCCACATATGGTGTAAGTTCAGCACTTTCCGGTCTCATTCTTTCTGCGTTTCTTATAGGTACCGGACTTTTTCAAATTCCATCAGGACTTGTAGCGTCTAAAATTGGGTCAAAAAACACCGCATTGACAGGTATGGCAATTATGTCTGTAGCCGCCACTACATCACTTATTTCTCCAGACTTCACCGTTTTCCTTGTAACGAGATTTGTTGTTGGTCTTGGATCTGCATTCTTTTTTTCATCAGGAATTGCAGTTCTCAATGATATAGATGAAAGAAATGTAAGCAGAAATATTGCCGCATTTAACACCGCTTTTTCTGTGGGAGGTGGGTTCGGTGTTGTGGGATTTGCGTACTTTCTCCAGTATACCTCCTGGCAGAACCTACTGGCAGCCGGAGGTGTGGTAACACTAATTCTCACAGTTGTCTCATTCATCCTTATTCCGGACCTGAGTACAAAGAGTGGTAAAAGGAATGAATTTGGAAAGAATGTGTATAGAAGGCTCACATCACGCCCATTACTGCTTCTCTCTATGTCTCTGGCTGGCTACTGGGGTTTGAATTTTACTTTCGAAGAATACCTGCAACCCTTCGCTCAGAATCTTGGTTTCAGCGGGCCTGTATCCGGTTTCATAGGATCACTGTCTCTATTTGCAGGTCTCCTGGGAATGGTTTTATTTGCCTACTTTTCAAGCAAGAGGGCATCAGTTATACTTCCATCACTTGTCATATTCATTTCTGCAGTTCTGGCGCTCCAGTTCTTTGGACTTTCATACTACCTGTTCCTGACGGCAGTACTTGGTGGAAGCATAAGCGTCATAATTTTTTCACTTGAATATTCATACGTTGTGAAATTAGAAACCGAAAAACAGTTTGTAGCCCTTGGCATATCAATAATGAATGCACTTCAAATTGCAACCGGATCTGTTATTACATTCCTGTTCGGTTATCTGTTCTCTGTGAACGCAGATCTTTCCTGGATAATCCTCGGTATAATCGCGCTAATATTCCTTCCACTGGGAGTTTCTGTCATGAAGCAGAGAAGCTAATTATTGTGCTCCCTCATGTTAACTTTCTTCCACAGTGGGATAAATGAAAGGAAGAATATGGTGCCTATTATGGTAAAGGGATACCATATCAATCCCAGATCAGCTGAGAATACTGTAAGAAAGAATGTTCCGAGTACAGGTGCAATTGGTGTAACCATTCCGGTAAGCACCTGAAATGATGTGAAATACTGTCCCCTTTTATTAACCGGTGCGATCCTGCTTATGACAGTGTTGATTGACGGGGAAACAATATTTTCACCCATAGTTATTAATATGGTATCCAAAACAAGGAAAATGAATCCCCTGAAGAATGGCAAAAGTGAAAATGAAAAGAGATACACAATATAACCAAGGTTGATCCTGGTGATATCCTCCATCTTACTCAGAAGCCTGTTTACTGGAAGCTGTCCGAGAGTTACAACAACCCCATTAACAGAATAGAGTAATCCTATATCAAAATCAGACATGTTGTCAAATCCCTTCCAGAAGAACGTGAGCGTTGTTCCCCACTGACCAAGAATCAGGTAAAATAATGAAATAAGAATTGCAACAATGAAAAATGGCCTATCCTTGAAAGCCTTGAAGATGTCTGGCTTCATGTTAACCGTATCATCCTTTTCACTCTCCCCTTTTTTCTGCTGCTTTTTCAGGAATTTTGCATAAATAAACAGTTCTGAGAATGAGAAAACTGTGGTGAGGAGAAATATATAGCCATAACCTATGCCTGCAATAAATCCTCCAATGGCTGGACCCAGTGAAAACCCCAGGTTCTGAAGGATTCTAACAATGCTGAATGCAGAGTTTCTTTCAGCCACTGATGAATTATCCGAAACTATCACATTGTCTGCAGCCCCTATTATGTTCATAAGTGGCTCACTAAGGATCAGCACCATGTAAATGAGATAGAGGTTGCTATTTTCGAAAATCAGTAAGGTTAGAGAAAGAAGGAGTAGACCAAGGAAAATATTTGATACGATAATTACAGATCTGGCACCTCTCTTATCTATGAGACCACCAGCGACCAGTGTTAATGGCAGTGAGGATATAGCCATAAGAAATACTACAAGACCGATTATGATATATGGTACATGCCTGATCTCAAGAAGATAGAGGGGTAGAAAAATCCACATTTGAGATCTGGCAAATACTCTTATAAACTGATTTGAGGCTACAACGGCAATACCGTTCCTCCGGAAAATGCTTATAGTATCGTTACCTGATTGTTTCAATGAATTCTATGCCCCATATCAGTGAGGCATATAAGCCTGATTTCAAAGGTAAAAGAATATAATTACTGAACTCAATTTTATTTACTTATCTGATCTCTCTTATGGTGTTTGGAGGTAAATATGCACATGATGGATCTGATTCGAGAAAATTTCCTGTTTCTATATATGCCCTGGCCCTTGATCCTCCACACACACCATTGAACTCACAGGATGAGCACTTTCCCAAGAGACGACCAGAATCGCTGATATCCTTTAGAACATGGCTTGTTCTTATGATGTCTATTAGGTTCTGCTCCCTCACATTGCCAATGGACAGGTTAAATAAACCTGAAACTGAAACATCACCGGTAGAAGAAATAAAGAGTGTCCTGATTCTTCGTCTGGGATTATACTGTTCAGGTATTTCAAGATCAAATATATCAAGGCCGGTGAGCTTTCTTGTTTCTACTGCCAGTGCATTCAGTAGTGTACCACCTTCCATATACCCCTTTCTAATGGTCTCTATTTCTATCCTGCTAATTTGTGGAGCCTCAACAGTTCTTATGGAGAACCCCGCCACCTTTAGCATGTACAGATATTTGAGCACATCTTCCATTTCCTGTGCAGAGATAGGTTCCTCCCCTATTCCTCGCCCAGTCTTAATGAGAAAGAACAGTTCCCATATGTTTATACCAAGTTCTCTTAATGTGTGAAATATAAAGGGAAGGTCCATTATATTTCTCTCCATTATAGTGGTATTTATCTGCGTCCTGATCCCTTCTGATTTAATTAAGTTGGCCAGTTCTACAGTTTTCCTGAATGAACCTTTCCTGTTTCTTATGTGATCGTGCGTTGATGGAGTCCCATCCAGAGAAAGAGATATGGAACCTACCCCATACTCTTCCATCTTGAATATCTGATCTACAGTCAAGAAGTCTCCAGCAGCTGGACTCACGGAAAAACCCAATCTCAACCTTGCAGCGTCCATAAGTATACTTGAGAAATCTGGATGAAGCAATGGATTACCGCCTGTAAAGATAACGTGTGGTATTCGCTCCATTGATGATGTAAGGTTTTCAAGTAACTTCCTGATTTCATAACCTTTCATCTCATCCGGACTGACTTCGCTAATGGAGGAGGCCCTGCAGTGTATGCAGGAATAATCGCACGCTTTGGTTAACTCAATAAATAATAGATCCGGTGAATATTCTCGTTCCATAATCTCTCTATGAGCCGTATAAATAAATAGTAATACCCCAACATGTTAAGTTAGATTATTTCCAATAGAGAATATAGAATAGACACAACTCTTTGCATACAGCCATCACATTGTTTACTGAGTCTGTTTAATAGATAATAATTTAAATGTCATACACATGTCTTACCATGGATTTGCTGGTGGTTTTCATCACTGGATTTGGTTCAGGTTCCATTATTTCATTTATTCTCTTCTACTTATATTTAAAAAGAAAGTCTGGCGTTTCAGTGGATCGTGACTTAATTAAATCAATTTCTGTAGATGTACTGAAAGAGGCCAGTGAACAGAATATGAAATTAACTGAAAATTTGCTGAAGAGTGTTTCATATAATACTGCGACCATATTTGATGAGAAGAGATCCGAAATAGACTCACTGGTAGTTCCACTAAGAGATGAGCTTGCAAACTACAGAGAACAGATAGAAAAGATAGAGAATATCAGGAGAGAAGATTACGGAAATATTAGAAATTTTCTCGATACGATTGGGGAAACAACAGCAAGGATAAAACAGGAGACCCTTGCTCTTAATCAGATGCTTAAAAATTCTCAATCCAGAGGCAGATGGGGGGAAATAACACTCAGGAAAGTAGTGGAGAATGCTGGACTCACAGAGCATATAGACTTTGAAGAGCAGGTACAGGGCACCGGTGGTGAAAGACCAGACATGATAATTCATCTACCGGGATCTAAGGAAGTTGTTGTGGATTCAAAGGCTCCATATAAGAAATTTATAGAATCGTTTGAAGAAACCGTTCCTGAAAAGAAAGAGGAAATTATGAAGGAGTTTGCAACTGACCTGAAAAAACAGATAAAGAATCTGAATTCTAAACAGTATTTTGAGAAGGTAACTGGCTCATTCCAGTTCACTGTCATGTTCCTGCCCCATGAAAGTATGCTTAATGCAGCCGTTGGAACAGACCCTGAAATTCTTGACTATGCACTCTTGAACAATATAGTTATGGCAACTCCTCTTACATTCTTCGCACTCCTAAAAGTAATTCAAATGTCATGGAAAGAAGATTCGATGCTAAAAAATTCTGGAGAATTAATCAAAATCTCTGGTAATATATATGAAAGAATGGAAGGAATGTATGAACGTATTAATAGAGTTGGAAAAAATATAAATTCTCTTGTAAAAGACTATAATTCACTCATTTCATTTAGTGAAAGCAGGGTCCTCCCATCTCTAAAGAGAATGAATCAGATAGGGGAGCTTGGGAAAACTGAAACTGTGACAGGAACTGAACTTGAGGAATTAACTAGGGAGCCAATGGAAGAAAAGTGGAACAAATTTGAAAGAACCGACTGAAATATACATTTTATTTTTTAAATGAAACAATATTTTTTCCTTCTCACGTTCTTCTATCACTCTTGGACTGGTAATTTATTTTCTACATTTGTTTGAATCAGATTAAAGATATATGCTATTTTGATTCTTGTTTTACATTGAACATAGAAAATTAGCTTCTCTGTTTATGGATTATTCCCTGTAAATTCCTGTGTTATGTGAATGATCTTAAGAATTCAGAAAATAGATCCAGTTGGTTATTAAATTGTCAGGGAGAACTTTTGATTCTGTATATATTGTAATGCCAAAATTTTGGCTACTTTACTGAAGTTAAAGCTCGGAATTCATTAGGAGATATACTGGGGCATGATCCGAACCTTTCACATTGTCCATGATGTCTGCTGAAATGATCTTTTCCTTAAGCGCTGCAGAAAGGATGAAGTAATCTATCCTCCAGCCTATATTCTTTTCCCTTGCTCTTCCCATATAAGACCACCATGAGTATTTTACATCAGTTTGATGAATTGCCCTGAAACTGTCAATAAAACCATCGTCCAGAAAATTGTCCATCCATGTTCTTTCTTCAATTGTGAACCCTGCATTTTTCTGGTTTTCCTTTGGCCTTGCTATATCTATCTCACTGTGCGCAACGTTAAAGTCCCCACATATTATGACAGGTTTTCTCTTCTCCAGATTCTTTATCCACCTTTGAAATTCCGTGTTAAAATCTAGCTTATACTGAAGTCTTTCGAGGTTCCTTCGTGAATTTGGAAAATATGAATTTACAAGGAAGAAGTCTTTGAATTCCAGTGTGAGGATTCGCCCTTCCTTGTCATATACCTCGTTTCCCATACCTTTCATCACATTTAGTGGCTCAACCTTCGTTAATGTGACCGTGCCACTGTATCCCTTTTTTTCAGCTTCATTGATATATAGCTTATAGCCTGCTGAAAGTAATTCCACAGGAAGGGAATTACCCATAATTTTTGTTTCCTGCATACAGAGAACATCCGGTTTAACCGATTCTATAAAGTCCATTAACCCATGATCCATTGAGGCTCTCAGTCCATTGACATTCCATGAATATAATTTAGCTGTCATACAATCAATTTCCATTTACAAATTATGCTACAATATGTAATAACAGTATAACTTTTTAACCATCTTAGTCCTTCCCCAGAATCTGGTGTAAGGGTTAAATGGATCTGCTTATTTTTTCTCTGCCATTTCTTGTTCTTCTGTTCTGGACCGGATCGAATTCACTAATTAAGAAGGGTCTCAGAGATCTTGGACCAGATAGAATATCTGTTTTTGTAGTGGGAATGGGTTTACTTCCAATTTTTGTTTTCGTTTTTCTGGATGGTGGATGGCTCTTCAGTCCGGATATTATTATATTGGGCATATTTTCGGGTCTGTTTCTGGGAACAGGATACCTGCTTTTCTATCGTGGCCTGGGAGTTGAATCTCTGTCAAGCACTGGTGTCACCCTTAATGTGCAGCAGATCATTGTTATTTTTATAGGAATTTTTTTCCTGCAGGAAGCAGTTAATTATTTTGAGTATGCAGGCATTTTACTAATAATTCTTGGAGCAGTACTTGTGACAGTTCAGAATGCTCCAGCTAAAAGAAAATTTCTCATCATAGCTGGAATCGCAAATGTATTCTGGGGAATATACTATCTACCTCTCTCAGAGTCCATACTTTTAGTTCATTACAGTGCCCTTCCCCTATTTATGGGTCGTATAATTGGCTTTATTTTTGTTTTGATTGTTAGTTTGAGTCTCAACCATCCAGCACAGAAGCTTCCAATGAAAAGGTCATCTGTTTATATTGGACTCATGGCAGGTATTCTTGATGGGCTAGGTAATGTGTTTTATTCATATTCTATTCAACTTGGGGTATTCATTGTATCCGGAGCTATTGTTGCAATGATCCCTGCCACACTTGCCATTATAGGTTTTCTTTATTTCAGGGATAGAATGACCACATTGAAACTGTCAGGTATTATTCTTTCAGTCACAGGAGCCTTGTTAATTTCCTTACTCTGAATTTAACAGGAAAAATTTATTTTCGATGTTATGCATATGCCAGTATGGAAAGAACAGTGATTGATTATAAGAAGAATGATCACAAAATAACGGTGAAAACCATTGATAAACACATTAAAATAATGTCCGATGGAGTGGTAATTGTAGAAACGGATGATGCTTTGATGCTAAGTGAGCAGGGGCATGGAGATACGGTATACATACCGGTAAGAGATGCAAAACTCAAATATTTTAAGGAATCCTCAACAAAGTCGACATGTCCTTACAAGGGAACTGCAGATTATTATTCTCTAAATATAAATGGAAAGGAAAAGAAAGATGCAGTGTGGAGATATATTAAGCCGTCACTTGACTTCATTCCCATAAAAGATTATATGGCATTTGATCCCAATTCAATTGAAAGGATAGAATTGTGAAAAATATCCGATTTAGTTCACAATATTCTTCTGCTTCCTGATCTCATCAACAAGCCTTTCCAGAAGTTTTTTTATCAGATCTATGGCCATTTCATCTGTTAAATGACCATTTTCATCAAATTTTGTATGTGCAAAGCTTATGAATACCTCTGGCCTGTTTATGACCCTTGCATCCATAAAACCCATTACCTGCCTTAAATGATACTGTGCCCTTGAGCCACCGAGCATGCTTGGGGATGCACTCATGATTGCTCCGATCTTCCCCGTGAAGGGATTTTCCATTGGGGGTCTTGAAATATAGTCAAGTGTGTTCTTTAAGAACCCTGGAATTGAAAAGTCATATTCCGGGGTTGCAATGAGGAAACCATCTGCTTTTTTGATCTGGTTTCTAAATATTCTAACAGGTTCTGGCTGATTTTCATCCAGATCCTGATTATAAAGTGGGATTTCCTTAATACTCACAATTTCTAATTCAGAACCCTCTGGCATTAATCTCTGACATTCCTTTAAAAGTTTCATGTTATAGGAATCTTTTCTGAAGCTACCACCGAATGCTGTTATTTTCACTTTTTTGCTACCTGTGACCATAAGCCCTGAAAGTATCGACCCTATACAACGTTTTTTAATTTTTTAACTGAGTAAACCGGAAAAAAACAAATTATCAAAAGTACTTTATATGTTTTAATATTTACTTATTGATTATCATGGTAAAGTACAAGTGGGTTGCTCTTTCAAACACAACCCTTGGTGTGCTCATGGCAAGCATTAACGGTACAATTATTCTAATTTCATTACCTGCAATACTTGGTCCAAAAGGAATAGATGTAAACCCATTTGCCCCTGGAACTTTTATCTATCTTATTTGGCTTATAATGGGGTATAATATTATAACTGCTGTAATACTCCTTACCATAGGCAGGTTTTCAGATATTTATGGACGAACGAGGTTATTTAACTGGGGTTTTGTGATTTTTACAGTTGGCTCGATCCTGCTGTTCCTTACTCCAGGTAAGGGTAATACAGGCGCCATAGAACTTATAGTTTTCAGACTGGTTCAGGGTTTAGGCGCGGCCTTCCTGTTTGCAAACAGCACTGCCATTCTCACGGATGCTTTCCCTGTAAAGGAGAGAGGAAAGGCACTGGGACTCAATCAGGTTGCAGCCCTTGGAGGATCGTTTATAGGACTTATATTGGGAGGAATACTCTCCGTATTTGATTGGAGATATGTTTTTCTGGTTAGCGTGCCGGTTGGTATTTTTGGAAGTATATGGTCTCTCCTGAAACTCAAAGATAATTCCATAAGAGATATGACACAGAGAATTGATTATTTAGGCAATATAGTATTTGGAAGTGGATTGACCATATTTCTTCTGGCCCTAACCTATGGGCTTCTACCCTATGGAACCAGTGTAATGGGTTGGGGAAATCCATGGGTCATAGCAGGGATGATATCTGGATCAATTCTTCTCATTGCTTTTCCATTTGTTGAGATTAAGGTTAGCCAGCCTATGTTCAAGATGTCACTTTTCAGGATAAGAGCATTTGCTTTTGGTAATTTTGCGTCCTTCCTTGGTGCCCTTGGAAGAGGTGGTCTCATGTTCATGCTTATAATTCTTCTACAGGGAGTATGGCTACCTCTTCACAATTTCTCTTATTCATCAACTCCTTTCTGGGCTGGTATTTACATGATACCCATGACACTTGGATTCCTAACAATGGGACCTATTGGTGGTGCCCTGTCTGACCGGTATGGAGCAAGGGGTATAGCAACAATAGGGATGACCATAGTTGCAGCTGCATTCGTGATCCTCACCTTCTTTTCCTACAACTTTACATATCTCCCATTTGGAGCCACAATCTACATGCTTGGTTTCGGAAGTGGGATGTTTGCTGCACCTAACACTGCAGCCATTATGAATTCTGTTTCCGCAGAAAATAGAGGAATTTCATCCGGAATGGTGGCCACAGTTAGAAATGTTGCCCAAACTGCCAGCATGGGTATATTCTTCACAATTGTCATACTTGCACTATCTACTAACTTACCCCACTATTTCAACATCGCCCTTACCTCTGCCAATGCATCTGGATTAGCCACATATTTGGATAAAATACCGCCTACTTCCGCCATTTTTTCTGCATTTCTGGGTTACAATCCAATGCAGACCATTTTAAGCCAGATTCCTTCCTCCTATCTGAGTTCATTGAATTTAAGCAGCACTACAATTGCAACATTAGAAAGTAACACATGGTTCCCTCTGGCTCTGGCCCCAGCAGTAATGCACTCTCTCAGAGATTCGTTCTACATAGGTGCAATTCTTTCAGTGGTTGCAGCAATTTTATCTTTATTAAGGGGAAAGAAATATTACCACCCAGGTGGTCAGATCCATAATGATCCGAATGGTGAAGATGCCAACAAACTGAGACCAGAAATTAACAAGGGAGAAATGAAAGGAAAAGAGGTATCAAAAAATGAGTGAAAAAAGAGAACCAATAGAAGTATGGAGAGCCATGGTTGAAACCTGGAAGGTGTGGAAAAAAGGTGTTGAAAAGAATTTAGAAAGAATAAATCTTGGAAGCACAGAATATTCAATACTTAGATACTTGACAGAAGAGGGAAATATGCCCATGGTTCAGATGGCCAACAATATCATGGTTACACAGGGGTGGATAACAGGTCTTATCGATTCCATGGAGAAGCGTAATCTTGTAGAAAGGACAAGAAGTAAGGATGACAGGAGGGTTATAGAACTGAATATAACAAAAGAGGGAAGTAAAGTTTTTGAAAGAGCGAAAAAAGTTCACCTGGAATACATTGCCAACTGTATCAAACATATGGATGATGAAACTGTAAGCTCCACGGTTAAATTATTAAAAGATCTGAGATCAAATATAGAAGATGCAGAAATGCCAGAGATTAAAAATGAGTGAGTACACAAACTCATTAAAAGTATATTAATTATTTTAAGTACCTTTGACAACGTTTATCTTTTACTGTTTGATTATATAAGTGGTTTAAATGGGATTCTTATCTCTTCGAAGGAACAGGACTAAAAGTGCAGTTGTTAACCTTGAATCTGAAAACGATAGGATAGAACCCTACATGGTTAAGGTCCTTGAAAAAGATCATGAAAAGAGAACCATGAATTATGAAAAGAACAGTTCTCTGGCATACGAATATGTTTCCAGCAGCCTTATTCTCGCGGAAGTTTATGCGAAAATAGGAAAAATGGATGACGCCAGAAAACTATTGGATTCTTCAAAAAACGAAATAGATAAAATTGAAAGCGTTGAGAAAAGAAGTACAATGGAAACCCTTTACGGAAAGGTTGAAAAGAGGATTCATTAAATCTAAAGGATGTTATATAGAAAGTTATTTTTAATCTGTATATTAGGGAATTTTTATATGAAGTGAACCCTGTATATCTCATATTTTTAATCCAAGTTAAACATGGATAAATCTGTCATTTTTTGCTAAGGTTGTTTTAGAAAGTCCCTGATTTCAATTTTTTCTAATAAAGGCGAATTATTAAGTAAAATGATTCATATATTACATGTATAAAAAAGAGTGAAGAAATGGTATCAAAGAGAGTGGTAAATCAGAAAAAAAGAGAAAATAAGATGAGATATGGAAAGGGGCACAACAGATTTCTTGATAATGATGTTCCAAAATATGAATTCTCTGAAGGTAAAATGGAACCGAGAGCGGCTTATCAGCTGATTCATGATGAATTAAATCTTGATGGAAATCCTGATCTAAACCTTGCCACCTTTGTTACCACGTGGATGGAACCAGAAGCTGATCAGTTAATAATGGAAAACCTGCACAAGAACTTCATAGATCACTTCGAATATCCACAGGTAAAGGAAATAGAAGAGAGAATTGTTAACATAATGGCAAATATTTATAATGTTCCAGATAAGGATGACTTTATTGGGACTTCAACCATAGGATCATCTGAGGCAATTATGCTTGGATTGCTTGCCCACAAGTGGAACTGGAGGCAAAAAAGATTAAAGGAAAACAAACCTGCAGATAAACCGAATATAGTATTTGGTGGTGATACCCATGTTTCCTGGGATAAATTCGCAAGGTATTTTGATGTTGAACCACGAATTGTGCCTATTGCCAGAGATCATTTTACCATAGAGCCTGAAGATGTTAAGAAAATGATAGATGAAAATACAATTGCAGTGGGAGTTGTTCTGGGCACCACCTTTACAGGAGAATTTGATCCGGTATTTGAAATAAATCAGATGCTGGTGGATCTGAAGAAGACTAAGGGACTGGATATACCCATACATGTTGATGCTGCTAGTGCAGGATTTATAACACCTTTTTATGAACCAGATTTTAAATGGGATTTTAGACTTGAGCAGGTTAAATCCATTAATACTTCAGGTCACAAATTTGGTCTTGTGTATCCAGGACTTGGATGGCTTATTTTCAGGAATGAACACCTTCTGCCTGAGGAACTAAAATTTTATGTAAATTATCTGGGAGATGAGATGCCAACCTATACTCTCAATTTTTCAGAAGGGAGTTCAATGGTAGTTGCGCAGTATTATAACATCCTGAGACTTGGAAAGAAGGGTTATGGTGAAATCGTAAGCAAAATGATGAATAATGCCAATTACCTGGCTAAAAAACTTACCGAGAGTGGCGAATTTGAAGTGATTAACGGGGCCAAACATATTCCTGTTGTTACATTTAAGCTCAAAAATGTGGAGAGTTCAAAGGCGTTTGATCTCTCCTACCGGATCAGGGAGAGAGGATGGATTGTCCCTGCCTATTCACTTCCCCCAAATGCACAGGATACAACCATAATGAGAGTTGTTGTAAGAGAGAATTTTACTGCTGATATGGTTGATATATTTGTAGAGGATATTCTTAATGCAAAAAAATCTATAACAAATATGGTCTCAGGTGGAAAACAAACTGACCCAAGAAAGGGTCACCCTGTATCATAACCGTAGAATAAATTTTTAAATCTACTTTTAACTTTTGAGTTTTCTCACATAGTAATCATTAAACAGGTAGATGAAGCAAAAAATGACTGCAGTCATTACAGTTGCTATTATGCCACCATCAACTAAGGATGAATCCACTGATCTGTTAAACAGTAAAAGAGCGGCTGGAGCAAATGCAATAAAGTAACATGCCCACATGACAGTTATTATTTTTATGCTCTTTTTTCTATTGAATGAATTTGACATCTACAACTTAGTATTGAAGAGATTTACTTATAGATTTCCAGAAACCGCATGTACAATTTTATTTGACAATATGTTTTAATAAACATAGAATATGCTTTATTATGTCAATAAACGTTGGCGACATAGCCCCTGATTTTGAAGGGACAACAGACAGTGGTGAAAAGATTAAATTTTCTGAGGTTGCGGGAAATGGTAATGTAGTTTTATATTTTTATCCAAAGGATGAAACACCTGGGTGCACTGCAGAGGCCTGTGCCTTTAGGGATGAATGGGATGAATTCGAGAAAATGAATGCTAAGGTGATTGGAATTAGTTCAGATTCTCCTGAGTCCCATAAGAAGTTTAAGGAGCACAGGAAATTACCCTTCATGCTGATCAGTGATCCAGGTCAGAAAATCAGGGAAATATATGGGGCAAAGGGAAGGTTCATTCCACCAAGAATATCCTTCGTTATAGTTGATGGTAAGATAGTAAATATTTATAATTCACAGATGAACGCCACTAACCACGTAAAAATTGCAAAGGAAGTTCTCTCAAAAATTGGGAAGGACGAAACGAATCAGTGATTCTGAAGGTATCGATCAAACCACTCCTTCTTTCTGTTAAGTCTATCCACCATGTTATCAGGCTTTCCTGTTCTGGCATGTTCGTGGCTATCTCCCTGGTATCGAATCAGTTCAGAATCTACTCCATTCATTTTCAAGCCAACAAACATCTGTTCTGACTGCTCTATTGGACATCGATTATCATTCTCTCCATGTATAAACATGGTCGGTGTCTTTGCTCTCTTAATTTGTGAAATAGGAGAGTTCTCTAGTAATTTCTTCATTGATTTTGGCTTCCATGGATCTTCTACTTTCATATACATTGCATTGAACCAGAATCCGATATCGCTGGTTCCACACATGCTCATGAGGTTTGAAACACATCTTTCACTAATAGCTACCCTGAAAAAGTCAGAGTGTGTTATCATCCAGTTTGTCATATATCCTCCATAAGATCCACCGGTTATGCCAAACTGCCCAGTAAGTTCATATTTCTTTTTAGCCGCCTCGATAAAGTTGAAAATGTCTTCTGCAGGTCCATTTCCCCAGTCTCCAACACAGGCTGCAGCAAATTCAGAACCATAGCTCGAGCTTCCCCTTGGGTTGCAAAAAAGTATATTATATCCGTTTCTTAGAAAATACTGAAATTCGATCATATATGATTCTCCATATGCATCATGGGGACCGCCATGAACGAAAACAAGGTTCGGGCTGTTTTTTCCTCCTATCATACACCATCCCTCTACCTCTCCGACCTTCATTTCTTCAGCAGCCTCACCAGACATTTTACTGTTAGGATCGTACTCCTTTCCATCGAATACAAGAATTGATGGCTTTTTCTGTGAACTGTAGATATATGCGATCCTTTTGTCCTTTATATCAAAACACTGAACCACAAACTTTCCTTTTACAATTTCCCTTACCTTTGAATTCTCAATGGAGTAAATCGATGATGTTCCTCCTGTTTCACATGGGGCATATACGGTTCCACTATCAAATATAATGTTTTCATCTGCCCCCTGAAAATGATCTGATATGGATGAACCATTTCCTGTGTGCTTTCCAAGGAGTAAAGGTTTATGCCCTGGCAAATACAGATATTTTGTTGCCCATGGCGTTCTTCCCTCGCTGTGTCCAATGTATATGACATTTCCGTTATCGTCAAAGGTTATACTTGATACCTGATCCTCATTAATTTTACTAAGGTGGCCATCACTTAGATCTACCTCGTACATGTTTGTCAGTCCCTCATCTTCATTCATGTATGAAATCATGGCAACAACCCTGTTATTGTTAGAAATAACATCCATTACATCAAAATCACCTGACACAATCTTAGTTAGTTTTTCATTGAATAGATAGAGACTTTTCCTCTGTCTTATGTAGCCTCTGGTGTCAAATCTATAGTTCATTCTTCTCGCAACAACAGGAAGATCATTGTTTGATTCTTCCGAGCCGATAATCAGGAATCCTCCACTGTGCTGGACAACCTTATGGATTTTTGCAAGACTAAATAAAATTAGTGGTTCTGTGTTGCTCTTAATCCGGACGAAATGATTGATTTTTTCCTCTGATTTAAGATAATGCAGGTTGCCATCAATGATCATTGGATAACTTTCCTTTCCACCAAACGTTATTCTCTCCACAACTTCATTCTCAAATTTAAAGATTGAAGTTTTATATTCGTTTCCCTCTATCCACTTTTCCGTAAAATATACGAAATTCTGATAAATCACGGGCTCTGATAGAAACTTTACACTATAGGCTTCCTTTGAATCCATTGTCTAATAACAAAAACTGCCTAAAGAAACTTGCTAAAAGCACTGCATCGTTTGCTTCGAGATAAAATTAGAAGTGAAACATGGATTTATGCTTTCTTGATAGTTATATTATAAAATATAAAGATTAACAGTTATTTGAGTTAAATAGTCCTGTATTTGAATGAATTCGTTTGCTTCTGTTGATTATGCTGAACTGAAGATAGAAATTGTTACTAATGTGTGGCAACTAATAGCTCAGTCATATTTCCATTAAGAAAACTTTTGAGAGCCTCTTCCACTGTTAAACCTTCTCCTTTGAAAAGCTTTATTCTACCAGTCGTATAAGAAAATGCATGAGCACCAATACCTGATACTATAACAGATGAGACACCACGATCTACAATGGATTTTAGCATGAGTATTCCTCTTGCGGAATTTGCAGTTAAGGCAGGGTTAGGGTATGATTCTAACTGTTGACTATTCTCAGTATCATAAATTCTTATCTCTTCGGCTTCTCCTGGACCACTAACCATTCCCTTTTCTACGGCAATTGCCAATTTCATTTGCTCATATTGCCTGTAAACTCATATATTTTTGCAAAATAGGTCTAAATTTGTTATTCATAGTTAAATGATAATTTTTTAATCATACAGCTGTAGTCTTTGAGTGAATATAATCTATTAATCCATCTATGATTCTTTCCTTTATCATCGTGGGATTTTTCCATGTGAATAAAGATGGTTCAAGATAACACGAAAGGGCACATTTATTGCAGCTTTCGAATTCCGCCCAGCTGTAGTTGTTCCAAACTTTTACAATATCAATATCCCAGACCTTAGATTTGCCTTTGTATTCATTCAGAACATAGCATGGCATGACGAGATTTCCAAGGGGATCTATATTCATTGTTAGCCAGGGTTTGCACTTCCATTCAATCCCATTGAACCATGAGTTTGTAACTGCTTGGAAATATTCTTTAGAGTTTACAATCCAGTAACCTTTTTCTTTCATGCCTAAAAGGACTTCTATAGCCTGCTTCAACTTTCCCATTTCAGGGGATTCCTTTTCAGCTGTTGAATAATTATAAGCGATCTGGAAATTAATCGGTACTCCGAGTTTATTTGCCATAAGCACGAGGTCTTTCGCTTGAAAATAATTTTCTTCGGTGATAGTTGAACTAAGTGCAATAGATATGTGACCCTTTGCAGCCCTAATTCCTTCCATGGCCTTATTGAATGATCCGCTGATTCCCCTCATTTTGTCGTGCAATTCACCAATTCCATCTATGGAAACGAACATATAGTCAACGTAATTTTCAATGCTTTTCAGTTTAGTCTTCAGTAGCCATCCATTCGTGACTATGGATGTGTGAAAACGCTTATGGGATTCTGCTAGAATATCCTGTATATCGTTCCTCAACAGAGGCTCACCACCCTCAAACCCTAGAAATGAAACCCCTCCTTTTTTTAATGCTTCCATCATTCTTACTTCATCCTCAACTGAAAGAAGCTCTTCATCTTTCCTTCTCCAGAACGGACACATCTTGCACTCGAGATTACATTTGTAGAGTAGTTTATGGCCTGCTATCAATGGTGCTTTACTGCCATTGAAGCCTTTGAGTTTCCGTTCTATTGTCCTCCATAGAACGGGTTTTATCATTGCCATAATTATAGAGCCTTATACAATACTTAAAACTGTTGTCATAAGGATTTTAATTTTTATATAGATGCATTTTTTACATTAATGTGTTTCAATTCTAAACACGACCTTAACGGGATTGGTATGACATAGTTTGTCTCAATGACCTTTTACCCTGTAATGAATGACAGGTTTTAATAAAGTGTTTGAAAGCCAAAAAATACAGTTGTTTGCTTAAGATTTTTACTAACATGGTACCGTGCATCTAGACTCTTCTATGAAAAAAGTTCTATGACATTCATGTAATTGCATCCACTTTATTTATCTTTCCTTCCGTACCAGTTCTCTTTCGCCTGTCATTCTGAACCATTCTAAGGTCATTCATCCGATCTTCCATTCTTGGGATCTAATGTGGCTTTGATGCTCTTGATCTCATGGATACCATCTTCCTCTCAGTAAGTGCATCTGTCCTGTCAATGAATTCTGTACCATTTTTGAGCATTGTGTATATGGTCTCAATGAGTATGCGTACTATTGCAACTATTGCACGGTTCTTCCCAAGTCTCTTAACAATGCTTAGATTTTTTCTCTTCAACCTATCTGAATATTTTATAATACTGTGTGCAGCAGTGACCATTATGAACCTTAGCATTGATGGTCCATGTTTTGTTATATGCCCTCTTATATCTGATGATCCCGATTGATTCTGTCTTGGTACCAATCCAGCATAGGATGCAAGCTTCTCCTTTGAACTGAATCTGGATATATTATCGATCTCTGACATGATTGCTGCAGATGAATATATTCCCATACCTGGAATTGTCATGAGGAGATTCACGCTTCTGTCATTTATTACAGATCTGGATATCTCATCCTCCACTGTGGATTCTTTTCGCATCAAATATGTTATCTGATCCAGCAGATCACCAAGGATGTATCTCTGGGCAGTGGATAGATGATCAATAGATCTGATGATAAGTTTCATTCCCTTCTTTCCGAATATATCCGTTGCATCAATGCTGATTCCTGCAGAAGTAAGAATTGCATGAACCCTGTTCTTGATCATGGTTATGCTTTCTCCAAAAGATCTACTGTACCTTACAAGTGATCTAAGATCATCTGAATATTTCGATGGAAGATACACCTCAGACAGGGCACCAAGTCTCAGAAGCTTTGCAAGCTTGTATGAATCTTCCTTATCATTCTTTTTTCCTGTATTGAATATGAGTGATATCATTGAAGGATCTGCAAGGTGAATGGAGAATCCCACATCTCTCAATTTCCCTACAACATATTTTCCAGATGTGGACACTTCCAGATCTATTTCAGGATTCTTTAACAGATATCTATCACTGAATTCTGATCACCTCCTAAGTGATTGGTGACTGTTTAAGAAGGGAGATAACTCGACAGTCTTCTATTCACCTTTGTTTCACTGTAATATGAGGAGGCGAAGGGCAGCAAATCTATACGGCGACCTTCATGGGTCAAGTCAATGATCTGCTGCCTCTCCGACTCTCATGTTATCATCGTCATGACAACGTGGTCAAAAGAACTTTTTTCATGACATCTCTATATATGTCAGAGAACATTAAAGGATATATGTTTGAAAATATGACTCTATCGTTGCGCCCATTATGAGAAGAATAATTATTGATACTATGGAAATAAACAGTAGACGATAAGTAGAGTAAACGGATTTCTTCCAATCTATGAAGCTGTAACCGTGAATATAAAAATCGATGAAAGAGACAACATAATATAATATGAGGAAACCTAGAGTAAGAGCAAGAACATAGCTAAAAGTTTCAGGAAAAAATTCAGGTAAGACTGCCTTTGAAAATGTAATCATAGATGATTTAATTGCTGGTCCAAGGATTGTGCCTTCAAGGTATGAAGATGACATGACAGTGAGAACGCTAGGAACAGAAAAAAACAGGCCACCCAAAGCTAACTGCATCGATAGAGATAAATTGTTTGAGAATATTATATTGAAAAGCTGATAGAAGTCTAAATTAGGAGCAGAAGAATATAATATTGCTCTTCCAGGACTTGATGAGTTTCCAATAGATGAAACCGATGTAAGAAAAGTCGAGAATGTGATAGTGATCAATGGTAGATAATATATAATCGAAGAAGTAGAAATCAACTTTAGGCTCAAGCTTCTTTTATTTTCTTCTTTTAATACTAAAAAGCCAAATCGAAAGTCTGTGAACTTGTAGTTATATTTCGGATGTTTAAAAATGGATAAACTATCAATAAGATTGGCTAAAGGGAAAGACTTGATTGCTGCTCGCAAAGTAGTAAATAGAAAAATATTAGATGAACCTTCCTTAGCATTTTTCACACTTAACCCGAAAATTCTGTTACCAATCGATGTTTTCAGATAAATTTCGGACACAAAGTAAAAAATTGCAAAAATAGTGTAGACTATATATGTTATTAACAAGTCTCTAACTGAAAGATAAGTTAAATATTTTAACCCTAAAGAATACAAGATAGGGAGGATAAAAAAAGTAGGCGGTATCTTTAGCAGGGATAGCACTGTAGAAGTTACACATATTAGAATTATCACATCCAACAGGTATGATAAATATCGTTCAAATAAAGATGCCTGTGGAATTCCTTGAAATTGCTTCTTTGGCATTTTCACCTTTCACCAGTATTTAATTCTTGAAGATACTTTACCCTTGTGCTAATATCTGGATGCGATGAATTCCAAAATTTTGAAATTTTCTTAGGAATGAGTCCTAAATCAGACAACCTCAAAAGTGCACTTATAAGCCACTTGGGATCTACTGTTTTAGCAGCTGAAATGTCAGCTTCCTTTTCAAAGTGTCTTTGGAGAAAAGGCAAAAAAAAGATCAAACCGACATAGATAAGAATAAACCCTGTAATTGCAAATATCAGTGATAAATTACCCTGTGTGGGGTAATATTGAGCGAATAGAAAAAGATTTATTATTATGAGTATCATCGATTCCACATATATAAACGTCTTCTGCAGATGCTTGTGTGCCGCATGGGAAATTTCATGTGCCAACACAGCAATATTTTCCTCAAAAGTAAGGTTTTCTTTCAGATAATTTGATATGAAGATAGTGTAAGTCCTAAAACCGGACTGAAAAGCATTTGGAATCTTTTGTTTTTCCCAATCGATGACCCTAACATCAGATATTCTAACCCCAAGCTTCTCAGATAGCCTCTTTACCTCCTCGACCATTTTCAAATCTGTTAACGGATAGCTTTTACGTTTAATGATCAGTAAGAATGGATTTGACAGGGTAAGAGCCATAAAAAATAGTATAACTAAATCAACATATACTATCGTGATTGGTCCATTTACAACAATCCTTATGTAAAGAAGCAACCAGATTGGTATCACGAAAATTATATAAAAAATGGCATCTTTTAAAAAATACAGGTATCCTACCTCTACATCTTTGTATTTCTTTTCGGTAAGAAACATTGCCATTGCGGAAATTAGGATTCCAATAAAAATAATAGCAAGTATAGAAACATAAGTTAAGATACCCTCTCTTATAAAAGTTGCCTGTAGAGCCATCACAAGCACGAAGAATATGCTCAAGGTAGATATGAAGGCTTTCCGCCTGAAATATCTAGTAGAATAAGTAGTTTCAGACATTAACTTATGGATACGAAATATATATATATAATTATGTGCATAGCATGTTGATAATCATGTATGCAACACCGGAAGTATCATTCGTGATTGGGGTTCAGGGTTTTCAGAGGCCTGTAAACCATGCGTTAAATAAAAAGCAAATGAAAAATGTAGTTAGGGCGATTTTAATGTCAGGGCTAGTTTTTTCATTAATAGGTTTACCGGTCTTAGATATGGCAGTAGTTCCCGCGATCCAATCACTTGAAAATGTATTGCCAGGCTCTATGGGATTGGAAGTGACTCATTCGGGTTACTTCCTTGAGTATTACTTTACACATTGGAGTTATCCAAGTAAATCAGCCTGGATATATTTTCTAGTGGGTCTTGGGCTAAGTTATGGAATATCAGCCGCGATAGCGGGATTATTGGTTGCAGCCGGTTGGATAACTGTTGCAGTTGCAGAATCAGTTTTAGTTTCAACTGGAACTGGTATTGTTATTGCTGGAGCAATAGCAGCGTTTTGAAATATACCAACCTAAATTCTTTCCTTATTTTTCCAATAAGAGTGTATGAATTTTTGATAAACAATAAATTTTGTTCTTATTTGACATCATCAAAATATAGCTAATTTTTTCTTGATTCATTGTGGGGTATCTCACCTTTCGTGAAATTTTGTCCTGGTGTTAATCATCAGCTAGCTGAGTATAGTTTAGGGAAATGCTAACCAAACTTATCAATTAGTTTATGGCTACTATAGATAAGAAAGTTTTACCGTGATCAAATGAGAGGAAAAGAATAGTGATATCCTTGAAGGATCTGCAAGATGAATGGAAAAACCCATATCTCTCAATTTTCCTGCAACATATTTTCCAGATGTGGATACTTCAAGTGATATTTCTGGATCCTTTGAAAGATATCTTTCTCTGAAATCAATCCATGAAGATTCATCATTCTTAATTTCATACTGTTCATTCACATTACCATTATCTTCCATTTCAGTTATGTATACGCTACGTTTATGAACATCCATTCCTATCAGTATTCTGATCACCTCCATGTGATTGGTGAGAGTTTAAAGTCGGAGCAAACTCGACAGTCTTCTATTCACCCTTGTTGCAGGGTATTATGTCGAGACGAAGGGCAGCAAATCTCATGGTACGACCGCGCAGGTCAGACAGTCTATCTGCTGCCTCTCCGACTCTCACGCTAACATCATCAAGTAAACGTGGCCAAAAGAACTTTTTTCATGACATCTTATATGACAGCCATGTAAAGAAGACGTGCCCCCTAAAAAACTAAAACCGTAGTAGAATTAACAACGGTTCAAAAAAATTAAATGCCAAAAAATTAACGTTAAAAAGGTGAGAGGGTGATATAGACATAGATTACTGTTCCTATGACAAGAAGATATGGATAAAAAATCAAGAATTGTTATATGAACTCAAAATTATATACAATACTATTTAAAATTACTTCATAAGTAAATTTCAACCACAACCAGATTTAAGTTCGTATCATCACAGTCAATATAACATTGGAAAATAAGAAAAAGGAAACTATTACCTGATCTATTAAATTTTAAATAGAACATGGGAGAGGTTGGTGAAGTATCTTGAAAATGACGTCGAAAAGAACCATATAAATCTCAAAATGCTATAAAGTCTATTCAAGACCATTTACAAGAGAGTAATTGCCATATACCTTATGCAGAAGAAGAATAATCAGATTAACATTTCTAGCAATTTTTAGCTTGATTTTATTTTCTTTGCTGGAAGGACTCCTTTTAAAATTGTACTGTCTGTTGAAAAAGATCCAATAGCATTTGAAACGCTTAGGTTGAGAAGTTTTTATCGACAATTCAAAAACGACGAAGTACCAGAAGATTACTACAAATTTTTAAGGGGAGAAATTTCAAGAAAGGCATTATACAGAAGACACCAAGATCAATATAACCGTGCTAAGACTGAGACGTTGCGGATGACTTTAGGAAATGGTAAAATTCGCCAAGAGAGATTAAATGAACGTATAGAGACTGCTCTGGGGAGCGCAAATAACTGGGTATTAATTGGTGGCCCCCCTTGTCAGGCTTACTCGCTGATAGGCAGAGTGAAGATTAAGAATGAAAATGCTAAGAAAAATAAGGATTTTGAAAAGGATCGTAGACATTTTTTGTATAGGGAGTACCTGAAGATAATCTCAGATCATAGGCCACCGATTTTCGTCATGGAAAACGTACCCGGATTAATTTCTTCTAAAGTAAACGGTAACAGCACATTTAAGATGATTTTGAATGATCTCCATAGTCCCATAAAGGCAATCGCTGAAATAAATAGAGAAGACAAAGTTTTCAAAGACTCTCTTACTTACAATATATATTCCCTTGTTAAAACGAAAAAAGAGAGTGCAGAATTACAAGATTCGGATTATGTAATTAGAACTGAGAATTATGGGCTCCCCCAAGCTAGACATAGAGTTATACTCTTGGGAGTTCGTTCAGATATTGACAAGATGCCGTCACAGTTAAAGGTATCAAATAACAGGACAACTATTTGGGATGCCATATCAGATCTCCCCAAAATAAGAAGCAGACTTTCTAAGGAAGAAGACTCCACTGAAAATTGGAGGTCAGCGATTCAGGATATAAAAAGAACTACTTGGTATTCGGAATTGAAGAATAATGCTCTTAAAGAAGAAATCTTATCAAACTTAGAGAAAATTGATGAAATAGATAGTACTGGAAACGAATATATACCAGTGGAACTGAAGGGTATGTACTATGATGAGTGGTTTTATGATAAAAAGCTTAGAGGAATATGTAATCACACTTCGAGGAGCCATATGCGGGAAGACCTGCATCGTTATATTTTTGCCTCTAGCTTCGTAAACGTGTTTAATAAGTCTCCAAAAATCATTGATTTCCCAGAAAGACTTCGTCCAAATCATAAAAACTTAAATAAAGCTGTATGCGATGGGCTTTTTTCAGATAGGTTTCGAGTTCAGGTACGAAATAAAAGTTCAACAACGATAACCTCGCATATATCTAAAGATGGGCATTATTATATACATCCTGATCCAGCACAATGCAGAAGTCTTACAGTTAGAGAAGCTGCTCGACTTCAGACATTTCCTGACAATTACTTTTTTGCAGGAAATAGAACGATGCAATACCATCAGGTAGGTAATGCAGTGCCTCCATTATTAGCCCGTTTAATTGCAGATGTTGTTTATAATATGTTAGGTCAATAAGTAGAGGATTGGATAATGCTGTGTCGAAAAAATATTTTAACAGAATTTAGTCCGACCTTTTAGGTATCATCATGGCATATGTTTCACCCATGTGGTAATCTAGATTATCAAATCCCAACCAAAATGCTATTTCATATTCAACAAGGCTTTTCTTCATGCCTTTTGAGTATTCAGAGATTTAAGTGTCTCGTTCTAATTGTGTATGATTTAGACTATTTCCCAACTACAGAATTTTTTTAAGCCGCTATATGTAATTACCTCAGAAAGTTGTAATGAAGTTATATCCATAAACAACAATATACTTTATGAGGTAGAGTAGACAAAAATCCAGTTATTTCAGAGCTACTGATAATTATCTCATTTACACCTATAGACAGAATTGCCTTGCGATTTGATGGGTCAGTGGATACTATATCTGAGAGTAAACTGAGAAATGTAAAACATAAATCAGGAGTGATAAAGAATTAAAAACTAGGCCAAAAATTACTACAACCCTCTTTAAAAAATACTTTAATACGGATCTTTAAAGTCCTTCAGTATAAAATTAAAAAAAGACACGGTTTTTTATTATATATATCCCCAAATATAGAATGGGTCTGCCCGTATTCCATTATGGACATAATCAAGTCCCTTATTATACCATGAAATAGTATTTAAAGAAAATATACATTTATTAATATATTAATAGAAATTGCAAAATAAAAGGCATAGGGGATCCCAGTTCGAATTGGGGACCTTTTATGGCTGTATGTATCATATTTGTCCTTTCTATGAACTCATTAATAGTCAACATCTGCACGGATATGGATTTCTGTATTATTCTTACTACCAGCTTCTCTTTATCGGTTACTGGCCCCAGGAGGGAAGAATAATGAATTATTCGTTACGTTTTCTGTCTTCAATGCGTTCCATTTCATTCCGTGCGGAAGAATTGACAAATTCTGAAACAGATCTGAAGCCTAATTCTGAATACTTTTCTATAAAATTCTTAATGTTAAAAAACAGTTCTTCTGGAATTTTCACATCTTTATACGTTTTCGCCATGAATGTCTCATATTATAAGAGTATAAAAAAGAAATTAGACATATATGGCGAAATATTTATAAGCAAAAGAGTATTTAGACATATATGTCTAACAAGAGGTGCAGAATATGAAAGTCTGGAAAGACATTAAAATTCCCGCGTCATTATTCGATGAGATCCAGAAATTTGTAGCAAAGAATGAGGCATATAATTCTGTCTCAGACTTCGCGCGGATTGCATCCATGAAAGAGCTTGAAAGGTTGGAAGGCGATAAAAAATGAAATCGCCAATACTGGCAGGTATCACAATAGAGCCGAGGGAGTCCAAATGACCCAAGTATCCATTGTACAATTGAAGTCCAAAGCCCTCAAACTCCCAGAACCTGTAAAATCGCTGATTCTGTCAGAACCCGACACTATGGATAGTAATGAGTTAATATCTAAGCTGGGGACATGGGACAAACTCTTAGCAATGGAGGCTGTCCAGAAATGAAAAATTTTACTGATAGTAATAAAGGCAGTTCCATTATTACTAATAAGAATAATGAGAACGAGGGTAAAAACATTTCTACCTCTGAAAGGATTGAAATTGCCAGAGAGGCAATAAACTTTTTAACGGCTTATCCAAGAATAAGGGCCATACTTGTATCGCCACATGATAAAATTCCATTTGAACACGCCTGGCAGAGTTCCCGTAATTATCCGGTGTCATCCGAAAAGGTACATAACTATCTTCTAAAAGGAGGCAACTGGGGGTTGATGCACCCGGCAGGCATGTCTATTGGAATTGACGAGGACAATGAAAAAATAAGAAATGCGGCACTATCTCTGGGGGACACTGCAAGATTTAATACTGGAACACCAGGGCATTTTTGTGATCTATTTTTAATCAAGGATGAACCGGTAGGCAATATTCCGTTAATAGATGGGGCTTATATAAGGGGGAAAGGTGGCCAGAATCTTGGGCCGGGTTCTATACACCCGAATGGCAACATATACGGAAGTATATATTTACATTTAGTCCCCCCTGTCGTTGTAACCAAATCTGAATTGTTAGAGGTATTCAAACCTTATATCAAAGGCAAAGAAAAGCTGTCAAAAAACGATTCAAAACCGGAATATAAACAGCCGTTAAACCCCGATTCCCTTACAATGAAAGACCTGATTAATGTTTCCGGTTTTAAGCAAAGTGGATCAAAATATCAGGGGCCACATCCAATACATGGAAGCACAACTGGAAATAATTTTGTTGTTGATTTCGAGTTAAACGAATGGCATTGTTTCCGGCATGGCACAGGCGGAGGGCCTCTTCAGTGGATAGCCGTTTCCACGGGGGTTTTTGGATGCGAGGAATCGGTTCCTGGAAAGATAAAGGGAGATTTGTTTTGGCAAGTGATAGCTGCAGCCCATAACAGATACGCGTTAAGCTATGAAAAACTTGCAAAAGCCTTAGGGAGTGCATAAAATGGCAAGCAAAGATAACAAAGATACAGCAGAGGATGCCAAAAGGAAATTCAAAGAAGCTGAAATGAGGGAAAATCCTATTGCGAGGGCCTTAAAGCTTCTTGCGGGCACGGATACGGATCACGCTTCCGAGGAAAACGGAAAGGGCTTCAACAAAACCGACACGGAACTGGGGCATGCACTAGCCAAAAAAGAGACCTTGACCTATGAAGAATTGAAAACCGCGAAAACTATTCTAAGGAAATACAAGGCACAACTGGGTGCGAACCTCTATCTTGAGGTTATCAACTTCACTCCAAGCAACAAAAGTGATGCAGAAAAACAGGAAAACATGAGTGCCATTTATAAAACACGCTTTAATCTTGATGGCTTCCATTATGCCGAGTTTTCAGACAATGGGCAGTTCAGGTTTCTGAAGTATAGGGATGGTTCCTTCGAGGTTGTGGATAGTGTCGAGGTTCCGGATCCTGAAGTTCCTGAAAATAAGTACACTGTAATGCCGGCTCCGCAGATAGCTCAAACAAAGAAAGATAGAATACTTCAGGAAGAGGAAACGGAATCCGTCAAATTTCCTGGGAAACCTCAAGAATACGATTCGGACTACGGACTCTTCAATGAGATAAGAGGATTCATTCACACTTACATAGAACTAAGGCCGGATGACGAGATTGTTCTCTCACTATACACGATGAAAGCTGTCCTCTTTGATGCCCTCAAGGATTCCTCCTTCCCGTTCGTGCACATGATTGCCCCATACGGCAAAGGGAAATCCCGCCTGCTGACTGTCCTGTGTGAGTTAACCCCATACGGCTTTTATGCTATAGATATTAAGTCAGCACCTTTGAAGCGTGTTTCCGAACTCTACAAAGTAATATTGTTTGTTGATGAGAAGGGGCAGATGGACCAGGAAACTTCAGCAATGATCAATGCGAAGTATAATCGCAATTCGATCGTGCTCAATGCAAGCACCGAGATACAGTCAGGGTTCAGCTCCATTATTGGTTACTCTATCTACGGCCCTATGTTACTTGCCGGAAGAGAGCCGTTCAAGGACGATGCGATAGAATCAAAAAGCTTGCAGATCAACATGGATTATCCATTGAACCGTGAGGACATCCCACGAAAAATCAAAGGAAAGGTATATGATGGATACATAGCAAAGGCCCGGGAACTCAGAAGCAAGTTGCTGCAATTCCGTATAAACTGGCACGACAAAATAAATAATGTGCAGCCAAGTGAATTCCTGAAGAAATATGAAGACAAGACTGAACCCCGGCTTTTTGAAGTCATATCATTTTTTGAAGATCTAATCGAGATAATTCCGGAAATCAAACCCGAAATCACGAAGGTTCTGGAAGACCAGATCATAAGAAATGTTGAGGTTGCGATGGGGACTCCCAACGGCATTATAGCTGAAACACTCCTCAACAAGATTGATTCAGGCGAGGATCAGTGCGAATATACAATAAATGGGAAAGCACATACGGGGATATATCTCACCTCGATCTATGAGGATATTGGAGAGAACTATAAACAGAGAGCTGGGAGAATCCTTGCTGGACTGGGCATCAAGACAGACAGGCCAAGGGTAGAATTGACACGCAAAACACAGGACCGGACGGAAACGTACAAGAAGAAAATATCCGTTGTCAGGATTCCGGATGACAAAAAGCTCAATGAATTGAAATCCAGATATGACCCAGAATACATGAAAGCAATTTTAGCCAGTATTTTAAAGGCTCAGCAAGCAATCGTGGACGAACATGACAAACAGGACGAACAACTGGGAACCCGACATAAAAAAAATGAAGAGAAAGAGGATAATGAAAAAAAAGACGGGGGCTTCTATAATAATCGTCCTAATAGTCCTAATCGTCCAGCACTGGATGGTAAACCCGCAATTTCCGATGCCCAGAGTGATTTTTATACTAGCAAGGAAATGAGAAGAGACCCAGAACCCGTTTATATTCCTCCTGAAAAATCCAATGCCGAGATAACTAAGGATCTTATCGAAAAAATAAAGGAGAGATTAGCCACTGAGAAATTTATACTGGATGGCAATACTGCCGCTTCGTTTGACAAGAAAGACTTCCAGCTATATGTTCATCCAACTGAACTTTCTATGGATCGATTTATTCATTTAAAGGGGATTATGAAAGGTTTCGGCTTTGAGTATTCTTCTATCCAGGAGCCGTATGGAATTAGGTTCATTCGCAAGCTAGGGGATGTATGATCAATGATTAATACCGTGTTTTAGAAAAAAACAAAAGGCTTGAAATTCAATGTTTTTCAGGGAGCAAGAATGGCATTCCCTGAAGATATTGGGGATGAAGAAGCTGGGGAACTTTAACGATAAATCTTTTACAAACCACGTGTAATATTACCTTTAAGACATTTTAACCACATTATTTCTTTTATATAAAGCTGTCTTATAAAATTAAATCCCTGTAAAATTGCCTTTTTTCGCATTTTCCTTATAATTTTTAATAGGTCTTATCTTCTGTATGATAAAACGTAATCATGCGTCAAAACTATTTATCCTAACAATGATGGGTTTTTCCCAATTTCATAAAGACATATATAATTACTACAAACAGTATTTATATCTCCAGGACAAGCATTTTACTGAGGAAATAGCATATTAAATAATTATTCGTCCAACAGCATATAATTGACATAACCATCATTGAAATTTTGAAGTCCTAGTAAAACCAGCATAGTATCAGTAATCAGATAGAACGTTGAGACATACTATATCATCGGTATTTGAATTATGCGTGATGGAAGATAAATTGGTTTAGATCACAATATAATTAACTTCATAGTAGTAACACCTTGCCATTTAGCTATAATTTGTCCACTGAAATTAACCACGTAATAATAAAATCAAGGATATTCATGTTCTATGGCGTAGAAACTTTTATATTTGCTCTTGCGCTGATACTTTTGAATTCTATGGCAGTTGATTGTTTTAGCAAAATTACAAAAAATGACCTGGTTAAACTGGTGGATAATGCTGCAGACCTGATACGGACATCTGTGGATTATAAATATATTCTTGTCCTTTTATTTATCAAAAGATTGAGCGACAGATGGAATGAAGAAATTGATGATGCTATCTCAGAAATTATGGAGGAAACAGGCATTGACGAATCAGAGGCTAGAAAACGTGCAGTCAGCAATGAATTCCATAGTTTTATGGTTCCTGAGAATGTTCTCTGGAACAATATAAGGAAAGATAGGGATAAACTCACAGAAAATATGTCAAGAGCCATAAATGAAATAGCAAAGCAAAACAAAGAGCTTGATGGAGTAGTAAACAGAATAGATTTCATAGATTTTACCAAGACCCGGGAAAACAGGCTCCTTCTTGAGCAACTATTTGCCTTATTCGATAAATACAACTTTTCAAATAAATGCATAGAGGGCGATGCAATGGGAGATGCCTATGAGCATATACTTATGAGATTCGCACCTGAAAAAGCTAAGGAAGGAGAGGTTTATACGCCCAGGGAAGTGGTAAGGCTTATGGTTGACATATTAGACCCACAACCAGGCATGAGCGTTTACGATCCAGCATGCGGATCAGGCGGAATGCTCATAGAGGCCTATGAACATGTTAAATCAAGAATGGGAGTGGATAAGGCAAATAGAGTAGGTCTTTATGGAGAGGAGAGAAGCCCAACCACATATGCTCTTGCTAAAATGAACACAATCCTTCACGATATATCAGAATCACACCTGGAAGTTGGAGACAGCCTCCTTTATCCTAAATTCAAGACAGCTTCCGGCTTGCGCCATTTCGATTTTGTTCTTGCGAATCCCCCATGGTCACAGAAAGGTTATGGCGAGGACACGTTGAAGCAGGCAGAATTCAAGGATAGATATGCCTATGGCTTCGTTCCACAGAGGTATGGAGACTGGGCATGGATTGAACACATGCTTTACACAGCAAAATCCAAAGTAGCAGTGATTATGGATCAGGGGGCACTCTTTAGAAGCAATTCAGAAAAAATTATCAGGCAAAAAATTGTTGATGAAAAACTTCTTGATTCGGTTATTCTTTTGCCTGAAAAGATTTTCTACAATACAGGTGCAGCAGGAGTTATACTTATTTTTAATAAGGAAAAGAAGGAAGAATACAAGGATAAGGTATTATTCATAGATGCATCTAAGGAATACGGGAAGCATCCAGATATGAGGAAATTGAATATTATTACCAATGATAATATTGACCACATAGTTTCAGCATACAGAAAATTCGAATCAATTGATGGATTTTCAAAAGTTGTCAGTGTAGACGAGATAAAAGCAAAGGATTATAATTTAAATGTCACCACTTTTGTGAGCCCTATTAGCAATGAGAGTTCAATAGACATAACAGGCACTATTGAGAAATTGGATGGTATTAATGCTGATTTAAGTGAAGTTGAGGAAAAGCTTAATGGTTATCTAAAGGAGCTGGGTTATATTGACTAAAGTAGGATATAAGATGACAGAGATTGGGGAGATACCTGAAGAGTGGGAAGCTAAACCGTTAAGCAAAGTAGCTACATATATTAATGGAATGGCTTTTAAACCCAGCGAATGGAGAAATAGCGGAATACCAATAGTTAGAATTGAAAATCTAAATAGCATTAATGCTTCGTTTAATTATTATCAGGGAAAATTTGATAGTAGATATCTTTTAGGCAACGGAGAAATTTTACTTTCATGGTCGGCCAGTCTTGGTGTTTATATCTGGAACCGCGGTAAAGCATTGCTTAATCAACATATATTCAAGGTAATACCAGTCGAAAATGTTTCTAAACAGTTTTTATTCTGGGTTTTACATAAAGCAGTGGAAAACCTTAGTCAAACCACCCATGGTTCTACCATGAAACATTTTAAAAAAGGACAATTAGAAAAAACATTAATCTGGTTACCGCCGCTTCCTGAGCAGCAAAAAATAGCAGAAATACTCGCCACAGCAGATGATGAAATCCAGAAAGTGGATGAACAGATAACTCTGACCGAACAGTTCAAGAAGGGTCTGATGCAGAGACTTCTTACCAGGGGTATTGGACATACAAGGTTCAAAACGACTGAGATTGGGGAGATACCTGAAGAGTGGGATGTCAAAAAAATAAGAGAACTTAGACAAAATATATATTATGGGATTACAGCTAAGGCAACTAAAGAAAATACAAATCTAAGAATGTTAAGAACAACAGACATTAAAAATTTTAAATTTGATTTAAATAATTTACCTTTTTGTCAAATAACAGAGAAAAGGTCAGATTTATCAAAATATTTTTTAAAAAGAAATGATATTATCATAGCAAGAGCCGGAACTGTTGGCGTATCTATTTTAGTTGAAGAAAACTTAAACAATGTTCTTTTCGGTTCCTATCTTATAAAAATAATATTTAAACAGGAAACAATAGACATGCCATTTATCCATTATTATTTTCAATCTCAATTATACTGGAACAATATATCCAATGCCCAGGGAAGTACAATAAAAAACATAAATCTTCCATTTCTCAATTCCCTTGAAATTCCGTTACCACCGATTCCAGAGCAGCAGAAAATAGCAGAAATACTCTCCACAGTAGATAACAAACTGGAACTGCTGGGAACCAAAAGAGACAAACTTAATGTTCTGAAAAAGGGCTTGATGAATGATCTCCTTACAGGTAAGGTCAGGGTGAAAGTATGAGTTTTGATGAAGCTTCAAGTGAAAGGTGGATTATAGAAAAACTCCAGGAATTGGGATGGACATATAGTACTGCTGAAGAATTAGAGGATATGGAAGATAATAAGTTCTTTCTCAGGGAAACACTCCTAAACAGCCTGAGGAGGATGAATCCAATACCCGATTCACTCATTTCAGATGCAGTTTCAAAGCTTGAAGAGCTTACACCATCTAAGGATGGAAATTCTAAATTCTTGAACTTCTTGAAGAATGGTATAAATGTTATTGACGAAAACCGGCAGATCCATACAGTTAAATTGCTTGACGGGTTAAATAAATATAATAACAGCTTTATTGTAACAAACCAGCTCAGCATACATGGCAAGTCAAATAAACGCCCTGATATTTTGCTGTTTGTTAATGGTATTCCTATTGTAATAATGGAAAACAAAAATCCATACAATGCAGGCAGCATAGACGAGGCATATAACCAGATAAAGGGATACGAAGAAAGTATTGATGGATTGTTCACATACCTGCAAATTGCTGTAATTAACAATGGCATAAAAGGGGAACTCTTCCCATTGTTCTTCAATGAAAAGGGCAAGGATACACGGGCAAAGTGGAAAGCATCATACCCGATGGAAAACCAACAGGGAAGTGAGTTTGAAATCCTGCTACAGGGAGTTTTTGATACAGATAACTTTGTAAAAATTCTGTTAAATTATACGCATATCAGAAAGAAAGCCGACAGAAATGAGAAGATCATAGCCAGATATATGCAGTTCAGGGCCACCGAGAAAATACTTAATAGAATTTATGGCAATATGGACAAAACTTTAAAGAACCCGGAGAAAACCGGTTTGATATGGCACTGGCAGGGTTCCGGCAAGACTCTTATAATGGCATATACAGCATACCAGTTAAGAAAATCCTTACCAGATGCAACTATACTCATAGTTGTGGACAGGAAAGACCTGGATAATCAGGCACTATCAAGCTTCTCGGATATACAGGGCCTGGAACTTACAAGGGACATTAAGAACACAACAGAGCTTGGAGACCTTATTGCCTACAACAATGGCAATGCCCAGCCTGGAATATTCATTGTAACCATTCAGAAATTCAGCCCTGAAAATTTCAGATCTATCGTTAAGAACTCTACTCTGAATAACAATGTGATATGCCTGGTTGATGAGAGCCACAGGACACAGTACGGATTAATGGCAGGAACTTTTAGAAATGCGTTTCCCGATGCATTTGTATTCGGATTCACTGGAACTCCGATAAGGAAGAAATCTGGCGGAAATGTAAGAAACACCTTTGAGGAATTCTGCCCTCCCGGCGAGATTTACCTTGACAGGTATACAATGAAGGATGCCCAGGATGATGGTTTCACTGTTCCAATTGCCTATGAATACAATGCAGCTATTCCAGCGGTTAAAGATCGCATAATTAATGAAGCACTTGAACATGATGAGGAAACGGAAGGCCTTACAGAATCCGAAAAGGATCTTCTGAACAGAAAGATAAAGGTTATCAAGGAATTATATAAAACAGATGCCAATGTTGATACAATAGCAAGGGATGTTGCAAACCATTTTAAAAATGAAGTGGAAAACACTAATTCCGGATTGAAAGCCATGCTTGTTGCCGTGGACAGGGAAGCATGTGTAATGTACAAGAGAAAGCTGGATAAATTGCTTGCACCGGAAACATCAGAGATTGTAATGACATTTGGACATAATGAATCATCCAGTCTAATAAGCGAATACAGGGATGAACTCCAGAAGAGAACAGGCAAGGATGCCAAGCAGGCATGCAAAGAATTCACTGAAAATTATAATACCTCTGAAAATCC
Organism: Cuniculiplasma divulgatum; assembly: GCF_900083515.1. Classification (NCBI taxonomy): domain Archaea; kingdom Methanobacteriati; phylum Thermoplasmatota; class Thermoplasmata; order Thermoplasmatales; family Cuniculiplasmataceae; genus Cuniculiplasma; species Cuniculiplasma divulgatum. The sequence goes on from NZ_LT671858.1 coordinate 1,395,727, forward strand.
GAAAATACTCATAGTTACCGATATGCTGCTTACCGGTTTTGACTCACCGAAGCTGTGGGTTATGTACCTTGCCAAACCACTCTTTGAAGAACGCCTTCTCCAGGCAATAGGGCGTACTGACAGGCCATTTAGGGATAAGGATTATGGCTATATTATTGATTACGTGTACCTCCTGGGGACACTGAACAAAACACTGAAGAAATATGAAGGAGGATCATCGAAGCCAGGTATCGGGGGCATAGTCATATCAAGGGAGGAAATTGAAAAGAATTTTGTTGAATTGCTGGATCAAACCTATGCCATATTCGTAGATTACGATTTCTCTGACAATAGCCACGACAACCTTAACAAACTGATAAAGATTCTTTCAGATCCGGAAATATCGGATAGATTTGAGAAGAATTTTAGAAAATTAACGGCAATGCTTAACCTACCCAGGGCAAAGACATACCTCATATCACATATGGATAAATACAGGCAACTTGCAAGGGCATATGGCATATATGTCAATAACCTGAAGCTTGGTACAGTTGATGGTGAAAAGGTGCAGGAGGCATATGAAAGGGTAAAGAAGATAATCAGCGAGAACTTCTTCCTGGATGTGGAAAACCGTGGCAATTTTACCATAGACAGGGATTACCTTAACAGGCTTGGAAAAACAAGGGATTATGGTTCTGCATTGAGGGCATTGAATACCTGGCACACGGAACTCTCTAATAGAAAATACGGGTATCCCGGCCTTCTGGAGAGGATAGTAAACGCATACCAGAAACTTCTAAATGCTAAAGCAGTGAATGATGAAATACTTCAACAGATAAAATCAATCAAGGACACAATGGATTCAATTAAAGAATCAGAATCAACTGAAGGTGAAACAAAAGCCGCCTTCAGGGAAGCAATAAAAAATTCTATAGGCGATGTTAATGATGATCTATTCAATGCATTCTGTGAGGATCTGGCTGTCCGGCCAGGAATAAAAGCACTTCTGAAAGGGGAAAAAATTGTGCGGAAAATCGATAGGACGAAGATCAAAAGATCAATAAGATATGCGTACATAAAAGTTTTCGGTACCGGTGATTTCGAAAAAGAGGATACATCTATAGACATTATATATAAAAACCTGGGTGAAACATTTGAATTCTGAAGTAATTATAATGGGCAAAAAACTTACGGTCATACAAAACGAAAGGAAAAGGCCTAAACAATCAGAAAACATACTTTACATTCCCGTTTCCTTTGATGAACATGCACTCAGGGTATATCTGAGAATGAGGTTGAGACGCATCATAAAGTCAGAATTTTCGAAACTATCCAGTAGCGGCAAATTCTACCTTGTTGGTGAAATAGATTTTGAGCTTGTTAAGAATTTTCGGGATAAATCCATAATATCAATGCTAAAAGGTTCTACTATTCTGGTTAGGGAAGATACCATTAAATTATCAAGGGTTGATATAAGGGAAATTCTGGTCCATGAACTTGCCCATATATTTTCCAGCCACCACGATGAGAAATTTTTGATGGCTATGCGCTATATAGGTGGTAAGCAGAGAAGATTGCCAATTCAGCTTTAATCCTTTGAAACATTAATATAACCTCACAATTTACGATCTCATAGCAGAAAGCACACAGTCTTTATCCGTGAGAGTGTGTGAGATAAATAGTGAAACACCCATAGAAACCCATTTACCTGAAAAGGAACTTGTTATGAAAAGTAGTGTGATAGTCATACGTATTTATGTCAAAAACATAGCATGAAAATAGAGCAAACAAAGGCAAAAACATAGATGAATGGGATAAGTGGTATAAATTCTACCCTTAGGATGGTTTTTCGTGTCATTATAATTGTGAGGGGAGCTTTACTATAGCCTTGCTTCCTGGAAAGTCCCTCACGTATTCCCATCCCCGTTCAATGTATGTTTCCACGTCCTTGAAGGGTATCACTTTTTGTGAATTGCCGTTGTTCAGGATGTCTGCCTTCTTGGTTTTGAATATTTCCCCAAGCCTTTTCTGATATTCGGCAGAGTCAAGATTCCGCAGCTCCTCTTTCTGGTCTTCATCCAGAGTAATGCCTAATGCACCGCTAAGCGTATCTATTGCAGCATCCCTTAGTATTTTCTGATAGTCTTCTTCTTTTATGCCCTTCTCCTCGGTCTCAAAGAACTTGGAGCACTTCAGGTATGCGGATCTCATTTCTTCAATCATATCCGGCGGAAGCCTCTTATTGGTAGAATAACGGGCCTCAATATCACCGGTATGACCCATTAGAAACATTCTCCATGGATGGGAAATAATTCCCTTATTTTCAGCATTATCGAGAGCGGTGGCAAAATAAGCCCTCAAAACGTAAGGTCTCCACGAAAAACCGGATTCAGTGATAGCTTTTCTGATATCCCTTGTTGCGAGTAGCGTTCTTATGTATTCATGGCTAATACGTCCCTGTGAGTCTAATTTGAATAGAGGAGTGTCTGCTTTCAGGTCATCTCCTTCCCTTATCCTTACTTCAAGGTATTCTTTCAGGTATTTCGTTCCTTCTTCCCCCAGAAATGAAAAATAGGTATGCCTTGCTTTGCTCAGTGTGTACCTCACATTAACCATAGTGGGGATTTTTTCAAATTCCACTTTACCATTTTCTATCTTCATTTCCGGAAAGTCTGATAGTTTCAAACCATCTTTGCCTTCTGCATTTCCAAGGGTTTCGGGCCTCAAACCACTGAATGCTAACAATGAAATTGCCACTTTTGCCCTTCCTGAACCTTTCCTCAGCATTCTTGCAAGTTCGGACTTTTCCGGTATCCTCTCCCCTTCCACTCTCGGAGATCTGTTCTCATAGGCAATGTTGACATTAAGCTTGAAGTCCAGTCCATTGAATCCTAACCAAGAACGTAAAACCTTTTTGTATCGGGAAATATATGAACCTGCCTTTCCTTCACTTTCCATTTTCCTGACAAAATCCATAAAGTCATTTCTTAATTTTCCGGACTTCGCATCCTGAATAATAGTATCTGGAGTAGCCCCTGTAAGCTCACAATAATAGCCAAGCCCTCTGAGGTAAACAGTTGCCGTAAGATATGATTTAGCATTGAGGTTCCCAAACCACCGGCTTATTTCCTCATTCTCTAACAAATGCTTGTATTTCGCTACGAAAGTCATAAACGAATATACACTAGAAATATATAAGGTATTCGATTATGAACATCTATGGGTCTGCCCGGATTTGAACCGGGGTTTCCAACTCCCGAAGCTGGAAGGATACCAGGCTACCCCACAAACCCTTCGTAATTTTTCATATATTTCAATGTTCTATTTAATTTGATCTTATTATGTAACGGGAACACCTTGCGCTGCCCCTTTAATTATTCTTTTGTTGCTAACTTGAAAATCTATTTCAATTAATAGTACAAGTACCAATAGTAAAGGCAGACCTGTGTTTGGATCTGTGGCAGGGAGTATGTATATACCCATATCCTGAAATAAGAGCCATGTAAGTCCTACAAAAACAGTTACGAGTATCAGTCCAGTTCTAATATGTAACAAAATGAATAGACCTGAAGCAATCATAAGGAGAAACATGAATATGTTGAGGTAGTTTTCCCTGAATAGCAGATATACATAAGTGTGATTCAATATGGCATAAACAATGGGGTTTTCGCCCTGCTGATTAATGTTCATGTAGATATCGTATGCAAGCTGACCCTTAGTCCAGAATGTGTTACCAGGGATTAGCTGCAGTATTCCTCCTATAAGAAAGATTGCTGATACTGTATATATAAAATATTTTTGAAGATTCTTAATGTTGCCAAGTTTAGGTAATATATATGGTACTGCTAGAATGATATAAATGAGAGCTGATCCAGGAAAACCTGTTAAAAGAGATACTCCACTTTCAGGTATTCCCCCAAGACCCTCACCAAATATCCAAATAACTAAGGCCCAAATGATTGAAATGAAACTGATATATTTCAGTGCTTTGGTACTCCTATTCAATAAATAAGCTACTCCAATAAATATCTGTAAGGATCCACTCAAAGCATCAAACTGAAATGGATGAAGTAGCCAGATGTTATACCCTATCATCAGGAATTTTTCAACCCCTACGTTGTTGATTGCCTGAATTGATGGCTCTATAACCACCGAAAGGAAACCGTATGGCATCTCTGGTTGAAACTGAAGAATGCCATCAACTATCCACAGGATTCCCAGAACCAGTCTGATTGTGTTTGGAATTTTGCTTCTTTCCTCTTTTCTGAACATTATGGTTATTATTATTGCAGCTAAAATTCCTAGTGTAGAATAAATCAATGAATATATGTAGAATTTACTTATTTCATTTTCTGGAATGTAATAAAATCTAAGATCGAAAAAGAAGATTGTAACAACTGGTATTATGAAAGCGAGAAAAAGGAATAACACCAATAGTCCGTTTATACTTTTACCGAACTTACTCCCATTCATGTTTCCTAATAGAACACGTATTTATTATATAGTTACATTATATATCAGGTTGAGACCATATTGAATAATGAGCAATAATGATCTAATGTTGAATTAAAGGATGTGATTTAATGGGATGGCAGGAAGCAGAAGTAAGAGAGTTGAAAGTAGGTAGGTACATGATGGTTGATGAAACCCCATGTAAAATAATGGAAATTAATCTTTCAAAACCGGGAAAACATGGAGAAGCAAAGGCAAGAATAGTTGCCATTGGAATATTTGATAACCAGAAAAAAAGCGTTGTCTTTCCAGTGAAGCACAAGGTAAAGGTACCAATCATTGAAAAGAAGAACGCACAGGTTTTAAGTGTGGCAAATAATGAGGCCCAGCTAATGGATAGTGAAACATACGAAACGTTTGTTCTTCCACTGGAACCGGATCAGATTGATAAAGTGAAGCCTGGAACTGAGGTATCATATTGGGAAGCAATGGGAACCAGAAGGATCATGCTGCAGAACTAAGGGCGCTGGCATCACTTAAAAGAATTGCTGATGCTACATTTGACTATGAAGATGCCCACTATGTAATTTTTGGTGTTCCCTTCGATTATACCTCATCTTTCAGGAGGGGTTCGTCAAGGGGACCCACTGAAGTTAGAAGGGCTTATGATAACCTTGAGTCCTTTGACGTTAATTATGAGGTAGATTTTTCTGAACTCCCCATCTGTGATATAGGTGATATTCAGGTTAACGAAGATGCATCAGAAACTGTTGATCTTGTGGAAGAGGTAACTTCAATAATAACAAAAGACGGAAAGATTCCTGTTATGATAGGAGGCGAGCATTCCATCACTGGAGGATCTATAAGAAATTTCAAAGATGCGAGCATGGTAATAATTGATGCCCATTCAGACTTCAGGGATTCTTATATGGGAAATAAACACAATCATGCCTGTGTTACACATAGAGCGCTGGATGTTCTTGGAGAGGGCAGAATATTTTCTTTTGGAACAAGATCTACCTCAAGGGAAGAATTTGAGGACCCAGATTATCATAAAGTTAGATTCGTATCAGCAGACGAGATTAGAAAGGAAGGAATTGATAGATCTCTTTCAAAAATTGAGGGGAAACTCAGGGATCAAGTCTACTTTTCAATTGACATGGACGGAATCGATCCGTCCTTTGCACCAGGTGTGGGAACTCCAGAACCCTTTGGCTTAAATGATGTTGACGTAAGATATCTAATAAGAAAACTTGCCAGAAAAATATACGGATTCGATGTTCTTGAATTTACACCTGATTTTGATAATGGAAATACATCAATGCTGGCAGCCAAATTAATTCAAGATTTTATAGGAAGTAGAGAGACAAAGAAACAGTTCTTTTAGAAATTTCCAAACTTATAATTTATAAGAATTTAGGATGCTAAAGAAAAGTGGTTATAAAATTTATTTTAAGAGCATTATAGTGGATTTAGATTTTGCCTCTGGAAATATTTTTTCACGTGGGGTCTGGTGAAATAATACAGGAAAATAATGCCCATAATTGTTCCAATTGGAATAGCTATTAGCATTAGGACAGAAAAGATCATTATGAGAATTCTTGCCCATTCCTTTCCAGAAAACAATGAAATTGATGCAATTAGGAAAAGTACACCAACTATTATTATAAGCACTCCAATAATAGGAAAACCAACAGTAAATATTGATCCTATTAAAAGTTCAGGTAAGGAACCCAGTATACCAAGAATTGCAAGAATGGTTATTCCTGTTGGTCTGTTATCAATCATTGGTGTTGAGGAGAATTTGGAACTTCCGCAATTTGAGCAGACTGTGCTAGAAAACGTGTTTGCGGTTCCACAGTTCTGACAATATTTTATTTTTTCATTGAAAGAACTACCAGTTTACTGATTCAGGTCTACACCAGACGATGATGGAGCAGCATCAAATTGATATCCACATTGTGTACAGATCTTCGCATTATCATCCATTACTGAACTGCAGTTAGGGCATACTTTCATGAAAGTCACATACAGACTGAATTAATAAAACTTTTCTTTCTGGAATATATAATTCTGTATATTTGGAATTTAGAAAATTAAATACCGATTTTTCCTGCTATATCCTTTCCCTTGGTTATTTCTATCCTACATGGGGTTGGAAGTTTTATTGATGCCTTGTGAAGAGCTTCCTTCATCTGTTTTGCACCCTCTGGAGTTACCCTTGCAACCATTATTATATCATTTGCATGAACTCTCGCAGCAGTACCAACAGGCTTTCCAAAAGCATTCCTCATTCCACTTGAAATCCTATCAGCTCCAGCTCCAGTAGCCATTTTATGCTCTCTTATAACGTGATGAGGATACGGCCTGATCTGGAAGAAATAGTTATCCAGTCCCAGAGACTCACTAACTTTTCTGTTTATTGATATTCTGGCTGCTTCAAGAGCGCTGTGCCTTATCTGGCAGCTCTCCTCTGCTATCATTCTAAATTCGATTGGGAAATCCCTTTTTTGATTCCCATGAGTGAATGTTGTTATTTTTGGGTAAGGTACTCCTCCCATAAAGTCTCTTCTTGTATAGGCAGGACCTGATATTTTTGTATACATTCTTGCTGGCTTTGTTACCATTATAATCAATCTGTAAATACTAAGATGTATAAAAATTGATTGAATCCTTCTCTGTTTTTTCATTGCGAACAGTATTGTAAGGTGTGACTTTTACGATTTTCTGGAAAATGGCTATTAATTAATAAGATATTCCGGAATGAATGCACCGTACCTCTTTCAACATAGAAACACCATATATATTTTCTATTTCAACAATACTTTTCTCTATGGCGTGGTTCTGGTTGAGTTTTACTTTTCCTTTGAGATTGGTATCCCTGCATTATAATTATTTTCAAATAGGGGCAATTGGGACTTCCTCATCACTTCCCTTCATTTTAATTTCATATCTTTACAGAAAATCCAGGAGGAGACATCTTAACCTGGCCCTTAAGATACCCTATGTTGTTATTATAGTGGCTTCCATTATGTTATTAACACATGTAAATTCTACATACTCATATATTCTTATAATTATATTTACTGGATTCTTTCAAAGCATGTGGTGGATTTCTGCAGAAATAGAAACAGGTTTGCTGGACCGGGACGGGATGGCTGAGAGATATTCGGCCGCATGGTCTATTCCAACAGGTGTATTTCCCCTTTTCTCTGGAATTATGCTGCAGTATATCGGTTATTATTCAGTGTATCTACTTGTTCTAGCTGTATCTATTACAGGTCTTATTTTACAGCCAACTGACAGAAAGGAACGAATAAAGCGTAAAGTAAAAATGAAACTCAATTACAGGATGGTTCTTCCTATGTCCTTTTCAGGGATAGGGATGGGTTTTGTAACATTTGTTATTGTACCAATAATAAGAACCGGAAACTATTCCTATTTACTGATAGGTATACTTCTGACAATATACTGGGTGATGTTTGCAGTTGGGTCTATTGTCGCAAACTTTTCCAGTGTTTCAAAGCAGAGAAATTTTACCATAATTTCTAGCCTACTTTCGGCTTTCCCCTTAATTTTAATATTTGGGTTCACCGTTCCATTGCTAATTGCTGCCCTGGCAGTCTCAGGATTCGGAAGCAGCGTGGGTTTCTCAAAAATACTCAGTTATATAAACAAAACAGAAAGCCCGAGAAATGGGGTTTTCTATTATGAAAGTTTCTTTTCCTTTGGTTTTATTACAGGAACATTTCTTGGTGGATTTCTTGCCTATTTTGCCAGCTTAAAAGTATCCCTCATTGTGTTCATTCCTGCAATAGTATTTGCTATTCTGATGGTTATAACCCATGATTCAGATCCTGTAATTCCTGTTTCTTCCAACCTTGAATGACTGGAATTCAGTTTCTTTTCCTGTCCATATGCTCTTGCATTTCTTACATTCCAGATCTCCAGTATCTTTGATATAGAATTCTACTGAATCGCAGTGTGGACAAACACCTCTAATGAAAAGCTTATCCTTCAGTTCTCTTGAATCCGTGAGTCTGTTTCTTGCATCATTTGACCCATGCTGAGATGGAGATTGGAAACCGGATCTTGCGTCTTTGCCGGTCTCACCAGTGCTATCCATTCTGTCGGATCTTGTTGAAGAAGGTGCTTTAGAGTTGAAGAAGAGACTGGATATGAATCCAAGAAATGCGAATACAAGTATTAAGACTGGATAAATTATACCGGTTACAGGTTTTACAACGAGTTCAATGGCATTTGAACCAAAAGTCAGAGTCAATAGCGTGAATGTAATTATAAGACCATATCTTTTGACGAATATGAAAAGTATCACGAATATTAAAAAGAAAAAGATGATGTCATAACCTGTAAACCCATAGAAAATATAAAAGAACACAGAAGAAAGTGCTGCTGGTATAAGAGTGTAAAAATAATTATAAACATTTTTTTCTATGCTTCCAGATAAGAGTGCCGTGGCGACTGGTTTATCTGTATCCTTATGGATCAGAGGTATCATTATTATGGATAGAACACCTATTACCAAAGAAAACATTATTACAGTTTGTTCATAATATGCCGCAAGACCAAAAATTCCAATTAATTTGTCCAGACCCGGCACTGATGGTGTCACTGATGAAAGAAGTGAAAGTAATAGGAAGAGAAAAAGAAATCCCTGGGCAATGGGTACCTTTGAAAAATTTCCAACCTTTGATGGCTCTGGATCACTCTTTTTCAGGAAATAAACAGTGCTAAAAACAGCAATTACCATAAAAAATACCGTGCTTATCAGGAAGGTTACTCTTGCGTTATAGATAAGGAAGAAAAGTGAGTTGACCGCATAGGATGAAAAATGAGGTTCCCTCTTAATAATATAATCAATGTAAATATAGAAAGTTGTAAGAATTGTTAAAAAGGCAATTAGGGAAGCCAGAAGAATTTCAGTAATATTTATTTCCTTCTTGATTTCCATTTTCAAGAATTACGCTTTTGATAATAAATATATCCGCAGAAGATATACAAAAACTAATGGAAGATACTATTGTAGGGACAGATTAACTCTCGTTCCTACTTTTCCCTTTATCAGATTTGTTTTGAGTTTAATTTGCCCCACTTCACTGGAATTTTTAACCAGTGTTCCCATTTCCATCTGATCTGGTAGCCCCATTATTTTAACTACCCTTACTTCTGGTATATCTGGAACCTTTCCCTTAATTGAAGCCATAAGAGTTTCATTTTTCATGAACTCTTCCTTTGATATGGTACTATAGGTTGGTTCAATCCCGCTTTTTAAAATCTCATTTGTCTCTGTTTCAAGCTCCTTTACAATTTCCTCGGAAATCTCTGGAATCTCCAGATCTATCCATGCCCAATCCTCATAGGTTTGATTTAACCTGTGTGGTGCAGAGTATTTTTTGTAAGCAAGTCCAGCAAGAACCCTCAGAGCGGTTCGAAATTTCATGTGATTATATCTTATTGGCCAGTCTACAATCTGCTTGATCGTTTTGCCTTTGCTGTCGCTGGGGTATGTGTCATGTGAAATAAGATGTACTCCATCTCCATCGTCCCATACATCTATAATTTCAAATTCCTTTCCGTCAATAACTATCTTTCCCTTGTCATTTGGCTGTCCATATGAGGTTGGGAATAGTATGCTATCATCAACAATTATATCAGTGAATTCGTTGAACACAACCTTTCCCTCACCCTCAACTCTGTATGCATCATCAAGATATCTGTGTACAGTTGGCATGTTAATGGAGATTGCATATTGCATATATTCTTTCTCATTGTAAGAGTACCTTTTTCACAACAATAGGACTTAAATTATTGCAATCAATATATATGTGATAAGTCTTACCAATCGCTTGAGAGACGAAAATCTTCAATTTATATACAGATTGAAAAGGGAAGGTATAAAGTATGACCTTTCTACCATGAGAGAGTTTGATTTACATTTTGGAAGTCCACACAAAGAGTTCAAAAGTGTTCATATTACGGGTTCCAATGGAAAAGGTTCAGTTTCAAATATGATATTCAATGTTCTTAGACTGAAGGGGAAAACTGGACTTTACACTTCTCCTCACCTTGTTGATTTTAACGAAAGAATATTTCTGCAGGACAGAAGAATAAGTGATGAAGAGATAGAACATTACATTGATCTTTACAGGGATTATATAAATAATGGACGTATCAATAAGAGGAACCCAACATTTTTCGAGGTGACTACTGAAATGGCCTTTCAGTTTTATAGGGATCAGAAGGCAGAGTATGCGTCTATAGAGGTTGGCCTTGGAGGTAGACTTGATGCTACCAATATCTTAACCCCGATTGTTTCCGTGATAACAAGGATCAGTTACGAGCATACTGACAGACTTGGAACAACTCTGGAAGAGATTGCTAGAGAAAAGGGTGGAATTATAAAACAGGGGATTCCTGTAGTTACTGGAGAGGATAAACCTGAGCCACTGAAGGCAATTAAAAGGATAGCAGAGCTCAGGAGTAGTATATATTTGAATAGTTATGAGTATACTAAAGTTTCCGGTATCAAGGTAAATGATACAGGATCGAGAATATGGATCACAACACCCACCGAAGAATATAAAATAGACCTGAAGCTTATAGGCAACTTCCAGGTAGACAATGCAAGGACCACTATCACAGCGCTGGAGAGTATTGATGAAAACATAAGCAGGAAAGAAGTCGAAAAGGGACTCTCAAATGCCAGATGGCCTGGTAGAATGGACGTGGTTAGAACTAATCCTCTGGTAATTCTTGATTCAAGCCACAATCCATCCGCGGCCCAGACACTGTCCAGATCAATTAGAGAGATATACCAAAAAAAGCCACTGCTTGTTGTTGGAATGCTATCTGATAAGGATCACTTTTCTTACCTTCATAATATTTCTACTTGCGCAGATGATATTATCCTTACAACGCCCGAAGAACCTGAACGGAAGGTGGACCCTGAAATATTGAAGCCAATGGCAGAAAAAACCTTCAGAAATGTTATGGTTATTCCAGACCCCATCGAAGCCTACAAAGAGGCCATAAAAGAGTCTGATTTTGTGGTTGTAACTGGATCTATGTATCTTGTAGGCGCAATTAGCAGGTATCTTGGCGAGGACATGTCACCTTTCCGCAAATGAATCAGCATGTGATCACATATGTTACCAGTTTCGTATTAAAAATGCTTTTATGGTAGTCTCAATTATGAGGAGTTACGGTGTATTGATGAATCCATTTGATAAATATGAAACTCAAAATATCGCCCTGAAGGGCGATTTATCCATACTTTCTGTCATTCATCAACCTGAGGAGTTTCCACATCGGGAACCCCAGATCAATACAATGGTAGCCTCTCTCAGTGGTCTGATCAGGGGCTTTTCTGCTAATAATTTACTGATTTATGGAAAAACGGGAACCGGAAAAACATCCGTTACGAAGTATGTTACTGAAATGCTGGAAGAGAAGGTGGGTGATAAAGTGATAACATGTTATGTGAACTGCCAGACCTATGATTCTCCATATTCCATACTGGTTAACCTTTCAAAATGTATTCCTGGGGATTCGAATATTCCACCTTCCGGATGGACTCTCGATAGAATATATGATGAACTCGTAGTCAAAATTAAGGGAAGCGAAAAGATTCTTATTCTTATTCTGGATGAAATAGACAAGCTGGTTGAAAAGAATGGTGGTGACTCCCTTTATGTTATCCTCAAGCTAATGGGTGAAGATACTGGTGCTGGTGGAACTATTATAGGCATCACCAATGACTCCTCCTTTTATGAAAGACTTGACCCAAGGGTGAAAAGCAGAATGAGCAGAGAATCTGTAATGTTTTCACCGTATAATGCAGAGGAACTGAAAGATATTCTTTATCCAAGAGTTACAAAAGTCCTGAATCCCGAAAGCTATGATGAGGCTGCAATTTCACTTTGCGCTGCCATTGGTGCAAGAGAACATGGGGATGCGAGGAAAGCCATAGACCTGATGAGAATTTCCATCGAGATGGCAATCAGGGAGAGCTCTGACAGGGTTAGTGTTAGCCACGTTTATAAGGCGAGGGATACGCTGGAGATTGATGTAATTAGAGAAACAGTTAAAACACAGCCAACGCATTCAAAGATAGTTTTACTTTCAGTTATTCTGTCAGGGGAAAGGCACCCTAATTCAGCAACAACTGGGGAAGTGTCCAGTCTTTATGCAGATCTCTGCAGGGATATAGGTATTCAGCCACTAACCTCCAGAAGAGTCAGTGACTATATATCAGAACTGGAAGATTTTGGGATGATCAATACAACAGTAAAGAGCCTTGGCAGGTACGGAAGAACAAGATATATAAAAATTACTGGTAGGGAGAATGATATTAAGAGATTTATTCTAGAAGATACAGAGCTTGAGCCACTAAAAGATATTAAGGGAACCAGACAGTTCAGGCTTGACGAAAATATATAAAAAACCGGTTGGGTTCAGACCTCTATGGTCTGATCAATTGACATTATTCTTACCTTGCTTGTTGAATTACGTTCAACTTCTTTCCTGAATTCATCTGGGTTCTGTTCTATGGCTGGAAATGTACTGTAATGCATTGGAATTGCTATCTGTGGCTTGATCATTTCAACTGCTTTCGCAGCTTCTTTAGGTGCCATTGTATAATGCCCACCTATGGGTAACATTGCAATTTCTGGATGGTACATCTTTCCTATTAATTCCATATCCATAAAAACCCCAGTATCTCCAGCATGATAAAGTGTTCTACCTTCCATTTCTATAATCATTCCACCTGGATTTCCTGCATACTTTCCGTCATATGAGGATGAATGATATGCCGGCACTGCAGTAATTTTAACCCCATCTACTGTTACAGAGCCACTGTAATTTATGTCATGGACTTCCAGAGATTCTTCTTTTTCCTTCAATAGCCAGGCTAATTCAACCATTGTAACTACAGGTGCACTGTTCTTTTTTGCTATGAAGAGAGCATCTCCAACATGGTCCCCATGCCCATGGGTTACAATTACTATATCTGCTTTTACATCCTCCTTCTTCCTTGTAGCCTTTGGATTTCCCTCTAGAAATGGATCAATAATTATTTTTTTTGATCCTTCTATCTCAAAACAGGCATGACTATTCCATCTTATTTTCAGTTTTTCAGTCATGGTTGTAAATATCATATTTTCTTAAAAGCTTTCACTCTTACTGTTACGTTTTTAATATAGTCTATAATAACTATGGCATTTGATTACTATTTATACCATTTTGATAGGTCTTACACTGGGAGTTTCAATGGCTGCTCCTCCTGGCCCCGTTATGACCGTAATAATGAAAAAATCCCTTAGTAGCATAAAGTCAGGCTTTCTGGTCGGGATGGGTGCCATGACGGCAGATTTAATCCTCCTCTTCCTAGTTTTATTATTGAAAAATTATGTTGATCTAACAGCGTACGAACCAATAATTTTTATTTTAGGAGGATTGTACTTTGTATATCTTGCACTTAAAATTCTCAATGAGGTAATAAACACCAATCGCATGAAAGAGTCTGAGTCTAACACAGATTTCAGCTATTTTAAAGGATTATTCACAGGAATTCTAAACCCCATGCAAATAGGATGGTGGCTGACCGCTGGCCTGAGTATTATTGAAGCAGATGGTATTTCACCATTTTACTTCTTCTATCTTGGTATAATAGTTTATGTTTATCTTCTATGCTTTGTAATCTACAAAACCCATGCAAAATATCAGGAAAAAGTTAGTTTTGTTGTAAATATATTCAGTATATTTGTGTTGCTAGGATTCGGCTCGTATTTTATATTCTCTTTCCTTGTCATGGATGGGCTTCATTTCTAGGCTAGAATTTATTATCTCCACGGATATTTAGACAAACCTTTTATATATTTTTTAAATGGAGCTATGATAAAAGATGGCACTCAATATTCAAGACTTAAGGTTCGGTGAAGAACTCCTTAAAACCGGATTCGCAAAAATGACTAAGGGAGGAGTGATCATGGATGTTACTAACGCCGAACAGGCCAGAATTGCTGAAACTGCCGGAGCAGTTGCGGTTATGGCTCTGGAAAAAGTACCTGCTGATATAAGGGCAGAGGGTGGAGTAGCAAGGATGGCAGATCCAGCAAAGATAAGAGAAATAATTGATGCAGTTTCAATTCCAGTTATGGCAAAAGTAAGAATAGGGCATATAACAGAAGCACTGACCCTTGAAGCCCTTGGGGCAGATATGCTTGATGAAAGTGAAGTCTTAACTCCATCTGATCCATTCTTTCACCTGAATAAAAAGCAACTTAAGATCCCAACAGTCTGCGGTGCCAGAAACATTTCTGAGGCAATAAGGAGAATATTTGAAGGTGCGGCAATGGTGAGAACTAAAGGAGAAGCCGGTACAGGGAATGTAGTGGAAGCTGTAAGACATATTAGGATGGTAAATGAAGGGGTTTCTCTAATTAAGGGAATGAACAACAATGATATGATAAAGGTAGCTGAAACAGCTGCAGATAGCTACCTGAGATTGAGGAAAGATGTTATGCCAAACCTGTTCCTAAAAGAGACAAAGATTGATACAGAAGACATATTTTACGGTATGAGCATGAAACAAATTCAGGAAGAAATCCTTGGTGTTGTGAAAGATATCAAGAAGCTTGGTAGGTTACCTGTCGTAAATTTTGCAGCTGGAGGTGTTGCCACACCAGCGGATGGGGCACTTATGATGAAACTAGGGGTGGATGGAGTGTTTGTTGGTAGTGGTATATTCAAATCTCCTGATCCAATAAGAATGGCCAGGGCTATCGTTGAAGCGGTTGAGAACTATGATGATTACAGGATGATAAGTAATGTTTCAACTGGTTTATCCTCTATGGAAGGAAAAGACATAAATGATATTCCTAAGGAACAGAGGTTGGCTGAAAGGGGAATCTAGTTAATGCTAGAAGCCTTTAATTTTTACTATGTTCTAGAAGTATTAATCGTACTGGTTATTTTATTTTTTCTTTCACAGATTTTCAAACTATTTGATGTCAAAGGAGCCATAGGGGCAGTCATTATTGGAGCAATTGTTTCCTTTGCAGGAAACCTGAACTGGCTGATTCTATTAATCCTGTTTGCATTCTTTTCTCATTTGGCCACTAAATATAAATTTGAAGAAAAAATGAAGTTGAAACAGCAGGAGGGTACTCGCGGTGAGAGAAAAATTTCCAATGTTGCCTATGGAGGGGCAATCGGAGTGATGATTGCTCTCTCAAACCTCTTTATACCGTTTAATTTTCCATTTTTTATAATGTTTGCCGCAGCATTTGCTGCCATTACATCCGATACATTTGGATCAGAAATTGGGGTTCTTGATGATAGAACATATTTAATAACAACATTCAGGAGATGTGAGACTGGAATAAATGGTGGCATTTCTATTATAGGAACTTTTGCAGCCTTTCTGGGTTCATTTTTAATTGCCCTATCCTACGTAATTCTAACCCGAAGTCTGAACTGGGAGGAGCCATTTTTCCTTATACTTGTTGCAGGATTTCTTGGAAGCAATATAGATTCACTTCTGGGAGCAATATTTGAAAATAAAAATAAGATGTCCAAGGGTCAGGTTAATCTGGTAGCTTCCATAGTGGCTGTTCTCTTTGTAGTACCGTTTCTACTGTGAATTAATAGTAAAAAATTTGCTGATTTCTAGAATATCTAAATTTACTAAGCATTTTCATTTTGACTGTTGTTTTTCATAAAATAGTTAGTAAGATATATGGATCTCTCTTTTGAAAGTATCCCATTTACATCACCCAATCTCTCTCTCCTTGCAATAGACATGTATTCCTTAATATTTGAAAGAATGAAGTCGTTCGCCTTATCAAGAAATATCTCTTCAGGAAAAATTACATCACAATTTTTTCCTTCCCTTGAGGCACCATTAACAAATACAGGATACTTCATAACAGTATGGCTTAGACCCATTACAGGTATGTAACTCTCAGATATTTCAAACTTTGCACCATCGCGGGCAATACAAACATCAGATAATAAAGTAAGTTCAACGCCCAGATCTATACAGGTACCATTTACAAGTGTGAATACAGGTTTATTTATCATTGCGATAAATGAAGCTACTGTGCTTACCATATCCAGATACTTTACTGATTGATTTGATTCAAATTTTCTTAATCCCGTTAGGAAATTATCATTGGAGCCTGTTATTGCAACAGCCTTTACCTTATCGTCTGTAATTGCGAGAGATATCGCCTTTAGAAATTCTTCAAAAAATAACAGGGAAACTCTCCCCTGGTCGTCTGATAGGATAGTGATCACACCTATCCCATCTTCCTGCCAGAAGCTTATTTCCTTGAATCCGGCTACTCTGGGTGCGTTACTCATTATAGTATGCCAACCTGTAAAGCCTTATGCCTATTCCTACTATGAACAGCAGTCCACCTAGTCCCATACCGAATCCAGCTTCCTGAACAAGGTTCGTTGGATCGACCTGAATCATCAGCCACAGTATCTCAGCTGCAATAATAAATAGAATTGCAACAAGTACGTTTACTGTTTTCTGACTTATCTGAATACCTTTTACTGGCTTTGGCTGTTCCATTGAAAGGTGAGCGAAGTTTGATGATTTCATAGTTCCAAATGCTGCAAATGCAGTAGCGGCTCCATATGCACCAACATTTAAAGTGTTTGAAAGAGTAACTCCGTGCATCATGTTGCCCAGTTCAAGTGAAAGCTCAAATATGCCCAGAGACAATAGAATTACGAATATGATGAAGGAACCAGTTAGCTTGGCTAAGGATGGTTTGAAGGCTCCCTTCTTATATAGGTGACCAAACGCGAGGAAAAATCCCATTACTATAATGAACGGTGGCAGTAAGACTAACGCCACTATATCATTGCTTATTGGGATGCCTGGAGCCAGTACTCCCCAGAGAGAGAGGATGATCAGATATATGATTGCAAGAACCCCAAATGCTGTAAATACAGGCCTTGATAGTGGATGCAAATTATTAGAACGGTCTAAAAATGGTACTATAAGGAAATAAATTAATGGAATTCCACCAAAGACTGCTGAAGCCATCAGAGGTGAGTACGCACCGAATAGATTGAAGAACTTAAAATCTATTGCTTTATATACGAACAATAGGAACCATGGTGGATATGGCGGAACATAAGGTGCTAGAGGCGAAGTAGAGGCTACCTGGGGGAAAGGATCGAACAGAGCAGGAACTCCCATGTGTATTGCCCTTAAAGCATCAATTGCTGATGGTAGAAATAGTAGAATTCCAAATGTAAATGCCCCCAGTTGCATCATGAACATAAGATTATAAGGGTACCATTTTTTATACTCTGGTTTATCCTTATCCACCGCGGGAGCCTTATAATTTGCGAGTCTCTGAGATGGCATCATTCCGTTTGCCTCAGCCAAATAGAAATGGAAACCAAATAGAGCACCAATTAGTGCTGCAAGGATTATATGCAATCCAAGCATTCTAATAAACAGAGAAGTGTTAGTTCCATTTCCAAATACTATTTCTTCAGATATTTTTCCCAAAACTGGTACTGAGAGTGCTATTCCCCTACCAACGTCAGTTGCATCAGCTGATAATACATCTCCTGTCATTGAATAACCAAAATATCCCACTCCAATTGTTAAAGCAAGTAATATAACTCCTGTTACCCACTGAAGTTCTCTCGGTCTCTTGTATGCACCGTTAAAGTAATTCCTGAACATGTGTAGATATACAAGAACTACCATAGCATATGCGCCGTAAAGATGCGTTGTTAAGAAAAGTTCACCATAAGGAACATCTCTCAAAACATATTCCGTACATGCATAAGCGTTAGCAGGATTATAATACAACAGCAAAATAAGCCCAGTTACTACCTGATAAA
The DNA here is from genome assembly GCF_900083515.1 of Cuniculiplasma divulgatum. Lineage (NCBI taxonomy): Archaea > Methanobacteriati > Thermoplasmatota > Thermoplasmata > Thermoplasmatales > Cuniculiplasmataceae > Cuniculiplasma > Cuniculiplasma divulgatum. The sequence goes on from NZ_LT671858.1 coordinate 1,414,057, forward strand.
TGAATGCCATAGATATTAGAGCACCAGTCCAGTACCAAAACCCGCCTTTTTTTCGCATGTAATCAGGTACTGTTGCAAGCGGAAGTTCTTCAATTTTTAATGGGTCTTCTCCCAGTACATTCTTTATACTAAAATTCTTTCTTATATCATTCATACTCATTGATTCACCTTTAGCTAGATGCGAGTTTGTTTACAGTTGTCTTACTTAAATTGCTTATTGCATGTCCTCCTGTGAGATCCGACGGATGCCCGAAAACTACTGGTCCAGTTAATTTTTTAGCGTATAGAGTGTCAGTGAGATCGTCGTACTTCAAAGTCACAAAGGGTAGTGGCCTTTGAGTTGGATGTGTTATTATTCCAGCTCCACGGAATGGATCGTATGTACTTCCGTGACAGTTACAATGAATAACACCATAAGTTGGTTTTGTTACATTATAGGTCTTTAATGAACTAATAACATTTGCTGGTAAAGTCCCTTCCTGTCCAGGTGGATAATAATGTATAATTGGCGGTATACATCCCAAATGCTGACAAATTGCACTGTATGAAACAATAGAATTGTCTGGTCCTACACCTCCTGTGAATGTATAAACTTCGCCTGTAGCATCTATGGTAACAGATGTAGGTGGAACCTCTCTATCAAAACGGATCACAAAATTAGGCTCATCCGATAGTGGATAATAATAAATCCAAACGCTAGGTGATTCTACCTCAAATTGACTTGCTTTAAGTGGGACTGGTGCACTGTTCGGTGTACTCGGATCGTTCCAGTATAGCAACGTTTCTGGAAAATTAGTCAAACCTACGGCAGGTGTAATCAGGTTTTGAACCACTCCTTTGCCAAGTCCTCCTACTGCAGCAACGGCAGAAAGACCAACCATGGCTTTAAGAAATCCCCTTCGTGATGGATCAACTTCTCCTGTCATGAGTGGTTATTGAATTAATGGTTAAAATGGTTTTCCCTCGTGTTATAAGTAGTATTTATATTGAAATGGGGTTTACAAAACTCTTGAATTTAAAACAAATAGACCAAATAATATTTTAAAAAAAGTATTATAGCTTATCACAATTTGACGCAATGGATTTTGATGAGTACGCGAAAATGCAGAAAAGGACATCACCCAACGGAACAAATATAGTGATGGTCGCTCTGGGTCTCACAGGCGAATCTGGAGAATTTGCTGACCTGGTTAAAAAACACATGTTTCAGGGACATGAACTTGATAAGGATAAAATGATCGAGGAGCTAGGAGATGTTTTATGGTATATTTTTGAGGGTGCAAGGGTATTAGGTATAGACGCCTCTGAGATAGCAGAGAGAAATGTAATAAAACTAAGTAAACGTTATCCAGATGGATTTGACCCAGAAAGAAGTAAAAATAGAAACGATGATGGCAATTAAATAATTGCTTAATTTACTACTTAATTACACTTTTATATAAGTTGATAATTCCAATTATTAAAAATGAAGATTACTGCTGATATTCTAAAATCAATTAGGTCAAAATTAACAGTTAAGTCTATTATTATTTTATCAGTTATTAGCATTCTAATATTTCCAGCCATTCTTATAGAGAACGCATCAATTCCAACAAGCGACAGCCACCTTTACTTTCTCAGCAATGGATATGATATTCATACAGTGAGTGTTAATCATAACTCAAAAAATGCTAGCAATATTGGTGCAATGTATCAGAGTACTTACTCTCTAATAAACAATAAGCTTGAACCCGTTTCTAATACAAGTGTAAGATTAAATGTTTCTGTAGTAGACTCAAATTTATTGGATCATTTTTTCCTTCAACTTAATATATATTTTAATGTAATTACCAAAAAGAACGGAAGTTTTACATTAAATAATACTGATTTATTATTCCTACTACCAGTTGATTATAATAGAACTCAGAATTCTATTAGAAGCTATCACATAGAAAATTACACAGTACTGGAGGGTGAAAACAGATTAGTTACCAACCAAAAGGATGATAAATTTGGATTTAATAGTTTTGATGTAGTTGTTAATAATAGAACAGGAGAGCGTGGAGTTATAAATATGGCTTTTTTGCCCTTTTATAATTTGGGCTATTATGGCATCGCTCCCATCTTCCTCATGAGTGGAAACTCAAGTGGAAGCTATAATCTTTCATATCATCTCTATAATCCTCAAGATCAAAATTCTGTTGGTCCACTCGTTTATTTGGGTAACTATTCATTTAATAAGATTTACACAATAAATTCAAATGAGGGCAGAATTCTTTCCATGAATGAAGCGTTTAACGTAACTTTTTTTGTAAATGGAATTGCTCTTGGTACCGTTTACCATAATACCGTTTTGCCAATTTCTATTACCTCTGGTATTTCTATTTTAGGATTACTAGGAAATACTGGCGCAGAAATTATGTTACTTGTCACTGTTTTTATGGTATTAACATTGTTTGTGCCCATGTTTAATCTTCCTGTTTACATGTATTATCTATCATTGCCAAGAAAGAGATGGTATACAATAACAAATGAATTTATCTCTTCTATCTTGACCATGTCCATCTTTGAGGGTTTTGCTTTTACTGCCACATACCTGATTTCAGAATTAATGTTACACTATTCACTATCTATTCTTGCATTTATTTATATTTACCTTTTCAGTGTGGCTGCATTTACTGTTTTTTCCTCTCTATATCTTCTGATTGGCGTTTTTTTCATTGGTAAAACAATGCCCCGCATTTCATTAACAATATTTTTGATTTTAGGATATCCTTTAATAGATTCCTTATCACAATCCATACTCGAAATTCAGGCAATTTTCTCAGATAATGTCCTATTCAAACCTCTGCTTGATAACATAAGGACATATAACCTAATAAGTGGCATATTACCCGTTCTAAATGTAGAGGAACTCAACAGTTATTTTCTGAGAAGTCCGGTTAGCGGAGTTATAATGCTAAACCATCTTTCAATATTCGATCTTTCCCCTTTAATATTCCTCTCTTCTATTATAGGTATTTCTTTGACTCTGTTCTACCTTTCAATAAAAAGATATTACAAATATTGAAATGAAACGGAATTTCTTTACGGGAAGTAATGGCTAACTGTCCTTTTATAGAGCGATTGAGAATAAGTGTGATTATAGAGTTAGAACCATATATCCAATCAAAAGCACCGCGATTAAGAGAATAAGAATTCCAGAAGTGATTATTGCAGTTGATGATGGCTCAAAATCTCCTGATTCTATACTTTTTTTGTTCTTTATGAAACTCCTTAGAGCCATTACCTGCATAAAACCGCCAGATATGACAAGAATTATACCAATAGATGCAGAAAATGGGGCTGAAACATTCGATGAATTTGGAACCAGCTCCTTAATAATTATACCAAACTTCGCTACCACGAAGCCCAGTGCCATAACTGCTATTCCAGTTCTTACCCATGCTAAATATGTTCTTTCATTCGCCATATGATCTGTTACTGTGGACATGTTATATTTCTGATTGTTCTTCGTAAATTAATATGCTTTTAACCTATTTAAAATAGGTATTTTTCAAAACCAGATGTTTGCTAATTTGTGCTACCTTATAGAGTGTTGTAGAGAGTATTACACTAAAAGCTTTGATTCTCCAGGTTTCATTTATAGAATTGAACTTTTAACTTGATGGTATACCATTCCTCAACAATACGGTTATAATAATGGTTATTTTATCTAGCCATGTGAAAAATGAAGTGTTAGAGTGGAGAAGGTCGTTCGTAAATATAAATGACTCTATAAATCTGGCTGCATGCAGTCAGGGTGCCCTTCTTAAATCAGTAAAAAAAGCATTCAGTAAATATCAAGCAGATCAGATTGAATTTGGGAATCCGTGGGACATATGGCAACAGAAAGTTGAAGAATTAAGATCTTTAATCGGAAAACTAATTAATGCATCAAAAAATGAAATTGCAATTTTACCATCTGTGTCGGCCTCATTTTCTTCTCTTCTTAGTTCCATAGATTTTTGTAAAAATGACCAGATAATTACTACTGACCTTGAGTATCCAACTACCAACTTTATCTCTCTAGCCCAAAAGTATAGAGGTGTTGAAACTGTAACGGTTAGAAACAAAAACGGGATTGTTTCTTCCAGTGATTATGAAAGTAACATCACTGATAAAACTCGCCTGGGCACTGTTATTCACGTTTCATCTCGCAATGGGACAAAATTCGATCTAAAAGAATTTACTGATATACTTCATCAACATGGATCATATGCCTATGTTGATGCCTATCAATCTCTAGGAGTTCTGCCTGTTAACGTTAAGAATTTGAATATTGACTTTCTTTCTTCGGGAACATTAAAATGGCTTCTAGGGGCTTCAGGAACAGCATTTCTATATGCAAGAGAAGAGGTTGCAGAAAAACTTCACCCTACTGATATAGGATGGTTTTCACAACAAGATCCTTTTCAATTTGGAACTGAAAAACTTCAATATGCAGATGGAGCTCTCAGATTTCAATCCGGAACCTGGTCTGTTCCTTCAATATACGCATCAATTGAGGGGATTAAAAAAATACTTGAAATAGGTCAAAATAAAATCACCAGAAGAATTGAGACTCTTACATCAATAGTATTTGATGAATTAACAAAGAATGGATTCACTGTTAATACACCAGAATCTCCTGAGAATAGAGGTGGGATTATTGCCTTTGAGGTTTCAAATCCTATGAAAATTGAGAAACTTTTGAGAGATAAATATAAAATATTCACTTCTGCAAGAGGTATAAATTTACGAATCTCACCACATTTCTATAACACTGAGGAAGAAGTGCTTAAGACCATGGATGCTCTGGTTGAAATTAGAAATAAATCTCTATGAAATTACGCTTAATATTATAATTATTGTTTAATAATCTTTATAAATAGTGTATAATAGGGATGATTAATGAATCTTATTCCCATCCGCGATTATGTTAACGGTTGTTCATCTTATATAATAGGTGATGAAATCTCGGGTAAAGCTATGGTTATAGATCCTTTACGGTCTATTGGCCATAAGAATTATGTAATATCAGCTGCAAAAGAAAGGTTATATATTGAAGTGGTTGTTGATACTCATGTTCATGCAGATCATTATTCTGCAGCAAGAGAACTGGCAGAGGAAATAGGAATTCATGTATCTATGAGTGAAAATGCACCCAATGATTTCCAATTTAACAAACTATGGGATGGACAGGTTATCTCACTTGGAAACCTGGAGATTGTGGTAATGCATGCTCTGGGGCATACACCTGATAATCTTGCCCTGAAGATTATTGATCGGTCTCGATCCAGCGAAGTTGTATCTGTTTTTACTGGAGATTCACTGTTTGTTGGGGATGTGGGCAGACCTGATCTTGTATATGAAAGCGAGGAGATGATAAAAAATGCCATAAATGATCAGTATAATACCATATTTAAGAAATTACTAGTTCTACCTGACTATGTGGAAATATTCCCAGCTCACTCAGGTTCCTCTTCATGTGGCGGTCTATTCTTAAGCCCAAAGTTCAATTCAACAATTGGATATGAAAGGAGATTTAACCAGTTTTTAAGAGTTAAGTCATTTGAAGAATTTTCTGATATGGTTATAAAAACACTGAAACCTCCTCCAGTCAATGCAAAGAGTATTAGAGAATGGAATCTGGGAAGAAGCATAGAACTCTATAGAGGTAATTCACAATGATTGATGCTGAAACAATAAAAAATGAGCTCATGAATCCTGGGACTGTACTTGTTGATGTAGACCCTATGCCATATCTTGAAATAGGCTATCCAGAAGGGGCTATAAGTCATCCCATATCACTGGAACCATGGGAGGAAAATCTAGCGCGATTAATGGGAAAAAATCATAATGCAATTGCGGTATACTCTTCATTTAAAGCAATAGGAGAGTACGCAAGCCGACTTGCCTCAGAATATGGGATTCCAGTTAAATTTACGTTTTGCGATGGACTGGAGAAGTGGTCATCACTGGGACTCCCAACCTCTAGAATTAAATCTATAGATGTAGGTACCCTTAAGAAAGAAATAGCTCAATTTACAGTTATAGATGTAAGAGAGAAGGAGGAACTGAAATCAGGTTTTATAGATGGTTCCATTAACATTCCACTAAGTGAAGTTGATACAGCTTTATTCAAGCTTAATCTAAATAATAAATACGCAGTTATCTGTGCTCACGGAAACAGGAGCAGGGAGGCTTCAAAAATACTATCAGAATATGGTTTTGATACCTGCACTGTAAGTGGAGGCATGTCCCAGTGGATTCTTAAGCGGTTTTCAACGAAGTATTAACACATATGAGTGTACTAAACAGGCATACCAAAAGTCAAATATAGTTTTACTACCTAAAGATAAACATGACAGAGATAGTTGGAGGAATAATACTAGAAAAAAAATTACCGGAAACATTACCAAAAGTAACTGTTAGCTGGATCTGGTTTGACCAGATAAACGGGACAGTTGAATGGACTTTTAAAAATAATACAAATTCTAACCAATCATTTTTACTGTTCAGAAATTCCTACTATTTTGGAAATGCATTCTGGCCAGTTTATATTAATAACGATGGCTTTAATGAAAAATTTGCAACCATTGCAATCCCACTTTCAGATTCAGGTGCGAGTAACAACTCTGCTCCCCTATGTGTTGCAGAGTTTCAGGATAAAAAAAGAATAGTGTGTTTTCTTTTCACCCTTGCCCCGAATCAACAGTGGTCAATGATAGAGGGTGGATTCTCAGAAGCATTTTCTCCCTCAGGTTACTCAGCTATAATTGCAAATGTCTCAGGGGCTAAGGATTACTGTATTAAATATGACGAAAAACAGGTTAAGGACTGGGACTCACAGACAGGAACCAACTATACTGGATATTCTCCAAATCCAAGCACATTTAACACTGTAACTGCGAAAGTTCAATCAAATTATGTATCACTATTTAATGATATAATAACTCCGGGTGAATGTCCGACTAAATAATCAGAATAAAAGGATTTTTATAGAGCTTTAATTTCGATCCTCAAAAGTCATCATTCTGCCGTCACCATAGGTCCTGAAATAATATTTGTAAACGCTTTTATCTGATCTTGCCTCGCATTCTCTACCTTTACTGTAGTTCCCAACCAGTTGAATATAATCAATATGACTCCAACCGGTTCTTTTCTTTACCTCATTAACCATGTTTTCAAATATATCTGCGCATATATTGCAACAGAAGAACATATTCTCTCCCTCGATTTCCCTGTAGTATTCTCCCCATGTAGCATCACATAATGCGCATCCTTTTTCATTGTTTGTTTTTATACATCTCACCTCTTTCTATTCTGGCCTCCATATATTCTCCAAAAACTCTTGCTGAATTCAGGTAGGCCGACTGTATATCCTCGAGATTTTCTTTCTCCGCATATTTTTCTATAATGTCCAGTGCAACGTAGGAATGAGAAACATCTGCCTCATATCCTTCCCTTAGAAAATTTTTAACTTCCTGCTTTACTCCCATATCTTTTAAAATCTCTGGATTGAAATATGGGTATTTTGCTCCGTATCTGTTAAGATCCCTGTTTGCAACCAGTTCAAGTGAGTGCATTGCTGCCATGATTTCGATCCATGTTTTTTTCTCTGCTATTTTTTCCCATGTTCTAATGGCTCTCATTGTGGTTTCTAGTGGTGTGGAATTTAAAATTTCCTCTCTTCTAAGACCCAAAGAAATTCCCATCCTTATCAGGAGTTCATGGTGTGAGGGTTCCCTGTTCCCGAAACCCTGCATTTCTGTCATAATGTTTTCCATTTCATAGTCATGTATATCATCAAAATCACTTTTAGCGATTACATATGCACAGGATTTGATCCACTGTTTTAGAAAGTGATGATGCTCAACAGCATAACCCTTCAGTAGATTCTCATCATATTTCTGCATGCCCAGGATAAATGGATGTGGATTTTCCCCTCTAAAATTTAAAACAAAGTTATCTATAATCCATCTTTTTATCCCCTTACTCTCCAGGGAATAGAATCTTGAAATCTTCTTTTCAAGTTCATCACCACCTAACCTATCTTTTGAAATGTTTCTATTTAACCATGACACGTGCTCATAATTGCTTTCTGATGCCTCTGAGATCATGTGTTCAGAAAGTCCCTTATAGTCCCCCTTATCAAATGAATTGTAGCATACTGGACAGTTTACCATGAATATCACAGTCTATTTTATTATTAATTAGTTTTGCTCGTATTAAATACTTATTATAAATTAGTTTCATCGATTGTAATATTACATATTCTCAATTAAAAAGATTACTTTAGCTTATACATCCATGGTTCATCGCTACGCTATGGGTAGAACAGAGGATGTTTAAATTCATAGAATATCCTTATATAGACTGCTAAAATAGATAAATGGTGCTGTTATGAAAATACGGAATCTTGGAAAAACTGGATTGAGGGTAACTGAACTCTGTCTTGGAACGATGACCTTTGGAAATCAGAGCGACAGGAAAACTTCTTTTCAGATTCTCGATAAGGCCTATGAAGCTGGGATTAATTTTATTGATACAGCGGACGCTTATCCTCTGGGAAAGGACTTTAAAGACGCAGGTAAGACCGAATCAATTATTGGTGAGTGGATAAAGGGAAAAAGAGATGAACTTGTAATAGCCTCTAAATGCTTCATGCCAACAGGTCCAGGACCTAATGACATGGGAATGAGCAGAAAGCATATAATCAGTGCGATTGACAAAACTCTTGAGCGACTGGGCACAGATTATCTTGACCTGTATCAGATTCATAATTTTGATCCCATGACTCCCATCGAAGAGATGATGGGAGCCTTTGATGATCTTGTTCATCAGGGAAAAATTAGATATGTGGGTGTCTCAAACTGGAGATCCTGGCAGGTTGCAAAGGCAAACGGTATTGCCGAAAAAAGGAATTTCGCAAAGGTGGTTAGTATTCAGCCGAGATATAATCTGTTATTCAGAATGATTGAAGACGATATAGTTCCAATGGCTCTTGATGAGGGGGCAGGGATAATAAGTTTCAACCCACTGGCTGGCGGAATGCTCACAGGACGTTACAGGAAAGGATCTAAGCCAGAGAGTGGCACAAGGTTTGCCCTTGGAAACAATGCTGGTGATTTATATCAGGAACGGTACTGGCAAAACGCTACATTTGATGCTGTGGAAGAGTACCTTAAATGGTGCAGAGAACAGGATCTGGATCCGGTTAGCACCGCTGTGCACTGGGTAACCCAACAACCCGGTATTACCTCAGCAATTATAGGGGCTAGCAAGGCTGAACAGCTGGATGGTAGCCTGAAATCTACTCAGGCGGAAGACCTAACTCAGGAGCAGTTAAAATGGCTGGATCATCTGTGGTACATGCTCCCCAGAAGGAAGGAAATCAGGTAAAAAGATATTGCATAGCGCATTTTCCTCTTTTACCCATTGGCAGAAAATATAAAAATGGAGTTTATACTCTCTGTAACTACATATTTCAGAACTCACATTTTTTAATTTAAATTATACTCATCACTTTATTTGAGGATAGCACTCTGCTTTTCTCTTCTCAAAGTGCCTCTCTGCATGTAGATTATTACAAAGGATAGAACAGAAAAAATGTCAAGATAAACAAAGTAAATATTGTCTAATGGGGAGAATAGGGAAGTAAGAATCCTGAAACTACCATATCCTATGTAAATAAGAAATATGAATCTGATTAGATATCCACTGGTTATGGAAATTGTGAAGTTGGAAAATTTCATTTTTAATATTCCTGCTCCAAGGGCAAAAAGAACCTTTCCATAAGGGATAAATGTTGAAATAAAAATTGAAAATGTTCCATGTGTCGCTATCCAGTCATCTGCCTTGTTGATGTCTTTTTCCCTAATCTTGATCTTTGATAGCGCTTTCAGTAGAAGTTCCCTTCCTGCAAATCTCCCACTGAGATATTCAATCAGGGAGACAAAGAGCATTGCCAGAACAGAAACAAAAAGCGTAGCATAAACATTGAAAAGGCCAACAAATGCAAGATATCCATAGAATGGTACAAGAATATCATCTGGTAGTGGACCAAAGGCTATTATAATAAACATACCGAGATAACCAAGTTTATAGATAGGCTCAAATGCACCGAAACTCACATTCTTTAAGTTTATATCAATGCTGATATAATGGAAATATCCATTTGCAATATCCAGAGAGCTAAGAATTATGAAAACAATTAGCAAAGTTTCAGCATAGAGGTAATACCTGTTCAGATTTGATCTCAGAAACCTGTACAAATTGAGGAATGTTTCACTGACCGTATTTACCCACGCAACGGATTATATCATGTTTATATTTAAAGAAAATAGATGATATATGTGTCTCAAATGTAATTTAGTTATCCCAATTCCCTCCTCCTTTTCAGCTGGAAATAGGCTGATCCGGACTGTAGTGAATTTTACCCCTTTCTTTATACATGAACTTGTATGAAAGAGCCCCCAGTATTCCTCCCAGAACTGGTGCTATCCAGTATATCCACTGATAATACTGGCCCTTTAACAATATCCCTGAAAGTACTGCAGGTCCAAATGATCTTGCGGGGTTGATAGAACCTCCACTGATGGTTGCCAGCATGAATATCATGATTGAAACATATATTCCAATTACAATTGCTATAATTGCCGTATTATTAGTTCTGGATGTTACTCCCATTATGGTCCACAGGAAAAAGAATGTCATTATGAATTCCCCTGCAAAGGCGACCCATGGTCCTCTGATACCCGGTATTGTTGCTCCAAACTGAACGCTGTTTGCAACGTTATAGCCGAATAATAATCCGACTGTTGCAGATGCCATTACAGCCCCTATCAACTGAGCAATTATATACTGAAATACATATTTTCCTGGAAAGCGTCCAGCAAAGAACATGGCTATGGTGACTGCAGGATTTACATGGCCTCCTGAAATATTTGCAACTGCCATAATACCTACTGAAATCCCTAATCCAAATGTGATTGCAAGATAGAACAGCGTAGATGGATTTAGTGTTTGATTGAAAGCCGCAATGAAAGCCACGACACTACCTGGCCCAAAAAGCACGAAGATGTATGTACCAACCAGTTCAGCTAACGATTTCCTTATGATGTCTGCCATGTTTAGGAACTCATATATAAGTAATATAATAATACATTTAATTTAATTTTTGATTAATATACTTAGAGTGAAAGGACTCTATTCTGAGAGTAGTTTTATGGAAATCACAGTCTTTTTTCCAAGACGTTTATTAGTATAAGATAAAGTTAAAGCTGAATGCAGGCTCAACACTAATCGCTATATATAAATTCGCATTGCGCAATGAAATATCACATTGCAGAATCGAAGGACCTTATTCTTATGGATTGCCGGCGGTTTTTCATGTGGCATGTTGGGGATATAGAACGCAGGTACACACTGAATAAGGAAAGGTTGCCCGATGACATGATAGAAGATATGAGGCATTCCTATGCTAAGGCGTTAAAGTTTATCAAGACTGAAAAAAACGACATGAAAGAAGAAGTTTCCGTCAGTCTTCTGGCAAACATAGCGAGTGATATGAAAAGGATGGCCTAATGTTATTCGAGATGTTTTATAAGGTCAAGCTGTAAGACAAAGAGAAGAATGAACTCGTGGTTCTCGAGATGAACCACCTTCAGGAAAGGCTGAAAAAGATATTCAGTGATAAGAAAGCGGATATCCTTAATAACGGCAATAAGCATAAGACTATACCTGAGGGGAAACTGGAGACGTATCTCAATAAGAGATGGAAGCTCGTGCAGAGATGTCCCAGTGGAGACGAGGCAGTTATAAAGCTCCCGTCTTAAATATGAATTGATATGTGTTCAGTAGTAATTAGAACCTTTAACCACTACAACTCTTCTATTTTCTTTTTTACGGCATTTAAAGTTATATAACTAATGACTTTAGTGCTCTTTAATACTTTTGTATCACGAGAGTAAAAAATTTTAGAATCACTGTCTTCGCAGAAGGCCGCAAGTGCCATCTTATCTCCTGTTCCTATGAATCCGTCAAGTTCATAAATTTTCTGGTAATGGGCAAAAAAATTTTTTGAAACATCCTCCATCCTTATAATTGATATAAAACCCTTGCTAATGAAGCCCTGTACTTCTTCAATACGCTTCTGTATCCTTTTATCATCCAGTTGGACATGGTTCCCATCTCTCTCTACTAAGAGTCTTTTGAAAACTTCTCCAAGGGTATAAACAAAAATCTTTATCTTCACATCTCCTAAGTTTGAAGGGTGAAATAATTTCCTTACTCCTTCTTTTTGGTCTTTGTCAATGTTATCTAACAGAAAATAATCAATGAGTATGTTAGCATCTATAGATTTTATTTGATTCGCCATAATAAGCGCTGCGCTTCAGATTAATCTCAGATTTTTTATTTCATTGAATGTGTTTTTGACATAATCAATCGAAGCCTTTTTCTCCATAAGTCTTTCGGATTTAATGTTAGATACTGCGTTAATAACATCCTCCTCAGAGGCATCTGGATTAGAAGTTCTTATAGAATGTAATGTTGCTGCAATCTCCAAAAAAAAGTCGTCTTTTTCTTTGAGAGCAATAAGGATAGCAGAAATTCCTTCAGGGATCACGATTTCCCCCCTTGCCCACTCTCTTTCTCCCATTTCAAAATAGTCATGAGACAGCGCTGAAGAATAGGGTCCATAAACGTATAGGTCAAAATCATAATCCAATGGTATTCCAAGGACTCTGCCAAAATATACGAGTTTTTGTGCTTTTATGCGGTTAGATATATCCCCCTTAGTTATCTCTTTTCGGCTTAAGCCATTCCATTTTAGAAAGCCGGCTAAAGTCTTTACTTTACTCTCATCCACTGTCTTCCCTTAATGAGTAAATAATGGAATATAAGGTTTTCATTGGGTGCCCTTCTAGGTTAGTGATTAACTAACCACTCACGCAACCATATATATTATAGTCACCTAGATGTTGCTGCTTCCTCAAGCAAAAATAAAATGAAGAGGATATACTCCTTCATTGCGTACTCGGGTAGACCTTATATGTTTCCTGAGTGGGGTTGATTCGAATAAGTGGCAATGAAATATTATTCAAATATCGGTATATCCGGGAATGACTCACATTAGTATATAAACTCTAATCATGAAAATGCCAATGAAAATAGAATCTAAACTGTATTGGTAATGGGACCGTTGAGATTTGAACTCAAGTCACTAACACCCCAAGCTAGTAGGATACCAAGCTACCCCACGGTCCCAAAAAAGTACATGCCTTATGAAAAAGGCATTATTTCGTCTATAAGTTCAATGTGCGATAGAACCATTCTTCTGCAACAGTATCTTTCAAGCCCTAGTTTGTCCATTATTGCAGAAATTTCATCTGGAGTTGGTTCTCTGTTCCTTGCCCTTATCTGGTTTAATTCAGCCTCGAACCTTCTGTAATCGGAACCTATAACTCTTCCACAGCTGAAACATCTTACAGGTATTATCATTCAGATCACCTGTAAGACTTCTGTCTTTTGGCTCTGGCCCCTCTTCCCATGGGCTTCTTTGGCAGTTTTCTTCTAATATCATTAACCATTATTGTTCTGTCATATTGTCTGTATATTTCCTCAACTGTGTTGTCCTTCAGGAACTTTACAATTCCTTTAGCCATAGCTGTTCTTGCAGCATCTACCTGTCCTGTTAAGCCTCCTCCACTTACTGAAATATCGACATCGATTGAACCAGACCTTTCACCTATAAGAGCTATTGGTTCCATCAGTTTTTCTCTAAGCAGCGCCACTGGGTATAGTTCTACTGGATAGTCATTTATCCTGAATTTTCCAGTTCCACTCTTTGTATATGCCCTCGCCGTAGCTGTTTTTCTTTTTCCAGTTGTTATAACTATTTCTTCACTCAATTACCTTTACCTCCTTTCCCATTATTTTTGCTACTTCTGTAAGGGTCACAAAACCGCTTACCCTGTTGTTCTGAGCCTTTTCGAATTTCTCGAATTGCTTATCCTTCAGTTCGGGTGGTACTCCATCGTATACAATGCATCTTTTCAGTGCCTCTTTTCCCTTAGCCTTATCTTTTGGAAGCATATCACCAATGGACCTCTTGAGAATAGCCTTTGGATTTCTTGGATAATAAGGTCCCTTCCTGACACTTCCTATATCCCTTCTGCTCCTGAACTTCCCCAGTACTGCATCTCTTCCCCCCGTCACAGCTACCTTTGCTGCATTCACTATTGTAACTGATTCTCCTTCCAGCAGCTTTTTTGCCAGAATGGTTGAAAGCCTGCCATAAACTGCGTTATCCGCATCTACGTATATCATTATCTTACCTCATTATTTTTAAATTCTTGGGTTCAGGATTTTCCTTTGCCAGATCAGCCAGGAAAACAAATTCAGACCCAGAGTCCTTGATCTTCTTCATTGCTTTCTCACTGACATCAAGAGCTGAGATCTTTAATTTCTTCTCCATATACCCGCTTCCAAGAACCTTGCCTGGCACAACGACTATGTCTCCATCCTTGCACATTTTAGATATCTTGCCCACGTTTAGATCTGCATAATTTTGCCTTGTCTCAGAGAGCCTCTTTGCAATGTCTCTCCATAAAGGTGACTGGTTTTCCCTTGACAATTTAAGAAGGGTTTCAACCGTTTCCATAATTTTAGGACTTGTTTTTCTTTCTGCTTGTATACTCATTTTGACCATCGGAATATAAACCTGAATGCCCAAGAATTAATAAAGATTTTCACGAAGAACCATCTTTTTCGTTTCTCATATCTCTTGATGCGATTTCTATTTTTCTCATTATACCCATTATTCTATAGAATTCACTCCTTGCCATATCTGATCTAGATATGAGACGCCTGAACATCACCATTGTATTAGGTATCTTGTGAGCGGGGAAATTAACCTTGCCCATTATTTTATTGATATTTTCCAGCAAAATTTCAATCTCCTCCCTTGATGCTCTGTCTTTCTCAGGGTAGTCAACTTCCTCGTTTAACATTGACTCATAAAGGATAAGCGTAAGTGCGTGGGATAGATTATAAACTGGATAATCGGGATTTCCAGGTATGGTAATGAAAAAGTCACAAAGCTCCAGTTCAGAATTTTTCAGGCCGTCCCCCTCCCTTCCAATTACAATTCCTGTCTTCTTCTCGTTCCTGTAATGATCTGACCAGAATACAGATGGTTTCATTGGTATTCTTCTGTAATCTCTCATATTCTCGGATGAAACTGCAGATGTCCCAACAAGAACATCAAAGTTTTCCCTTACTTCCTTTAAATCAGAATAATATTCCGCGCTTCCAAGAATGTCGGATGCTTCTTTTGCCCTTGCAAAGGCATCGTCGTCAAAAAATGATGTTCCAACAACTATAAGATTTTTGAAAAAAGTGTTTTTCATAGATCTGGCAGCAGCGCCAATATTACCCTGAACCTCTGGTTCCACCAGTACGATGGAAACCTGATCCCTGTTCAGTATCATTGTGCACTGACGTTTTTCTCGTTTTCTTTGTCTGCTGTTTCTTCCTTAGCTGGTATTTCCTGTTTATCGTCTTCCTTTACTTCTTCCTTCACTGGTTCATACTTTTCCGTTATGTAAAGAACCAGATCCTTAAGATATTTTCTTGTGGCTTCTACTACCCTGTACTTTGCATCAAACCACTCTATGTTGAATTTCATGTCTTCTGGAACTGTGATTTCCAGATCGTTTTCTCTTTCTTCGATCACAAACTTATCTGATCCTCTTGAGAAGTTGAGATCTATTATTCCTTTAAGTATGTCCTTCTTCCCATCCAGTTTCTCAACCAGTGAATATTTGTAGAAAACATCCTTTCCTGCCCATGGGTGATTGTAATCAACAACAACTCTTCCGGGGCTTACTGAAAGTATCCTACCTCTCTTGTTATTTATTCTTACTTCTGCTCCCGGCACAGGATCTATATTATTTCTCTTGAATTCTGACATGGTATGCACTTTTAGATTCTTTGAATCCCTCATGCCATAGGCGTTCTCTGCCTTTATCTCCACTTCATGCTCTTCTCCTATCTTTGAACTTAGAAGACTGTCATTTATTTCCTTAAACAAATCTTCAGATCCAACTACAAGAACTCCCTCTCCATACTTTTGATCCGGATCATAAATATTATTTTCTTTTGCTAGTGCTTCATCGCTCGTTGCAACAAGTTGTTTATCTGACCCGACTCTCATTTCAAATTTAATTTTTACAAAGTCTCCATTTTCCATGGTATCACCGGAATAAGTTATACGTAATTTCAGATATTATTTAAAGGTATTCTGTAAAAATTAAGCTTTTGAAATAATTTCATGCATAGACAAAACCAATATCGGAATCAATGAACACATCATCTCCGTCTTTGACGTCATTCAATACTATTGTACTGTATATGCATGTTTTTCCTGCTTTTTCAATTTTTTGAATTACTGATCTTATTGGATTGCCTGTTATTATGAAGGCTTCATAAAAGCTGTAATCAAATTTATCATCAGAAATTTTTTCACAGTTTCCCATGTAAATACTTCCTTTCCCGCTGTTAATTTTTCCGGATATGTTCTTTCCCAGTGCATATCCCCTGGCAACAAGTGTTCCTGCTGTGAGAACGCTGACCTGTGCAGTGCCTGCAAATAGGTGATCAGGGTGACCAGATGTTACAACTATTCTTTCTCCTTTAAGGATCATTCCATCCCCTACCAGTGCATTTAGAACATCCTTTACAGAGATATCCTCCTTGAAGTTTTCAATGACATATGGAAACACACCCCGATAGAGATTGGTTCTGGATGCCACTAATCTTGACGGTGTTACTGATAATATTCTAGAGGATGGTCTCATTGATGATACCATTCTGGCCGTGTTTCCACCCCTTGTGCATGCCACAATGTGATGTGCATTTATCTGATCAGAAAGAATCTTCGTGGACTTTGCTACTGAAAAGGTAACCCTGCTTCCAGTGAATTCACTTGGTTCTTCAAAATTATGGTAGAATGATTCCACATAAAGTGAAGTGTCACTCAACACTTTCACAGCTTCAAGTGGGAAAGAACCTATTGCGGTCTCCTCGGAAAGCATGAGAGCGTCAGTATTATCAAGTATGGCATTTGTTACATCTGATATTTCTGCCCTGGTTGGTGATTCACTGGAAACCATGCTTTCGAGCATCTGTGTTGCCACTATTATGGGAATACCGTTTGAATGGGCTTTTTGCATTATGTACTTCTGGCTTACTGTTACCTCATGGACAGGCATCTCTACACCAAGGTCACCCCTTGCCACCATTATGGCATCTGTTGCCTTTACTATACCTTCAATATTATCCATGGCCTGTTTTGTTTCAATTTTTGCCACAAGGTGGATATTTCCGCCCATCTTCCCAATCATGTCGTGAACCATGTCTATTTCATTGCGATTCTGGACGAATGAAAGCGCAATGTATTCAACGTTTTTCTCCACTGACATTTTCAGATATTCTCTGTCCCTTTCCTGTAAAATACCCATGGGAATGTACCTTCCAGGAATGTTCATCCTTCCATTATTTTTCAATATGCCGTCAACAGATGAACTCAATTTACATATTCTATTACCCTCCTGAATGACAGTCGTTCGTATCTTTCCGTCCATGAACAGAACTTCATCACCTTTCTTCAGTGATTTAACAACATCGTCAACAGCTATGTGGATATCAGCTTTTTCCTCCTGCTGCCCCAGAGTGTATTCCTTCCCTGACAAAATTGCTAATGTGTCACCGTTCAGCAGAGCCCTCAATTCAGGGCCCTTTAGATCAACCATTATACTCACATACATTTTTCTTTCTCTGGCCATTTTATCCCTGAAATTTACCAGATTCTGAAGTTCCTCCTTAGTACTGTGAGCTGTGTTGAGTCTGAAACATGTCACCCCGTATTCTATCATACGTTCCATAATATTTTCTTCAGAACATGCAGGACCATATGTAGCAACAATCTTGGTCTTTGGTCTCTTTAAAATGTCCATCTTTTGAGAGTTCATGGATTTAAAAGTGTATTATGGTATAATAAGAAAACTAATGATTCATTATGAAAAACTATTTAGAAATACACGAATAAACATTGATAAGAATAAATAACCTTAGTTTTATTATGATCTGAATGACGGAAAAATATCCAATCGAAGCAGTTATCGAGCTTGAACGGGATGACTGCAAGATTACTCAGGCAATAATGAAAATGAAGGGGGTTAAATCGGTAACAAGACTCAAGATAGAAGTCGATGAAACCCTGCATCTTGTTGAGAAGGATACATTCACCGATGAAGATATGAAAATAATCAACTCTCTTTCCAAAAAGGTTGCAAAAACTGGCCCCGGAAAGTTGTGGATATATGGAAAAAGCTGTTCTGCATGCAGGGCACTCGCCCTGAGTGAGGCGGTAATGGTTTCAAGCAAATCTGTGGATTCAAGAAAAATACTCTTCAGAATCCTAGTTGAGAACAGGGTTTCATTAAAAAAGTTAATGAAACAGCTTGAAGCAGATCAGTTAAACCCAAAAATAGTTGAAGAACCTGACGAGCAGAGAAATGAGATGTCTGAAAGAGAATTGAGTGTGCTTAAGATGTGCTATGATCTTGGCTATTTTGAGAATGACAGGGCCTCATCACTAACGGAGATTGCTAAGGTGCTGGGTGTTTCTACATCATCCCTATCAGAAACCTTGAGAAGAGCCATGAAAAAAACAGTGAGAGATTACCTCACGAGAAAAAATCCATGATGATTTTCTAATAGTTTACAGGTACATATCAGTAGTTAACTGTATTTTTAAAGTAATGATATTTCTAGTATGAAAAAAATTTGCCAATGCTCTGTCATACGTTCTAATGAAGAAGTTCATAGATTCAGAGCCTTAATTTTCATTGCCTTTTCATACAGTGTGGAAAATTCCCTGAAGTTGAGTTGCTGCTCCTTATCACTCATTGCCTCTTCTGGTCTTGGATGAGTTTCAACCATCAGTCCATCTGCTCCGGCTGCTACTGCTGCCAGGGCAAGTGGCTCAACGTATTCTCTTCTTCCTGCTGGATGGCTTGGATCAACCACTATGGGGAATTTCACCTTTTTCCTGAGTACTGGAATAGCTGAAATATCCAGGGTGAATCTTGTAGAATTCTCGAATGTCCTGATTCCCCTCTCAACGAGAATTATATCTTCATTTCCACCAGCACTTAGATATCTTGAAGCCTGATAAAATTCTTCAACTGTGTTTCCAAATCCTCTTTTCAGAAGCACTGGTTTTGGCTGTTTTGCCACATCCTTCAAAAGAGAAAAATTCTGACAGTTTCTGCTCCCTATCTGGAGTATATCTGCATAATCACTGACAAGTTCCAGTTCATCGTTTCCCATTACCTCAGTGACCACAAGCATATTGTATTTATCTGCTGCATCCCTCATGAGTTTCAATCCTGTTTCAGCAAGTCCCTGGAATGAATCTGGAGAAGTTCTGGGCTTGAACGCCCCTCCTCGCAGTATCTTAACACCAAGTGTGGACAGGAATTTAGCCGTTTCCATCATCTGGTCTCTACTTTCCACGGCACATGGACCTGCAATAAATCTCAGGCTTCCCTTTGGAAAGAGTTCTCTAACATTATTCATTTCTTTCATCATCGTAATCACTTCCTTCTTTTTTAATTTCTATAACAAATTTTGGTTCTTTTAAAACTGATGAACCTATAAGATATCCATCGAATGGCATTTTGAGCAATCTCCTATAGTTACTCCTATCAAGTCCGCTTTCAAGAACCTTCACTTCGTGCCCTGCCATTAGTTCAACTACCTGATCTTCGTTTCCTTCCATCTTCAGTGTTCTAAGATTTCTTCTGTTATAACCACATATTACATTTTTCCCCTGAGGTATCCTATCAAAAATCTCTCTGTCATGGAATTCAGCAAGTACATCCATGTGCATGCTTTCCGCATATCCTGTCAGTTCCTCCATCCTTGAAGCAGGAAGAAAGTCGGCAATTAGTAATATGGCATCGAAACCACAATTGTATGAGGTTTCTATCATTTCTTCTCTATCTATGAAATCCTTCATCAGAATAGGCTTTTCGAATTTCTGAAGGCTTAACCCATCAGTAAAGTTGCCTGCGAAATGATCAGGCTCGGTAAGAACGCTGAACGCATCGGCGTAATCCTTAACGTAATCCCCGAATTTTTCAGGACTGGAGAATGACGGGCCGTAAAAACCTGAAGGTGATTCTCTCTTATATTCGATTATCAGTTTTTTTCCCTTTGCCCCAAGCACATTCTTCATCGAGATCGGCTTCCTTGATCTCATATCCTCACTTACGTGATTACGCTTTTCGTTTTTTCTATAAATCTGTTCAACTACATTCAATTCAATCCCTCAAGAAATTCTCAAATAGTTTCCTTCCATACTCAGAATAGAAACTTTCAGGATGGAACTGTACCCCAAATCTTTTCATATCTGGAGTATGAAATCCCATGATACTACCATCCGATTGAGAGATGCAGTCAGGTATTATTTCTGGAGATTGACGCACTGTGAGTGAATGATACCTGATTGCCTTGAATTTCTCAGGTATGCCACTGTATAGAGGGGAATCACCGTGAATCATTGTGTCAACCTCTCCGTGAAATTGGCGATTCATTCTTTCAATGACTGAACCTTTATTATATGCTATAACCTGATGCCCAAAGCAAATACCAAGAACCTTTGAATTCTTTAACCCTGTGAGGAATGTGTCAAGATCTCCTCTGTCTTCATGAATCGAAGGGCTTCCGGGTCCCGGAGAAATAACAATACGATCATATTCATCTGCTCTTATTTTACGAAGTTCATCATTCTTCACCACCTTCACACTGGTACCAAGTTCCCCTAAAAGCTGTTCTATATTATACACAAATGAATCGTAGTTATCAATTAACAATATCTTCATTTAACTTACCCCCAACTGCTGAATATGATTTCATTCTTATCTCATCTACTTCTCTTTCCGGATCTGAATCCTTTACTATTCCTGCCCCTGATCTGACGAAATATCCATTTCCATTCCCATATATTGTTCGTATTGTCAATGCCATGTCCATTTTTTCTGGCTCAATCAAGCCTACACAACCTGCATATGGACCCCTTGGTGATGTTTCAAGATCATTGATGATCCTTATGGCCCTGTCCTTTGGCGCTCCACTAACTGTGCCTGCTGGAAAAACTGCATTTATTATTTCGCTATTTTCAATATCCCTTCTCAGCTTAGATCTAACCTGGCTAACTATATGCATTACTGATGAAAATTGCCTTATTTCCATTGATCTTTCCACGTGAACTGTACCGTAATCTGAAATTTTCCCAAGATCATTTCTGGCAAGGTCCACAAGCATTCTGTGTTCCAGAAGTTCTTTTTGGTCTGATAGTAGATCCTTTGCAATCTCCTCATTTTCTGATTCATCGATGGAAATCCTTCGGGTACCAGCAATAGGTTCTATCATGAGATCTGTCCTATCTCTGGTTATAAGATTTTCCGGAGAACTTCCAAATATTTCATATTCATTGAATTTGAAATAATATACATATAATGATCTATCAGTTCTCAGGAATGTTCTAACCATATCCAAAGGATCAAGTGAAAATGGCCCGAAATCCCTTGATACGACAACCTGAAGTGCTTCGCCATTTCTTATCCTTTCTCTTGCTGCTATTATTTTTTCTTCCATTTCATGATCCTTCACATTTTCCTTCATAGGTGAGTGGACTGCTGTTGCAGACCTTGTGTACCTGCCTTTTAACGTTCCCTCAGGATTCAGCATTAATACTGGCGGGAACAGACCTTCCTTTGCCTTCGATTTAAATATACTGTTTACAAGAGAGAACGAAAGAATGATGGGTGTTTCTGTTTGTATTTTACTAAAAATTGATGTGTCACTGGCTTCAATCACATCTGTACCGGTGATCAGGGTTTCCTCTCCTGTTATTCTCTGATCATCAGTGAACTTACAGAAATACGCGAAGTTTCTGTTATTCTTTTTAAGATCCTCCACTATTTCTAAGATTTCACTTTCCATATCCAGCCTCCCTGAAAAAGTTCCTGATCTTAGAAGCATCTTTTTTGCCAGGATATGCTTCGAGCCCACTGCTTGCGTCTATAAATCCTGGATGGTAATCCATAATTTTTCTTAAGTTTTCTATATTTATTTTTCCCGCAACACCGACCTTCTTATTTAAGAAGGATTCTATATCACTCATCTTATCTACTATGCCACTCCTGCTTTCAAGAAGTACAAGATCTGCATTATGTGATCTTTCCCTCATTGTGTCTGATTCTATTACCTCTCGATCGACATCAATAACTGAGATTATCTTTCTTCCATCCTCTCTTACTTTTTCCATATCCTGAGCGGAGTTTGGAAAGTGCAGTTGAGCATAATCTTCTCCTGAGTCATATTTCAATGATGCTTCCAGATCTGTATAAACTGAGGCAACGTTCATTCCATATTCCTTTAGTTCCTTCACCAGTTCCATTGATCCCTTTCTGGGTGATAGATCCGAAAGAACAACTCCTATTATGGTAGCCCCGGAGTCACTGGCAATTTTTGCGTCTTCAATGTTTGTGACCCCACATATTTTAAAAAACAGATGATATCGCCTCCTTTACCTTCCCACCTGTTATCTCATTGAGCTTTTCTATGGCATAACCATTCTTTATGCTCCTGTATGCCATTCTATATCCTTCATTCATGTCCCTTGAAATGCCATTCAGTATTAGACACGGGGCTGCATTGAGAGCTATGAATTTTGCTGCTGACTCGTTTTTGCCGTTCAGACCAGCAAGTGTTTTCACAAAAATCTCATTTTTGTTCTCACCTGTGACCTCGTCTTCATCTATTTTTCCCTCTGTTATTTCACTGGCTTCTATCTCCTTCCTCTTTATGTTATTATCAACAAATGATAGAGTTGACTTTCCCTTGAATGAAATTTCATCCATTCCGTCGTTACCCATTACTATTATGCCCTTCCTGTTTTGCATTTTGATGACGTTTGAAAAAATATCAATTATCTGTGGTTCCGTGCAGCCTATTACTATTCTTCCAGGATTCAGGGGATTGGTCAGTGGCCCCATGAGATTAAAAATTGTTCTGTGACCTAACTTTTTTCGAACTGGAGAGAATTTTTTGAATGCATCATTATAAAATGAGGCGAGAAGAAACACGAAATTTTTTGATGCTAAATCTGCCCTTATTTCATTTTCATTTCTTGTAAAATTATACCCTGCCCTTTCCATGAAATCTGCTCCTCCAGACTTTCCAGTTATGCTTCTGTTTCCATGTTTTCCCATGACTATTCCAAGTGAACTGCATACTATGGATGCTGCAGTGCTTACATTTATGGTTCCCTTCATGTCTCCCCCAGTTCCAACAATATCAGTGCAACCTGAATATTCACCAACGGATGCAAGTTTTCTAAGTCCCTTAGAGAATCCAGATATCTCATTCAAATTTTCACCCCTAACATGGATTGCAGAAAGAAATGCAGCCCTTTCTGAATCATTTATTTCTTCTCTGCAGAGATAGGCAGGTAACTCTTCCATCTCGCTTTCATCTATTTGACTTCCTTCTATTATCTTCATTACGGTTTCAGATACCATTGAGACCCTCCTCCAGCATATTTACTTTTGAGTCAAAACCAGCCATGTCCCCTGTTTCCATAAATGGAACAAGACTTGAACCAACTGCTATACCGTCTGCACCAGATTTGCCAAGTTCACTGATCTCCTCTAAGCTGTTAATTCCGAATCCAAATATCAGCTCACGTCCAGGGCACAGTTCTTTAATTCTTTTTACCATAAGATCAATACTAACAGGAACTCTTATTCCAGTTGACGGCTGTAAACCGTGATAGATCCAGTCATTTGTCCTGGATGCAATGTCCCTGATTACCATATCAGGAGTGGAAGAGGTAAAAAATGGAATAAGTGAAAGACCAGAATAGTCCATTTTTTCGATTAGACTGTTCCTTTCCGGAAAGTAATCAGTCAGCAGATCAGGGATTATGGCTCCACTGAATCCCATTGATTTCAGATTTCCAAGAAATTCCCTTTCCTTCCCTATGAAGTGATTGTAGTAAACAAGAGTGTAAACTTTTATTCCCTTTGATGTGGCAGTTTCTACTGTTTTTCTTAACATATCCTCAGAATAGTTTGCCTTAGCCCTGCTATGGGTCTTTCTGATCACTGGGCCGTCATAATAAGGGTGGTCTGTTGGTATCCCCAGTTCCAGATAGTCATATCTGTGCTTGAGGGAACGGTCGAAGAATTTCTGAAATGTTTCCCTATCGGGATATGGAAATGTAAAATACAGTGCCAGTTTCATCCTAATCCCTTATTATGGAAAGATCGAGCAACCCATGTCCGCTGAGATTAAATACCACAGTTTTTCCTTGATTTTCAGGGTTCCTGCAGTAATCAATAACAGTTGCAATTGCGTGCGATGATTCTGGTGCTGGTACTATACCCTGGGTTCTTGCAAACAATTCCATTGCCTGCATGCTTCTCTCTTCTGTAACCTCATCTGTCTTGATTCTCCCATTTTTTATCAGAAGTGATAAAGCAGGAGCTGCGCCGTGATATCTCAACCCTCCTGCATAGATGGATGGTGGAACAAAATCAGCTCCAAGTGACAGCATTTTTAATTCTGGCATTATACCTGCTGTGTCTATGAGATCATATTTGTAATCACCCTTACTGAACTTCGGAACCTCACTTGCAGCAGTTGCAATCATTTCTGTATCGCTTCCAACAAATGGAAATGTGAAGCCTGAAAAGTTACTTCCTCCACCAACACAGCCAATGAGTGTATCAACCTTTTCTCCTATTGCCTCCAGCTGCTTTTTTGTTTCCTGCCCGATCACACTCTGATGTGTTATTACGGAATTTTCCACACTCCCCATCATATATTTCAGATCATGATCCAGAGCATACTGCACAGCCTCACTGATTGCAATACCCAGAGTTCCGGGATGTTCTGGATTTTCAGAAAGAACCTTCCTTCCGTATTCTGTCAGATTACTTGGACTTGCATATGTATTTCCACCATAGAGTTTTATGATCTTCTTTCTCAACGGTTTCTGATCATAACTCACCCTTACCATGAAGATAGTAGATCTGATTCTGTTCAGGGTGGCTGCAAGGGCAGTGGCTGTTCCCCACTGACCTGCACCTGTTTCTGTCACAACTTCCTCCACACCCTCCTTTCCTGCATAATAGGCCTGTGGGAGTGCGGTATTTATCTTGTGAGAACCTGTGGCAGTAGCTCCTTCATTTTTGAAGAATATTTTCCCCCTGAAATTAAGCAACTTTTCCATGTTTAATGCCCTAACAAGAGGTGTGGGTCTTCCAATCTGTAAATACTGCTCTATAACCTCATCCGGTATATTCTCATATCTGCTTGACGTGAATTCCTGCCTGAGTATCTCCTTTGGCAGTATCCTGTTTAGAAGGTCTATTGATGATTTCTCAGTATCGTGATCTCTTGGCGGTGAAAGTGGTTCTGGAAGATCAGGGGCTATATTATACCATTTTCTTGGTATTATTTCCTCCTTTGCTATTTCGTACATAATACAGTAATGTAATGTTCATATTTATACATTAATGCTTATAATTCGATATAATTAATATTATTCTGTGATATAAAATTTAAAAACCTTACTAATTTCTAATTCCGATTAATCCTTTATACCTCTGTGTATGTACACAGAACCAGCTCCTAATCTGAAAGTCTCCACATTCCTGTATCCAGATTTCTTCATCATCTGTGAGAACTGAATTGGTGTGACAAAATTTTTAACTGAATTTGCAAGGTATGTATATGCCTCTGTGTGGGACACCCTGTTCATTACTGGTGGCACTAACCTGTAAAAATATATTCTAAAAGCAGGTGCGATAAAGCTTTTTCCAGGATCGAATATATCCATGTTGCAGAATATACCTCCAGGCTTCAGTGTTCTGTAGGATTCGTCCAGATAATTCTGCAGGGTTGGAATATTTCTTGTAAGAAAACATGAAACACACCTATCAAACTTTTCATCCTCAAATGGTAATTTCTCTGCTGATGCAACAGTGAAATTTACATTTCTTTTTGGACCTGGAAACATTTCCTTTGTTAGGTCTACTGCATCTATCATAAGATCAGGTATTCTGCTCAGCATCTCCTCCGTGACCTTCCCCGATCCTGCACCGATATCCTCCACATGCATTCCAGGCCTGATGTCCAGAAGATCTATCACGAATTTTCTCCATCGCCTGTCCATACCAAAACTCATCAAAGAGTCGATAAAATCATATTTCGTACTGATCGATTTGAATATCTCCCTGACCATGACCTCCTTTTCCAGATCATCACCTTATCATTTTAGCGAACTGTGCATGTGGTACTCCTGAAATTGTGATTATGTTTCCCCTTTCAACAATCCTGCATTTTATTGCAAGTTCCACCGTGTTTTTACCCACAAAGTTTCCTATTGTGCACATGTTCATGCTTTCGGCCAGAAATTTTTCTGTTACCTTTGTAGAACCGTAGAATGATTCCTTCACGTCAATGTGAAGAATGCCTTCCCTTAGCTCCTTTCCTATGAGATCCTCATCCGCTGCACTTAAAAGTATTTCATCCCTTATCTGTGTTAGTTTCGCCCTGTAAGCCTTCAATTTATCACACCCTGTCTATATATCCAGGTCCTGGGCTGTAGAGATAGCCTGTTTCTCTTGCCCTCTCCAGTGATTTTGCAAACTTTTCCCTTGGGATACCTCTTTCCATTGCTGATCTCAGAATATCCTGTTCCTTTACAAGGCTTCCATCAGAACCCTTCAAATCAGCTATTATCTCATAAATTATTTCAAGATCTGATCTCTGCCTTGCACTGGTACCAGTCATCAGAAGATCTATGTCTACTCCTTCATCATCGCTTGCCACATCCTTGAGGTATGAATCCACTATTCTCTTCGCAAGCATAGCATCGTCGATTGAAACAAATTCGGATAATCTTGCCTTTGCTGCCGCCTCAGCGAGCCTTATGGTTGACTCCAGCTGTCTTGCAGTTATAGGAACGGACTTGTATTTACCTATCTGGTGACCTGTGTTTCTTGTAAGAACATACTCCTGACTCAGATATTCCATTGCCTCGTCTGTAAGTCTTGGGATTATATGTCCCTTTGCGTAAGCGACATATTTTCTCAGCATCTCCCTTGGAATTGGTGGTTCATATTTTCTTTCGTTATCACCAATGCTACCGTCCTCAACATTATTCATTTCCATACTCTTGAAAATTTCTCCAAGTCTGTGAACCTCCAGAACGTGATCTGCAAGGTTCTTGTCCCTTTCCTGATCAGGATTGTCTATAAGCTTGAAGATAACATCGAACCTTGAAATGAGTGGGAGTGGGAAATCTAACTGCTTCATGAAATCCTCCTCAGCATCAAATCTTCCATTTTTTGGATTTGCTGCTGCCAGAACAGAACACCTTGATTTAAGTGTTGCCATGATTCCTGCTTTTGAGATAGTTACAGTTTGCTGTTCCATTGCTTCATGCATGGCGGAAGTATCTCTTTCATCCATCTTATCAAGTTCATCTATGGACACGAATCCGTTATCAGCCAGAACAAGTGCTCCTGCCTCCAGTGTCCATCTACCTTCGCCAAATTCATCCCTCACTGCGGCGGCAGTCAGTCCGGCTGCACTGGAACCCTTTCCAATTGCCATAACACCTCTTGGTGATATTTCAGACATATACCTTAAAAGCTGTGATTTTGCAGTTCCTGGATCACCGACCATCAGTATGTGTATATCACCTCTTATTATTGTGCCGTCCTTCATGAATTTCCTGACCCCCCCAAACATCTGCAGAACTAGAGTTTTCTTAATATTATCAAGACCATAGATTGTTGGTGCTATGGAGTCCGCGAGCTTGTCTATGATTTTAGGATCCCTTGAGAGCTCCCTTATGCTCTCTTCCTCCGCATCACTGATTTTAATTTCCTCCAGTTCTTTTGTGGTTTTTCTAAAGTTTATTGCGTAAAGAAATATATTGAACTCAGTCAGAAGGTTACCTGAATAGATTTTTTGCTCTGCTCTTAATATCCCATCCATTGTAACTCTATCCCCAGGGAATAGTTTACCTGAAAGATCATCTTCAACTATAACGGTAAGTCTCAGTGGTTGAGCACCTCCATTTATTGTTTCTGGATTTTCCTGAAGTTCTATCTTTTCCGTATCAATGAACTGGGAATCTTCGATTATTAATGAAAACCTCGCCTTTGGTTTCTCTCCGTGGCATTCCTCATTGGAGCACCTTTCAGGTTCCTCAAGCTTTCCCCTGTTTTGCAGTACAAAAGTTCTTGATCCACACAGAGAACATTGAAATGCTGCGTTGTAAAGTCTTGGAATAACTTCTGTATTTTTTCTTATAATTCCAGTGATACTCAGAAGCTTTCCAACATTCATGCTTCGTATGTTCCTAATATCTATCCCAAGGTGCTCAGGCAGATTATACAATCTTATGTTTATGATTATAGAATTTGAATCCTTAATGAGATAGTTCCAGCCTGAATTGGAGATGAATTTCCTGACCCTTGATATGGCTATCTCAATTGCCTCCTCAGAATTCTGTAGAACATAGGTTGCGAAATCGACATCGAATTCATCTATATCCTCGTAGGATATGAAAAGACTGCGCTGTTCGGGATAATGGGAGCTCAACTCTGTTATTTTGTCATAATAATGGTATTCCTGAAAAAATGCGTCCCAAAGGCCTTCCTTCTGATCCCTATCTAGCCTTATTTTTTCCGTTGACTGGACATGATCGCTGAACATTATTTACCATATGTCAGTATGTATTAATGAATTTTGTTTTGATTTTTCGTATAAACAAAGTCAGACATAAATATGATATATTTTAGTTCCCGATTTGATTAAAATAGTTACGGAGCACCGTTCAGGAAATTTCTCTGAGTTTCTTTTCTGCTGAGTTTTCACTGTCAAGCCTGTGATCTATTTTTATTATTGTTTCAACCCTTTTAATACCCATTGAGATTATTTTTTCCTCACCTTTCTCTATGGCACTAAAGAGTTCATCCAGAGTATTTCCTTCTATGACAGTTGACATGCTACCTGGAATGACGTTCAAGCCAGTTTCCTTAAGCGCATTTACTGCTGCTTTGACGTATTTAGCTGCCGATGTTCCATCCCCAACGGGGTAGTAAGTTACTTCCAGTAGGATCATGAGACAAAATAACTGATTAAGACTTAAGGTTTATCAATCTTATGTGTAATCCTCTCTTCTAACGACATTATGGGGTTTTCCGGTCTTCATCCATAATTCTACGTTCTTGAGTGCACTCATAAACGCATTGATGTCAATATCCGGAACTATTCCTGAGTTATGAGGTGAACCAATGACATTAGGCAGGTCTAGAAATGGATATTTCATTTCGTATTCTCCTGTTGTTATTGGCTCCTGCCACCATACGTCAATACCAGCCTTAAATTCTGGATTTTCCCTGAGGTGATTATATAGGTCTTGTTCGTTTATTATGGCAGCTCTTGCGACGTTTACAAGAATAGCGTCTTTTTTCATTTTTTTGAGTTTATCACTGGTTATAAGATTTTTCGTGTATCTGTTCAGTGGAAGGCTTATGAATACAAAGTCTGAGCTTTGAAGCACCCTGTCAAGCGAATCCAGATTGCCCGAAAAAGAGACATTTTCACTTACAAGTTTTCTTGAGATTACCTGTAGTTCCATTCCAATTCCTCTACATAGTCTTCCAATCTCTCTTCCTATTCCACCATAACCCAGTACTCCAGCCATTTTTCCCTCCAGTTTAATGCTCGGTGATCTCTGATTAAACACTCCATTCTTCATTTTCATGTGATTTGATAAAAGATTTTTTGATAGCGCCATAGCCATGGAAACTGCATGTTCTGCAACGGGCAATGCAAAGGCACCAGCATTGCTACATACTGTGATATTATCTGGAATCTGATTGAAATCAAGCAGATCTACACCTGCTGAAAGGGTTTGAATGAGTTTGAGTTTTGGTAGTTTTGAAATATATGAATTCATCGTCCTTAGTTTTGGGATAAAGGAAAGAAGAGCTTCAACATCACTCCAGTCATTCCCGTCTTCTTCAAAGATTGCCTGCATCCCTATTGATTCTGCCATTTTTCTTGCAACTTCCTTCATGTCATCGGGAACCTTTGCCAGTATCAGTAATTTCATATATTGACATGAATGTATTGATTATTTAATTTACTGAGATTGGTCGGTATTCTGTAAATTTAAAAATTTCAAAGCTTATAAGATTGATATGAGGTTATGGGTGTTTTTAGCGTAATCTGTGTTTATTATTCATGTTTTTGAAATTGTATTCTACTTATTGCCAGAATATCAAGGGAAAGAGTGATTCTTAGAATGGTTAAAACTTGAGAATATTCTTTTTTGCCGGTCTCTTGTTAGATATAGACTCCACTTGGAAATCTTTCGCTCTCACACTATGGGCTTTTTAATGTATATACAGTGTACCATCTTATTTTTCCTGAAGGAAGACTGCTAATCTAAATATAACACCAAGTGATATGGTATAAAAAGACAGAAAAATATCTGTATTAAAAGAAGAGTGCACAAATGAATACGTTTGAAGAGTTAGAATTGAAAAAACCTTTGCTTGAATCATTAAAGAAGATAAATTTTATTGAACCAACTGAAATTCAGGCAATGACAATACCGGTTGCCCTGAATGATAAATCCATCATGGTAAAATCCAAAACTGGAAGTGGAAAAACAGCAGCTTATCTGATACCTTTGATACAGCTCACTGAACCAAAGGGAAAACTGATGAATCTAGTACTGGTTCCAACAAGGGAACTTGCCATCCAGGTCTTTGGAGTGTTTAAATCTCTGGGATCAGGATGTAAATTAAAAGGAGCATTAGTTTATGGAGGAGCATCAATATCAAGACAGGCGGAAGAAATAAGGAACAGGCCAGAATTTATAATTGGTACTCCTGGAAGAATCAAAGATATGAGAGATAGAGGATACCTGAACCTCTCTAGCATTGAAAGAGTAGTACTAGATGAGGCTGATCTAATGCTGGATATGGGGTTCTATGATGATGTTGAGGATATAATAAGCTCAACGAAGAAAGACAGAAGAATGTTCCTATTTTCCGCAACGATGACTGGAGACGTAAAGGGTCTAGCATCAAAGTTCATGAAGGAATCAGAATACATAAATGGAGAAGACGAGGATATGACTCCCTCTACAATTAAGCATGATTACATTATTTCTGAAAGTCACGATAAACTTGATTTTCTTGTGAGATATATTCAGGATTACAACCCGGAAAAGGCAATAATCTTCTCCAACACAAAACATGGGGCATCATTCCTCAGCGACAAGCTCAGAAGGGAAGGTTTCAAGGCAGTTCAGATTCACGGAGACCTATCACAGAAACAGAGAGAAGATTCCATTTCAAAGTTTAGGAGGAGGGAAAGATTTCTTGTAGCAACCGATGTTGCAGCAAGGGGAGTTGACATTCCTGAGATTACACACATCATAAATTATGATCTACCAAGAGAAGATAAAACATATATACACAGAGTTGGAAGGACTGCAAGATTTGGCAAAGACGGTACCGCGATGAGTATAATACTGCCAGATGAAATGTACCTAATAAACAGAATAAAGAGAACAGCAGGCGTCGAAATATCAAAACTCCCCATGGAGGGACAGGCAGAAGAGGCAAAGCCAAGACGTGACCAGAGAAGAAGGCCATCCTACGGGTACGGCAGTCAGGGGAATAGAAATAGTGGTAGAAGATATGACTCGGGAAATAACAAACGCCAGAGTACGAGAAGGAGAGAGAGCACATCAAGAAGAAGACCCAGAAGAGACTGAGCTTACAATAAATGAAATTATTACCTTAATCTGAGATTTATAAGAAATTTTAAAGAGTTTTCTTAAAAGTCTCGATTTTGGTGTATCAGTTTTCCATGATACACACCCATGTAAAATTATCACGATCCTTTAAATCAAATCTTATTTTCAAAGACGATTATATCTGTTTAAAACAACCGACATAAATTATACAAAAAAAGTTGCGAGCTATAGTAATAGTTCCCGTCCTTCCTTGACTGAATCAGATGGCATATAACAATAGCAATATTTTATCTAATCTCAGGCAATTTACATTTATGGATAAAATCGTTTCAGAAATATGGAATATGGCCCAGGGAAAGTCAGCTCCTTCAGGACCTTCAGAAATGGATGAGTTGAAAAAGCGGGTTGCAGATATTGCCTTCACTTCGTATGGTGCACTTAAGGCCGAGCCTGTGAAAATAATGAAGAAAAGTCTCCTTCCATCATCCGGAAAGAAGAATGCAACAATCTTCTTCACGAGAGATAGGGCCTCAGTAGAGATTGCCACAATGATCAACGGTACAACCACAAGATACCTGGATTTTAATGACACATACCTTTCAAAAGAAGCCCTGCATCCCTCTGATAATATTCCACCATTGATTGCCATGGCCGAAAGTGAGGAACTGGATGGAAAGAAGGTGCTTGATGCTGCAAGAGTTTCATATGAGACTGTGTGTGCATTATCTGATGCAGTTTCAATTAGGGATAGGGGTTGGGATCACGTAACATATATAAGTATTTCATCTGGAGCAGGGCTTGCACACCTTCTGGATCTCAGTGAGGAAGGATTTGCCCATACTATTAATCTAGCTCTGAACAACAACATAAGCATGAGGCAGACAAGGGCAGGAGAACTGAGCATGTGGAAAGGAGCAACTGCAGCAAATGCCTGCAGGAACAGTGTTTTTGCAGCCAATCTTGCCCAGGAAGGTTTTACGGGACCAGCACCAATATTTGAGGGCGAAATGGGTTTTATCAAACAGGTTTCAGGAAATTTGAATATGGATTTTTCCAAAAGCAGGATACTTAAGACCATGATAAAGAATTATCCCGTTGAATACCACGCCATGAGCGCCGCTGAAGTTGCATCTAATTTGAGAAAAAAGATGAAAGGAAAGATAAGGAAGGTTGAAGTTGAAACATTTACAGTTGCGCATACAATTATAATTAAGGACCCGGAAAAATTAAGACCAAAAACAAGGGAAACTGCAGATCACAGTATGCCATATATAATAGCATTGACACTTGTAAAGGGAGACCCAACCCCTCAGTCTTACGAAAATGATCTGCTGATGGATAAAGAAATCCTATCTGTTATTGACAAAATGAAGTTCAAGATCACGGATAGGTTCGACAAAATGTACCCTGAATTCCTGCCTGTGAAAATAAAAGTGGAGACTGATGAGGGTGTTTTCGAAGAAGAGATGGATGCACCAAAGGGTCATAATAAGAAGCCCTACACATGGGATGACTTGAAGAAAAAAGGGACAAGAGTGATGAGCGAAGACAGTTCATCTTCTATAATTGAGTTTGCAAGAAGTTTTGAAAATAGAAGCATGAAGGAATTCATGGAGGTCTTGAGAAATGTCAAGGCTTAGAGACAATATTAATGGTTCTTCAAAGAATTTTAGAAAAATGCTTGGAAATAGTTTCATTACTATCCCAGGCGTATACAGTGGGATTTCAGCACTGATTGCGGAGAGAGTGGGCTTCAGATCTATATATCTGTCGGGTTCAGGTATAGCAGGCATGATGGGTCTGCCAGATCTCTCAATAACGACTCTGGATGAGGTTGTAAGGGAAGCTGGGAATATTACATCCATAAGCAGATTGCCACTTATTGTTGATTGTGATACAGGATTTGGCGAACCACTCAATGTTATGAGAACTGTAAGGCTAATGGAAAGGGCTGGCGTTGCAGCAATTCACATTGAAGATCAGGAACTCCCAAAGAAATGCGGCCATCTCAATGGAAAGAAAATTGTTCCTGCTGAAGATTTTATTGCAAAGATCAGGGCAGCGAAAGAGGCATCAAAAGACCCAAATTTTTCTCTGATTGCAAGGACAGATGCAAGATCAGTGGGAGGACTTGATGATGCCATAGAAAGATCAAGGGAATATTTGAAGGCAGGTGCGGATATTATATTCACCGAGGCTCTGGAGAATCCAGAGGAATTCAGGGAAATGAGAAAGAAGGTAAACGGATATTTAATGGCAAACATGACAGAATTTGGAAAAAGTCCACTTCTCTCAGTTGATGAATTAAAAGAGATAGGATATGACATGGTAATTTTTCCCCTAACAGCATTCAGGAGTATCCTAAAGAATACGGAACAAATTTATAGTGATCTTCATAAGCAGGGAACACAGAGGAATTTTATAGATAAGCTTATGACCAGATCGCAGTATTACGAACTGATAGGTTATTCAGAATACGAGGATGAGGATTATCTTCTCGCATCAAGGAAGAATAAGTAGATGTAATTAACAGGGGTAATAATTAATTAACAAAAATTTTTGAAACATATATACCTTCTACCTCATGAAGACAGAGAAGACCATGACTGGTAGCTGGTTCAGATCAGAAAAAATAAAGAGTATTCTACTGGAGACTGGTGCCGGTGAAGTCCCGGAAGAGTTCAGGGAACTTGTTCTTAAGGAAGAAGAGAGTGTTGTAAGGAAACAGGTAAACCCACTTGGAAATGAAAGAGGTCTTACTCTTGTAAGTAACGGTGAACAGAGAAAGTCGGGATATACAACTTTTGTCAAATCTAGATTTGAAGGTTTTGACAGGGAAAAGATTGTTTCACCAATGGTTTCAAATGCAATGCTTGAAGAACTAAAAATTGCAAAAAATCCACTTTATGATATATTTAAAAATAACCCTGAACGGTTGCTGGGGCATCCACAGCTGAATAGCAGGATATGGTATAATGGTCAGAAGAAGGCAATGATGGAGGCAAAGGATCTTAAGAAGATCGGAAAGGATAATGGTGTTTCTAAGGTCTTTATAAATTCTCCATCTCCAGGGGTACTGGCACAATTCTTAACTCCTGGAACATATTACAGAGATTATTTTGATTTCATAGAAGACCTCTCAAGAGAAATGTCAAAAGAATATGAGGCCATATTATCAGTAGATGGTGTCCAGTTACAGATAGATGCTCCCGATCTAACTCATGAAAGACATTACCAGAAATCAGAGGAAACAGAGAGAAAATCAGCCCTGAGGGCCAAGATAGATTCTATTAATATGGCAATATCAGGAAAAGATCCGGAGAGAATACGAGTTCATTACTGCTATGGAAACTATAATGCTCCGCACAAAATAGATCCTCCTCTGGAGAATTTCCTTAATGAACTGCTTTCCTTAAATTCTAATGTAATAGTTGCTGAACTTGCGAATCCACGACATGAGGGTGATGCTATGATTTTAAGAAAGTATGCCCATGAATTTGGATGGCCAAAGCAGAAAAAGATTGCAGTTGGTGTAATTGATGTGAAAACTCCTTTCGTGGAAACACCTGAAACTGTTGCTCTAAGACTGGCAAGGATTGCAGAGATAGATGAAATAGGTCCTGAAAGAGTAATGGCAGGGACAGATTGTGGTTTTGAAACATTCTCAAGTCTGGATAATGTTTCAGAAGAAGTTGCATTAATGAAACTTGACGCACTGGCAGAAGGCTCAGCCCTTTTTGATAATATGTATAGATGAAAGAAACTTTCCCTTAAATTAAATTTTGAATTATTAAACTGTATAGCCTGGAATTTGATTTCTTATTCTATCTGATTTCCACCGATTATTCCTATTTTTATCTCTTCACCCTTTCTGTTGAAAAATTTATAATCTGTATCTCTGTATGGATAACCAACTATCATGTGGATTGGGCCTGTGTTTTGAAACATATGCAGATCTGCATCAGAAGGTCTTATTACCCCAGATGGATGGGAATGTACTGAACCGATTATGGTAAAATCTACTGGTTTGCTACCCATCCACATTATGGTGTGATGGTCTCCCTGAATTGTACCGGGCATTATGGCAATTTCATATATGACGTCGTGCTCACCCTTTAAAAGCGCCCCAAATTCCATTGGATATGTGTCCTTGGATGCCTCCATTATCATTCTAATTAATCTGAATCTAATTGACCACATCTTTTAACAGTTTCTCCCTGAGCTTTGCATAGAAATCCCTTCTCAGTGTTATAAACTTATAGGATTTTGATGCTCTTGTGATTGTTACCTTATCTGATGAAGTGAAATTGACCTCCTTTTGTCCATCCAGGATTATTAGGCAGTCCTGATCAATACCTGACACAAGTATATCAAGCACTGATGTAGATGGCGCCACCATTGGCCTGATCCTCAGTGTTACTGGAGCAAGGTATGATATCACCATTGCCTGAGTTGCGGGCATTACAATAGGTCCTCCAGCGCTCAGTGAATAGGATGTTGATCCAATAGGTGTGGCAACAATTATGCCATCTGCCTTCGTCCTTTCAACGAATGAGCCATCAAGATAAAGCTTGAAATTCCTTACCTTTGCAATTCTGTTGCTGTGCACTACAACCTCATTCAGTGCGTATCCTACGATTTCTCCATTTACCATTACCTCGAGACGCATGAATTCTACAAACCTATGTTCGCCTCTGATTATTCTGTATACTGTCTCCTCTACCTTTCCAACTTCAACCTCGCTCAGAAATCCGAGAGACCCCATATTAATTCCAAGAATTGCCCCTTTTGCCTTCTGAGCAGCAAGCAGTACAGTTCCGTCGCCTCCAATTGTAAAAAGGATATCTGCTTCAATTTCATCCAGTGGTCTGTATTCCTTTTCCTTAATGAAAGGCCTCAGTTCTTCTTCGTATATTCTTTCCCATTCCTGGGGGAGAATATCATCTATTCGTTTCACAATTTTAGCACATCTGGGACAGTTCTTCTTTATTATGAAAGCAATCTTCATCTGTTCTCAAGCTCCTCTATCTCACCTTTGTAAAAGGAAGACAGTGCAATCATGTTCTTTCTTTCTCTCACATCCTTGCCCATATTCATCTTCTTCAAATTGCCATCAAAAACAAATCCGCCCATTTCCTCCACCAGCAGGACACCTGCGGCAATATCTACATTACGCAACTTCTTTTCCCTTCCAAGATATGCGACGTTGTCAAGAGCGCCGTTGGCGAGGAGTGCCAGTTCCATAGAAGCACAACCCAGAATTCTCTTTCTTGTTATGTCATTCTTTAAGAATTCAGGGACTTCTGTCTCTTCCAGGTTATATACAACTGAGGCGTGACTCCTCCTCTCTGCCTTCTCTATCTTGTATCCATTCCGGTATGCACCATTTCCTTTTGTTGCCCAGAAGTAGTTTCCTGTTGCCAGATTCATTACAAATGCCTCCTGAAGCGATGTAAAGTCGTCCTTCATAACCGCTAGAGACATGGAATAAAGAGGAATCTGATTTTCAGCGTTATATGTTCCGTCCAGTGGGTCCATAATTATGTTGCTGTCATATCCCCTGTCCACAAAGCCTATTTCCTCACTTATAATGTTGAATGGAAGATCTATATCATTTATTCTCTCTATGATCTTGTCCTCTGCGAGTTTGTCCAGTCTCGATGTGAGAGTCCCATCGGCACCCATTCCAGTGTACCCGATCCTCTGCTCCTTGTTCTCTAAAGTTGAAATATGCTCCCTTATCTCTGATCCGGTTTCAATAAAATTTTTGAGGAATGTCATATACTGTATAGGTTAGAATTGTATATAACTAATCCGGAGTTACGATACTCTCGTGTAAAAAGTTTAGCCTTTTTGGTAATCTTTCAAGTGCAATTTTCAATGTTTCCCTGGCGGTTAGCGAACCATCTGTTTCAAATTTGAATACATACCTTGTTCTGTCCTCAGAGACTTTTACAGGCTTTGACTGGTTTATTTCTGTCCTGTGATTTACAGTGTTAATATAATTCATTACAGCTCTTTGCTGGTAATCATCGGTAATAGTTATCGTTTCCTTTGTTTCCTTAACAACTGAAACAGGAAACTTTTCTTTGATTTTTTCCCATCCTTCATTATCTGCCTTGTTAATTTCAAACTCCCTGTGATACTTAAAAGAGACTGCCGAAGTTACCTGCCACTTTGCATGCTCTTTGGCTGTTCCCATAGTTGCCTCAGCTGTTACAAGCAAGGCCTGCTTTGGTCCAAGTTTAACAATGGGTATTAGGGGGTCTACAGGTTTAAGTTCAACATTACCTGTGAATGGGACAAGGTCTCCGCTATAAACCTCACCTGGTCCTGTTTTGTCTATGTTATATGATACAGTGCACAGTGAACATCCCTTACCCTCACATGAGCATTCATTCCTGAAGTTCATCCTGGAGTCTGTTTTTATTGGCACCAGTCCAATCCTGTGTGCAACAATCTCATCAAATAATGGCAGTGAGGAGTCAAATACGTTTCCCATAGAATCCCTGATCTGACCATGCCTGAAAATTACCTTATCAATTGCCAGTTTTGGAATGTCATTTATCAGAGTTCTTCTTAAGGCATTTGCAGTACCTTCTGTAATGTTTGTTATCTCAAATCTGGCAAAGTTATCTCTGAGTTCTAATATTGATATTTTTTGCTCGATTGAAGATGGCATTAAACCCTCCTTCCTCTTTTTCCACCCTTTTTCTTGGTGCCGTCGTGTGGCACAGGTGTCACTTCCTCAATTCTAACAATCTTAAACCCGGCTCTGGATAGTGCCCTTATGGCTGATTGCGCCCCTGGACCAGGAATTTTGGATCTATTTCCGCCAGGTGCCCTTACTTTTATTATAAGATCTGTAACCTCCTTTTCCTTCAACTTTTCTGATATCAGATCTGCAGCTTTCATTGCAGCATATGGACTTGACTCATCTCTGTCATTCTTGACTACCATTCCACCTGTTGCCTTTGCAAGTGTTTCAGCTCCAGTTTGATCTGTCACAAGTATGATTGTATTATTCTGCGAGGAATAAATGTGCGCTATTCCAGTTTTATTCAACTTTTTCTACCTCCTCTGAATTTTCAGGTTCTGCTGACTCTTGTGGTTCATCTTCTACCTTTTGATCGCCTGCTATCACAAGCCTTACCGGATGTTTATCATCTATGAATGGTGAAAATTCGCTGTATTCTATGGAATCTTCTACACTTGCCTCAACGAGAAGCCCGGGTACAGTTACTCGTCTTCCATTCATTAATATATGACCGTGGGTTATCATTTGCCTTGCCTGTTTTACGGTCTTTGCAAGGTTCTTCCTGAATACTATTGTTTGAAGTCTTCTTTCAAGAACGCTCTCTATGGTCAAAGACAGAATATCATCAAGAGATGCATTTCCAGTGGATATTTTGTACCTGTTCAATCGTGCTAGTAGAAGGTTCAACTGCTTTATGGCAAGAGGATCATTTCTTCTTGTCCTTGCCTGCAACTCCCTTGCCTGGGCTCGTATGGAATCAAGACTTGCCTGACTTCTCCATAACTCCTTCTTGTTCTTCAGACCATATAAATTTATAGTCTTTCTCTCTTCGTCTATTCTATCTTTTTCCCAAGGATGCCTTGGTGTTGAATATAATTTTTTCTGAAACTTTGGATCTCCCAATCAAAATCACTCCTTTTTCCTTTGTACGCCCACTGTCAGTCCCTTCCTGCCGTTACTTCTGGTTCTCTGACCCCTCACCTTGTGATGGGTTTCATGTCTTATCCCTCTGTATGATCTTATCTTTTTCATTGTGTTGATATTATCCTGAATCTGCACATTGAGGTCATTCCCAACCAGATTCATATTTTTTCCAGTTACAGGATCTGAACGGTTGTTCATCATCCACGCGGGAATATCTTCATACTCTTCAGATTCGATATAATCCCTTATCTCCTCTATTTTTTCCTCGCTGAGGTCTCCCAGTCTCATACTTTCATCAATCTCTAGCTTTTTCGTTAGGGTTTCAGCCAATCTTATGCCGATACCTTTGAGATCTGCCAGAGCCAGAACCACATCTCTTTCTCCGTTAAGATCCATGCTTGCAATTCTTACAATGTATTGGAAATCAGTTTTTTCTTTTTCGTCAGGCATTAATTCACCAGTCCTTTAACATGCTTAAATGTTATCCCTTGCGGTTGCTCCTTATCTTTAAAATATATATATTCTTTTTGTAAAGTTTGGTTATTTGTAAAAAGTAAATTTCCTATAATCCCCATCAGTTTTGAATATGCCAAGTCTTACCCCACTATCCAGCCATCCATATGAATAGTTGAGGCATGATAGTGCATTTATTAAGTCGCCAACTTCCTGAAAATGTTTCGCGTCGGAGAAATATGAATATACCATCTCTAATGAGCTCTTGGCAAATTCATATAGAAGTGAATTTTCTGGAACACTTATGGAAAGTACTTCAAGAGCCCTGTTTTCTATTTCAGTATATTTTAGCACTTTTTCCTCCAGCGCTGCGGAGAAGTCCTTATCTGTATGTTGAGTAGTCATTCAGTAAATTCCATATCTGTTTCTGGGTTCCCTCATCAAGAACACCTTCTTCCTTTTTCTTTATAACAAAATCCCTGGCCTCGCTGATTCCCTGTCTGGATGCAATGGCATATATTCCACCAGTTATTGACCCCCTTATGCTATCGGGTAGGGATTCTACTGCCTTTGATAGCATGAAATTGAATTCCTCGCTTTTCCTCATATCCAGTTTTTTAATCCGTTTTGGCCTGGGTGTTTCATTTCTATCATTATATCCGTAATACCTTCCCCTCTTGTTCTGACCTGGTTTTTTAGGGGTATACTTTCTTCTTGCCGCCATATTTTTATTCAATGCAATATGTTAAGGGTGGTTTTAAACCTTGTTGTGTTCTATCTGAATTCGAGAATAAACTATTTCTGGAAAAAAATGCCTTAAATCTAACGTTTGTTCTAATAGAACCTGATAACTAGATCACCTGAAATAGTGAACTTATATGCCATACATGTGGGGAATAGGATTTCACAATGTGACTGTCCAATGGCATTAATAAATACCCAAGGTATCTGGCAGATTTCATAATATCGTACACACTATTTTTGATATTACCTGTCAGTTCCAGGTGATGAAGTAAAATGAACCCATTCTTTGAAACATGAGATAGACCTGCAGGAAGATAAATTTTTGACTTGAAATTTCCCATGACTACTAGATCATACTTTTCTTCCGTAATAAAAAGCCTGCAGTCCATGTTGCGAGTTATAATCCTATCCTTTACCCCATTATAAGCTGCACTTTTTTCCAGATATTCAAGAGCCTCTTTATTGAGATCTATTGCCGTTACATTTTCAACACTTTCAAGTTTTGCAATTGGTAAGGAGAAATAACCAATACCGGCAAACATATCAAGCACAGCTCTGGGGTTTATCTTCCTGATTGATGGGAGACCTCTTTCAACTATATTTCCCTTGCTCATCATCAATCTAGCTGGGCTTGTGATAAAGGTAACACCATTTTCCAGATACATTGTATCGCCTGGTTTTCCGGCAATAAGCCTGAGTTTTGGTTTTCTGATTTCACCCTCAATTTTTCCATCCCTTACGTACACCTGCGTTGCTATAGACTTCTCTACCAGTACTCTTGAGATCGTTTCCAATTTGTCATAATCCCTGCTGAATACAACTGTAGTTCCCATTCTCTGCCATCTGATCCTTTGACTTCCATCTTCAATGATACTGCTGATCACATCAGGTATTGTGAAATCCTCTTTTCTGGAGAAATCTCTTTCACATAATATTGCATTTTGAAATTGCACCCTTTCTCTAACTGGAATGATAACCTTTCCATTTTCCTTCAGAGATCTCAGGTTCCTGATTAATTTTCCTTCTCTTTTGGCTTTCTTTATGAAGGATTCTGCATCCTTTTCCTCAACTTCCATTGCAAGATTTTTCAAATCTCTCAGTAATTGGATTAATCGATAAATTCTATTGCCTTAAAATGAAAAACATAAATTGATAGGAAAAAATATACCTTCATGCTTTCCGATGATCTATTTAAAAGAGCATCCAGGCTTTTCCCTGGTGGAGTTAATTCACCTGTTAGGTTCTATGAGCCATATCCAACATATTTTTCACGTGCTTCTGGTTCCAGAATTTTTGATGTGGAAGGAAAGGAATATCTGGATTTCTGCATGGGTTTTGGTGTAAATTTCGCTGGATATTCTAATACCACCATAGCTGAAGAAATAATGTATTTGCTGGATAATACGATCCCTGAAGGAGTTCCCACTGAAAATGAGATAGAACTGGGAGAGATCATCCAAAAAGCTGTTCCGTCTATTGAAAAGATGAGATTCACAAATTCAGGAACTGAGGCAACCATGCATGCAATCCGGCTGGCGAGGGCCTTTACAGGCAGAAAACTGATACTTAAGATGAATGCGGGATTTCATGGAGCCCATGACTACGTACTGGTAAGTGCTGGAAGTGGTGCATTGAATTTCGGTACACCTTCAAGCCCAGGTATCCCGGAGGAAGTTGCAAAAACTGTTCTTGTGGGAGATTTCAACAATGAGGAATCCATAAGGGAATTATTTAAACTACATGGAAAGGATATAGCAGCGGTTATTACGGAGCCGGTTCTTGGCAATCTTGGCGTAATTGGACCTGAGAAAGGATTCCTGAAATTTCTCAGGGAGATCACGGAAGAATATGGCGCATTGTTGATTTTTGATGAGGTTATTACAGGATTTAGATTCAGATACGGAGCCTATCAGGACATAATAGGTGTTAAGCCAGATTTAACAACTATGGGCAAAATAATTGGTGGTGGAATGCCTGTTGGTCTCTTTGGTGGAAGAGCAGATATAATGAATAGGATCAGCCCAGAAGGAAATGTGTATCAATCTGGAACATTCAGCGCAAATCCATTTACTGTTGCATCTGGGCTGGCAACCCTGAATTTCCTTAAAGACAAAGATTATGAATATACAATAAGTCTGGCAACGTGGGTTGAGGATAAATTGAAGAGTTTCTCTGATCTGGGCGTTCAGGTAAACAGGGTCTATAACATGTTTACCATATTCTTTAATGAAGAAAG
Source organism: Cuniculiplasma divulgatum (assembly GCF_900083515.1). Taxonomy (NCBI): domain Archaea; kingdom Methanobacteriati; phylum Thermoplasmatota; class Thermoplasmata; order Thermoplasmatales; family Cuniculiplasmataceae; genus Cuniculiplasma; species Cuniculiplasma divulgatum. The sequence continues at coordinate 1,457,110 of NZ_LT671858.1, forward strand.
GGTTTGGAACTACGAAACGGCTCTGAAATCAGACAGAAAAAAGTTCATGAAATTTTTTAATTTTTCCAAAAAGCACGGAATCTATTTTTCACCCGGTCAGTTTGAGGCGTCTTTTGTTGGTATGGCACATACACCAGAGGAGGTTGAAATGGCTGTTTTTAAGATGGTGTACACCCTGGAGTTTGATATGAATGAAGATAGGAACGAGAGAGAGCAGGTTAGCATTAATTCAAACTGAGATGTTTACCAATATTCTTGGTGGAAACCATGAAATTGTTAAGATCAGAAGTAAGGGAGACATGGATAGGGAGAGACCGCTAAAGGAGATTGGTGGACAGGGTCTTTTTGTTAACGAAATAAACAGGATGGTGCTAAATGGGGATCTGGACTGTGCGGTGCACAGTGGAAAGGATTTGCCAACAATTTTGAACAAAGAGCTTGAAGTTGTTTCTGTTTTTGACTGGAAAAACTACCATGACGTGATAGTTTTTAGGGGAGATTTGGAAGGGACTGGAAGGATGAAAATTGGAACCTCGTCACCCAGAAGAGAAGAACAGATTCGAAAACATGCTAAGAACTGGGATGTATTCGGACTTAGGGGTAACATTGATACAAGGTTAAATAAGCTGGATAATGGGAATTACGATGGGATAGTATTATCAGAGGCCGCAATGGTAAGAATGTATCCCAGTAGAGATTATGAGATTCTTGATGAGAGTATTTTTGTTCCTGCTCCAGGTCAGGGCATAATAGCTGTAATAGCAAGGAAGGATTCCCCTAATTATGATGATATAAAGATCACAGAAGATCCAACTGCCAGAAAGAGATGGGATGTTGAACGAAGGATATCGGGCATTTTTAACATGGGCTGCTCAGTGCCAAATGGAATTCTGTATAATCCTGAGACTGAATTTCTCTATATGGATATAAATATCAGGGAAAATGTGATTTCCATCAGGATTAAGGTCAGAACTTTACAGGAGGCTGAAATGGTCGCCAGAAATGTAAAAGAGATAATGAATTATGGTGATTATTAGCTTTAGACCAGAAGAAAAATTCAAAGATGTTGAAATAAGGGGAAAAGATGTTCTGAATATACCTTTAGTAAGGATCTTAAAACTTGATAATGTAAAATCTCCGGATCTTGAAATGTTTGATGGTATTGCCTTCACCAGTTCCACAGGAGTCAGATATTTTTTCAGTATATACAGTGGAATCGATGAAAAGATTATGATATTCTCCATTGGTGATTCCACTGCAAGAGAATTGAGAAAATATGTCAACAAGCCACTGGTATGCAGTGATTCCTATTCTGGAGGCTTTGCATCTTTTATAGCGGATTATAAGCCAAAAAGGGTACTGATTCCTAGAGGCATGACCCATTCCAGTGTGCTCAATGAAGATCTAAGGAAGGCAGGAATTTACAGTGAAAACTTCTATCTTTACAAATATGAGAATATCGATCAGAGAGATAACATAGCCAGGGCAGTAAAGAATAAACAAATAGCCCTGATATTCACTTCACCGCTCGAGGTCAAATTATTCAATCAGTATACTGGTGGTAGATATTTAGATAATCCTGCCTATCCTATTGGAAAGACAACTTTTTCAACCCTAAAAGAAGCAGGCTTCGTGAATATAAGATTTGATGGAAAGAAATCATTCAGTGAACTTATAGATTTCATAAATTCGCAATAGCGGGGAATGGATTTGAACCATCGATCTACGGGTTATGAGCCCGTCGGGATTTCCTAACTACCCCACCCCGCTGTTATACCGTATTTGTTATTTGGATATATATGTTATTAATGTGATCCTGCCTATTTTATGCTGTATTCAATGAGTACACCAAAAATCATGATTTGAAATTTGTAAAAATGAGATTATCTGAAAGATTCTGCGATCCTTTCTGCCTTAAGTTCCTTTGCCTTGGATTCAAGGTAGGTGTAAACTGTTCTCTGCTTCTTTCCCTCGATTATCATCTGAAGTGCCTGCAGTGCATATCTCATTGAAATGTAATCTCCTATGAGAGATACAGTATCACCATAAACGCACACGAAGCAGTCTGTGATATCTTCAACTATTTGCCTTGTTTTCCCCTGCCTGCCTATAATTCTTCCCTTTATTTCATTGATCCTGTTTGATCCTTTTCTTGCAAATTCCCTGAGAGAAATTACCACAAGCTGAAATCCATCGCTATAAAGATAGAACGCCCTTTCGGGACTGAAACCTCTTCCTATGGCCTTCACTACCTCAGCTGTTGCGTTTACCTTCAGTGGATCTGTACTTTCCTTTGCAGTTACCAGAATATCTCCATCCGTAGAGTCTATGTCAAGAATGCATCCCGACATTTCCTCTATATCTTTCTTCGTTTTTCCTTCCCTACCAACCAGAGCACCTATCCTGTCTCTTGGTATTCTTATACTGATTGAATTTTCTATGTGATCGCTTTCCTCACTCATCTATTTCACCTGGAAATACTGGCTCATCTAAATTAAATTCCAAGCCATTTCTCTTTGCAAATGCCTTCATATTATTCATATCCCTCACAAGAAAGTCCTTTGCCTTTGGATGCTTATATGAAACAGCCTGACCCATATCAATAATATAGGATTTCTTTCGGTAACAGAGTACATTGTATTCACTGAAATCAGCATGGATAATTTTTGCCTTTTCTACCATCTTCGTGTATTCGTTCATTGATGCGTTAAAATATAACTGCATATCCTGCTCGTTCACATCCTTTAACTTCTTTGCCGGAGACCTCCTGTCACCGATGTAACTCATGAGGATTATGTTCTTTTCCACTGCCATGGGTTCTGGTGTTCGTATACCAAATTTTCTGCACTCCAGAAGATTGGCATATTCCTTCCTTGCCCAGACGAATATAAGTGATCCCCTTGATTTTCTCTGCTTTGCAAATCTTGGGTCTCCATCTATATAGTCATTTATATGCTGAAATCTCAGTGTTGATGTTTTAAATATCTTCATCACAATACCCTTCTTCTCTCCTTCAACCTTGAATACCAGAGATTCCTTCCCCGATGATATGGGATAGTCAACATATTTTATATTGAACTGCTTGAAGAGGGTATATATGTTGTCAAGGGTTCTTTTGTCAAAAACAAGACCTTCGGTCTTTTCGTCTATGAACTCATTGAAATTGAATTCGTCCCTGTCAATGAGCTGTTTCAGTGCGCTTTTATCTTCCATCTCTTGCTCTATTTGAATATGTTAATAAGTTCTGGCAGTGCAGAATTTCTGCTCAGATAATTTGCCTGTGTTTGAGTATACCTGTAAACAATATCAGCCTTCTCTGTCTGGAACTGCCATGGCTTTACGATTACCAGATCGTTTTCCCTTATCCACATCCTCTTCTTCATCTTGCCGGGTATCCTGGCCGTTCTTGTGTAGCCATCCTCACACATAACTGAAAGATGGGACCCACCTGATAGCTTTTCAACTATACCATAGAGTTCACCCTTTCTCTTGTTTGGAACTATTACTCTCGTAAAATTTTCTTCATTATCGTCATTATTCTTATACGGCATTATAACCTCTCATGTTGTAGTATGTCATACGATTTCCGTATATTTACTTTTATAACCGAAGTTTTTCTTCTAAAACTAAAAATATGGGTAAAAAGGATCAGGCAGGCTGCTTAATCCCAAAATTCCTTATTTCGTAAAACCTTGATGCAACTTCCTTCATGAGTTTTACGTTTCTACCCTCTTTGCCAATGGCCTTTCCAACCTCAGATAATTCCACACCGACCTGAACGTCAACCTGACCCTGTTTCCATGAAATGTCGATCTCCTTAACCCCGTATCTGAAATACAGATTCTTGATAAATGTGAGAAGGTCTTTGGAATACTCGGCAACCAGAATGTGTTTGTTTATCTTTTCCCTGAGGTTTTGAATGACATTTTGATTTCTTTTGAACATTTCTGCCATTCTTCTTTCCCCCACGATAAACACCACCATGTCTTCGTTCTCCATGCATTCTTCTGGCTGTACTCCTCTGGCAACCTTTTCAAAAAGTGCCCTGTATTCCATTATCCTGTTGTCAATAACTATTCCTTTCGAAGCCAAGTTTATTCACCCTTATCAGGTCCATTCCCCCTGTAAACCAGATCTACTGCCCCTGTACCTAGAGTTATGGGCTGTCCAACGATAATATTTTCTGCAACTCCTGTAAGCGGATCGGTTTCTCCTACTATTCCAGCTCTCATCAGGTGTTTCACGGTGATTTCAAAGGCGGCCCTTGCCAGAACACTGCTTTTCTTACCAGAAATTCCCTGCCTGCCCACGGCCCTGACCTGACCTTCAAAGGTCATCATGTCAGCCACTACCATCAGATGTCTTTCATCAACATCAAGAGATTGTTCTTTTAGTGTGTCACGGGATTCTTTCAGAATAGCATTTCTTGCAGCTTCTATGCCCAGTACATTTGCAATTTCCACTATATCATTTGTTGTGGTCCTGACTGCATCTACTTCCTCTATTTCGAGGACCTGCTTCAGGTTTGATCCCTGTGTCTGTAACTTATAGGTTCCATCTCTTTCTTTTACTGCCACGGCCCTCTTAATTCCTGGCAAACCTTTTATGTTCACTACCTTTATCTGTTCCTGTAGCTGGTACAGTCTCTTGTATGATTCCTGCTGTGCCTTTATTTCAATATCTCCATTTTCCTTCTGAATGACCGTTATAAGTTTTATACCTGATACTGCGTCCATGATATCCTGAAGCCTTATTCTTCTCCTGTCCATCAGTTTCTTATTTGCCCTTATGATTACTGTCATTTCATCTGTGTCTGTAATAACATCTGCAACATCAATGATGCTGGTGTTTTCAATATCCTTTATAACCCTGCTGACCGCATCCTCATCCTTGGCATATTCAGGTTTAAGAAATATATCCATTGAAGGTGTTGATGGAGTTCTTCTTGCGTCAACTATTTCAATAAGTCTCGGCAGACCCAGTGTAACATCCACTTCTTTGACACCAGCATAGTGGAATGTTCTCATTGTCATCTGTGTTCCTGGTTCCCCAATGCTCTGCGCTGCAATAATTCCAACTGCCTCAAATGGATCTATCTGCCTTGCCTCCAGATCATTTTCAACTCTTTTCAGAATCTTCTTGAAGAATTCCTCACCCTTTTCCTTCTTTAGTGATATAAGTTTCTCGGCGATACTCAGTGGTAATACTGTTCCCTTATCCAGTTCTTTCTCTATAAGCTGTTTTACAGAACTATCAACATCTGAATAGTATTTTTCCTTCTGTGTTATCACTATTCTTTCCAGATCTGCTTCATAGTAAGAATCAACTGAATTTATCTTGTTCCTTCCCATATTAAAATCTGAAGATGGAATTGGAGGTGTTAATTCTTCCAGTGACTCAAGAAGAATTATTGTTTTGAGACCTGTTTTCTTCTTTAGTATGACTTCTCCAGTTTCTTTCCCCTTTTTGCCCCTTGCATTTGACTTCTTTTCTGGCTGCTGTTCATAGGAACTGATTGATGCTATTTTTGCCCTGTATGTGACTCTTTTCTTGTCAACGCTTATGTATGCTTCCTCAATGCCCTCAGAAACTGGGAAATCGACTGCATATGCCACATTCCCAGACTTTTCAAGAAGCACATCAATGTTCTTTTTAGTATCCTTCCAAAGAATTACCTTCATTACTGACCACCGTTTTCCTCGTCGAACAGGATGTAGTTTATATCCAGTGCCTCTCCATTTTCACTCTTTGTGGGATCTATACCATCATCCCCGTACTTGAACTGTATAATCTCACCTACTGTGTCTGTTACCTGTCTTTTTTCATTCACCTTAAGATCCTCGAATGCATTGATCAATCTTCTCTGCATGTAACCACTTCTTGAAGTTCTTACTGCTGTATCAACAAGACCTTCCCTTCCTCCAATACTGTGCAGGAAATATTCCAGTGGATTCAGTCCAACCTTATACGAAGACTTCACGAATCCCCTTGAATCTGCACCTAGATCATCCTTTTTGAAGTGTGGCAGTGTTCTTCTGTCATAGCCCCTGTTAAGTCTCTGTCCTCTTACAGACTGCTGTCCGACCATTCCTGCTACTTCTGATATATTAAGCATTTTTGCCCTGGCACCAGATCTTGCCATTATAACTGATGGATTGGTCAGACCCAGGTACTGAGATGCTATCTTCCCTGATTGATCTCTGGCCTCTCCTGTAACCTTCATGATTTCCTCTTCCAGTGTTTCTTCAATAGATTTTCCTTCCCTGGGGTTCATTCTTTCCTCCTTGAAGTCAGTTACATAATTATCTACTTCTTTCTCTGCCTTTAAGGCTATTTCCCTTATTTCACTGATTGCATTTTCTGGAATATCATAGTCCCCAATGCCTGTTGAGAATCCCCTGAAACTGATGAACGCAACCGCAAGTCTGGTCATCTTATCAATAAAGTCTGCAGCGGCAGGGGAGCCAAATTTCCTGTATATTTTATCAATAATTTTACCTGCAAATGGAGATATGGCTGTTTCATCAATTGTCCCATGAATCATCTTTCCATCAATTATAACCACATCTATATCTTCCTGGTTTTCCTCGTATTCACAGTAGAGGCTACCATCGTCTGTTCTTCTTGCTCCTGAACAGAGTTTGCTTCTGAATCTCAGGTTAAAATCATCAGGTAGAATGACCGAAAATATATCCCTTCCAGAGTAGTATTTTATCCCATTCTCTTCCTTTACAGGTTTTAGCTCCTTATCCATTGGCAGATAACTCATGATGTGCATCGTCTCTTTTTCTGTGAAAAGGGGATTGCCATGAGTAAGAAGGAATAATGCTGTTACGTGATCATGGATACCACCAATGATAGGTCCACCAAATCTTGGTGACATTATCTGTTCCTGTACCTTCATTATTATTCTTGCTTCAGCTCTTCCCTCTTCTTTTTGAAGGACATGAAGATTCATTTCATCCCCGTCAAAGTCTGCATTGTATGGGGTACATACTGCAAGATTAAACCTGAACGTCTGTCCCTTAAGAATTCTTACTGTATGCCCCATCATGGACATTCTGTGAAGGGACGGCTGCCTGTTGAACAGTACAATATCACCCTCACTTAACTGTCTTTCAACTACCCAGCCTATATCTATTTTCTGGCTGTTGTCTTCTGCATTCATGTCTGTGATCTTTACCCTTCTTCCATCTGGCCTGAGAATGTAGTTCACACCAGATTCGTAATTACCGTTTTCCTTTGTTGGTGCTGGACCTCTCTTAACCCATTCCCTCATTATATCAATGTTGAACTGGTTTATCGTAACTGGCACCGTAAGTTCTCTTGCTGCCTTCTCAGGTACTCCAACCTCGTTTATGGATAGAAATGGCTCAGGAGATATCACAGTTCTTGCTGAAAAATTTACCCTTTTACCGGATAGATTAGACCTGAACCTTCCCTCCTTACCCTTCATCCTCTGTACAAGTGTTTTGAGCGGCCTTCCGGATCTGTGTCTTGCAGGTGGTATACCCGCGGTCTGGTTGTCAAAATATGTTGTAACATGGAACTGCAAAAGGTCCCACAGATCCTCAATGATAAGCTGTGGGGATCCATTGTCCCTGCTTTCCCTTAATCTCTGGGAGATTCTTATAATATCAACCAGTTTATGGGTTAGATCATCTTCACTCCTTTCTCCAGTTTCCAGTGTTATGGATGGTCTTACGTTTATGGGTGGAACAGGAAGAGCAGTAAGGATCATCCATTCAGGTCTAACAAAATCCTTGTTGAGTCCGAAATATATTAGATCGTCATCAGGAATCTTTTCCAGTCTTTCCCTGATTTCCTTTGGTGTGATTTTCTTCTCTGCTGCACCACCTGATTTGGCCCCTTCTCTGAATGTTGTGGGTTTATCCAGTATTACACTAAGATTTTTGAAGCCGCAGTGTGGGCAAACTTCTCTCTTTATTGCCTGATCAAGATTCTTCTTGATTATTAGAGTGAGGAGTTCAGGATCAAATTCCTCAAGTTTCTTTTCGGAAAGTCTTCTTCCATATGCTTCCATTTCATCGTTGGTCAGTTTTACCCTGCTACAGTTCTTGCATGTTCCATCCAGGAACATTTTAATCTCCTTTACAAATCCAACCTGAACAACAGGCATCGCAAGATCTATGTGTCCGAAGTGTCCAGGGCATTCATCAACTTTCCCTGAACATGTTGCACACTTTAGTCCCGGCTCTATTACACCCATATGGAGATCCATCAGACCCCTCTCTATTGGATATCCGTCATCATCATATGTATCAGCAGTTATGACTCTGACCTGCGACATCTTTCTTATCTCATCTGGTGATAGTATGGCGAATTGAATATTGTTTATTCTCTTTGAAATAAAACTATTCATTTCAGATCACCCAGTATTAATCTCATCATTACACCCATTGACATCAGTTCATCTCTCATCAACTTGAATGCATAGCTTGTTTCAACTGGATGTATATTTCCAGTATTTCCACAAACCGGGCATCTCAAAGTACCTTTTCTCCTATCCATAATTGCAATATGACCGCATGACTGGTTACCGCACACATACAGTATTGTGCCATCACTCTGATCAAGAAGTCTGTCCTTTATAACCATGGCAGCTCCGTGTGCGATTAAGGTATCTCTCTCCATTTCACCAAATCTCAGTCCTCCCTGTCTTGACCTACCTTCTGTTGGCTGCCTGGTGAGTATCTGAACCGGTCCCCTTGATCTTGCATGGAATTTACCTGCAACCATATGATGAAGTTTCTGGTAATATATTACTCCAGTGAATATCTGTGCTTCCAGTCTCTTTCCAGTTATTCCGTCATACATTGTTTCAGTACAGTCATAGGTAAGACCATATTTCAGAAGCTCTTCTCTTAGGGACTGTTCCGGTTCCCCCTTGAATATTGTACCATCTACAGTACTTCCCCTCATTGAGGCAACCTTTCCCCCAATCATTTCCAGTATATGACCAATGGTCATTCTTGAAGGAATTGCATGTGGATTTATGAGAATATCAGGGATAATTCCTGATTCTGTGAATGGCATATCCTCCTGGGCAATAAGTGCCCCGATTACACCCTTTTGCCCGTGCCTGGATGCAAATTTGTCTCCAAGCTCTGGAATCCTGTCACTTCTCACCTTAATCTTAACGATTTTACTGTTGCTTTCTGATACAGTTAGTATAACATTATCCACATATCCGTTTTCGTTTGGCCTCATTGTTATGGATGATTCTCTCCTCTTTTGTGGACCCAGCCTCTCATTTCCCTCTTCAAGGAATCTTGGTGGTGATGTCTTTCCAACAAGTACATCAGAACCTTCAACATAGGCTTCAGGATTTATAATACCATCCTGATCAAGATTCATGTAGAAGTTTTCCATTCTAGCTCCCATTACGTCATGTGTTGGAATTTCAAATCGATCCTCCTGTCCTCCAGGGTATCTTCTTTCTTCGGCAGTATATGTTCTGAAGAAGTTACTTCTTCCAAGACCCCTCTCTACAGCAGATTTATTGAAAACAATAGCATCCTGGATATTGTATCCCTGGTATGATACTATGGCAACCACAAAATTCTGTCCTGCTGGTCTTTTATCATAATGCACATAATCCATTACCTGTGTCTTCACCATTGGGATTTGAGGATAATGCATGAAATGTCCTCTTGTATCTGTTCTTGTCCTGAAGTTTGTTGCTGATAAGCCGATACTCTGTTTAGTCATCGCAGATGCCATGGTGACTCTTGGTGATGAATTGTGCTCAGGATATGGTATCATTGATGCGGTGACTCCAAGAATCATTGATGGATCAATTTCAAGATGGGTGTGTTCCTTTGACAGTAAGGTTTTTCCATCAAATTCCTTACCACATTTCTGGCACATCAATTTTATCTTTGACTCTCCCTGATTGACCCATTCTACAATACCTCTGTAAAGAAGAGTGTCGCATCTTGGACATCTTTCCGGGAAGTCATAGGCATATAATGAAATATAAAGATTTTCTTCCTCTTCAGCATCAATCCATTCAATAGCCCCTATGGATGTAAGGTCCTTTAGTTCCATATCACCCAATCTTAACTTTTCAAGAGTTTCTCTTGATATGTTCGGTTTACCATCTTCAACTACAATTAATGGCCTTCTAATTCTTCCCCTATCACAGTTTATAATTACCTCGTTTGTAGAATCATCATATCTTACATTAACCTCTGATGATAGTTCCCCCTTTCTTCTGGTCTTCCTGATGGTATTTGTTAGTCCAATTGGATCTTCATGGTACCCAACCAGATCGCCGTTGATATATACTCTCCCCATGCTTCCTTCTTCCTTTGTTGGTTCCCTGATTCCGTTAGCATTCAGGAATTCCACTATGTCAAGGGGTTCTGCTCCTTCTGATATATTCATCAAAAGGGCACCATTTTTCACCAGACCACAATTCTGTCCTTCAGGTGTTTCGTTAGGACATATTCTACCCCATTGAGTTGGGTGAAGATCTCTTGCTTCAAAATGTGGCTGTGATCTCGTTAATGGAGAAATAATCCTTCTCAGATGACTCAGCGTGCTAACATTTGAAACACGATCTAAAAGCTGGGATACACCGGTTTTTCCACCTATCCAGTTTCCTGTAGACATGGCGTGGAGTATTTTTTGTGTTAAAAGATCCTGCCTTATGGCTGGTTTGATTCTCAAACCTTTCTTTCTGTTATATGTCTTTTCAAGCTGATATTTCAAATCTTTAACAACGGACTGAAAAGCGTTTCTGAAAAGTTCGTCCATAAGGTCCCCTGCCAGTTTTACCCTCTTGTTTGATAAATGATCCTTGTCATCCTCTTTCCTAATTCCAAGATTAAGTTCTAGCAATGATCTTGCCATTCTACCTAGGTAAAGCGCTTTTTTGAATCTATCCTCAATCTTGTCACCAAGATGTGGGAGGAGTGATTTGTCTATAATCTGTGAAATTTTCTTCTCCCTGAAGTCTTTTGCCTGACCTGCAGCAAATCTCTTTTCCAAATAGTTAATAGCATCTTCTGTAAAAACAACACCATTTGGTGGGTGAATCTTTGGGTCTCTGGCGGCTTCAAGATTATAATAAATAATTGGGTTCATTCCACTTATTGAAAATATTGCATCATGAATTTCGTTATCCTTTTCCATACCCAGAGCCTTCATCAGAATAACAAGAGGTATTGAACCAGGTACGCTTGGTATAGAAACATTGATATCACCGTCTCTACTCTTTTCCAGAGCAGTCATGGCTCTGTATCCTCCAGCCTGAGAGAATACCTTGGCAATCTCAACCTGTGTTTCATACTTCTCTTCCTTTTCAACGAGAATCTTATTTGGTGCAAGATCCTCCAGTGATACAATGACTCTTTCACTTCCGCCTATAATAAAATATCCCCCTGAATCAGTTGGATCTTCACCCACATACTGTAATTTCTGTTTTCTGGTTCCATTGATTGGGGCATTATTTTTCTCCCCATTTGTTTTTTCAATGTACCTGTCTAGATTTGATCCGTACAGTGTGCATACTTTAGTTCTAACCATCACTGGCATTTCGCCGATCTTAATGGTTTCGGGTTCTCTTTCTATGCCGTCTTCGGATACCCTGAGTTTAAGACTAATAGGTGCAGTATAATTTAAATCTCTTATCCTTGCTTCCTGGGGCGTTATTTGATTTATTGCACCAGATGCTTCCTTAATTTCTGGCATATCAACCCTTATGGTTGTATCTCCTACGAACCTGCCTCTCTCCTTCTGTCTTCCAAAGTATATTTTTATTTCTTTTCCTGCTGTTTTTGTCTTGTCGAGTGTAATAACTCCAGGTTCATCATCATCTGACAGCTTAGTTTCGTCCACTATTTTCTGCATTAAACTGTCTGGATTATCTGGGGTTGCAACAAATGCATTCATTGAGTCAATCTGGTGATTTACAATACTTTCATTCTTAAAAAACGATTCAACAATTTCTTTCATTTTAAAACCTCACTGGTTGTGACCCTGTAGTATTCTGTAATTCCTACATTAGGGTTCTTTCTAACAATCTTAATTATTCTATTAGGTCCAATATCCCCATGAATCTCCATTAGTGCTTTAATAGCAGGGTCTGTGACGTTAATATGGGGCAACATTCCTTTCTCTGTATGTAGCTTCTTTAAAATAGCAGCCTCATCCTTTTCCTCTACCAAATAATGTTCTGGGACCAATTCGTGGTGCAACACGTTAAATTTACTCATTTTTATCCCTCTTAACGGGCCCAAGGGGGTTCGAACCCCTGACCCTCTGGTTAAAAGCCAGATGCTCTACCTAGCTGAGCTATGGGCCCTTAATTTTGCCGGCGATGTGAATAACTTTTTCCAATATAAACATTCTTTATAATTGGCAATATTCTGCACGTGAAAACCCATAGAATCCCTAAAGTACTGCATGCTGACTTTAAACCTTTTTAGATACAGAGTATCATTACCTTTTAGCATAAAAGCTTAACTAATAAGCCTGCTCTTCTGGGAGAAAAGTGATTGATCTACCATTTTATTCCGTTCGCAGGAATCATGACAAACCAGTAAATTGATGAATATAGGCTTATGCAAACTCTATTGCCCTGAATCTAAGATTAGTAAATTTATTTTACCATTTCCTTATGCCAGATAGTGAAAACCGAAGACCTTTTTGAAAGAATAAAACCCATAAGCGATGATGAAAGACCTGAAAAACCAGTCTTCTCCACTTCATTTTTAGATAAGAGCGTGGATCCCATAGATGATTTTTTTACATATTCCTGTGGAAAGTGGGTTGATACCCATCCCATACCTGAAGATAAATTTATGTGGGGGGCAACCTGGGAACTTATAGAGTGGAACAGATTTATACTTGGTAAGATACTTGAAGAATGCGCCAAAAAAAGTTGCCATGAAGATAAGGCCCTTGAAGCGCAGCTGGGGAAATATTATATTTCAGCCATGGATTTGAAATTAATAAATAGTTTGAGATTTAAACCACTGGAAGAAATACTATATAAAATAAATGAAATGAAAGATAAGGAGGATATTCCAGAAATAATAGCCTTTTTACACAGATCAGGAATAAGAGCGCTTTTTAGATTGGAAGTGGATAATGACGAGAAGCAGAGCAACAAATACGCAGTGTATCTTAATCAGGGAGGATTGGCACTTCCCAACAGGGATTATTATCTTGAAGATAATTTTAAACAAATAAGAATTGAGTACAAAGCACATTTAAAAAAAATGTTTGAACTTAACGGGGTTGAAAAAGAAAAGGCAGAAAAAATATCAGAAACTGTAATGAATATAGAAACAGAAATGGCAAGGGCAAGCAGAAGACCTGTTGAACTGAGGGATCCTGAAAGGAATTACAACAGGGTAGAAATGAAAGATGCTGACAAAATTTTCGGTAATATCAACATGCGAAGATATTTACGGGATACTGAACTTGATAAAATGGATTACTTGATAGTAGGGCAACCTGAATTTTTCAAAGGACTTTCATTGCTGAAAGAACAATATTCTCTGGAAGAATGGAAAGAATATCTTACGTGGAAAGTTCTTCATTTTGCCGCTCCATACCTTCATGAAGAGGTAGAAAAAGAGGATTTTGACTTTTTCCGCAAGAAACTTCTAGGACAGAATGAGATGGAGAAGAGATGGAAGAAGGTTGTTTTCATAGTAGACGAAACAATGGGTGAAGCCCTCGGGAAACTCTATGTGGACAGAGAATTTGGAGAAGAATCCAGAAAAAGAATGCACGATATGGTAGAGGACCTAAGGGAAGTATTTGTTGAAAGGATTAAGAGTCTTCCCTGGATGGGAGAACAAACAAAGGAGAAAGCCCTGGAAAAATTTAGTAAATTCAGAGCTAAAATAGGTTACCCTTCTAAATTCATTGATTACTCTTCAATAAAAATAACAAACGATGACTTTTTAGGAAATGTTTTGAGATGCAACCAGTTTGAATTCAACAGAAAAACATCAAGGGCTGGAAAGGATGTGGATCGGGAACTTTGGGGGATGACACCACCAACAGTAAACGCCTATTTCTCACCAACGGACAATGAGATAGTATTTCCGGCAGGTATTCTCCAGCCACCCTTCTTCGATCCAGATATGGATGACGCCGTTAATTATGGAGCTACTGGAGGTACAATTGCTCACGAGATTTCCCATGGTTTTGACGATGAGGGTAGAAAGTTTGATCTTGATGGAAACCTGAAGGAATGGTGGTCAGAAGACGATGACAGGGCATTCATGGATAGGGCAAAGGAAGTCGTCGACATTTACAGCAGTTTGGAGGTGTTACCAGGTCTGAAGGTTAATGGAGAACTTACGCTTGGTGAGAATATTGCAGATCTTGGAGGAGTAAGTATTGCGTTCGAAGCACTCCAGAGAAGATTGAGTAAAAACCCTGAAATGAGAAAGAACATAGATGGACTGACCCCTGAGCAGAGATTCTTTCTTGGATGGGCTCAGAGCTGGAGAGAATCTGTAAAGGAAGATGCATTGAGATATCAAATATCAAATGATCCTCACTCGCCTGCAAAGATAAGAGCGGAAATTCCAGCGAAGGTTCATGAGGATTTTGAGAACGTGTTCAGTAATCTAAGTTCAAAGAAAAACTCAAGATTCAGGAAGATTAAGATCTGGTAATGAATTAGATAGTGAAATATGGACAATGTGTTTAATAGGAAAATGAAATATTAGGTTGATTTCAATGAAGATTAACGTTGATGGTGAAGAGAGAAAATTCAGGTCAGTCTGGTTTGAGAAAGATGAAGTTGTACTGATAGAGCAGAGGAACCTTCCTGAAAAGATCGAATTTTACAGGGCTAAAAATTCAGATGATATTGCATATGCAATTAAACACATGGTTGTAAGGGGTGCCCCGGCTATTGGTGTTACTGCTGCCTATGGTCTCGCCCTTGCAAAGATCAAGGGAGAAAATATGGAAGAGGCAGTTGAAAAGATAAGAAAGACGAGACCAACTGCTTATGACCTGTTCAAGGCCATAGATTTCATGAAGAGCAATGGATTTGATATTCACGCAGCTGAGAGATACAGTCAAGAGGTAAGTGGAAGGTGCAAGAAGATAGGAGAATATGGTAACGTATTGATAGCAGATGGGTCAAAGATTCTAACACACTGCAACGCAGGAGCCCTTGCAGTTGTAGACTGGGGGACTGCCCTTGCTCCTATGAGATACGCAAAGGAAAGTGGCAAAAACATATTCGTTTTTGTAGATGAAACAAGACCAAGGCTTCAGGGGGCAAAGCTGACCGCATGGGAACTGGAGCAGGAAGGAATCGATCATGCCATAATTGCAGACAATGCAGCTGGATATTTCATGAAGAAGGGCGATGTGAATCTGGCAATTGTTGGTGCGGACAGGATCTGTGCAAACGGGGATTTTGCAAACAAGATAGGCACCTATGAGAAAGCAGTTCTTGCAAAGGAGAATGGTATTCCATTTTACGTTGCAGCACCAGGGACAACATTCGACTTCAATCTAAAAACTGGGGATGAAATTCCCATAGAGGAGAGAGATCAGGAAGAGGTGCTTGTTGTAAATGGTAAAAAAATTGGACCGGAAAACAGCAAGGCAAGGAATCCCGCCTTTGATGTAACGCCTAACAGGTATGTCTCAGGATATATTACTGAATACGGAATTTTTAGACCTGACCAGCTTGGAGACTTAAAAAGGAAAGTACAGAGTGATCTTTTCATGAGAACTACCACTCCAACAGCTTAAATTAAAAAATGTTAAAAAATTTTTAAAATTAGTAGTCTGGAACTAATTCTGAATTTTCAATGATTCCCTCGTCCTTTTCTTTGCCCAGAAGCCTGAAAATGAACTGGACAACAAAAACCGTAAGCAGATTCAGTAAGAGTGCAGCTATTCCAACATACATGTAGTCAAATGTTTTGTACAGAGACCCTGCAAAATTCAGGGAGAATAGCAGGTAAAGAGTTGTGGATAGACCAACTATCCATCCCAGACCAATAGACCATTTGTTAAATCTCCTTGTATATAGGGCGATATAAACTGCTGGCAGTGTTTGAAGGATGAATGCTCCACCAAAGGTTTGCAGGTAAACGATGTTCGCTGAGGCAGCAGGGACTATGGAGAATGCTATTGATGCAATGATTACAACAAGTACAAGAACTCTCGAGAGCCATGCCTGAGTTCTGGAAGATGCTTTAGGATTTATATATTCAAGATACACATTCCTTGTGAGCAGGTTTGCCGAAGCTATGGCCATTATAGATGCTGGTACCACACTTCCAATGACAATTGCTGCGTATGCAAATGATGTAAATAGTGATGGAAACATGTCTTTTATGAGGTCTGGTATGGCAAAAGATGAGTTAGCCGATGAGAATACGCCATTGTTTGCAACAACTGCAGCTATTCCCATTACAGCAACAATCAATAAAAGCACATTATAAAGTGGTAAAAGAGAAGAGTTCCTTTTTATGGTTTTTACATCCTTTGATGCGAGAGTTCCGGTGACTCCGTGAGGATACAGGAATAAAGCCAGTGCAGATCCTAATGCAAGAGTTGTATATCCCAGAGCCAGGGTAGGACTTTCAAAGAGAGGTGCATTAGCATTTGGGTGTGGGTTTGCTACAGTTTTTGTCCCGAATAAGATGGAAGCCTGATGGAAAATGTTTCCAAAGCCTCCAAGCCTGTAAGGAACATAGATTATTACCGTTAGAACCACGACCCATATGATTGCATCCTTCAGAATTGCAGTAAGTGCTGGCCCCCTTAAACCACTTAGGAAAGTGAACAGTCCAACAAGGACGTAGGCTATAATTAAAGTGTAGGTAACAGGCAGACTCATTACAGTAAGAACTGCTTTTATACTCACAATTTGAAGTGCTATATATGGAAGTTCAGCGACCACACCTGTTAGACCGATCAACATTGCAAGCATTCGGGAGTTGAATCTATCCTTGACGAAGTCGGATGAAGTTATATAACCTCTCTTTTTGGATACAGAGTAGAGCCTTGGCATTGTAGCATATACTATTGGGTATATCATTATACCATATGTAATTGCAAACATTGCAAGTGCACCACTGTCAGATGCGACTCCAGGAACAGCTATCAATGTATAGGCAGTGTAAAGATCACCACCTAGGAGGAACCATATTACAATGGTTCCAAACTTGCTTCCTCCTAGACCCCACTCACTCATATCTGACATTGTTTTTGGCTTTCTCCAAAAATATGCCATGAATCCTGCAAAGAGCACTACAGCAACCATCACAAAGAACAAAACATAATCAATAGTATTGAAGTACGCCATTAGGCAGCACCTCTTGCTTTGTGCTCACGAGTTTCGATTGTATAGACCGAGAAAGTGAATATGGCCGCTATAAAAATCCACATCAGTTGATACCAGTAGAAAAATGGCCATCCACCAATTTCAGGCTGAACCCTATCATATATAGTGAAACCCACAGTCATGAAAACATATGGGATCACCAGCATAATGAACTAAGCAATGTTATTCATTAACACAAACTAATGTAGAGTAGTATTAAAATATTTTGTTTTGGAACCTATAAAGTTACAAAGACTTATATCTAAATATAAAATCCTTGAAAAACAAAAAAGTGACAGCGAACCACGCTTTCCATGCCCTCGCGGAACATAGTACGCACGTGATACGTAACGGGCTTTACCATCGGGTTCGGAATGAGACCGGGTGTTACCCCGTCACTATGACCGTCACACTCAGATATATATCAGGTCTATTTTAAGGTTTTTGTATATGTCCTTCCTTCATAGTATGTCCTATTTTCTCAACGTAATCTCATCTTCTTCATATTTATCATTCCACTAAGGATTTCATAATTAGCCGAAGATTTTTATACTCTCAAACCCTTTTAACTCTGTGTCCGTGATAATGGTTACAAGCAGGGGTCCCTATTCCTATGAGAAAAAAAATAACCGCATAATTAAGCAGGAAAATGTAGGGGGTGTAGCCACAGGACTGAAGAAAATTATAGAGAGAGATAGGGGAACCTGGATATGCTGGGGTGATGGAAACGCTGACCATCTGTATCAGGATGAAAATAATGGTCTCTATCGAATTAAAAGAATACTGCTAAATCCCAGAGAAAAAAAAGGATTTTATGATGACTATTCAAACAGTACACTCTGGCCACTGTTTCACTATTTCAGGGAAAAGATAGAACACGATTCAATTGCTTACGGTTATTACAGACATGTAAATAGAAAGTTTGCAGAGGTTATCAAAGATACTGCTTCTTCTGAAGATGTAATATGGGTTCACGATTATCAGCTATCACTTGTACCGAAGTACCTGAGAGATATGGGTGTGAAGAATAAACTTCTCTTTACATGGCATATCCCCTGGGTCTCAAGTGAATTCTACACCATCCTCCCTGAAAGGGAAGATATAGTTAAAAGCATATCAATGTGCAATAGCATCACTTTTCATACGCAAAAATACAGAACAAATTTCAGACATTCCTACGAAAGAGTGGTGGGTTATGACAAAGAACTTGAAAGAAGAACGTTTACCTTTCCACTTGGAATAGATTATCAATCATTTTCTCATGAACAGATTGAATCTGGTAAGAGACCTTTTGAAGATAAAAAGATTATATTCTCCATAGACCGGCTTGATTATACAAAGGGACTCGTAGAAAGGGTCAATGCCATTGAGATGTTTATAAAGAAATATCCTGAATTCAAGGAAAAATTTGTTTATCTTATGATGGTAACGCCAAGCAGGATTGGTGTGGAAGAATATGAAAAGCTAAAGGAAAAACTTGAAATGAATGTAGGAAGAATAAACGGTCTTTATGGAAACCTTAACTGGGTTCCAATTGTTTACATGTATAGAAAGATAAATTCGGACATTCTTAAAACCTATTATAGCTGGGGTGATATAGCATTAATAACACCTATGAAGGATGGGCTGAACCTGGTCTCAATGGAGTACGTGGCAGTTTCAAAGAAAGGAGTTCTAATCCTTTCTGAGTTTGCTGGTATTTCGGAATATCTAAGAGGGGCAATAAAGACAAATCCCAACTCAGATGATGATGTATCAGAAAAGATTGCTATGGCCATGAGAATGCCAGATAGTGAAATTCTTAGAAGATTGCGAAGCATGAAAGATTTTTTGAGAAAACATGATGATAAATGGTGGGCCAACAGGATTCTTGGAACGCTGGTGAAAAACTGATTGATTACAGAAGACATTGAAAAGTACCTTACGGGAATTGAAAAAGGCTCACAGATATTTCTGGATTATGATGGTACTCTTGTTCCCATAATCATGGATCCAGAACTCTGCTTTGCGGATAACGAATTAAGAGAAATCCTTAAAGAAATAGATAGGCTGTATGAGCTTTATATAATTTCAGGTAGAACCCTTGAAGATCTAAAGAAATTCATAAATCTGAACCTTAACTATGTTTATCTTCATGGAATGTTCGCAGATCTTAAGGGAAAAACCATCGAGTTTGTTGAAAATTCTTCAAAATATTTTGATACTTTCAGGAAACTTGAGAATGAAGTTCGCTTCCCAGATGGAAGTGGTGTGAGAACATACAGGAAGCCATATGGGTTCGTGATTCACCTTGGACTGGTGCCAGATAGCCTAAAACCTGAATATATAAAACAGGCAGAAATCCTTGGAAAGGAGTATGGGCTGGAGATATATTATGGGATAAACCTAATAGAACTTAAGGTACCCGGAGTGAATAAGGGAAGGGCAATAAGAGCCCTGCGGAATGATAGAAAGTGCCTGATTGCCGGTGATGAAGCTACTGATGAATATGGCTTTGTGGAATGTCCGGAATGCCTTACCATACATATAGGCAATGGAAAAACTGCTGCAATATTATCTGTGAGAAATATAGATGAATTTAGGAAAATACTTAAGGCACTTATTCAGAAACCGGATATATCGTAAAAATCTCTTCTTCTTGCAGTGAGAACCTTTACGTTTTCTCTGTATGAAGTCACTTCTGACATATCAATTTTCACAGTAATATCTTCCTCATCTTCGCCCAGCTCTTCTATTACCTTTCCTGCCGGTGAAATCACTGTTGAATGCCCTATGAATTCTGGTCCAGATTGCCCAGAAGCCACAACAAAAACCCCATTTGTCATTGCGATACTTTTCAGCAGTGCAGTCCATGTCTCAAGCTTGTATTCTCCCTTAAAGAATCCAGCCTGAATGGTTATCATCTGTGCACCCTTTAGCGCATATAATCTGGACAGTTCCGGAAACCTTATATCATAACAGATTTCCATACCAAGTGGAATGCCATTAAGGGAAATGACTTCTGGTCTTCTGAGACCCTCATTGTAAACCTTCGATTCCATATATCCGTAGGAGTCAAATAGATGGAGTTTCTGATATTTTCCAAATAGAATACCCATATTGTCTATGGCAAATGATGTGTTGAATGGTTTCTCAGTTTGACCCCTGCTCTCCACAAAATTTCCAATTACAGCTATTTCTCTTTTCATAGTCATACTTCTGATTTCCTCAACGAATTGTCCAGTGATAGATTCAGAGACATCAATCATAAAGTTTCTGTCATTGAAATCTGGCTTGATCATAGAGTATTCAGGAAATATAACCAGATCCTGTTTTCCAGAATATTTGTCAATTTTTCCCTTTATAAAGTCCAGGTTTTCTTCCTTGCTTTTTCCGGAATTGAATTGCACAACTGCAATTCTCATTTGATTGCTTACTGAAGAACCGTTCATCCTTTCACTAACTCATTATGTTTTGAGTGTATAATATTTTTGTTAAAAATGATCATCTCTTCAGATTAAGTTTCTCTGGAAGATATGTATCAGTTACAAAATTCAGGCCATATTTGGCCAGAGCCTGTTGTTCAGCTTTCTGATTTATTTTAAGCATCGTCTCAATTTCTGATTTCCAGAATTCGTTTTGGAATCTTGGGTCCTGAAGTTCAGAATTTAATGCTGATATATCCTTGTCATTCAATTTATCTGTTGGAAGATCATAATTGAGTATATCTGAAGCACTAATTCCCACAAATTCAGCTGTTGGAACTGCAAGCCAGTGTGAAATGTGTGCAGTCTTTATTGCCCCATATGCCACTGATGCATATATCCTGAACGACCATGGATCCCCATCTGTGAAGATATATACGGGAAGACCCATCTCCTCATTCATCCTCTTGAGCATCCTTCTTGTGCTTCTAGCTGGCTGCCCCTTAAGATGGACAAGTATTGCCCTGAAATCCTCGTCAAACTTGTTTTCCACAAGTCTGTCAAACATTCCTCCCGTTTCCAGAGCTACAATCATATCTGCATCGTGTGATATGAGCCTGACCTTTTCCTCCTCTACATTATATGGTATATTATATCCCGCATCTCCAACATCATCACGACAGTTGATTCTCTTAAATTCATTCTTCCTGTTCTTTTCCTCTATGGTAATATCGCCAATAATACTTGCACCATTCTCCTCCGGCCTCAGATGAAAATCCTCTCTCATCAATTCTGTCATTACTTCCATGTCCTCTGCGAGCACATTTGACTCGTCCTGTGTCGCAAACTTGTAATCCTTCCAGCCCTCAGATATGTAATACATCTCCCTGAGAGTTGATGACTTTGACTCTTTCAACATATCAAGAATGAAGTTGATTGTGTAAAGTGATTTGGCAATGAACTCTGCTCCATCTATCTTTCTGGCTGTTCTCCTAACCTCCTGGTCCCCGTATTTCCATACACCGTATAGTGCGTCAAGAACTATGTTATCCCGTGTTCGTGACTTAATCTTTATCTCAGGGATATCCTCATTCTTTATGGCCTCATAAATTGTATTTACAAAGTTCTTCAGCTGTTCTTCTGTATTTTCACTCCTGCTCATTTACTTCCACCCCCTTTAAATCCCAGTCTGCTGGCAGCTCCTCAGCTCCTTGTACCAGAACTGGATTTATTCCTGTAACAAAATATTCCGCACCAGTATAGTTTCCCTTTACCTGATCTAGACCTTCTTCGTAACTGTATGTTTCTGCTGATTCAAGGTTTTCAATTTTTATGTCAACTTCCCTGAAGGGAAAAACGATCTTCAGATTGAATGAAACTGTATCATCTGTATAATTTATGACAGATGTAATTGATTTCTTTTTATCTCCGTTCTCAACTTCTTCCCTTACAAAAACAACGTTTGCAATTTTACTCATTGTCCTCCTGTAATCGGGCACTTCGAGCTTTAGAATTTCTGAACTCTTTTTTGCAATCTCAGGAATTATCTTGCTCACGAGTCTGAATTTCTCCCCCATCTTCTTGTTTCTCTCTATCCTGTTGTTGAATCTTCTCAGCTGCCTCATTTCTGCTTTCAGGACATTCTTAATTTCCTCAACTATTTCGCTAACAGGTGCTATTGCTTCCTTTGACTCTGACACATATGGAATCTTTGGCCCATATACATGGACAAGAATTATAGCGGGGCCGTAAGGAACCCCCTTTCCCTGTTTCTGCTCCATTCCATACTGCCTCCAGTCCGTTTCTGATATTGCCTCTGTGATAGCACAGGAACCAGCCTGAAATAGAAGAGGGACCTTATTTGCATATCTTATTATTCGTGCTGGCTGGTCTGAAGGGAGTTCTCCACCATATACCATTCCTATTTCAACTGAAAACGGGTTACCCTTATGAATTCTGACTGAACCTGAAATGGGTCTGCCATAAAAACCTGGCCGCTCATCACCATATACGGAAAGCATACCTACCCTGATGAACTGCTCCGAAATTGGTGATAGGGATTCAGCTGAGGGAGGCATAAGCTTCACCTCAGATATGGTCGATATTATCCTTTCTGCCTCAGCCCTCTCAAGCGCTGCTGGCCTCATTTCTGGATCAACTCCAGATTTTTCCAGTATTTCAGATGCCGTGTTTAAACTTATTCTTGAAAAGTTTTCTACGAATAACTCCTTCATGTTTCTGTTAGAGCTTTCGGAAGCAAGGGATAAAAGCTCTCCCACCTCAAGTCCATAGGGATGGGGTTTGACCGGTTTTGACTGCCTTGAAGGTTCTTCGATGGATCTTTCAAAAGTAATTGCTGTCCCATCGGGATCTGTGAATCTAATTCTTGCATTTGGATTTACCACTGCCACTTCCTTCAGATATTCATGTATGGATTGCCTTCCGGTTATGTATTTCCCCTTTGCCCTTATCCTTACCTCTGTTCCATGTTCTGCCTTCCATATAACCGGCTCTTCTGTCTTTATATTTGCCACATTATTTTTGATATCTATACCCATTTCGAAGTGGTATGCAACATCGTCAGCTGGCCTCTTTGTAGTGATATGAGAGAATTCACCTGTTGTTATCTGACCATAGAGGATTGCTGCCGTTATTCCAAGTCCTTGCTGTCCCCTTGTCTGCCTCATCACATGAAATCTTGAACCATAGAGTAGTTGTCCGAAGGCCTTTGGGACCTGCGTTCTCTCTATTCCAGGTCCATTATCCAGAACCACCATCTCATAAATGTCCCCTGATATCCTTGAAATCTTCACGTCTAAATCTGGAAGTATTCCATGTTCCTCACATGCATCAAGTGAATTATCCACCGCCTCTTTTACCATAATAAATAAAGCTCTTTGCAATGAATCAAAACCAAGTATGTGCCTATTTTTCTCAAAAAATTCCGATATAGAAACCTGCTTGAATTCCTGTGGCTTTTTCTTTTCCTGCATCCTTAAGCCATATGAAACTGATTATATTTACCTTATTCTAAATGAACAAGTTACAAAAACATTACCCTGGGTTGGTATATAATGAAAAATAATATTAAATCAGAACTTTTCTATGATTTATTCCGGAATTACTGGAAATAACCCAGATCATCCTTCTTTTCCTTGTCGATCATATCTGACTGCATTTTTTCAGTTAATTCTGAAAGATTTTTACACCTTTCCTCAAGATCCATGAGAGAAACCCTGAAGCCCACAAGTTTTGTGAGTGTTTTCAATATTTCAAGTGCTGCCTTAGGGTCAGGGAAATACCCAGATGTTTCACCCATAAGACATGCAGCCTGTATTCTAAAGAACTTATAAGCAAGTCCTACTATCAGACCGTTTGATCCGACTATTCCTCCACCCGGTTCACCTTCAGGGAACTTCACACCATTCTTTATGAGGTTTTGTTTTAGACTTGAATCGGTAAAGGCACCAAGAATTCTTGGAGTCTCAACAAGTTTGCCTACACCATATCCACCAAGTGTGTATATGATATTCACGTTCATTTCCCTTGCAATTTCCAGTAACCTCCACGAAAGTTCATACTGACCCTCTGGTGTGTTTCCCTGAAAATCTCCTGTGAACACGAATAGTGATTTAGACTTTGAAATTTGCTTGTAAAACAGAGTATTTCTATTTAAATGAGCCTTGCCTTCTCTGTCCACAAATACCTGAGCCGGGAAATGAGAGGAATAAATTTCGAGAACCTTCTCCATCTTCAACTTGTCGATCATGTAATCTACTGTAATTCTTCCAACATTACCTATGCCAGGAAGCCCACATACCAGTGTACTTGTTCCTTCTGGTATTACGTCTATCATTTTCTTAATCTTAATTGTCTCCATCTTCATTCTCCTCCATTTCTTCCAGCCTGTACTTCTGGAATTTATCAGTTGTAGAATATTTCATTGGTCCGGCCAATTTTGTTGCCCCGGAACATTTTGGACAATTCAATTCCATTGTGTACATTCCACACACACTACACTTTCTTATTGTTCCCTTCATTTGTCCTTACTATCCCTGATAAACTCAAAGGATACCCCACTCTTTTTGCAGTTGTCTGAAATATTCTGAATAATAGTTTTAAGTTTATCCTCAGCGCTCTTATATTCCCTGTCTCTAACTTTCAATAAATATCTTGGTGCTCCTGCATACCTTATGGTAGCATCTGCAATCTCACCTATATCTAGGCAGTTCTTAATCTTCTCAATACCCTTGGATTCAAGCGAATACATCTCTATTGTGCCACCAATTTTAACGAATGGGGACTGTACATTCTGTGTTGCTATCTTCAGAAAAGCATTTCTCCACTTTGCTTTTGTTCCTTTGTAAAAATCTTCTTCTTCTGTAGCAGCCTCTTCAAACGCTGAATACAGACTTCCATACTTTTCGACTAATTCGTTTCCAAATTCAGTCATACATTCTTCAGGAGATTTCTTCAGAGATGCTGAGACCAATTCCATTAACTTCTCGGCCTTCTGATCATTCTTCCATTCTGAAATTTTTTCTCTCTTCTGATGTTCATTTACCCTCTTAAGTGATAGATCAACACTTTTTCTTCTCGAATCAATTTGAAGTACCTTACATACTGTTTTCTGTCCTTCCCTGAGATGATCCCTTATATACCTGACCCAACCATTGGCTACCTCTGCGATATGGATAAACCCGTTAAGGTCTTTGTATTCATCAAGCTTCACCTCAGCCCCAAATTTTTCAACCTTTGTTACGGTTACTACCACAAGGTCTCCAATTTCAGGGATATCATTCATTTTTTCCATCATTATCAGAATTCTTCTGTGATCTCACAGTTAGTCATAATGGTACCGCCCGTGGGTTTTGCAAGTTCAGATCCGCAGATATTGCAGTTTACTACACTTGAACCTTTGGTGTATGTAATCTGCTCACTACCGCACTCTGGGCACTTGATTTTTATGAACCTATTTCCCTTTCCCTTCAGTTTTTTCATTTCCTTATCAGTCATTATCTTACCTCCACAATTTCAAGTTTCTTGGCTCTCTGTGATGGGGGAGTGCTTGCTTTCTTGCATTTTGTGCATCTGTATCTTAAATTAACTCTTTTAGTTGGTTTTTCTCTGCCCTCAGGCTTTGGCCTCGGGAAACCTCCAAAACCAGATGTTGCTCTCCTGAATCTCCTTTGACCCAGATTAAGTTCACTAGCCTTCTTTTTTCTTACTCTTTCCACTTCATGTTTGGTATGTTCCTTGCAGAATTTGCAGTACATTTTAACTGTTTTTGGTATTTTCAAATTGATCACCTAAACTACCCGACACCATTCAGATATCAGAATATGAGTCAGGATAGCTCTATGACATATAAGTATTTATTTACAAATTTAACTTTTGATGTAACAGGAATATTTATTAAACGATTCCAATGCAATTAACAAGAATAATCTGAGCGCAATTTATCATAGAGTAGATTGCAAGAAAAATCTGCATTCTGAGTGATTGATTTAAAAATAGCTGATGGATTATAAGTGCGATTACGTAACTCGCAAATGCCAAAGAAATTTTCTTCAGGTTAGGTAAGGAATTGCCCTTCCAAAACCCATTAATATAGCAATTATTGTTCCTACAACTATAATTACAAGAAATGCTGAAAAAATATAATCTTCTCTCCTGAATGGCATTGAAATCAGATAGGATCTTGTGGGATAAGCCCTGAAAGCCCTTGTATCAGCCGAAATCCCAATATCTTTTGCCCCCCTTAAAAGGTGTACTATAGTTGGAACGATAGAATATATGGCTGCTGCCAGAGTTATAAATGGCCTTAGTGTCTTACCTCTGTTACCACCGTATCCTCTCATAAGGGATATCTTTATAGAAGTATCGAAGGAATCAAAAACAGAGGGAATAGTTTTCATAGCAACTACAAGGGAAAATATAATCGGACTTGGAATTTTAAGCTTACTTAGTGTTTTTACGATCTGTGCAGGTGTATTCGTCATCACTAGTAGAAGACTTGCTACAATTGCGGCAGTGAACCTGAATGAAATTTGGAAACTGTAGTACAGGGACTGTAAGGTCAGTGTATGCTCATAACCAAGTATACTAAAATATGATGGCCATGTCCATATGGTAGTAAAATGATTTATGGGTGTGTGTAGTGCCATAGAAACTATGTAGAAAGGCTCATAGGGAGCATAGCCCCAGACGGTGCCTATGATTACCGAAAGAACCAAAAAGCCTGCTAGATACAATTTTCTCCATCCGTTCTTCAGAGTAACATAACTGCCGAGAAACCCAAAAGTTATGATTGCACCGATCCACCATATAGAAAATGTGGCAACCATTACTATAATTACTGATAGAACTATTTTTACTGCTGCATTAACTCTGTAATAGAATGTGTGGTAGTTTTCATACGAAGTAATCTCTTTGAACCCTGAAATACCAATGGCACCCAGAATAAGATAGAATGGTATGCTTATTCCAAATATGAACAATAGCCAGCTGATCACCGAATCCAAAATACTATACAT
Organism: Cuniculiplasma divulgatum; assembly: GCF_900083515.1. Taxonomy (NCBI): domain Archaea; kingdom Methanobacteriati; phylum Thermoplasmatota; class Thermoplasmata; order Thermoplasmatales; family Cuniculiplasmataceae; genus Cuniculiplasma; species Cuniculiplasma divulgatum. The sequence continues at coordinate 1,484,397 of NZ_LT671858.1, forward strand.
CTAATTTTTCACCTCTTCTTCATATCTCAAAATAAAATCCGACGGGGCAATGACCCCATACTTATGTGAGAGCTTAAATATTTCCTCAGGTACGCCTTCGTGGATTATACTTCCGTTGCTCATTATTCCTATATAATCAGAGTATCTATATGCAAATCTTGAATCGTGTGTAACGATGATGAATGAGTATCCCATGTCACATAATTTCCTGATCTCTTCCCCCAGAACCTTCTTATTCATGAAATCCTGTCCAGATGTTGGTTCATCCATAAGCATTATATGAGCAGATGATGCAAGGGCTGCAGACATACAGACCCTTCTCCTCTGCCCGGTACTGAGCATCAATGGATCTGCGTCCCTCTTGTCATCCAGGAAGAACATATGGATTAGTGCATCTCCCATCGTCTCGAAATCCTTTACTTTCCTGTGTTTTGCCGAATAATATACTTCATCCTGAACAGTCTTGCTTACCAGCATGAGATCAAAACTTTGAGGTAAATATGCAAGCCCCCTTCCTCTTATTACATAGTCTGATTTCGTTAGATCCATATTTTCCATAACAAGTTCACTGGAAACCTGGAAGTTTTTTCTGTTAAGGAAGTCCATTAAACCCTTTACCAGTGTAGTTTTACCGGCTCCATTTTTACCCATTATGCAGTACACCTGTCCTTTCTTCAAGCTGATCGTTGAATTCACTATCTCTTTCTGTTCTACACCCTTAACAGAAACTTCAACATGGGCTTTCAATATAATTTCTCCATCATTTTTTCTCTTCCTGTGAGATAGTTCCATTCCCGTTTCTCTTATTTTTTCCCTGACTATATTTGGGTCAACAGAATCTATTCCAAGTTTTTTTGCATAGATATATTCCTCTGGTATCTCTATACCTGCTGTAAGAAGAACGTCTGCACTCCTCATCAGATGCTCCTTCGACACATTCAATATTATCCTGCCGTTGTCTATAACCACGATTCTATCAACAAATGGCAGAGCCCTTTCGACCTTGTGTTCCACTATAATTTGTGTCATATTTTTCTTGTTTTCCCTAAGAAACTCGAAGATCTGCTCTGTTCCTTCTGGATCAATGTTTGAAGTTGGCTCATCAAGGATCAGGATTGATGGTTCCATTGCTATAACTGAAGCCAGTGCCACTCTCTGCAGTTCTCCGCCGGATAACTTTGATGTTTCTCGATCAAGGAACTTCTCCAGATCTACAACCCTTACGGCTTTATCCACTCTTCTTTGAATTTCTTCTCTGGGGAGTTTAAGATTTTCAGGACCGAATGCGATTTCATCGACAATACCATAATTCATAACCTGTCTCTCGGGATCCTGAAAAAGTGTCCCAACTACCTTTGCTATTTCAGGAAGCTTCATATCGCTTACATCTTTTCCATATAGGCATACGGTTCCAGAAATTTCACCGTTGATGACATTCGGGATTATACCATTTATGCAATTTACGAGAGTGCTTTTACCTGAACCAGACTTCCCAGTTAGAAGAATGCTTTCTCCTTCATTAATGTAAAAATTATCAATTGACAAGGCAGGCTCCTCTTCACCCTGATAATAAAATTTTAGGTTTCTTATTTCTATGGCTTTCATTGCCCCAGAACCCTTGCCACCCTCAATGCGATTAAGCCAGCTATTCCCCCGAAGATCACATTTCCTGGTATGGATTCAGCAAAGCCGATGAGTATTGCCTGCCAGTTCACTATTGAACCATATAAAAATGGCCCAAAGAACCCGTTGTAAAAGAATGATCCGGGGAACGCCCATGTAAAGCCTATAATTCCACCGGTTATGGCCGCAAATAGTCTCTGTCTCGACATACTCTGAGCTTTTATACCTTCTTTTGCTTTCTTTGAGAAGTTGCCGAAAAGATTTCCTTTTTTTATTGTTATAGCAAGATCGATAAAAAGCCCATACGTTAAAGATTCATAGACTACAAACATCGGCTCTCCACTAAAACCATAATGGAAGATGTCTCCAAGTATATCAAAGATCGCCATACTCATCATACCAACACCTGGTTTCTTCACCAAACCAGCTATAATGAATATGATGATTATTCGTCCAAAAAATCCAAAACCGATGAATGCCGTTAGTCCTGGTGGAACTATTTTATCCATTAACGGCCCGATGAAGAACTCCCAAACAACTGTGAACGCTGCGCCTATACCAATATATACAAAATCAACAGTCTTGAATCCATTCAAACCGTCGGTTTTATGACTGTAATACAAAACAAAACCCAATGCAATTACAAAATATGCAAGTACTATTTCCCAGGGAATCATCCCAGCAATGTTCAAATTGCCCTGTATTCCATTTAAACTCATATTTTTTCAATTTTTCATGTTCTTAATCTAGTTAATCATTTTCTCCATACTATAGATATAAATATATACGTTAAAATGAAATTGTTGTTTCTATAATATGGAATATAGAATAAGTAGAAAAATTCTAAACCAGGTTAATTATAACTAAGATAAAGGAAAAAGGTAGATAGATGGTTTTATTTTGTTTCGATAAGGGGATCTGTCATGAGTGAACTTAAGACGGTATTAGTTGATTTTGATAACACGATTTATGATGATTTAGGTGCCATGAGAAGGACGTTTGTTTTGCTGAAAAGGGAGTATAGATTTTTCAAATCTGTACCACTCGATGAACTTCTTTCAAGATTTTATTTCACCGATTATAAAATGCAGGACCTGTTAAGGACAGGTGGGATGACTCCTGAGGAGGTCAATTTGAAGAGAACGGACATGTTTCTTCAAAATATAGGACTTCCACTTAAGGATGATATGGTAAAGGAGATACATGACAGAATAAGAGAGGTTCATATAAGAACAGGAAAACCATTTTCTGGAGTGCATGAGGTTTTGGGCGAATTGAAAAAGAAATATGTAATAGGTGTGGTAACTAACCATATGGGAAACTATCAGAGACAGAAAATAGCTAAATCAAAACTTGATAAGTATATTGATTTTATGATTCCAGCATATGATTATAATGTTTTCAAGCCTGAGGAAGAGATATTCAAAATTGCCCTGAAAGGTGCAAACTCGTCCCCGGATGAAACTGTAATGTTGGGGGATAACTGGAAAGCAGATATTAAGGGTGCCTTAAATGCAGGAATAGTGCCAATATGGGTGAATTTTAAGAATCAGCCTGCTCCCAATCCCGAATTCAAAAATATTATAAGGTCCTTTTATCCGGCATCTGAGGTTGTATCTAAAATTGAAGAGTTTTATTCAAAGGGAATTGAAACTATGTCCTTAGAAGAAGGTGTTAATTGAAATAAAGATATTGAAATACTATTCTACTTGGTTTTATTTTTACTCTTTTAAAAAAAATTGTCGGTACTATAAGGTCAAGATTGTAAAAATTAAGCATTCAAAAACCCAGTCTATTTCTTCATTCTTCTATACATTGACTCGTATATACCCCCAAGGATTACTAGTAATCCACCAACAGAACTGGTTTCAGATATAACATCTCTGGCCTTATAATAGGCTATGTGTAGCAACCCTGCGCTACTAATATTCACTATGTAGAGATGCAGACTTTTATCCCATCCTGTATCATAGAAATGAGAGTACATTATGGCTGTTATAAATCCAGATATGATAATCACAAGAGGAAAATATTTCGCTAATACATCTACAGACTTTCTTATGTTTAGATATTCAACTATTCCAATTCCAATCAGGTATAAACTAAATATTGTATTAATAATAAGTACATAGTTATTTACTGCAGATCCTTTCATTGTCATTCCATAGGGAACTACAAAAAGCAACAAACCCCCCACTAAAATGTAAATGTATGTTACATATTTTTGATCAATCCACTTAAGTTCTTCCTCATTTTTGGTAGAACCTATATTTTGACTCCTGTCCATAAGAAGACAAAACCAATTTATTCTTTAAATTAACTTATATACAATAAATATACAATTTATTACTATTTAGCCTATATTAGTTTGATGAAGTGCTTAATGATATTGCATGACCTCATTTTTATATTAATGAAATTTCAACAAGTACGAACGTAATGTAAACTTAACCTGACATGTACCAGGGTCAAACCTTGAGATCAATTTAATTACATCTATTAGACACGATAAAGAATTCTATACTTTATATTTCTTCGACGGACTATATTGGAAATATATTTTACTTAGGTTACATTAAAATTGTTAGTGATATGATCAAATATGGAATCTAACGATCTTGTTCTACCGAACTATGAAAATGGAAGTTTATATAATTTGGCACAAAGTGTAATGACAAGCCTAGAGCTTCGCCCACATAATAATTGTTTGAAAGTTTTACCAGTAGATGGAAAAAAGATGAGTGTTGTCCTAATAGATGGATTTGGTTATCTTGCTGGAGTAAAAGCTGGAATTATCGAAGATGGAGAGCCATACTTGACGAGTGTATTCCCGTCAATAACTACCACTGCACTTGTGACCCTAATGTCGGGCCAGCTTCCAGGAGATCACTGTGTTCTGGGTGGAACAACTTTTGTTAAAAAATTTGGGACCATTATTGATAATTTCCAGTTTTCTCCTGTGTATTCGAAAGGAAAAGACTCCTTAAAAGAATTTGGATCAATGAAAGATACATATAAAGTTGAAAATACAGTGGAAAAAGCAGTAATGATTGGGAAAAAGATTGCTATAATATCTCCAGAATTTATTAGAAAATCGGAATTGACTACAATAACTAACAGTACTAAAGGAGATCACTTTCATTATTATCACCTGTGGGATGCTTTATATTTCTACAGAAAGGCATTAGAAAACGGATATGATTTTGTTTATTTATATATTCCATTTGCTGATAAACTGTCGCATATCTATGGCCCATATTCAGAACAGAATCTTAGTGCTCTCAGAGAAATAGTAAACAGTGTAAAGAAAGAAATGGATCCTTATAAAAATGAATACAGATTCATAATAACTGCAGATCACGGTCATGTTGAGGCTAAAAGGGCGATACAGATGACTGATTACCCAGCAGTACCGGCTAACTTTTCCATGGCTCCATTTGGTTCTACCAGGTCTATATTTTTCTCTGGATCAAGTAATCTGCTTGAGTCTCTCAACAACTATCTACCAGGTTTAAAGATATACGATAATAACAAGAATAATCTGAAAATGCTCTTAGGATCATCAGAATGTAGCCGATTTTCAAGCTTTGACTATATAGGAATACCCATAAACGGAGATTCATTTTTTTATCCTGGCTCTTTAGATGAAGGCAACACTACATATTTTAAAGGTAGACATGGAGGGTTGTGCAGGGATGAAATGTTGATTCCCTTAATCATCATATGAACGAAATCCTGAAAAATTATGTTGGAAGTATTATTTAAATTGAAAACACTTAAATAAGTTGATACCTATGATCATTTATGGAAGAAGAATCTATAATAGAGAATTTCATAAAAGCACTTGAAGGGGCAAAAGGATCAATGGAATTTAATTTTAAGGAAATGAGTATTAAATTACCAGGAATGAACGCGAATGTTGTTATTAATGGAACCCTGGACGTAACAGCGATGCCCGTACATGAAAAAGCAAAACAATGAAATAGTATCTAATGTTGCTCAAAGTCTACTGAATTCAGGTAATGTTGAGATCAGAATTGATGGCAAACCATTTTCAACTGTGTCCATAAATAAAGGAACCGTTGATATTGAAATGGAAGATAGGAAACTATCGAAAAACATATTCAAAAAAATGCCTAAGATGAGTAAACGAAGAAAAATGTTAAGCCAGTTTTCAAGTTTCGTAGCATCCCTTGGAGTAATAATAGAAATAAGAGATCAAAAAGGATTGATACTGAAGATAGGTAAAGGGGCGCACTCTGTCCTTGGTAACTTTGAGGCAAAACTCGTAAAATTGGAAGAGTACTTTTAGTTACTGTTTTTGATATATAGTGCTAATATGGTCATCTAATTATGAATAACCTGTGAGTGTCTTTTCTTTTTTAAATGGAATAAATAGGATATTTTTTTATACAGTATTACCATAACAGCACAATTAACATGGCAACATATCCAAATACCGGACTCAAACCATTAGAGGCTCTTAGGGCTTCTACCGAAAAGAATGTATTAGTTGATGTTAAGGGAAGGAGAGGCTACTCCGGTACCCTTGAAGGATACGATGTATACATGAATCTAGTTTTAAGAAATGCAAATGAAATTATAAACGGAGAAGTTAAAGGCGTTCATAACAGAATACTCGTAAGAGGAGACAATGTTATTTTTGTTTCGCCATCATCAGGTGATTAAAAATGAGTAATGGAACAGCTGTAATGGGAAAAATGAACAGTAAGAAAGTTCATATCAGATGCAGAAGATGCGGTCATCATGCTTACCATATCAGGGAAAAGAGGTGTGCTCACTGTGGATTCCCAGCTCCAAGACTACGATCCTATAAATGGGCTAAAGCCAAGTGAGAACTGTGCCGTAATAGGGATATACGGTAACGATACAGTTTTTTTTAAAATCTATACTTCTCTGAGAACTCTACAACACAGGGGACAGGAAGCTTCAGGAGTTGCGATTTTTGATGGAGAAAAGATAAATGCTCTCAAGGTAGACGGGCTAGTATACGAGGGATTCAGGCCATATATTGAAAAAGAAATTGTGCCTAAGGGGAACATTGGAATAGGTCACAACAGGTATTCTACAGCGGGTATTAAGAATATAACCGGCGCAGGTCCCTTTCTAATATCAACGGCAATGGGTGATATGGCCATAAGCCACAATGGGGAAATAACTAATTATCAGTCCTTGAGAGATGAGTTAAAGGAGCAGGGAGTGCCTTTTGTCACGACCAATGACACAGAAGTTATGTTGAATCTTCTGGCTCGGACAATCCGTCAGAAGGGAATTAAAAATGGTATAAGAAGTTCTATGGAAATGCTTCAAGGATCATATTCAGCCGTTCTAATGATAGGAGAAAAGATGTACGCAATGAGGGATCCAAAGGGTTTCAGACCACTTATTCTTGGAAAGGCCGGAAACGACATAATTATATCGTCTGAAAGCGCGGCCATTGACGTACTTGGAGGTGCTATTGTCAGAGATGTTCAACCGGGAGAAGTTGTTGAGATATATAATGGAGACATAAACACTTTATTTATTATGAGGAGTCAGAGGATTTCTCACTGCATGTTTGAATATGTATACTTTGCAAGACCTGATAGCATAATAGATGGTGTTGAGGTGTATAATTCCAGGTACAGACTTGGAGTTAATCTCGCAAAAGAAGCGCCTGTGGAGGCTGATGTTGTGATTCCAGTACCTGACTCTGGCAGGACACAGGCCCTGAGTTATGCTGCTGAACTCAAGATGGAATATAGTGAGGGTCTTTTCAAGAACAGATACTCAGAAAGAACATTTATTATGCCTGGTAACAAGGAAAGGGACAGCGCAGTTAAGCTGAAACTTAATCCGATTAAATCTGTAGTACAGGGAAAGCGAATTGTTCTTGTCGATGACAGCATTGTCCGTGGAACAACCATGAAAAGGATTGTTGCTTTGCTAAGCAGTTTTGGCGCGAAAGAGATACATGTCAGAATAGCATCACCAAAGATTGTTGCACCATGTTACTTCGGCGTTGATATGAAGACCCGGGATCAGTTCATAGCTTTAAACAAGAGTGATGATCAGATTTCAAAAGAGGTTGGTGCAGATAGTCTTGCTTATCTCTCCATAGAGGGATTGGTAAATAGTATTGGAATGCCTAAGAAATCACTCTGCCTTGGATGTCTAACCGGAGAATATCCGGTAAAAATTGCTGGAGAAAAGGAAGATATCCAGACAACTCTGGAGTTATAATTTAATTCTTATTACTTATTTTTGAAAGGATATTATCTATTTCATCCTGACTCATTATCCTGCCTATACCATCAGCCTTAAGAGTTAAGGCAATTTTTGCCGAGAGTCTTCTTGAAATTTTTCCCCTATCTCTTGGACTGCTTCCCGAAATTAAATGAGACTTATAAAGAAAGCCATGTTTCGGATTTGGTATGTGCCTTGTTTTGCTGATAAAAAGTGATTTCTCTGCACCTGCCATCTGTATTGAGGATGATGGGGTATTAACAAGCCTTTCCAGTGATTGAAAATGCCCCAGCAGTTCAGCACATAATACTGGATTAATTATTCGTGAGGTGTTTGGAAAGATCTCCTTTGCCTTCTCATTCAGGGACTTTTCAAGTTCCTTTTTCCTCGATACCATTTCCGATCCAAGTTCCCCTATGGTTGATATTGCATGATCCTCGTTATTCTTCATATTCTGGAATAATTCTCCAGGATCCTCCGATTCGCCTACAATCAGGCCAAGAGCCATTGATTTTTCAAATAAGAGATTGATTATTTCGTCCATTGAGTTATACACATTGAAGATCTTCACCAGCTTCCAGTCCCTTCCGAGAGACTCTTTCAGTTTCGATCTTCCGTAATTTAGCATCAGTTCTCGAAGATCAGGAAGCGCCTTGCCCTCTTCCATTTCTAATCCATCCTTTCCTTCAGATAGTCTGTCAAATAGATCAGTCGGATTTGCAGAAAGAAGCTTATAGACTTTTAGAGTACCATCACTTCTGTAACCGTACCATTTAGTTCTTTCTGTCATTTCTTCCCTTCTTTCTGTTCCTGTTAACTGGTCTCCTGTCCTTAAAATTATCCCTGTATTCGTTTCTGTTTCTTTTCTCATTATTGCGTTCTGGCCATTGATTGGGTCTCTGTGTTCTTTTCTCCCGTGAAAATCTGTCATTCACAAATTTTCTTTCCTTTGATCCCTGCTTCACCTCACTCCTCAAATGAATCTCTCTTTCCTTTTGCTTGACTGGTATTTTTACCGAGTTTCCTGGTTCCGGGTCAATGAGAACTCTATCTAGATCCACTATCTTTGTGTCAGATATCTGATTGAATGATAATACCATTTTTCCGGTACCCACAAGCTGTCCCGACTCAGAAATGAGGGCAACTCTTTCACCTGCCAAAGGTTCACCTATTATTGCCTTGATCCCTCCAGGATACAGATCGGAACCATGGGCAATAGTCTTAAGTGTTGAAGCTTTTATTATTACCTTACTGAATGTTGAAAGGAGAAAGTTTGACTGGTACATAGCTGATTTAAGGAGATGATCCTTTCCTGCCTTTGCCATTTCAACACGATCACTTAACTCCTGAAGAGTTATGGCCATTTCTTCCCTGAAAGGACCAGTTCCCAATCTTCTCAGGTCTGTCATATTCCCCTTGGTTCCCAGATAATATCCTATATCCACACACAGTGTCCTTATGTATGTCCCAGATTGGCATTTCACCTTGAAAAGTACATCCCTGTTCCTAATTTCCATTATTTCAATATCATAGATCTCCCTTGTCCTGAGTTTTCGTGCTACAGCACTTTTTATAGGAGGTAGCTGGTATATTTCCCCCTTAAAATGATCAAATGCTTTTCGTATGGAAAGTTCGTCAGCATCAGCATGTAACTTCAATGTGGCTATATATTCCTTTGGATATTCATGGGCAATGTCCACAAGTCTTACACATTTTCCCAGTGCAATTACCAGTAGACCAGTAGCCTGCGGATCAAGAGTTCCTATGTGACCAACTCTTTCTACACCGGTAATCTGTCTTACCCAGTAGTCAATCTGGTGACTTGTTGGACCCTTTGGTTTATCTATACATATAAAACAGCCCTCTTCAGGCATTGGAAAAGACCATTCTATAGATTTCGTTTGCGATTTCATCAGCACTTCCTTTCTCTGTATCTATAACAACATCATATATGCTTTTATCTTCCATCAAGAAACCAAAATATTCTTTGAACCTGAAATTTTCAGATTCCTCCCGCATTACTACCTTTTCAGCCATGTTTCTGTCATTTTCTCTGATGCTTACCCTGGCAATCCTCACCTCTCTGGATGCATCAAGGAAGACCCTGAATGCAGGAATGCCTGCTGAATAGGATATCCAGCCTGCAAGTCTGGATTCAACTATTATATCGTCATGATCCCTCAGAAAATCCCTGATCATGTTATTTAGGGTAACATCAGTTCTGCTGTCTTTTTCTGCCATTAAATTCATTTCTTCCAGACTCACATGCATATCTTCAGACATTTGCCTGAAAAAATACCCACCTGAATAAACGTCATATGATGTGAGATCGGATAAAATTTTAGAAACGGTTGTCTTACCACTGCCTATATGACCACTGACCGTGATTCTCATTGTACTGTCAATCCTTCAGAGGGATTCATTCCTTCATATTTTCTTAGCTGGTATGAGAAATCTATGTATTTTATGATCATTGTAATCATATACCCAACAACCATATTGGAAATGAACGATATTATGATCCAGCTTGGGAAGAATCCTACAACTGAATTTAGATTTACATTGGATGCCCATGGGAATGATACATAGGGAAATGAAAGATGAGCCAGAAAGAAGTATAGCCAGACAAATATTAACAGTGTAAACATTGATAATATTATAAGTGGTGCAGTGCTGCTCATCTGGACCATTTGTTGATCCATCATGCTTTCCTGCTGCATCTTTCTTAATTTATTCATCTTGTCCCTGTCGTTTGCCCTGAATGCCTCATTCTGAGCCTTCCTGAATGCCTGTGCCCTGTTCTGTGCCTTTCCTATCTTGAGCCAGTCAGTGAAGAAATATCTTGGTATACCACTTACTATCCCGGTCAATATACCTGACAGCGCAATGGTTAATACCGGATAACTGTAATTGAATCCAATAAGCGGCCCAAGTGCAAACTGAAACACTCCTCCAATTGCATCTCTTATGGCAGTAACATAGATTATAACGATACTGAAAATGAACATAAGGAAATACATTCCCTGGAATTTTAGCATCTTCTTTTGCATCTCTTTCTGTCTGGCCATTCTCTCCATATTTGGATCCTTTACTTCTGTCATTTGGATAACCTCTCTACAATTTTTTCTGCGACCTGATCAGCTAAGCCTGGAAGATTATTAATAAAGGAAACTGTTGCGCCCGTATATACTGAATATGAAACTGCAAATGACCTGTTTACAGATTGATGTGTTGTTATATCCTCTATTGTCTCCTCATCCCTGGTTCTGCTTGGGTCGTTATTTCTCCTCTTCCTGATTTCTTCTGGCTCTGCTTCCAGAAGAAAGAACGCGCTTACCTTCAGTTCTCTTATAACCCATTCTGGCAAACCTGGTAAAAATCCTCTTGGACCCTTTATGGCCATATGGGTATCAATTATAACATCCTCAATTTTTCCAATTGCGGATGCTGCCTTTTTTTGAAGATTGATCTGGGTATCAACACTTAGCTTCCTGATCTCATCCCTTGATTCCACAAGTTTTATCTCCTTCGCCATTTCAAACATGAGTGTTCCGAAATTGATGATATCGTAGCTTGTTAGCTTCTCTACAGATTTCAGTACTGTAGACTTGCCAACACCCGCGACACCCGCAATTACAACTCTCATTTTACGCCCCCGAGAAGAACTGCCTGATCAGTGGATGCATTTCCATCATTTGTTCCCTTCCCATTGCCTCATAGAACTGTATCACTATACCAACAGCCAGCAACAGTCCTGTTCCGGACGTTTGCCCTACAGTTCCAATCAGGTCAGCTGATGCTGCAAGCAAACCGACAGCAGCTCCACTGAATACAGTAATTACAGGGATATATTTCTTAAGAACCCTTTCAAGAACCTTTGGATCCCGTCTGAAACCTGGAATCTGCATCCCAGAAGAAATAATCTGTTTGGCAACGGCAGACGGACCCATATTTGTGGTTTCTATCCAGAACTTTGCGAACAGTATACTTGCTCCAGTCATGAAACCCAGAAAGACTACGATATGTATAACCTCCTCCCATGCAGTGTGATTGAATAGCACGGTAGGACCGTATACCGCTGGCTGTAGTATGGGGAATAGCCAATCAGCAAGCCCATTTGGAGTATAAAGATAGAATGCCAGTCCTCCGGTTGGCTGGGATGACGACACGCTAAGGGCTGACGCCGCAGAGGGTGTTAGATATGACCCCAGCAACGGATTATGTCCTAACAGTGGAATATGAGACAAGGCGGGACTACTCCAGAACAGTAATGTCCACATTGATACATTTGCCAGCAGGGCCGTAGCCAGGATCACGGGTATGTTTGAAGCATAAAAGAGCTGAAGTGGATATCTTCCCCTGGCTCCCCTCACCCTTTCGTGTGCTATGGGAAGCTCTACCTTGCTACTCTGGAAGAAGGCAACAATGAAGAATATCAACAGCGTTCCTATCAGTGCTATTATTGGATTAGGTGGTGAGAATAAAAGTCTTGGAATACCAAGAGAACTCTGAAGATATGAAGCTGAACCAAATATTGATGTATATATTATATTTGGTATTGTTCCTACTGGTGGATTATTCAGGGCAGCGGTTGTAGAAAGAGCATAGGGCAGCGATGTATTAACAGGAGCCCAGTTAAAAGCCCCGGTAAATAGCTGTTGCGATACTCCTGCAGCAATGAAGAGTGATATACCAGATCCTATACCATATTTGGACACAAGTTCATCCATGAGGAATACAAGATAGGAACCAAAGAATAATTGAGCCACTATTATGGATTCTGAAAGGAAATATCCGTATCCCGGGGCCATGCTGTTAAGTGATGTTATAAGAGCCGGATCTGGAACAAGATATCCGAATGCCTGTGGAATTGCTTCCACAAATATCATCAGTATAACTATTAATTTCTGTACACCCTGATAAATTGCCTTGTCGTCAGAGTTTGTGAGATCTATGTTAAAAATCTTGGCACCTGCGAATAGCTGCATAACTATACTTGCGGTAACAATTGGACCTATTCCAAGATCCATAAGAGATCCTTCAGCGCCAGCGAAGATTGCCCTGAAAGATGCGAATACGTCCACAGTCTTACTCTGGTCAAGACCGTATATGTAAATGTTTGTTAAAACGAAATATAAAACTACGACAACGAAAGTCCACAGAAGCTTGTACTTGAACTGTACATGTCCCTTTGCTTTTTTGACCGCGGGTAGTTTAGCGGTCAAATTCTCCAGACCATATAACTTGGACTTTTTTGGTCCTTTATAACTCAAAACCAGATATAATATAGCAAATAACGGAGCTAACAGCACCGCAGCTATTAATAACTGGGGGAGGGGCAATTTACTGAAATACCAGAATCCGACAACAACCAGAGCATATAGGATTATTGTCGGGATACTGGATGCTTTATTCCGCTCTATCTGTTTGCTCATCTACTTCTACCGATACCCCTGTAACGATAAGCTTATTTATGCATCTTTCGGTTGTTTTCGGCACAATGATTTTTGATTTTACCCTGAAATCTCCTGTTGAGAGAAGCTTTGTATAACCAGCAGCCTTAAGATCAACAACGGTTTCCCCATTTTCATCCCTGACGAATCCCTTTGATTTGAGTATTTCCATTGATTCAGCCAGTTCCTTCAGGGTAATTGGTATCTCAAGCTTTCCCTGTTTATGACTCTTGAATCCATGGACACCAAAGTGATTGGGATCAAACTTTATTACAAGCTGAGTTCTGTGTTTACCCAGTCCTGCCAGCCCAGATCCTCCTCTCTTTCCTTTGCCTCTTCCGGATTTGAAACCTCTTCCGTATCTTCCTCCTCTCTGTTTCTTTGTCTTAGTTCTTACCATCTACTTTTACCCCCGGAATTAACATTCTTCTTATTAGTTGATTTATCTCTGAACCCCTGTAGCCAAGTGTTCCATCCTTCTTGTACTGTGATCTGATGTATTCATATCCTCCCTTTGGTGGGTGCATTCTTAGAACTGGGATTATTCCCGGTATGTCTAAGAATTTTAGTTTGCCTTCCATCAATTCCTGTGCAAGATGACTGAAACTTTCTATTCCCATATTTTCCTTCACATATTCTTCAGTCAATGGTTTTCGTCCCTCCAGTAGTGCTCTTGTTTTTAACACCTCTATCAGGGTCTCCTTGTCTATTTCCCCCCAGGTTATGTAATCCTTTGCAGTCTGAAGCATTCCCTGAAGAGTTTCTGACTCGTTAATAAGAGCCATGTGATTTATATGATGTAGCCTCATCAATGAACAGGTTTTAGCTGCCTGCGGCCTGATTCCTGATGTTCCTCTAACCCTAATTACTGCCAGCATTTGCAACACTCCCCTTATATATTGGTGTACTCAAGGCAATGCTTGGGTTTATCCTCATCTCTATGGTCTGCTTCAATGCAGCGAATGTGGCTTCAGCATAATTCACAGTAGTCTTTGTATGACCCTTTGCAAATCCCCATGCATCCTCTATTCCTGCCATTCTCAAAATTGTCTTTGCAACATCCCCGGTGGCTCTTCCTACCCCCTGAGGTGAAGGCTTTATTCTTACTGTAACAGAACCTACATGTCCTGTTACCTGGAATGGAACTGTATGTGCTCTTCCGCAACCGCATTCCCATGAACCACAGCCTCTTCTTATTTCTACAATGTTCAATTTTGCATTGTTTATGGCCTTTCTTATGGCTGGCGCAGCTTCTTTAGCCTTTCCTCTACCCAGTCCCACAAAACCATCCTCATTACCGACGACTGCAGTTATTGAATAATTCATTCTTCTACCTGAGTCCGTCATTCTTTGAGCTCTCTCAATATAAATTATTTCATCCTTCAGATCAGGCATCAGTATATCGACTATCTGATACTCTCTCAATGGGAGTTTCATTTTCAATGCTTCTGACATTGACTTAATTTCTCCTGAAGCTACCAACTTTCCCAGTTCCGTCTTCGGAGTCCACTGTTCACCTTCCATCTTAATTCACCTTTTCATCAATCTTCTTTTTCATTTCATCCAGTTTGACAGGATGTTTTACGTGCTTTCCTTCCAGTCTCTCTTTGGACGGAAATATTTCTTCTGAGCACGGAACTTCTACACCGGAATCTGTAAATCCCTTAAGGACTGCTGATATTCTCCCACCCTTTATCAGGTCGAAGCGTCCTATGTCCAGAATGGCATAGTCTATGTCCTTTTTCTTGACGGTCTTGCCAAGATAATATCCTGCCAGATAGCATGATTGTGTATTGTTACCTTTAATACCTGCAATCTTTTCCATAACCCTGGATGTTACGGTTCCCTTTATCACATCGCCATCTGGATCATATTCTGCAACCTGTGCAGTGAATCCCTTACCTGAAACCCTGACCACCAGTCTGGGACTTTCAGATTTGAGAAGGCTTAGTCTTTTCCTGTAGTCTGTTACTCCTTCTTTTTTTCTCTTTAATAATGTTGGGGTCTTCATTTCACTCACCTAACAACCCTGCAAGTCTTATCTGTGATCTCAACTGTGCTCTGGACTTGATAGTGCCTCCCTTTACAATTCTGTAGTACTTTCTGTAAGTTTTAGCATCAATCTTGTTCTCACTTTTCAGAGTTCTCAGTTCATCCCTCAGCGCTCTAATTGTCTTTATCCATCTTCTCTTTCTTGGAAATCTTGCGTTCCTGGTACCTCTTACAGATCCAGGGCCCCTTCTTCTTTCCTTGGAAAGTTGTTTTAGTCTCTTCTTAAATCTTGCATTTGAGTTACCTTTCTTTGGTTTGGCCTGAATTACGTGTTTCTCCATGAGATTTCTCACGTCTTCTCTGGTTGCTGCCTCCTGTACCAGAGTTAGACTATCCATATCTACCCATATTCTTGATACACCTGACTTATATTCATCAGCTGCTATCCTTTTAGCTGTTTCTACTCTCATTTACTGCACCTTCCTGTTCAGCACCCTGATTCCAAGCTCATCGGCTCTTCCCTCAAGGACTTCCCTCTTCTTCCTTCCAACTGTGGACGATATCCTTGCTGCTTCCCTTTCGGGATTGAGCCCTTCTATCTCCTTCAGGTTATGCACCAAAACTTCCATGAAACCGGATGGGTGAAGATACCTTACAGCCTTTGGTCCTCTGTATCCTATATCAACAACAGGTGGCCTTCTCGCGAGATGTTCTCTCATTTTGGAGTGGTAACCCCTTGGCTTTCTGTATTCCTCACCAAACTTCTTGTATCGGAACCATTCCTGTCTTCTGAATTCAACTCTTTTTCTCGCCTGTTCATTCTTCTGTTTCAGCAACTTCTTTTGATCTTTTGACAGATTTGGTTTAAATGAAGATGACATTATTCCTCAACCTCCGTTTCTATTGGGAAAATTCCATCCTGGAATATTCTCAGGTCGAACCCCCTAATCTTTGTCGATCTTTCTATGTTTGAACAGGTCTCACCTATTTCTCTCCTGTCTATTCCAGTCAGTGTAATTCTGTCCCCTTTGATGGCTACCTTTGTTGCTCCAATGATCTTTGCCTCTCTTGGGCTCCTTTCTCCAAGGAAATTCTCAACAAGAAGCACTGAGCCCCTTACAGATACCCTGGTAGGGAAATGCGTGTAATCCACTTTCATGGTGTATGTGAAGCCTTCCTGTACCCCCTTGAACATGTTTTTCACTTCTGATTTCCAGGTGCCTGAAATGGCTTTAGTATATCTGTTCTCTTTTGATTTCTCTATGATAACTGAACCTTCCTTTATCAGTACTCTCACATAGTTATCAGCAAAGTTTCTCGTAACCTTTCCAAGTTTACCTGAAACTTCAAGAACTCCATCCTTCATTTCTGTTTTTATTCCGGATGGTATTTTTAATTTTTCTGATTCTTTCCAATTAATCATTTTCTTTCACCTAATATATGTAAGCGAGGAGTTTTCCTCCAAGTCCGTGTTTTCTGGCTTCTACGTGGCTCATCACACCCTTTGTGGTCGTCACTATGAGAATACCGAAATCCTGGGCTGGTAGGTATCTTGATTCGAATGTATCAAGATTAACTTTCTTTACTGAGTATCTCGGCTTTATTGTACCACAGTTATTGATTGTGTTATTTAGATGTATCTTGAATTTGCCTCCCTGGCCATCCTCGATTACCTCAAAGCTTGTAATATAATTGTAATCCTGCATAACCTTGAGGACTCTTCCGATCATCCTTGCTGCTGGGCCAACTTCAATCTCTCTCCTGCCTATGCTTGAAGCGTTCTTTATTGTGTTTATTATATCATTTAATGGATCATGTCTCATATCATCACCTCAACTGTATTTCTTAAATCCAATGGCGGGAGCTGTTTCTCTGAAACATTGTCTGCACATTCTGATTCCGTATCTTCTAACCATTCCTCTCTTTCTTCCACACCTTACGCAACCTTCAACTCTACCGAATTTCTTGGTTGGTCTAAGAATTAAACTTGTCATTAATTAATCACCTCTACCTCAAACTTTTCCTTGAGAAACTTTAACGTTTCTTCTTTGGTTATGAATAATTTTGATGAAAGGTTCTGTTTTCTGATGTTTCTCTTGGAATTTCTGAAACCACCCCTTCTTTTCAGTACAACAGCCACATCCATTCCAAATATTCCAATTTCCGGGTCATATTTCATTCCCTTGAAATCAGTATATTCTGAAACTCCAAAATATGCATTCCCCTGTTTGTCTACAGAATAATGTGGGAATTTGTATTCCCTTGCATACAGTGCCTCCTTAAGGAATTTCTCTGCATCTGCCTTTCTCAGGGTTACTTTCGCACCTATGGTCAGACCTTTTCTGAGATTAAATTCCCTTACAGTCTTTTTTGATGTTGTCAGTACCGGCTTATGACCTGTAAGCATTTCTATGACTTTCACGGCCTTGTTCAGCCTGTCACCAGCCTGTCCTACACCTATATTGATAACTACCTTGTCTATGGTGATTTCTCTCATGGGGTTATCTGTTTTCACTGGCTTTCACCCCCAGTGAACTCTGTACTGTTAAATTTGAGGTTTCCTATAGGAAATACATATTCCTCAATGGTAGCAAATCCTTCTTCCATTGAAATAAGGTTAGACTGGGATGATTTACTTACCTCTATGGATTTCACAGTTGCTATTGATCCGACGTGATTTCCTCCTGTGAGGAAAACCTTTGAGCCTTCTTGAAGTTTTATGGTTCCATCAATCTTCTTATCCTTTACATTGTAGAGAACCACGTCACCCGTGGATATGCCCTTGTTATCACTAATGAATGTGTATCCATCGTGGCATGCAATCATCGTCTTTCCCCCTTTAATGGTGTATTTGTTTAGAACCTTTCTTGGTTTGACGTTTGAATTCTCTTCCTTCTCTGGAACTGGTGTTAATCTTCCCAGTTTATCGTAAAGAATCCTGTAACTCTTCTTGAGTTCTGGTATCGTGATAAGGTCCATGAAGCCGGCAGGATATTTCTTTTCCTTAATTGCTTTTCCATCTACCATCACGAATTTATTATTTAGTAGTCTTGTGATTTCTCTCTCCTTGTCTCCAAGAGATAGGTAATCTCTCAATACATGTAACATCGGTACAGATGCATTCCTTTTGTGTGGTCCGGGCATTGAAGTTGCTCCCCAGAAATACTTCTTCCTTGGAATTTTTACAACTCTTGGGATCATCTGCCTTTTAGTTTTATTTATCATTACTGTTCATCTCCTTCATCTTCTTCTGGATCTTTTTGCTCATCCTCATCTTTTTCCTCGTTTTCCTCTTCAGGTAACTCCTCTTCACTGAGGTTGTCTGGGATTTCACTTTCCTCTTCTGGCTCTTCTTCGGATACTTTTTCCGTCTGAGACTCAGTAGTTTCATCCTGTGGCTGCTCAATCTCCTCCTGAGCTTCAGGTTCATTCTTGGTAGAGTATTCTTCCAGTACCTGATCGTTGAGAACAATGTTCTTCATTGCTGCAAGTTCTCTTATTCTTTCTGACCTTTCTTCCATATTGAGGTCGAGTTTTGTTATTTCTATTTTTTCTGGCTGTATTGGGAATGACTTTTCCTTTCCATCAGCCTTTGCAATATTTATTCCATCAATTATTACAAGTGAGTGCCTGTGGTCGACTGATGAAACTTTTCCACCTTCTCCTCTCCTGCTCCCCTTAATTATCTTAACTATATCTCCTCTCATTATGGGAAACTGTCTAATTCCGAGTTTTTTCCTGAGGTCTTTTTCCAGTGTTACCTTTACCTTATTCATCATCTTCTTTTCACCTAAACTATAGTGGATGCAATGGCGGCTATCCTTGGCCATCTTTCGGCTGCTTCCCTGGCCACTGGTCCCTTTATTTCTGATCCTCTTACTTCACCATCAGGTGTTACCAGTACGGCTGCATTTTCCTCAAATGAAATAATTGAGCCATCTGCTCTTCTATAGGGCCGCTTCTGTCTTATCACCACTGCGTAAACAACCTTTGCCCTAACGTCTGGACCTCCTTTTTTAACGCTTGCTATAAACATGTCACCAACACCTGCTGCTGGAACCCTTCTTGCGACTCCGTGCCATGCTTTTACATTAATTAGACTTACAATTTTGGCACCGCTATTATCTGCGCATACCATTCGTGCTCCAAGTGGTAATCCTCTTGACTGCCTTCCGGCTATACCCTTCATTGATCCAGCCTCCCTACAACAACGTGCGATATTGTCTTTGCAAGTTTCCTGCATTCCGTGAAGAGAACTCTATCTCCGTTCTTCACCTCAATACAGGGAGGTAGGTGTACATGATAGCTCGATATGGATTTTATATTTCTCTCATACTTTGAGTTGAATTTCTTAAATTCTCTCCTTACTACCACACTGTTTACCATTCCCTTTGAAACAACTGTGCCTATGATTACTCTTCCCCTTACACTCAGATTTGAGTGGTACGGACATTTCTTATCTTCACACTGCTTTTCCGGTGGTGCAATGTCAAGTCCTATGTTTCTTGTCATTTAGTTCATCCTCCTTAAATTTTTATTGATCTTCCTCAGTTCCTTAAGTCGATTTTCAGGTCTGTATCGAATCAGGTTTCCCTTTATCAGATAATTAGTTCCTTCCACATTTACGTTGAAATCACATGAATCCTTTGGTATTTGCCTCACCATGTCAGATGTTTCTATGGAGAACATATTCTTTGTCTCCTTGACCACGATTCCCGTGACTCCCAGAAGTTGTCTGTTTTTTGAATTTAGTACAGTTATTTTTCTTCCGAGATATTCTTCTCCGTAAATGTTATAGACCATTATCCTACAACCTCCGTTTTGAATCCGATACTTTCAAGATACTTCTTTACAGAATCCCTGTGATCGCCCTGTAATTCGATAATCCTGCCTTCCTTTACAGTTCCCCCCGAAGCAACTTTCCTTTTCAGCTGTTTCGCTATATCATCAACATCTTCCATCTTCGGATCAATACCCTCAATGATGGTCACGTTTTTGCCATATCTTCTTTTATCAACTGTTATTCTTACTGCCATGGTATCTCTGGTAAATCCATCCCATGGCTGCAGTTCCTTTGGGATTCCTGTAAAGTTCTTATCCTTCATCTTTTAGTTTCCTCCTCGTGATCGACTGTTCGTATCCTGGCGATTTGGCGCCTTATGGACTTTATCAATCCTGGATTCAAAGGTGATCCTCCCATGGCGACACTTGCCCTCTGTCTAAGAAGATTCTCCTTGAGCTCCTTCATTCTTTCGTCTCTCTCGTCCTTATTCATTTTTCTCAACTGGTCCGGCTTCAATTCCGACATTTTCTGTGTTCACCTCCTTCATTACTAAATTTGAGTTGTTTACCTTTATATCATCTGGAAGCTTGTAGTCCCAGTTCAGTATTCTGACAGAAACCCCTATGATTCCAAGTTTCAGCTTTGCTGTTGAGAAACCATATTCTATACCACTTCTTGCAGGTTCACCAGAGTACTTTATCGAACCAAAGAAGAATTTTTGGCTTCTGGCTCTTTCACCGGATATCTTTCCACCGATCTTGATCATTACACCCCTTGCATTGCTTTCAATAATTCTTCTCAGTGCAGTGTTTCCTGCCTTTCTGTAGGCCCATCCTTTCTCAAGAGACATTGCAATCTTCTTTGAAACGATCTGCGGATTAAGGTCAGGGTTCTTTACCTCCTTGACTTCTATCCTTGGGCCTTCAATTTTGAATCTATTCTTTAGTGTCTCTTCAATCTCCTGAACCTTTGATCCCCTTCTGCCTATGACAAGACCCGGTTTGTTTACCACTAGCTGTATTGATGTATCAAGAAGATTTCTCTTCATTTCAATTCCACCGAAGCCAGCACTGTCCGTTTCTTTCCTGACATATTCTGAAACGAGAAGTCTTTTTATACTTTCGTTAATGAACTTTCTCTCTTTCATTCTTCAACCTCCTCTACAACAATGGAGAGATGAACCATATCCCTGTTGTTCGCACCAGCTCTCCCATATGCCTTAGGTGTGAATCTCTTCAGCATTGGTCCTTTATTTGCTGTTATTAAGCTTATCCTTAGTGAGTCCGTATCAAGCCCCTTGAATTCCGCATTAGCTTTCACGTTATCTATCAGTGTTTTGAATTGCTTGACTGCTCTGACAGGGTATCTACCAGGACCATATCCCTTCCTGTGTGATACTGAATCCAGATATCTAAAATATTTTATTGGTCTCTGCTTGTTCATTACATCATCTAGAAGTGCCTCTGCTTTTGAGAGGTTCATTCCTTTCAGATTATGTGCTATATTTACTGCATCCTTCAGGGAGATGTTACAGTTCTTCCTTATGGATCTGGCAGATTTTTCCGGTATTTCATTTAATGAGTATCCTTTCATTTTAAATCACTTCAGTGGCATGAACTTTGAAGACCTTGTTGCACCTACTCCTGGTCCAGAGTGCTTTACTTCTCCCCTTGTTAATGCGAATTCTCCTACATAATGTCCAATCATTTCAGCTTTAAGTTCGAATTTTACGTAACTTTTACCGTTGTGAACGTGCACTATCTTTCCAACATATCTTGGAAGAATTATGAGATCCCTTACATGTGTCCTGATTTCAGGTTTCTTTCCAAGTAGTCTCTTTACTACTATCTTTTGATCTGGCCCCATTTCTCTTTTTAAGCTTCTTCTTACTCTTGCTGGAAACACTTCCATGAGCTTTTCCTTGTCCATTTTCTGGAGCTCTTCCAGTGTATAACCCTTGTATTTGAATTCCTTGGATCTGCCCATGGCAACTTTCTGGGACTTCCTGCTCCTCCTTCTTATGGACTTCGCTGATGCCTGTCTATTTGTGGTCATTTAATCTTCCTCCTTTTAGGTGATAATCTTCCTACTTTCCTTCCTGGTGGTGTACCCCTTCCAACTGTGCTTGGTCTACCAACGTGCTGATGATTTCCTCCTCCATGAGGATGATTCACCGCATTCATTGCAACACCTCTTACAGTATAGGCCTTTTTAGCCTTGCTCTGAAGATAGTGTATGTGCCTTCCAGCCTTTAGGATTGGAATATCTTTCGCTCCTGTACCAGCAACAACTCCTACTGTTGCTCTGCACTGTGGATTCACATTCTTTATAGCTCCTGACGGCAATTTTATTGAAACAAATTCCCCGTGACTTATTACCTGAGAGTAGGCACCTGCAGTCCTGCAGAGTTTTCCTCCATCACCCGGTACTGTTTCTATGTTATGAACCAGAGAGCCGTCTGGAATAAATCCAAGGTAAGTAGAATCCCCACTTTTGGGATTTTCTATTTTACCTATGTTAACTGTCTGGTCAACGTATGCACCGTTGAATGCTATTTGGTACAGTTTTTTCTTGTTAGTACCATCAAGGACCAGAACTGGTGACGTCCTGCCCGGGGCGTGAATAATATCTTTTATTTTGTAATTTCCGTCCTCGGGTATTCTCATTGGGCTCACATGTCTATGCCCAGGACTCCTGAACACCAGTTTGCCCTTTCCTCTTCTCTGTGTTATTAATAGTTTACCCATTTTAATACCTCAGTAAATTCCTATCCTCTCTCCAATCTCTTCAGCATTAAACTCTGGAGCAAGTTTAATCACTGCTTTTTTTCCTCTCTTTGTGTAGAGAACATTTATTTTTTCAACCTTTACATTGAACTGTTTCTCCACATCTTCTTTTATTTGTTTCTTTGTTGCCTTCCTGCTAACTATAAACGTAAGTTTGTTTTCAGTCTGACTTTGTATCATGGTTTTTTCTGTCGCAGTTGGTGAAATAATAACGTCTTCCATCTTCATTCTACCCCCATATTCTTAATTGAGCTTTCGGTAAAAAGGATCAGTCTTCCTCCTTTTCCTCCTGGAGCGAGTTTTGATATTGAAATATTTTTACAGTGCGATACCTCAACTCCTGGAAGAGATTTAAAAGCTGTAAGATGCATTGGAGAGTCTGTTACAATAAGAATGCTCTTTGGTGTCCTGTACGTCCTGTTCCTCATTGTACCTCTGCCAGCCCTGATCTTTGTTCTGTCCTTCGCCCTTTCTATATCGTCCCATACACCAAGAGACTGAAGGAAATTTCTTGCCTCCCTTGTCTTTCTAATATTGTTAATATCATCATTAACAACAACAGGGAAGGTAAGTTCTTCAGAAAACATGTGACCTCTTTTCCTTACCATGTCAGCATTTGCAGCCATGGTCAATGCGGTTTTCCATGCTATCTCTTTTTCTTTCTTGTTTATCTTTAGTTTGAGTACCTTCTCTGCTCTTGGAGAATGTGGACTTCTACCTCCCTTTGTGCTTCCGAGTAATACTGCCCTTGAACTTCCGGATACTCTGGGCATTCTAGAAATACCCATTCCTGGCCCTGATGTATGCCCAACTCTCCTCAGTCCTGCATTGGGTGAGGAGCCGTAGGGCTTTCTGTATGAAAGTGTTACTGCTCTGAAAGCCTTCTGCATTATATCTTCTCTTAACTCAGACTGGAAAATTTGAGGTACCTCTACCTCGTGATCAACCTTTCCTTCCATATTGTAAACTGATGTTTTCATTTTTAATCACCCTGCTTGGATTCCCTGGATATATATGCAACTTCCAGATTCTCAACAGATGGAGATTTCTGCCTTGATGGATCCCTGAATTTAATTAACCTCTTTATTGGACCTGGAACTGAACCGTGAATCAATACATAATTTGTTCTAACCAATCCGTAGTTTACAAATCCTCCTTTAACGTTGATATCATCCTGACCCTGGGATTTGGCATATTTTATGATCCTCATGTTCTGCTGCGTCCTCTGGTGCGATCCCATTTGTCCTGCCTGAGGAACCTGCCATCTTATCCAGTCTGGGTGCCATGGACCCAGTGTTCCTATCATTCTTCTGTGATTTCTATTTTTTGTTGGAAGAAGTTTGACTCCAAATCTCTCAACGTGACCTGTGAATCCCTTTCCCTTGGTCACTGATATAACATCCACAAAGTTTCCTGGTTTTGAAAAGTCTGTAAATTCTATTTCTTTTCCCAGTTTTTCAGTGGCATATTTGATTCTGGCGTCTACTGTTGAACCCCCAATTCTGGCTTCATAAATATCAGGTATTTTCTTTGGAACCCCTGTGATAAGCCATGGCTGAAGCATCAGCATAACTCTAACTTCTGTGAGATCCTGTGGAATTTCTCTTTCGTTTTTCTTTTTTACCTCTGGAATTACTTCAAAAATCTCCTTATCCAGATTGTCTGCCCACTTTTCATAGGTTACTCTTAATCCGTCTTCGGTTTCAGAATATCCCCTGACACAAACTACCTTTGCTGGTGGTACCTCAACTACTGTTACAGCAGCCATTATATTTCTTCCTGCTGTTGTACTACTCTTTCTGTAATCTACCATCTCAACATGTGTCATACCAACCTTGTAGCCTCCAAAAGATTGGATTTTAACATTTCCCTCAATCTCTGGCCAGCTTCTGATTGTAGACTTTAAGCTAGGCTTTCTCTTTCTGTGATAGTATCCAATAGATCCTCTTCTAGGATGATGTGGTGTTGCCATATTTTTTTCACCTCTACCGTTACACCTGTTTTGCAACAAAAATTTTTGTGCTCAACTGTGGATGCGTTAACATTGCCACTGGTGTATGGTCTGTTCTTTCAGATAATGTAAGACCGTATTTAAAGATTTATTAATTCCTTTTCGTTCTATGGATTGTTAAGCATGGTGCACTGGTATATATTATGGTAGATAGTCATACTTTTTGGAAACTTACTCCTGCTCAGAAAGAAAGAACAGTTCCAGAAAGGGTGAAATGTTGTTTAGTATTCTGTTCTTCGCCTTATTAAGGTGCTCTTCAACTGTAGATTCAGAAAGGGAAACAATTCTTGCAAGAGATTCTATTTCTGTGGCCTTTGGTATTTTGAAGTAGCCATTGGCAAGTGCTATTTGCATAATTTTTGCCTGCTTTACAGTTAAGTCGGAGAAAATATCAGATACGGAAACAGTTGATACACTTCTCAGTGTTTCTGGATGTATGGACTTACTCTTTTTTATTTTTACCTCACCATATTTTTCGAATGCCTGAATTAGTTTTTCAATTGTACCAGTCTCAATGACTATGAGAGTAATAGTTTCCAGTCCATTATCGTAAACCACTGGACCTTTCCACAGGGAATAGAGTGATTCAGCTATGCGTATTGATGAATTCTGGATGCTGCACCTGCATTTCATCATGAGTTCCACCTTACCTTCTTTGTTCTCTCTGTAGACTATGGTTGTTCCAAGCTTCTGTTCTATATTTGCAAATTCATCTTCGAGAGCCTTCAGATCATTATTTTTCCCGTAGAATTCAAGGTAGTCTATATTAGAATTGCACCATCTCAAGAATTTTATATTTGCAAAATCCTTAGATAACTGGTTGAATGCAAGGTGATTATCTATAACAAGATCGATTTGCCTCATGAAAGCCAATCCACGTTGGCTATAAATATATACCTTATCTATTGATATGAGTATTGGTGATAAAAAATGGCAAATGTAATTGTTGAGCACAGATGGAAACCAAAGAATGGAGAAGAGGTAACAAAGGTTGTAGGGAGCATAGTGCAGATGTCCAAGGATGGAAAACTTCCAGCAGGATTTCAGCTAAAATCCATAAACGTCATAGGATCTGAATCTATGGCAATATGCAACTGGGAAGCACCAAGTGTTAAAGACATGAAAGATCTCCTCGAAAAGGTAAATCCACCAACAAAACACGAAGTATACGAAGCACAGAGACTTGTGTAAATTATTAATGAGTAGACGTAACATTGGGTTTATAAAAACCCTTTACAAAATTTAGATTTTTTGGATTATCCACTATGGTAATTAATCGAATTTTTTGGCTTCAATAGATTTTGCCAGTTCTGAACTACTTTTCAGATCTGCGAACCATTCTCCAAGTACACTGTTTTCTAATTCCACTATCTGACCTGCACTAATATTCTTTCTATCATATGTGCTATGCCCATCTGATGCAAGAATGATCTTATATCCATGGGCAAAAGCATCCCTGATTGTTGAATCAACACAAAGCTCCGATTGCATTCCACAAATTATCAGGTTCTTAATTCCTTCACTTTTCAACACCATATCAAGATCGGTTTCATAGAATGCATCGGGATAGTTCTTATGTATAACTGTCTCAGATTCCTTTGATAAGAATTCGTCGTAAATTGCCCATCCCTCAGTTCCTGGTTCGAGACTATCCCCTTTTTTTCCTGAGTGTTGAATCATTATGACTGGATACTTCTTCTTCCTTGCAGAATCCAAAATCATTTTCACATTTCTTATAAGATCTTCTTTCATGAAAACTTTTTCTTCACCGTTAAGCATTCCGTTCTGAAGATCTATTACAAGAATTGCAGTTTCTTTCATCACTACAAATATCTAATTCCTATATATAAATTAACAATTTTAATATTATGAAGATAATGAATTTATTTTGTTATTCAAAGAATATTACAATAAAATTTATGACTACTGAACCTCTTTAAGATTATCCTTTCTTCTGCTTATTAGATAGGAGGAAATATCCTCAACAGAATCATCCTTTTTAAGATTTGAGAGGCATATAGGACATGCTGTAATGATTTTCTCGGTTCCAGTTTCCTTTAGCTGTCTGAATCTCTCTTCTGATATATTTGAGGAGAGTTTTCCATAGAGTAATTCGTCTGGTCCTCCACAGCAGAATACCTTCTTCCCTGAGCGATATGGCATACTTACTTTCGCGATTGATTCAAGCAACTTTTTTGGCCTGTTATAACCCTCACCTCTGAGAACAAGATGACAGGGCTCGTGATATGTTATATTATCAGAAGTTCTCTGGAAATCATTTTCTTCTAAAAGATCGAGGTAATAAATTACCTTAAAATCAAAATCTGTTACATATGAAGGTAGGGTATTCTTTAAAAGATCATATGTGTGAGGATCGACAGTAATAATTGTCTTTACCTTTCTTTCGTGAAACAGATCACAAAGATACTTTGCATACTCACTGAATTCCTTCTCGTAACCAAGGTCGTGAATGAATGTCCCTGGATAGGGCTCTTCCTCATGCAAATATGTGAATTTTATACCTGAATCTTTTAAAAGACTGTAAATATTTTTTAAATAACTGTTCATTTCCCTCTCTGTTTTCTTATTTCTGAAATACTTCATATATTTGGATAATCCTGAATGTTTGGTTAAATACCTGGCCATATTCTTGGAAAAAGCATCCCCCATTGATTTTTCTATTTTTCGCAGTGTTTCGTTATATGCCATCATCTGGTACATATTTCCGGTATAAAGCAGATTGGTTGATTCTGATTCAAACTGAAGACCTGCTGACCATCCTGCACATACCTCCCTTATACCAAGTGGATTTCTGTATTTCATTGTTAGTTCTACTATCATGTTCGCAATGGGATTTTTTTGATCTTCTATGGTCAGTTCTCCAGATGTGATAATTTCTTTTCCTATTTCACTCACCTTCCCTGCATTCACACCGGCGGGGCATACCTGAAGGCAGGCGTAGCAATCAAGGCAACTGTAGAAGGATTCATCGACCTTAAGTTCAATTACCCCCTTCCCTTTGATTTCCCTTATCATTTCCTTACCCACATCAACCCTTCCTCTGGCCCCTATGGAAGATCTGAAGCCACTGGATGGTAGCGTCGGGCATACAGACTCGCAAAAACCACAGTTAATACAGCTATTTACCTCATCCTCAAGCTTCTCAAGGAGATTTAGGCTGTACTCTGATTTTTCAGTCAAAAATCTTACCCCTGTTCATTATGCCCTCTGGATCAAAGGCTTTCTTTATATTCTTCATCAATGTGAGCACCTCCATTGAATTTCTTTCCCTCAACTCCTCCAACAAAAGTTCTTTTTTCTCCAGTCCTATGCCGTGTTCTGCAGATACAGATCCTCCATGCTTCAGCGCAATTTTTGCAATTGCCATCTGAAACTTTTCTACCCTTTCCACGTGATCCTTATTATTCAAATCCACAAGTATATTGGCGTGAATATTGCCATCTCCAATATGTCCAAATAATACTGCTTTTAGATTATATTCCTTAAGTGCGGACTCTATTTCCATTAGGGATTCGGGGAGCTGGCTTGGTGGAACAACAACATCACCTATTTCTATATATTCATCCTTGAAGTCTCTGAGACCAAGTGATGATGAATAAAGCCCCTTTCTTGCCTCATACATTTTTGCCATTTCATCCTTGTCTCTGGTGATTCTTATAACAATAGGACCTTCTGCCTCAATTATTTTCTTCGCATCCTCAAGCATTCTATCTATGGATTCGTGGGTTGATGCTATATCTATCATCAGTAAATAGTTGCTACTCTCTGGTGAATCTATATTTCTGGCTTTCTTTATGGTTTCCAGAGAAAGTTTATCCATGAATTCTGCGATATATGGTATTATTCCTCTCCCCTTAAGTTCAGAAATAGATCTGCCCATTTTTTCCACGTCCTTGAAATAGGCAAGAATTCTTCCTATTTCCTCTGGTATGGGCCAGATTTTAAGATACGCCTTTGTTATAATAGCCAGTGTGCCTTCATTTCCTGCCATTAGTGCAGTAATATCATAACCTTTGGTCCTCTTCAGTGTTCTTCCTCCTACCTCTACTATTTCCCCACTGGGAAGTACGAGTTCAAGACCTAATATCCATTCCTTTGTTGTGCCGTATGTGCATGCCCTTAGACCTCCTGCATTTGTTGATATACTTCCTCCAACGGTTGCAGCCATTGAACTGGCAGGATCAGGAGGATAGAAAAAACCAAGTTTCGAAAGATAATTATTTAGATCATCCAGTCTTAGGCCGGGTTCGGCAACAATATAACCATCATCTAAATGGGTTTCCAGAATTCTATTCATTGCGGACATGCTTATAAGAATGGAGTCTTCGTTTGGTACAGGAGAGCCTGTCAGTGCAGAGCCTCCTGAACGCATTACAACCTGAATCTTTTCTCTTGAACATATTTTCATTAATTTGGAGATCTCCTCCGAATTTTTGGGGATGACTGCTGCCATGGGAATATTTCCCTCAAAATATGATGCGTCCTTCATATATGGCACTAAATCTTCCTTTTTTTCAAGTATTCTATCTCCAAATATTTTCCTAAATTCAGCAATATTATCTTTCATTCCTTTCCCCAGTGATTGAAAAGTTGGTAAATATTCTTAACTGTTATGGTTAACATGTTACCTATATAAGGAATTTAGAGAGTTTTATATAAAAGTCCATAACAGAATTACGTTTGATGCAGGTGCCGGGATTTGGACCCGGGTTGAAAGCTTGGAAGGCTCTCGTGCTAGACCAGACTACACTACACCTGCTCACAGGGAGATTTATTCTTCTTATTTATTTCTATTTATAAGTTTCGCGTTTTCCTTAAATCATTGAGCGAATGCTACTTGCTGGGTTACATTGTAATACTTTGATCCCGAATGAAGTTCTGTAACCAGTTTGACTGATGCAAGATAACCCAGATCCTTCAGATTCAGGTATATTGCCTTATCCTTATAATGCTGACTTATTATTGTTGAAGGTGAAGCAGCACCACTGACCAGGGCAGACGTCTTGACGAATGATACGTTTGCATTGAATGATATCAAATCTCTAAGAGAATAGTTATTTGGACCCGATGTAAGAACATATTCTCCGTTCGTCTGATTTACTGCTACCCATACGCCATTATGGCTTATCTGAAGTGAAAGATCAGGAGAGGTGTTGATACTTACCGGTGGATTAAGTGCTATGGACCAGAATAGAATAGATGCAAGCAAAAATACCATAAGCATGTAAAACTTGTGACTTCCTTTTACCGGAAGTTTTATCCTCAAAATTCCAAGTATTTTGAATAAACCTATGAAAAGCACAATAAACAGTAGTATTGAAAGTTCACCCAGACCCTTAATCTGAAGATAGCCTTCAAGTAAGCCGGAACCGATGGCCAGAAGAAAAACAACAATTGTACTCTTTGCCCTATCCTTTTCATATCTGAGAAATTGCTCCTCACTGAATTCTGGTTCTTCAAACAATGGTTCATTTTTAGGCTTAGGCATTTTTTCTGAGATGTTTATATCATTAATGAATTTAACGCGTAAAAAGGATCCTTTGCCTTAACCACTCCCGATGAAACAAGAATGCCAGATGCACCAAGCTCCCTTGAAATTTCCACATCTTTTTTTGTCTTAATGCCTGCGCCAACAAGAAGCCTAGCATCATAGCTCTGGCAGATCTCAACAGCCTTTTCTATAATGTGTGGTTTTGAGATGGCCACCGATATATCACCGCCTATAAGCTCTGGTGGTTCGTATGCCACAACCGTCGCCCCCATTTGACATATTTCTTTTGTTTCGTCAAGATCCTTTGAACAAATGATCAGGTTAAAATCGAGTTCAGCTGCTTTTGCAATAGTACTCTTTATGATCGGTTTTGGTATTCTTTTCTCGGAATGATTCAATAGAGATCCCTTTATGCCAAAGGTAATTAGATCTTCCATTAAGATGTGTCCAGTATGAGCTCCAAAGGAAACTGAATCCACATGCTGAGATATCAAATTTTCAAATTCCTTTCCAAGATGAATTCTTGTTACCGGCACTGCAATTTTTAATGATGGTGATGATTTTTCATTTCTTAACTTTCTCAGTAGACTTACAGTGTTTTGGCCCATGCTTTCAGAGAACGTTTTCAGGTTCACAACTGTTTGAAACATGTTTTTCATTACCCCATGCACCCATACATAAACATATTTTCCTTTCATCGGTGAACGATGAAGCTCATACTAGGGTAGAATAAAAGAAACATACAACAATGAAAATCTTTAAACCGATGTAAAGATTTAGGATGGCTGGGTCTGTAGCTTAGCCAGGTAGAGCGATGGACTCTTAATCCATAGGCCGGGGGTTCGAACCCCCTCAGACCCGCTAA
The DNA here is from genome assembly GCF_900083515.1 of Cuniculiplasma divulgatum. Classification (NCBI taxonomy): domain Archaea; kingdom Methanobacteriati; phylum Thermoplasmatota; class Thermoplasmata; order Thermoplasmatales; family Cuniculiplasmataceae; genus Cuniculiplasma; species Cuniculiplasma divulgatum. The sequence continues at coordinate 1,515,668 of NZ_LT671858.1, forward strand.
CTACAAATTGCTATTGCCTTATCACTTTAAACGATGTTTTATTATGTTTTCAATGACATATTAACTATATGTCATGAATATACGAATTTTTTGACTTGATGTATGCTGAAGGAAACTGTTTCTTAAAACAATCTAAAATTTCGAATTTTTATTCGCATAATCCTTATATATTTATCAAAGTTATGAAGACTATGAAGGCAGTCCTGACAAAAAAGGAAACTGGAACAGAACAAATCAGACTGGATCTTGCTTGGGAGCTATTTTTTCCAGGAATCACAGGAAAACATCCTCACTACAGTGACTTACTTTATCCATTTACAAACTGGTTGTGGACAGTTCTTGGAAATCAATCTGGATTTATGAGACAGGAACAAAATGTTACAAAAACATTCAAGATCAATGATATGGAAGAATCTTCACTGGTGTTTCTGATACGAATACTTTCAATGTGGTTTGATGAGGTGATCATAGACAGTGATGATGAATCAAATAAAAATCAATGGACTTTTCCAATAACAAATGTTTATGATGAAGATCTTGACGAAGCTGAGAAGGCACAGCAGCTCATAGCTGAGAATTACAGTTTTAGAAACCTCATGCCTCTTCTTGGACCGAGCAGGGTTTTTGCGACTGTTGAGCTACTTGGTCCTGATCAGGTATCAGCCAGGCTGCATTCACATTCAACCATAGATGAATTTTACCTTATACTGGATGGAAGTGCAACATTGAGGATGAACGGAAAAGAGAGAGTTGTGAAAAGAGGAGACTTTATCTCGAAACCTGCCGGTCCTGATCTGACAAGTCAGATATTAGCGGATCAGGGAACTTCTGTAAGGATACTTGACATTGAGGTTCATCCTAATGCAGACCCCAGAACAAAGGAGGTTGTTCATTATCCCGACCATGGTGAAATATTGCTTCATGGTCATGGGTGGAGTTCAATAATTCCAGATGGTGCATTAATGAATACTAATGAGTTCGATAAAAATTATGAAAAAGGGTATTACAGAAAAAAAGATGGAAGCTGGGAGCCAAAAGATATTCCTGGATATGAGAGAAGAAAAGACTGATAGAATTTTTCTCATTTGAAGTTAAAGAAACTCACTTTTAATTTTCAAATAATAAAGAACTTTTATGAATTACATTTCAACAAATTCAATCTCAGTGGTTTCGTCCTCTATTCCCTCTCTTGTTGAATTTAGTCTTGTTTTTATTAAATTTACATAGTCATTGTTAATCTCTATTCCAATTGAGTTTCTACTGTAAAATTCAGCTACAACAGAAGTTGTTCCAGACCCAAGAAATGGATCCAGAACAGTATCTCCTACAACTGTTGATGAAAGGATAACTCTTTTGAGCAACTCAAAAGGTTTCTGTGTGGGATGGTTTCCAGCCCATTTTTCACTCTTCGGTGTTACAGGAATAGACCACATATTCCTCATTTGTTTGCCATCGTTTAGTTCTTTCATTTTTTCGTAATTAAATACCCATTTCTTTTTAGAGTGATCCTTCACTGCCCATATTAGATGTTCAGTACTTTCAGTAAACATTCTTGTTGTGATGTTAGGCTGAGCATTTGGCTTGAACCATACAATACTGTTATTGATTTTCATGTTTAGATGCTGCATGATAAAACCCAGCTGGTATATGTTGTGAAATGAACCGCAAACCCAGAAGCTTCCACCTGGCTTCAGAACGCGTAGCGATTCACTTATCCAGTTCATATTGAATTCAAAAAGTTCGTCTCTGGTGAATATGTCCCAAACTTCCTGCATTGTAACGTGGCTGCTGAATGCCCAGCTGAGCCCCTTTGATTTTGACATTCCATACGGAGGATCAGCAAAAATCATGTCTACTGAATTTTGCTCTATTTTCTTTAGAATTTCCAGACTGTTTCCCAGGTATATTCTATGATTCATCTTTACCACTGTTTAAATATAGATCATCTCTTATTAGCTATTTTTATATGGACTTTTTTAGGTTCCTAATGTTAGAATGGTTTTAATGATTTGTACACTTGCCCTGCATAAAAATGAACAACTAATAACAAATAAATTACTAAAGAATTAATCTCGTAAATATATATCATGAATGAGATCATAACAGATAGCATTACGCTTTAATTTGTGGTAAAATAATATTTAGTGGCTGAGTAATAATATTTATTTATTGTTCTAAGGCTTTTGTTAATACTTAATATAATCATTATCCATGTAACTTATTCTCGAAGTTCGAAACAGGCAACGAAATAATTTTCGATGCGTGGTATTATGAACTAATGTTGTTAAATAAAATCCCAGACATTTTCAGAATAAGGTATTAGATATTTTACAATTACCTCATTTTTTGTTTCCTCTGCTACCTGATATAGAATTTTATAGAACTCGTATATTACATCTGTTGGCAGGAATACCGTAACTTCTATTTTTCCTGAGAGCAACTTGCCAAAATAGGCGATTCTCATTATATGCTGTTCATTTGCCCTGTTTCTTACAAGAAATGGGAAAGGGCTTCTCAACTGCATCTGGTAAAGATGACTTTTGGAATCAATAATCTCGAGGTCATCTACCGGCAGGTCACAGAATACTATGGTGTTAATATCCCCCTTCGCTGCTCCGCTGCTCTTAACCTCAGCAATTATCCTTGGGCTATCAGGAATTTCCCTTGTGTGTATGTCTTCCCTGTTGATTGGTGTTACATATGTTACGATGGAGAGTGGATAATCTTTGTTTATATTATTCATCATCTCCATTATGCCAGGACTTGGACCAAGCCATGTGATTCTTGCATTCTTTGAGTTTGGAGCATAGTTTGATAGCAGTTCCGAAACTTTTTCTATTTGGCTGCTGTGGAATCTGGCATAAACGTTGAGAAAGCCATCCTTCATGTCTGAACCGTTGATTATCAGGGATGGGATTTCTACAAGCTTATCTATTAAAATAAGTTCCTTATCATCACTTATAGTGGAGTCCACAACAAATGACATTTCTCTTTCCGATGCGTTGAATTTATTGAGCAGCAGATTTAGTTTCTGCATTTTACTGTTCTTTGGAAAGTAGGTGCTTATCCATGTTTGGCCATCCTTGTCATATATAAATACCGGGAGTTTCATTTCCAGATCTGCAGTTGCCTTGAAAAACTCTGTATCCTGTCTAACCTTGAGCTCAAGATACATATCAAGAGTCCTATCTATCTCCCTTATGTACATATCACGTTATGCATTACATGGTTTTAATTCTTTTTGAGCAATTCTATTAAGATCACTTCATTATAATGAAACAGTTTTCCCTTTAACATAAACATTTCTTTAGATTAGAATAATCACATTGCAGATTTTCATTATATTATAAAAGGAAATATTATTTGATTGTACTATTTATGTTTCTAATTATATTTAGAAGATTAGTAGAATTTGAGTCAAAAATGATCAAAACTCTTATAAAATGAATGTAGGCCTTCATCAAATTTTAAAATAATAAGTAGAAAAAGAAAGACTTTAATGACAATATTTACCATTGCCAGCATCTGCAGTTTTAAAAGACATATTATACTAGTAATGAATGCAATTTGTATATGGGAAAGGGCACACAGTTTAAGGAACTTGACCTTCTTGACTGGAAACTTCATATTTCGTTCTCTCCCGAATCAGCCATAACGAGGGCTTCCAGAAAGCTCAAGATAAACTCTGAAGTTGGGTTGTATTTTGATGGACAAAACACAGAAATAAACCTATTTTTTCAAAACAGAAGGGAAATGGAAAGAGATTTAAATATATTCTTGCGTGAATCTGACGGCTTTCTAGAAAATGAAATATGGAGAGTAAGAAGAAGTATTGTGAAGAGATTTGAATATGTTGAACTAATAAAATCACTTCTGGAAATTCCATCATTTGTTTTGATTTCAATATGGATCAGGGATGGGATTTTTCATACACAGTTTATCTTCAACAGTTCACAGTCAAATAAGGCCTCTGATATAATACTCGGAAAACTTAGTACCATTGAGGAGGGAAAGCTGGAATATGTGGGTCCTAATAATGGCTTTGCTGGAATTTTGGACGAGATAGACCAGCGCTGTGAACTTTCAATTGCACAGTTTGAACTCCTTCCACCCAAAAAAGAGATGGAAATGCCAGAAAATCCAATGGGTGATCACTGGTATAGAATTCTAAAGAAGCCATATGGTACTGACCCCATAAGAGGGGTGTATATTATGTCAGAAAAACCATCTAAGGCAGAGGTTATGACTGAAGTTATAAAAGACAGTGTTTACGAAGCAACAACCGACAATGCGTTCCTGTCGTATTTCGTTTCTGAGATGCATGTGAAGAGAATTCCAACCATAGCAGCATTCCAAAAACTCGACAAACCCGTGTTCAATTTATGGATCGTTTTTCCCTCACTGTTCAGAAATGAAATACTTAAAATAGCATCCGATGCCAGGGAAGACCTTCCAAACTGGCATCCTTCACTCAAATCTCTGGCCTCTTTTAAGGAGATTTTTAATTAATTTAGTCATCATTTTTGAGTGATTGGCACACAAACGTACCATATTATAAGTCATTAAATACCTTAATAGTAATTCATCTCTGCATTTTCTCCTATTGTAGCCTAATTTGCATTTACAAACCTTTTGCCTTTATGAGTGACTTTTGCATCATATATTTATCATTTACTGGAGAATTATTCATAACCTATAAAATAGTAACTATTTAATACTATTGAGGAAATAGGATCACATGCACTTCGCTGACATTGACAAAATTTTGGATCGAAGAATGGTCCTGACAATGAAACAGGATAATGAGATTTTTCTGGCATCCAGGGAAATCGAGGCAAGGATTCCCATAAATATTCTTGAGGAAGGGGATAAAAAATATATGCTTATAAATTTTCCGAGTTCTTTCGGTGAGGTACAGAAGAACAGAATTTTCTTGAAGAAATATGATGCAAAAAATATTGGTTCACATTATGTCATAAGGGAGAGAATCAATCACGTTGAAAAATGGAAATATATTCAGGAGATTATGAATTTACCATCAGTGGTTGTTAACAGGATAAATCTGAAGGGAGGTCTCATAGCTTTCTATTTCAGGTATCACCATTCTGTAAAGAATAAAATTTCTAACATTCTCTCAAATTATACAGATGGAGATGATGGGCAGATAGAAACAATGGATCCATCACCTGGAATATTGAAAATTCTTGACAGACTTGATCAGTTTTATTCTCTCGGAATGGTTCAGGTTTCCATTCCTCTTACTGAAGAAGAAAGAACTTTAGTAGGATTTGTAAGAGACGATTTCATAGGAGAAAGTACTAATAATTTAATTTCTGGGAATGGCATTAATGCCATTGTCTATACGGGTGAAACTGTTGAGAATCCACAGTTAAATGAAATCTATGGAGAATCTGGGCTATATGGAATGAACTTAAAAGATAACACTCTTCAGGGATGGAGAGAAAAATTGAACAGGATACCGGTAATAAGGTTCAGACAATTCTTACGAATTCGAAATAATGATCTACACATACTTACACTTCTTCCATATTCACAAACAGACCTTGCCTACAGGGCATTCTTTGAAGAGATATGTGAAAGTAACAGGCATAATGCAACCCTGGATTTCGTGTCTAAATATGATAGAAGCGTAATATTGGATTTCTGATATTTTTTAAATTCCATAGAATTAATGAAATATTCTTTTTTTTAAATAGGATTAAAATATTTCTTATTCATTCATTAACTGATTGTGATGAATGTTGATGAAGCCTTAGATAAATTATTTCCAGATGTAATTGATTTGTCTAAAAAAATTTATAGTTATGCTGAGCTTGGAAGTGACGAGATAAAATCTTCCAGGGTATTATCTGAGTATCTGGAGAAAAGAGGATTCAGGGTAGAGAGAAATTACAGGGATATGAAAACAGCTTTCAGGGCTGACAATGGGCATAAAGGATTGAGGGTAGGACTTCTTGCAGAGTATGATGCACTTCCTAATGGCCATTCATGTGGGCATAATCTTATTTCCGCATGGGCGGCAGGAACCGCTGTCGTACTAAATCTTCTTGGAGAGAATATAAATATAAAAGTTTATGGAACACCCTCTGAGGAGGCCATTGGTCCATATGCGGGAAGTAAATGTTTGCTTGCAGATATGGGATCATTCAAAGATACGGATTTTGTACTGGGCGTACATCCTGATGATAGATGGGCTGTCGGATCAAAGGCTCTGGCGGATATTACACTGGAACTTAGATTCCATGGAAAATCTGCCCATGGAGCTGACTCACCTGAAAAAGGCATAAATGCACTGGATGCTGCTGTTGCAACTTACAATGTAATAAATAGCTTAAGGGGTTGGGCAAAGCTTGACAAACACCTTGTTGTTGGAATGATATTCACAGAATCTGGAAGGGCGACAAATGTAATTCCAGAAAGGGCAACCTTGCAGGTGGAAATGAGATCAACTTCAACTGAATTCCTTGGTAAATTCGAGAATAAGGTAAGAGATGCGGCCATGGGAGTAGCCTCAGCCTATGGTGCTGATATTACAATAGAGCAAATCACCCCACTTTATAAGACATACATAAACAATAGGACATTAAATTCACTGCTAAAGGAAAATCTTGCAAAAATGAATATTAATGCTGAAGATGCGGGTTCTGAAGAGGGATTTGCTTCTGGTAGTACAGACGAGGCAAATGTAAGCTGGGTTGTTCCCACGGGTCATCTTGATTTTCCTATAGGATATCCGGGAATCCCGGGTCATTCCGATGAGTTCAGGGAAGCAGCAAATCCAGATAAGGTTGAAAATGTTTTAAGGAATGCCATAAAGGCAACTGCATTAACGATCCTTCAGATAGCCAAAGAAAACAAAATCCGACAAATAAAGGATGAATTTGAGAATAGTGATGGCAATGGACAGTGAATTCAGCGAGGCAGTAGAAATAATAGCTCCACCACATCTTTCTCCAGGTGATGATATAAGGGTAATAGCACCGGCCAGTGCTCCTGATATGAAAAATCTATCCAAGACCATTGCAAGACTCTCCAAACTTGGATACAGAGTATCTCTGGGAAGAAACATAAGAAGGCTCGTTCAGAGAAATTCTCTTGCTGCACCCATGAGAGAAAGAGCACAGGAGATAATGGAGGCTTTTCAGGATGACTCAGTAAAGGCAATTGTATGTGCAAGAGGAGGTTACGGTTCAATTCACGTTCTACCATTTCTCGATTATGATCTCATAAAAAGTCATCCCAAGATCTTTATGGGATACAGCGATATTACTGCTCTTCACATGGCATTTAACAAGCTTTCTGGGCTAATCACCTTTCATGGTCCAATGGCTGCTTCTGATCCGGATGAATTCCATAAGTCATCATTCAAATTGCTTGTGGATATACTGAATGGACAGTCGAGCGATATTTCCGGATTCGTGGAGAATGTTGTTAAATATATCCACAAGGGAAAGGTTGTTGGAAGATCAATTGGCACGAACATATCTGTTGCAATATCTCTAATAGGCACTCCATATATGCCCTCAACTGCAGGCAGAATACTTTTTGCAGAGGATACTGCAATTACTTCTGGTGATCTCGACAGGTATTTTTCAGTACTGAACCTAACAGGATACCTGCAGGAATTTGCAGGTTTTGCCTTCGGGGAATTCAAGCAGATAAATAGCAACGAGGAGCCAATGCCGTATATCGAAGATATTATCCAGCAATACATGGATCAGCTGAAAAAACCTTCTATTTATGGGCTTCCTTTTGGCCATGGGGAGGACCAGATGCTTATTCCACTAAACGCAAAAATGTCCATTTCTTCAGAGACCCCTTATGTGACCCTTGAGCAGGACATAGTGAATTAGCAACAATATAGCATTAAACCATTCATTAAAATAAAGTATTACCAAATATGTAAGCGCCCAAATTTAAATTAATCTACACCATTAATGGTTATGTCCCTCAGGAATTCGGATAATTTCTATGCTATTATGTTTACAGTAACATCATTTATTTACCTTATAACTGGAACGATCCTTCTATCAACAGGATTTGTATGGGATTTTCCCACATCTCATAGGGACCCTGTGTTTATTCTACTATTTTTTGGATTTGCAGTAATGATAGTATTTGGAATGTCGTATATTTTGATTCCAAACCTAATGAATTTTAAAGTTAGACAGACAATGACCAAAATTCAATACTTTATTTACAACATAGGATTGATAATATCATTCCTTTCTATGGAATTAAGTCTTAACAATTTCAAAAGTTATTTTATTTCAACTCTATTAGTTCTTGGACTGATTCTTTTAATTATTTCTATTGCCATTCATGTCTGGAACATATCAGGAGTTAAACACTCTACCATTGGATCTGGAAGAGAATCTCCTTAAGGCAATATTACATATAATCACGTTTCTTCCAATAATTTCTATCAGGTAATACGTCCATGATACAGTAATTCGCAAATCATATCTTATACGGTATCATGGGTTGTGAGTGATACTATTAATTCCTGTAATCCTCAACTTCCTCCAGTGATCTGTTCACAAGATCTGTTATAGAAGTTGAGTCCTGCATTTCATGGAATCTCTGGGCATGTGCTCTTGCGTGTTCTTCTGCCTCTTCCCTTGTCTTTGCAATAACCTCGTAATCGCATTCTTTTCCCGTTGACCTGCATCTAAATCTAAATCTTGACATTGTTTACTGTAAACCTAACTATGTTAAAAATTTTGTTATAACATAATTAATATATTTAGGTTGATTCGCTCATTCATTGTGAGATTATGTTGAATTTCTGAATCACTTCATAAGTGTTAAATTCCTTGAAATCAATCACATCCATGGAAGATGGGATAATTGAGATAGATGGATTCAATTTAAATCTTGAAAAATACCAGGATATTGTTTTGAATAAGAAAAGGGTTGGAATTTCAGATAAAGCACGAACGAATATCCAAAAATCAAGAGTTTCCCTGGAGAAACTAATTGCATCCGGAAAAAACATTTATGGGGTTAACACGGGATTTGGAAGCCTGCTGAACAGGAAGATCAGGCCTGAGGAGGAGAGACAGCTACAGGTTAACCTAATAAGAAGCCATTCAGCCGGATTTGGAAAACCACTAAGTGAAGAAAAGGTAAGGGGTATAATGCTGGTAAGGGCAAACAGTCTCTGCAGGGGACAATCAGGATGCACAGTGGAACTTGTCCAGAAAATTATGGATTTTCTTAACTCTGGAATATGTCCCTATGTTCCTGAATTTGGATCTGTTGGTTCAAGTGGAGATCTTGCACCATTATCCCACATAATGCTAGCAATGATGGGCGAAGGTGAGATTTTGGATAATGGAATAAGAAAGAATGCATCCACTGTACTAAAGGAGAAACACATCAAGCCCTATGAACTCAGAGAAAAGGAGGCACTTGCTTTTAACAATGGAACTGCTGCAATCACAGGAATTGGTATGTTAGAACTGATCAGGGCTAAGAATAATCTTGCCCTTGCAACTGGATCTGCCATTCTTTCAATGGAAGCCTTAGGTGCAACCAGAAAGGCATTCACACCATGGGTACTGAAGGCAAGAGATCAGCCCGGACAGGCAAAAATAGGAAATGCACTGTATACAAGACTTGGTGGAAGTGCCAGTATCGAAGAGGGCGACAGAAGCAGGATTCAGGATGCATACACCATCAGGTGCACGCCACAGGTTTTCGGAGCTGTTCTTGATACCATAAATTATGTTGAATCAGTGCTTGTAAGAGAGATGAATTCAACCACAGATAATCCGTTGATTAATGATGAAGAATACATTTCTGCCGGAAATTTTCATGGTGAACCTGTTGCCCTTGTTTGTGATTTTCTGGCAATTGCACTTACTGATCTTGGTAACATGATAGAGAGAAGGATCGCCAGAATTACAGATGAGAATCTCAGTGGCCTGGATGCTTTCCTTGTAAGGAATAGTGGCCTTAATTCTGGTTTCATGATTGCACAGTACACAGCAGCAGCGTTATGCAACAGGAACAAGATTCTTGTATATCCAGGATCTGCAGATACCATACCTACATGTGCAAATCAGGAGGATCATGTTAGCATGGGTGCAAACTCAGCAAACAAGCTTTCCGAAATTAATGACAACCTTAACAGGATTATATCTACTGAATATGTGCTAGCCATACAGGGAATGGATCTAAAGAACAGTAAATACTCAGAATTTTCAGAAAGAATCAGAAGAGAAACAAGAAAATATATATCTTTTCTGGAACAGGACCGTCCGATCTACAGGGATATGGATAGAATGCAGGAGGTCATGAATGGGTTTGAAATGGATATATACAGAGATATATTTTACTGAACCCTGAAGATAATCAGCCCATCAATGAACCACATGAGGGACAAAATTTTGCATTCTCATCCACAAGCGCCTGACACTGCCTGCATCTGACCTTTATAATTTCATTCTTAACCTCAGTATTCTCCGGTATGGACTGCTGGTTTGGTGTAATATTCTGCATGACAACACCAGGCTGCTGTTGCGTTCCCGTCTGATTATATGTCAGATTTCCAGATTTGGCAGATGCGATTTGATTTATCCACAATTGCGGTTCCTTCACCCTGAAGCTGTACTGGGTTCCATCAGCATTGATCCTGAATTCGTGCCCCTTGAATATTATATCCTTCTTCCTGTCTGCCACGAGTACAGAACTTAGAGGTATGTTGATTAAAATAATATCATGCTTGTCCTTTACAAAAACCATTCTCCTGCTCTCTCTTGTTGTTTCAAGAACGATTCGCTTGTTTGTCAGAATCAAATTGCCCCTCTCTCTGCCATTACCAGTTTCAACACCATGTTCTGTTAGCAGTACTGCTTCTCCAGCGTCAAATAACATATGCTTCATTATGATAACTTGATTACATATTTAAGGATTAAATACAGTCAGCAATTATTTTCCTTAGAAATCTACTTCTTGAAGTATACTGCTTGAATTAAGCCATTCCTGAATGGGCTGTACTCTTCGTATTACTGGGTTTAGACCCATTTCCATCAAACCAGTTTCCCTCAAAATACCAAGCAGTTCCAGGGTAAATATTGATGGATGAATAATGAAGTACCTCATTACCCCATTATCAAGGGACTGCATTTTCAAAAGGACAGGTATCCGCTCCTTTCTGATTTTATTATTAATTTCTGTAAATATAGGATTATGAATCTCTACTTCGTAGAGTCTTCCCTTAATTATTTCATTCAATCTACTGCCTACTTTTTGTCCGTCTCGGATAATATAAACTGCTGAAACAGTTCTGGATTCATAGGGTGACTTTATAATTCTAAACCAGCTGTTTCCCAGGGCATCAATTCGATCTGCAAACTTTGTTTGGTCTAAGGTAAAATCATATTCGATCACAGAAACATTAGATCTGTTGCTCAGATCTTCAAGTGACTTTTTCATGCCTCCACTTGGTCCGAGATATTCAATAGCCACATCCGAAGTTTGATCCATATTTTTCAGTAGAATAGACGATATTTTTTCAAGCCTATTTTTGGAGAATATTATTTCTACCTTGAAAATTCCCTTATCTATCCATGCAGATGACAGTACGGCTGACTGTGCCCCAACAAGACCCTGCATCAGTTTCCTAAAATCTTTTGAAACTTCCATCTCTCTTGAAATTCGCCATATGCCATTCTTATTTACAGCATTCATGCTATTGAGAAAAATGAATAATTCGCGATTCATATTCAAATCATCCGGAAAGAATATGCTTATCTCTGTTTTTTCTCCATCAACGTAAATTCCCATTTCTGATGTTATGGAGTATTTCCTTGCACCATTGGTAAGTTCTGTTTCAGGTGAGAATGAAAGCCTAAGTTTCCAGTCAAGAAGAGAATTGTCAGACAATATGATCTGGTTTAGATTTATCAAATACTTAAATTTAGTTATTATATCCTTTTATGATCCTGCCATAATAGGTTTCAATTAACAATTTGACCTGATGCTTCATTTTTCATTTCGCATTAAAAATTATCTTCAGTATCATTCTCTGTCCAGCCATTCCTTCAGTGTTTCTATTCTTTCCAGATCAATTTTCCAATCTGTAAATTTCTTTTCTGTGTCGGATATTAGCCGTAAAATTTCTTCTGTAAATACAGTTGGTGCGATAATGAAAGTCTTTAAAACCGAGTCCTCAAACATCTGAACTCTACTGAGTGTTACGATATTTCTTCTTATTATTTCGTCGTTTATTGCATTTACCACTTCATTTTTGGTTTTCCCGTAATAAACACCGTCATCTATCTTAATTATTCTCGGATTCTTAAACTCATAACCATCAGTGAGATATACAGCATCTATGGATTTTGTCCCGAGAGGCATCTTTAAAATCCTCAACCAACTCTCGTTAAGCAGATTGTCAGTTAACTGTTTTTCGCTGGATTCAGTCTTAAGTGTCATTTGAATTACACTCAATGGATTTCTGTTATCTACGATATTTAATATTCTCTCGTATCCCTCACTGGGACCGAGATATTCTATATTTAATTTCCACTGTTCACCCTTGAATCCAATAATAGCTTTGGATACGGAATCCATATTCCTATAGGAGAAAAGGAATTCAGTAAAGTATCTACCCTTGTCTATCCATACTGATGAAAGGACGCATGAAGGTATGTTGATTAATTCCCATACTGTATCTATATAATCTATTGATTTTGTTACTTTCCTGTGTATTCTCCATATACCGTTTTCCAGGATTCCTCCTGATTTTGATATAAATATTGCAAGATCTCTTTCCGTGCTGGATTCAGCCGGGAAATACAGATTGATCTCAGCCTCATTTCCTTCAAGATGGAATCCAATTTCTGATTTTATATCGAATTTCCTGGAAGCTTTGGACACCTCTGTTTCGGGTTCTATGGAAGCGATCAACTTCCAGTTTAGACCGTCCAGTTTTTTTAATATCCGGTGCCCATATCCCCCTTCTTCCATTTAATTTCTCCAGATTAATAAATAAATTTAATTAAATTCTATTATACAAATGTTGTCTATTTATAAAAAATATTTGGTACAAAATGTTGTATGTATGGATAAGATTTTAACATATTTTTAACAGTTTACGTAAATTTTGATGGCAGAATTTTTTCTCTATAAATCCATTCTCCTATATTCTGTACCCTGAATATTTTTAAGTTCCATTTATCAAATGATGTTGCTACCTGTCTAGCTACATGTATGTATTCACCTGCGAAAATATCAGGAACTGCGGTAATAACATAGAATTTTCTTCCCTTCAGTATATTGACCCTTGATATACATGGTATTCTATTTTCACTCATCAAACTGTCCATGCCCCTTATGAAGTTGTTCTCTGTTGCGGCATAATAGATCTTTCCTGGAACTATCTCCTTAACATCTTCTCTCTGGGGTTTCTCATTGGTGAAATAGATACCGTTTATATTTCCCCTGCCAATTGGTGTTTTTTCTATTCTAACCCATTCAGTTCCCATTGGATTTCTTTCCATCTTAAGTTCTTCTTCTGGTGGATCAGTTTCTATACCTATGAGTGTTAATTTTGTCCTATCTGTTATTCTTCTTATGGACTCTCTGAATCCACCACTAGGGCCAAGATATTCAACCTTGACATCTGATTTTTCCATGAGTTCTTGCAAGATCACCTTTGATACATCGTCTATTTGAGAATCATGAAATAAGAATTCCATTCTATACTGGCCCTTAGAAATACTGAATGAGGACAGCACAACTGATGGTATAACGAGCAATTTTCTAGCCGTTTCGGTTAATTGGAAATTCTTTCTTGCAATACTTCTTACCCTGTATATATTGTTCATTTCCATTGCCTTTGACTCATTTAGGAATATTACCATTTCCCTCTGCATCTCTTCGGTTTTCTTTACAAAGAGGTTAATTTCTGTTATCTCATCCTCGAATATGAAGCCAAGCTCTGACTCTATGCCAAACTTCTCGGTTTTTTCTGCCGTACCACCCTTTGGTTTAGAGGAAAGACAGAGTTTCCAGTTCAAAGCATCCAGTTGTTCCACATTTTTCAACTCCATTATTCATTTACATGCAATTTACCGGATAGAACCCATGATAAATGCATATGCCGTTAAACTCATAAACTGTCAACATATATAATATATTCTCCTTATAATTGAGTTGGACTACAAGTGAAATAATTCCTACATAATAAATGGATTCCTGCGTCAGCTAACCGATTGTTTGGAAGAGACAACCTTACTTTAAGAATATTTAAATACAGCAATACGAATATGCTATGCATGCATTTCACAAAGAAGGAAATATATGGAGTTATTTCCATTGTGGTGGTCATTATTGTTGTGGTATCAGGTATTGCAATTTATTCAAATTTAACAAAAAATACTGCTCCTGTTCCGCTATCGAAGTATGTAAAAATTTCAAACAATGACCTACTAAGTAATGGACAGAATCACATATATTTCATATCATGGTATGGGTGTCCCATAGGAGCTGATAATTCTTGGGTTCTCTACAGTTTCCTTAATTCAACGAGAGATGTGGCACCGGATGTTGTCCTGCATAAATCAATATCTGGAACACCAGCCCTTTTATTCCTTAATGGAACACATAAGCTTGGTGAAAATATAAGCTTCAACTACGCAGGAGTGCCTTTTGGATTCACTTCGCTGTACATGTATAATGAAACCATGACTGGAGGTGTATATAATAACGCGATATCCAGCAGTTCAAGGGTGAGTTATGCACTTAGCGTTCTTAAAGGAAATCTCCCGGAGAGCGTATATCAGGTTGCAGATAAATATGAAACACAGGTCAGGATTCAGAATCAAACCGGATCATGGTCTTCATCGACAGGCCACCTTGTTACAATACTAATAGTGACTGGACCTGACGGCACATTCGTTCACTTCTGGTTCATGTATCCATCATTTTCCAGTAAAGTATCACCACAAACAGTATTCAAAAATCTATCCACATACCCACAGATAAGCAACGCTGAGGGACAGTTCCTGAATGCACTTGGAGGATCCAATGTTGCATGTGCCTGAACTCCTCTAACTAATTTTTTCTAAGAAAAGTCCATTTCCTATTAGTCAGAAATTTTTTTACAATGTTATGATTAAAATTGGTGTGGAAATTATGGAATAATCTTCTTTTCCTTAACCTTCGCTTCATCTGATATCTTCAGTGATTTTGCCTCGACATAATCAATATTACACCCTGCTTCAATAATTATGTCATCGCCCTTAACATATTTCGAATTTGTTGATTCAAGAAAAGCCCTGTTACAGATTATTTCATCTATTTTTGCCTCTCCGGAAAGGAATCTTTTCTTCTGCAATCTTATTTCAACGATGTCAGATTGAAGCTTTACAACATGGCTTGTAGAATTGTATATCTTCATTTCAAATCGCCTTGAACTAATGGAATCCGCATTTATCCTTCCGGAGATGTATATCTCATCCCCGGTTACAGTTCGAACTTCAACTAATCCGGAAGATTTTAACATAGTGCATTCGATTGATTCTGCCTTTGTCTTTCCGGAATTTTCAATATTCTTTGCCCTTAGCAATTTAGAAATCTTTGCTGAACCAGAACTTTCAAACTCATCACATATGACTGATTCTGCACTGATTGAACCTGAAGACTCAAGTTCACATGCTTCCATATTACCTGCAATTTGAAGAGATCCAGAGGATTCAATTTTATTTCCCCTTACGTTTCCTCCTATATGCATAGAACCAGAGGAATGAATTGTATCTGATGAAATAACATCCTTTTCCACCCTGCAGCTTCCTGAAACATGAAAGAAGATCGAATCAATGCTACCATCAACGGTAAGAGAACCTGAAACTGAGGTCTCTTCTGCATACACCGATTGTATCATACCTGAACCAGATATCCTGATCTTTTTTGATCTCTCTGTCTTTGATTCTTCCTGTGCTTTTTCATCACGTCTTTCCTCCTTTTCAGATCCATTTTCCTCCCATCTTGACATGATCTCATTAAACATGTCTTCACTCATCTTTCCGCCTGCAACCATTTCCCGAAGTTTTTTCTTTCTGTCTTCGTCCATATACCATCAACATCACATTAAGTGGCAATATATTAATATATTTAGAACTAATAATTTAAATCACTTAATTTAATTATTAAATACTTTAACTTTTGAATTGATATTAGCAACCTAAAAGTTTATGAATACTTGCAACATGATCTTTCATGATCTCTGATATAAACATTCTTACCTCAGGTTCTAAGGTTTCTATAATAGAAATGCTGAGAACACCAAAAACTCCTGATGATATTGCAGGAATACTGAATATAACAAGACAGGGAGTTGACAAGCAGTTGAAGGAACTGATGAGATATGGAATTGTCGATAGAAAGTGGTTCATTGGATACAGCAGACCAAAAATAGAATATTTTCTAACGGAACTTGGTTCTGAATTCTATTCCAGCCTCAGAGAGATTGAAAAAAAGTTTAAGGAGTCTGGAAAAGCCATGCTGAATGAAAAGCTGAAAAATCTTGATATTGATCTCATGGATGGGAAATTGTCTGTGGAGAAATACACAGAGGAGAAGATGATCCTGGAAGATTCCATGGAATGGTTTTTTAGCACCGAGGAATGAATCTGTTTATTAGATCAAACTTTATGAGTAAATTAGAACATATTTCACAACTGATCGTACCTGAAACAATCAATCAGGTGATCATTGATCATACCAGTTCCCTGCATAAAAGCGTAACATATTGTTGATCCAACAAACCTAAAGCCCCTCTTTTTTAAATCCCTGCTCATACTGTCTGATTCGGTGCTTGTTGCAGGTATCTCCTTATCTTTTTTCCATCCATTTTTTATGGTCTTTCCATCCACAAATGACCAGATATAATGATCAAATGACCCATATTCCTCAACCACTTTCAGAAAAGAAGAGGCATTGGTAATGGCAGAATTTATTTTAAGCCGGTTTCTGATAATACCACTGTTATTCATAAGTTCATCAATTTTTTCCTGATCGTATGTGGCAATCTTTTCCGCAGAAAAATTATCAAATGCCTTCCTGTAGTTTTCCCTCTTCTTCAGGACAGTGATCCAGCTGAGGCCTGCCTGAAATCCATCAAGGGTCAGTGCCTCAAAAAGTGTCCTATCATCGTGCACTGGGACACCCCACTCCCTATCATGATACTGCTGATATACCGGATCCTCAATGCCCTTCCAGTGGCATCTTTTTAATTCGTCCATTTAGAAAAGATCGTAATACGGTTATTTATTCTATCCATTCATGTGCTGTGAATGTTAAAGACTAGTTGTTTTACTGAGATCATCAATAATCTTCTGAATCTTTGAGTCAAAGGATTTTCCATTTTCTGATAACTCCTCCATGTTATGCGTTTTCAGTATTGATTCAAGTCTTCTGTAAAGAACATGAGTACCGTCTTTCTCATAAACAAGTATTCTAGCAGGTAAATCAATGGCAAGCTCTGGGTTTGACATTATCATACCGGTTCCACCCTTTGGATTTCCAAAGATGATTACCCTTGCTGGAAAAAGTTCAAGATCGACTTCCTTTGCAGCAATGCTGTGATCAATTTCACTGAATATTTTAAAACCAGAATTTTCCAGTCCATTCTTCAGTACCTTAACGGATTCGTTGAAGTTCAATTTTAAAATTTTCCTTATAAAAGATTCTTCGCTTAACATATTTTATAATTCCTTCATGGTATATATATGTGATCTCATTGGAATGATAATTTATTTACACAATCACCCTATTTGTGTGTATGAGAATAGAGCATTATGATATTGATCTGGACTATGATGAGAAAACGAAGGAATATACAGGCAAGGAAAGGATTATGCTCAGTGGAAATGAGAAAGATTTTGTTATAAATACGCTGAATCATGAAATAAAGGAGATAAAGCTGAACGGTGTTAATGTTGAACTGGAAAATGGAAAAAAGGATGAGGAAAAGATCATAAAGGGAGAATTGAGGAATAACAGTGAACTGTTCATTGAATTTAAAGCAAAGGTGCCCGAGGCACTAACTGGTCTTTACCTTGCAAAAACACCCGATGGCTCTGAAATGGTATCAACCCAGTTTGAGGCTATTGGTGCACGAAGAGCATTTCCCTGCTTTGATGAGCCACTGCTGAAGGCAACCTTTTCAATAAAACTTACCATTGCCAGTCATCTTGACGCAATTAGCAATATGCCAGTTGCTTCAACTACGGAAAAGAATGGAAGAAAAACGGTAGAATTCCAAAGGACGCCAAGAATGCCAACCTATCTTCTCTATCTAGGCATAGGGGAATTCAAAACCATGCACAGGAAGCATGGAAATGTTGATCTTTACCTTACGGGATTGAAAGGGCACATGGAAACAACAAAATATCCACTTGATGTTGCAGAACACTGTATAGATTTTTTCAATGAGTACACAGGTATCCCATACATGCTTCCAAAAATGCACCTCATATCTGTACCAGAATTTGCAGCGGGAGCAATGGAAAACTGGGGTGCAATCACATTCAGAGAATCAGCCTTACTGCATAATGAAAGCTCTGGAAATGCTTCGAAAAAGAGGATTGCATCTGTCATTGCCCATGAGATCGCACACCAGTGGTTCGGTGATCTTGTGACCATGAAATACTGGAACGATCTATGGCTTAATGAGAGCTTTGCAACATTTATGGCAAATAAGGCCATAGATGCCATATATCCTGAATGGAACATAACAGGTGATATGCTTGTTTCAGACGGGAGGGGAGCATTCCTTGTAGATTCACTGGAAAGCAGCAATCCTGTTTCACCTAAGGAAAGGGATATGGACAAAATGGGTGAAAGATCAACGGAAATAACCTATGGAAAGGGTGGAATGATCCTGAGGATGATTGAAAGCTATGTGGGTGAGGATGCATTTAAAAATGGCCTTCATAACTATCTTGTAAAATATTCATATTCCAACGCTGAGGCTGCAGATCTATGGAAGAGCATATCTGAGAATTCCGAAAAGGATGTTAGTGGAATAATGGATGCCTGGATCACAAGAGATGGCTATCCACTTATAACCGTAAATAATGGAAATAAAGTGGAGATAACGCAGGAAAGATTCCTTCTCAACGGTAAAACAGACGATAGAATATGGCCTGTCCCTCTGACTGTGAAGAGAAAGGATGGGATTGAAAGCATGCTCTTCGGCAGCAAGGAAAAGGAGATCAGTGTTGGTCAGTTCCTGAAGCTGAACGCAGATGAAACGGGCTTTTACAGGGTAAAATATTCAGATGATTTCTACAGCAAATTTGATCCGGCATCAGATGATTTTACTGAATTTGACCTGATCGGCATTATAAGTGATCTTTATGCACTTGTAATATCCGGAAGGATGGATCTGAAAAGATATACTGATATTATAGGAAAATTCAAACAGAATGGCAAATACAACCTTTACATCCAGATATCCAATGAACTTGCAGAACTTTATCACATTTTGTACAGGAATGAAGATGTTAAGAAAACATTCATGGATTTTCATGAGAAACAGAAAAAATTGCTTGAGAAGGACAGAAATGATGATATAAACAGGTCAATTTTACATGGTCTTGTTTTGAGAAGACTGGCAGAGGTTGATGAGGATGTATGTGGTGAACTTGCGGCAAAGTACAATCATATGGAAAAGGAAGATCCGGACATGAGAAGTGCAATTGCATATGCGTTTGTTAAGAAGCATGATGATCCTGAAGCTACCATTAAAAAATACGAATCGCTAAAAAATGACAATGATCGTGTTGCGGTGCTCGTTTCCATGGGAAATTTGAAAGGAAAAGAAGCAATGGAAATGATCTTCAATCTTGCAAAGGATGGCAGGATAAAAAAACAGGATGAATCAAGGTATTACACATCCTTTGGACTTTCCATTGACAATAAGGATCTGGCATTTGAAAACATTGAGAGAATTGTTGCAAGGCTCAATGAAATATCCTCAGGCGGGAGAAATGTTTCAAATCTTATGTCTTCTGTACTCCCGTTCCTGGGAGAAGGAAGGACTGATGAAACAAAGAAACTCATGGATAAAATCAGAAACGACAAGAACAAACTTGGAATTGCAAAGGGACTGGAGAAACTTGAAATTTTTGAGAAACTGAGAGAGAAGTATAATAATTAAATTAAATTTTTTTCCAGAACCATAATTTAATTTTTTAATCACAGGATCAAAACTGTTCTACCTGCGAAGCATAAGAATTTATTGCAGTTATTAATCGTAGTTCAATGTCAGAAATGCAGTTTTCTGTTAGGAAGGGCGAGCAGATGGGTAAACCATTTGCCGGAAAGAGGGATATTATTGCAGTCAGGGTAGGTGAAAATCTTCATGATTTAATGGAAATTGCAGAAACTGACACTGATGTTTTACCAGTTACGCTGAATGATGAATACGGCCTGCATATACTGAGACATTCCGCCGCACACCTGCTTGCCCAGGCTGTAATGGAAATGTATCCAGATGCCAAACTAAATGCAGGACCTGTTGTGGAAAATGGTTTTTACTACGACATAAAAATGGACCCACCTGATCAGGATAACCTTGATATGATAGAAAAGAAGATGAGGGAACTTGCATCTAAAAAGATACCCATTGTTCGTGAGGTACATAGGAAAAAGGATCTTAGGGAAATGTTCAGGGATAACAGGTTCAAGCTTGATAAGATAAACGATTATGTTGGAGAAGAATCAACCGTATACAGACAGGGTGAATTTGTTGATTTCTGTACAGGCCCTCATGTGCCTGACACATCCTATATCAGGCATTTCAAGCTTCTCAATGTTGCATCTTCCAATTACAAGGGAGATATCAAGGAGGAGAGGCTCACAAGAATTTATGGAACAGCGTTCCCTGATGAGAAGTCACTGAAACAGTACCTGAAGAACAGGGAAGAGGCTGCACAGAGGGATCACAGGAAGATTGGATCTGAAATGGATCTGTTTGTTTTCAACTCTGAAAGGGCACCTGGTCTACCAATGTATACAGCAAAGGGTTCCGTCATAAGGAATGAACTCATAAATTTTATGAGGGAACTGAATGGCAAATTTGGATGGGAAGAGGTTACAACACCCCACTTGTTCAAGGATAACATGTGGAAGACATCTGGCCACTATTACAAGTACAAGGACGACATGTTTCTTTTCACACTGCCAGATGGTGATTCATATGCGTTGAAACCCATGAATTGCCCAGGACATATAACCATATATGAAAACACAAGCCATAGCTACAGAGACATGCCAGTAAAGTTCAGTGAATTCGGAACAGTTTACAGATATGAGAAATCTGGAGAGGTGGGTGGATTAACAAGACCAAGAACATTCACTGTAGACGATGGACATGAATTCATGAGACCAGATCAGATTGAAGATGAAATAAAAAGTGTTCTTGATATGATGAAAATCACATTTAAAACATATTTTGATGAGATTGAGGTAAGATATGATCTTTCAGTTGCAGATAAATCCAAGCCTGAGAATTATCTGATCAATTATAAATGCAGGAAATGTGGTCACCTGAATGAACCAAGAAGAATGTCCGCGGAGACAAATGAACAGAAATGTGAAGAGTGTGGTTCTAAAGATCTCGAACCAGATTTCTCCCTCTGGGATAATGCCACAGAGCAGTTAAGAAATGCACTCGTATCATCTGGAATTGAATTTAAGGAGTATCCAGGAGAGGCTGCTTTCTATGGTCCAAAGATAGATGTGCATATAAAGGATGCGCTTGGCAGATCCTGGCAGCTTACAACAATTCAGATAGATTTCTTCATGCCCATAGCCTTTGGCCTTTACTTCATGAACCAGGAGAGCAAAAAAGAAACACCGGTTATGCTTCACAGGGCCATATACGGTTCAATAGAGAGATTTCTGGTGATCCTGCTTGAAAACTCCTATGGTAAATTGCCCACATGGCTTTCACCTATCCAGTGCTATATCATACCCCTCAGTGATCAGCAGAAAGAATATGCAGTTCAAGTAAATAAAAAACTGAAGGAATCTGGAATAAGAACATATCTTGATGAATCTTCTGAAAGCGTGTCAAAGAAGATCAAACTTGGAAGAAGATTCAGGCCATCCTATTTTCTAATACTGGGAGAGAGGGAAAAGGAAAACAGTGAAGTTTCGGTGAGGAACAGGAATGACAGGATTCAGAACCTGAAGATGGAAGAGTTCACGAAAAAGATCACTGAGGAGATCAGGGATAGATTCAGGGATCAAACGCTCTGATCTCATTTTGTTCCTAACCCTGTAGAAAAGTTCAAAGAAGTAAGTTTTAGTGCTTAAATGCACCTGACTTCTATTAGTTTATTTCTTCTTGTTGCTCCCCTCAATATGCTGACACAGTTGACTTCCACATGATAATATTCTGAGATCTGCTTCATTATGTCATAGTTTGCCATGTTGTTTTTCATTGGCTTTTCTGTAAATACAACCACGTTTTCACCATTAACTTGTATTTTGCCATTGCCTGTGTGAACTTTGACCTTAAGGATCATGAATTAGTATGAAAATTGAGGATTAAAAACAATTAGTATTTTCATGAATATAATAAGCTCAGTTTCCAATCCTCTTTAATCTCTATTTGAAATAGTATTTAAACAGCTGACTTTCTATTAATTTAATTGCTTTTAAGTTTGAATTGTAGAATTTTTTACACCTACCGAATTAAAACATGTTATTCAATTCTAAGAAATAAGGAAATCATAAATGAAAATTATTTCCTCCTCCATATTACTACTGCAGCCACTGCAACTATGACTGCTGCTGAGGCTGCACCTATGATTATGTATAGATCTGTGTTTGAAGTTACCTTTGAGAATGTTATGTTTTCTGTTACATTCTTTCCATTTACTGACATTGTTCCTGTAGAGTTTGATGTTTCGTATCCTGATGTGTTTCCGATTGTGTATGAATATGATCCGTTTGTTATCGTAAAGGAGTAGGATGATCCTGTGATCGGCCCAGATTTTACCCCATTAGATAAATTAACATACCACATTGATCCAGATTGTAATCCTGATTCCTTGAATGTTACTGAGTATGTTTGTAATTTGAATGAAAAGTCTATCTGTTTAGCTGATCCTTTTACTGATACATATCCAGATATGTTCATGTAATCTGTTGATGTTGCATGATAGAAATATGTGCCATTGAACTCATGGAATGTGTATGATGTGTTTGTTAATGTATATTTTACATTATTGAATGTTAATATCCATCTTGATCCCAATGGAAGATTTGATTCCGTAAATGTTACAGGATATTCTACTATTTTTTTTGTTGTTATTATACTAACAGTTCCAGATAAAGCATTTGTTACATATACATATCCATTGCTGGAATCAAAAGTTACTCCAAGTGGCGTTTCCCCAACGTCTATGGTACTTATTACCTCATTGTTTGAAACATCTATCACTGAAATGCTGTTAGATAAAGAATTTGTTACGTATACATACCCATTAATTGAATCAAATGAGGCCCAGTATGGTTCCATTCCCACTAGTATTGTATCTATCACCGTATTGGTTGCACCATTGATTACCGATATAGTGTTAGAGGCTTCATTTGTAACATATAAATATCCATTTCCAGAATCGAAGGCTACTCCAATTGGTGATGTGCCAACTGTTATACTACAGATCACCTTATTGGTTGAACCATCTATTACTGATACGCTGTTAGAACAATCGTTTACAACGTACAAATTACCGTTATCAGGGTCGAACGAGATCCCATAGGGAGATGATCCTACTGATATATTATCAACCACCCTATTGGTTGCACTGTTGATTACAGCTACATTATTAGAACCCTTATCTGTAATATACACCTGATCATTGGCGGAGTCGAAGGTGACCCCGTATGGTTGAAATTGTACAGATATTGTGCTTGTAACGGAATCTGTTTTACCATCAATTACTGATACGCTGTCCGAAAATTGATTTGTTACATACAAATTTCCATTACTGTTATCGAAAGCTACTCCAACTGGATTTAAGCCAACCTGTATTGAGCATTTTACTTTGTCATTGGTAGCATTGATTACTGATACAGTGCTAATATTATAATCAGCTACATACAGATTTCCATTACTTGAGTCGAAGCTTGTTCCAACTGGAATAAGGTTGCTTTTGGCATTGATAAAATTACCATTCACAATTTTGTTGCTTGATAATAGTAATGTATACTGCACACAGCCTGCAATGGAAAGACTCCCATTATCAGAGGCAAAGGGGTTTATATGGGATTCATATGGAATATTTACACGCGCACCATTATCAGCACTCATCACAAAGGTTGCAAGAAATGCACAGATTAACGTAATGGTTAATATTTCAAGAATAAGCCTTTTTCTTAAACTTGATAATTTTGCCATTCATTGTAATTTATAATACTGTATAAAAGTCTTTCTATGTGATTTTTAAATAATAATAGTAGACAATAAATCTTGTCAATAAAATTTAATGAGTTTGAATTCTATCAATGCCCATTCCCCTCTTCAATGCCCGCCCAGAGATGTTCCAAGCCTGTTTCCATAATGATTTCATGATGTCAGTGAAATTGTATGTTTCAATATACTGAATCAAGCCAATGGATCTAGTTTCAAATCTCAATGTAAGTCTGGAACTCTTCTCTGTACATGGCATCACTGCCTCTATGATGCCATGTTCATTGCATGACACCTTGATGGAGAGATGCATGAATAAATGTAATGAACTCAACGCTATCAAAACCATCCATACTCTCTCCCTTAAGTGATCATAAACCGTGCATTGTTTCCTGCATATTGGGCAAAGAAGCTTTGAAACCTTCACATCTGTTTGTATGTCTAAACGGTCTTTTTTACAAAATTGCGGGAAACCTTCTCAACCTTCCAGTGTGAATTAAGTTATAGCAACGTTAAACAGAGCTGGAATTAGTCTATTGAAAAATATATCAAGACATTAGATAGAATTACCTGTATGAAAATGAGGGAGAACCATAAATTATTTCTAGGATATGTTACTAGAAGTAATGTGAATGAGAAACTCAGAATAGCCAGTATTTTGATTACATTTCTATTAGCTGCATATTCAATGTATGCCATAACGTTTGTATTAATACCCTTGCATTTATCATTTAATGTTTCACTGGCATTTATAACTGTAGCTGTAACACTTTCATGGATTGGAGGTGGTATAGGTGGTTTTATCTTCGGTTACATTTCTGATATTTTTGGAAAAAAGAATACTGTGCTTATCACAATACTAATGTATTCTATATCAACAATTTTAATATTTTTTATCAATAATATTTACCAGCTGTATGTCTTAATGTTTTTTGTGGGTGCAGGTGTCAATGGCGAAAATGGGATAAGTTATGTTTTAATCTCATTCCTGCAGAAAACAAGATTAAGGGGGACAATTGGGGGTTTTATGCAGGGATTATATGCACTTGGTGCATTACTTGGAGCCATAACTGCCTCAACAATTCTACCACGTTATGGAACAATGGCATGGAGATATGTTTTTTTAATAACTGGGATAGTATCTCTATTTTCATTAATTTCCTGGTTATTTATACCTGATTTCAGTAATGATAATTTTGGAAAGCATAGAAAGTTAAATGTAACAGAAATATTCAATAGAAATGTTATAAAATTAACATTGTTTGGTTCCATATTTGCATTTGCATCCTTTATGTTTTTAATACCGTTGTTCAGCCTGGCACCCACATATTTGCAGGATTATGGTATGGGTAGTTATTACATAATATATGTTGGTTTAGTTCTAGCCTCATTGGTGTATGGGCTATCCGGCTACATATCAGACAAGATAGGGAGGAAGAGGACCGTTATCTACTTCTCCCTTATGGCAATTATATTTTCAGCTCTATTCTTATATGTTAATTATGAATTTTTAGGATATTTTATTCCAGTATCACTGGTACTAATATACATGAGTTCATCTTTCTTCGCATTTTATGGTGTGTGGATTAGTGAATTATACCCTCCAAAGATGCGGGGCGCGGGTTCAAATTTTACCCTTTTGGTGGCTCGCATTCTTGGTGGTGGTTTTGGCCCATTAATTGTTGTGTTGATTCCATTAAAACTTGGTGTATCCTTAGGAACAATATTATTTATAATGGCGGTAGTGGCCTTAATATCATCCATATTCATTAAAAAACCATCGAACCAGACTTCCAACGTTGGAGTCAAAATATAAGTAGAATAATTTTGTTGATCAAAATATACCTTTTTTACCATGAAATTTTCATCACCTAATTTATATTGTCTGCAGAACAACTTGGTATTAACTGTATTGAATATCCTTTAGGATAGTTTAAATCTACACCTAAAATTTATTCAAGCAGATCACCTCAAAGTAAACTTTTGTTTACTTACGTACTTAAATATTTTTTTTATTTTTACTACAGCTATGGAGATAACTGGAAATAGGATTAACCTTCCCCTATCAATGAAGGCAATCCATGAAACAATGCAAATAAAAAAGTACCTGATTCTATTTATTACAATAGCAGCACTTCTTACTGCCCTATATTTTATTTTGCTCCCAATGCTACCCTTTGGAGCATTTTTTCTGCCAGCAGTAAGATTCATAACTCCTATTCAGATCTTTTTCGCATTTGCGATGGGTATTCTCTTTTCGCTTCTAATCGTAACCGCTCTTCGTTCACATTCATACGGTCTAAAAATTAATAAGGGAATGGGTGCAACATCAATACTTACCAGCATTGTTAACGTATTCTGTTGTACACCAATTATTCCAACACTTATTGGAATTCTTGGTGCCTCTTCACCTTTTGTTTTCCAGTATTCTCCACCAATTCAGCATTTCTTTGCCGTGGATTACCCAATATTCTACATAATTTCCATCCTGATGTTAACATATTCCATATTGAAAACAGCTTCGAGCCTGGGATGCTGTAATTTGGATGTTGTAAGGAGAGAAAACGTGATATCACGAAAACAGGAGGCCTGATGTCTAATGTCCAATTTAAAGAAGAAAAAAATGGAACAGTTAAGGAAAAAGAAGCTGGAAATGAGAAAGAGGATTGAGAAAGTTGCATTCTTATCAATAACGGTTGCCATTCTGGTTGTGGTGGGTATACACTATTCTGGTTCATTATCTGGAGGAAATCATAATGTAACGAAACCAAAACAGTCACTTACTGATTTTAATGTTTATTTGATAACAGATACTACCATATCAACAAAGTCTTTGGAAGGAAGTCCGTTGGTCGTGTGGTTCATGACAACATGGTGTTCTTCATGTGCTGAGGGAAGTGAACTTCTTGCCTCACAGTATTACAACACATTCAGAACAGATGGCATACACCTGTTGCAGATCGAAAATTACAATGACCTAAATGAGCAGGGAATGAGCCTACAGCAGTTTGTAACGCAATATGGAGGTGCGAACGAACCCGGTTGGTACATAGGAACATCTACTCTGTCAGTAACTCAGCAATATAACCCAACCAGTGCTCTTGATGTGTATTATTTGGTGAATTCACAGGGATACATTGTTGGCAGTGGACAGGGGCTTGGTGCTAACCTAAACAGCGTAATAGAGACGTTGGGGTGAAGTTATGAATTTTGAGAAGAATCGAGAAGGAATCAAATGAGAAATCAATTTCCTTTGATTTCATAAGTTTAGGCTAGTTCTAGCTCCTTTTATTACAATCCGGCACAAGGTTCTCCATGCAGTGCAACCATGTGATTTTAGATAGAATTACAATTTCATTGGTGGATCAAGATTCCAGGTCAAACGGACTACGATGAGTGACTGCATTTGACTTACTAATGAAAGATTTTCAGTCGTGCTTTATGGATACATACGTTATATAATAGGATAAATTTAATATTAATTCTTCTAAGAATAAACCCTATCAATCTAAATTCATTGATTACTGTCTAAATTATTTAGACTTCATAGGCTTTGAGAAGAAAGGTTATTTCTGACTGACATGTTTCTGAAATGTAACCATATTAGAATTGCACCATTAATCACGTCTATAAGGTATGAAACTTCCTCAAGATATATATCGAAAGCGAGGGATGCTGATGCTGACACAAATATTGCAATTGCAAAGTATATAATGGGAAAGGTGCAACATGCCCCCGTTGTTATTGTTGAGGCAAAAACTGAGAATGATAGTTTCATCACATGCTTCCTTTTACTGCTCAGTGCCAACTGTTTAAACACATCCATTAGGGTAAGAAAAATGGCATAGCTCAAAAAAATTGTAAGTATTACCGGAAATATAGGAAGCGAAATTTCGAAATGATATGTTGGGTACCAGTAAAATCCGCTGAACCCTAATAACATATGGATGTTATTGGACCAAACCAAAAACATGATTCTATGGTTAATTCCATTGCTGATTGCCCCATACAAACTGCCCCTGTAATAGTCAAAAAAACCAGCTGAAAAGGCATCCATAACCCAGAGGCCTATTGATATCAGCAGTGCCAGAAGCGATGGTATCCGGAAAGATTTAGTTGAATGGTTGCTGGAATGCATTTATATTATCCCAAATGATGTGCTGTCTATTCAACACAGCACGCCATCTTTGAAAGATCCCTTATGAAGGATTGGGCAGCAAGTTTTATTCCCTCTGAAAATGAAGGGAATATATGGCTCGTTGCAATTATATCATCGATGGTATAACCGTTCCTGACAGCGTAAGCACCCTCGGTTATGATATCTGTTGCGTTTGGGGCCATTATGTGCATACCTACAATTCTGTTGTCATTTGGATCCACTGTAATCTTTATGACACCTTCAGTTTCGCCCATTATGCTTGCCTTCGTCAGGTTTTCAAGTGAAAATACCCTGCATGAACATGATCCGTTCTTCTTTGAGAACTCGTTTTCTGTCATTCCAACCCCTGCAATCTGCGGGCTTGTAAATACTGCCCATGTGGAGGAGTCATAATCAATCGTAAGATCTTCACCAAACATGTTGTTCACTGCTATAACGCCCTCCCTTGCTGCCAGAGTTTCAAGAAACATCTTTTTGGAAACGCAGTCCCCTGCCGCATATATACCAGGCGTGGATGTCTTCATTTTTTCAGAAGTCACTATTTGCCCCCTTGAATCGACCTCAACGCCCGCGGACTTGAGATTCAGATATTGTGTGTTTGCATGCCTTCCAGTTGCAACTATGATCTCCTGGACTTCTATTTTTTCCTTTCCATTATGCGTTATAATATCAATTGATTTTCCATTCCCGGATCTGTTCACTGAACCGATTCTTGCCCCCAGGTGGAACTTCATTCCTTCCTTTTCCAGGAACCTCTTCATTGCCGAACTTATCTCTGGTTCTGTTTGTGGTAGAAGTGAATCCATTGCCTCAATCACTGTTATCTTTGAGCCGAAATGCATGAGAGCCTGACCTATTTCCAGTCCTATGGCTCCTCCGCCTATGATGGCAACTGACTCAGGCATTTCATTGAGTTCCCATATGGTGTCGCTGGTTAAGAATCCTGTTTCCTTCAATCCTTCAATATTCGGTACACTAGGGGATGAACCTGTTGCAATGAGAATGTTAGATCCTGTGACCATAGAAATTTCATTCCCGTCAGAATCCGATACCAAGATGGTCTTCCTGTCGACGAATCTCCCAAGACCGTTGAAAAGTTTTACATTGCTGTAGTTTTCAATCACCTGAGCATATTTTGTGTCTCTTGCATGTGTAACGTATGATCTCAGGCCTTCCATCACCTCTGAGAAGTTATGTTTCACCTGAGTGGGGTATATGCCGGACATTCTGGGATGATTAGGTCTGAAAACTGAATGGGATGCCTCAAGCAGATATTTTGATGGGACACATCCCACGTTGACGCATGTACCTCCCAATGATCCCGTGCCTATCATGGCAATTGTCATCTCGCCATTGCTAAGTTCCGAGGCTTTGATTGCAGCTGAAAAAGAAGCTGCACCCCTTCCAAGTATTACAAGATCAAATTTCTGTATCTCGCTCTTCAAGTTCATTCGCCTTTTACTGTTCCATGAGCGTTGCCTTGTAGTGTGATGGCTTTTCGAATACCTTGTTTTTAAGAAGTCCTTCTGGGCTTACCTTTGTGGGATCGAACTCAACCTCTCCAATGCCATCTTTCAGGGATACCTTCACATCTCTGACGCCTTCCTGATTCTTTAGGCCACGGCTAACTGTTCTTACGCAGTCATCACAGGTCATTCCATATATCCTCAGTTTTACTTTTCTTTCTTCCATAATTATACATAACATTCGTGTATTAAAGTTGGAAAGTAAATTATTGTTTACCTATCGAAATGAAGATGACTCACTATGCGAAATAATTTTTATACTGAATATGATTCTTCTCCATAATATTGAAATATTTCAATCCTTGTTGATTCTACAAGAATTGAAAGCCATAATTCCTTATTTTTCATACATATTAACATGTAAATTTCAGAAGCATTTATGATCAGTTATGTGAAAAAATGCAATTATAATGCAATTTTGATGCAAATAAAATGAAACATTAATGCAATGGTAAAAAAAGAAATGCAACATTGATGCAATTAAAATGCAGACAATTATAACGTAATATTACCAAAGTTAAAGTGTAAAATGCTCAAGATTGAATAAGCATCCATGATTTGCTTGTGACATTATTTGGTTATTAGATTCATTTTTGATAATCTGCTCCACCAGAATTTGGAACACTTTTCATCAATTCTCATCTAGTGTCACCTCAACTTCTTTCTTTTCGAATCTGTTCCTGAATGAAGGATCATTCAGGAACTTCCTCCTGAACTCCCTTGGGGGAAGATAATCGATGGATGAATGCAGGCCGCATTCATTGTAATCTGTGAATGCCTTTTCTATCTTTATGGAAGCTTTATGAAAGTCTCTCAATTCATTAGGCCAGATATAGTCAGTCTTGATTGAGTTATGGAATGATTCAATATCTCCATTATCTTCCGGAGTGTGTTTCTGTATATACTCAAGATTGATCCCAAGTAGTTTCATGGCACTCCTGAACTCCCTGGATATATACTGGGGGCCATTGTCTGTTCTCAGTACCAGGCCTTCTGATACTGATCCATTGAATGCCAGTAGAACAGCATTCTCCACAGAACGTATGGCATCCCTTGCCATACATGACCTGGAATAATGATATCCCTGCCATTCCTTGGTGAAAGTGTCCTTGATGCACATCAGATAGGTCATTCCCGATTCGGTGGGAATGTAAGTGATGTCAGTTTCCCAGAGCTGATCCGGACCATGGGGATGGAAGAGATTCCTTTTCTTCGTTTTCACTCTGTGTTTCGATGCAGGAAGGTTCAGGTTGTTATCCTTAAGAATCTTCCTGACTGTCTTCTGGTTCACTTCTGTACCAGAATTACGAAGAACTGCCCACACTCTCCTGTATCCGTATGTTGTCCTCTCTGATGCAATGTCCTTGATCCTTTCCTTGATTGATGGATCAAGCCTCTGAATATTCCTCTCTGTAGATTTATAATAATATCCGGATAGTGATATTCCGGATGTCCTTGAGATATTCCTCAAGGACATCTCCTGTTTTAGATCTTCCACAACCATCATTTTATCCTCTTGATCGTTTTTTAAAAGCGTCTATGACCAGTGACTGATCTCCTATGATCTTCTTCAGATCCTCGATCTCCTCATCCCTCGAATCAGAATTCCTTCTCTGAGACAGTGCTGACTTCCCTCCAAGTATGAACTGTTCCTTCCACTTGCTTAACTGAACAGGATATATGCCATGCCTGCGGCATATTTCAGCCTGTGTCACATTCTCGGAAAAGGATTCCATTACGATCTGGAACTTCTCTTCAGCCGAATATTTTGATTTCATGAAAAAACCTTTATGATTTGATAAACTGCTATTTGCATGCTCTCCATGTATCTGTTCTTCTCTATAATATTATTATCATAGTGTTCCAGTTCTATGATGGTGCAGGTCATGAGCTATCAATCTTTTAAGAAAGATAGAAGAAAAAAAGAATAATTCTGGAAGTAATCGGTGAAATTGTTCTATTTTCTTTTGAAGAAGACAAGTTTTAACATTTGTGCGGAAAATAGAGAGGAAATTAGAAAACCTCTAAACTTATCCAAACACACTATTTAATATATTACACCCTAACTACAACGAACCGTTTTATATTGGAAATTAATTGCTAATGCATAGATAAAAGTTTTGGGGGGTTGTGGAAATGAAAGAAGCTCACGCGGCTGATGAGAGAGGGTATGTCATAATGCCTGAAAACCAGAGCATTAACGTAGAAAGATCTGAAGATATTCTGAATTTACTCGGCAAGAAATATTCACTGCTCATTATTGGTATTTTGGGAATTGATACTACGATGAAATTTAATGATATAAAAAAAATCCTTGGATGCCCATCGTCGAATATTCTGACAGCACGACTTAGGGAGATGAATAGTGCAG
Source organism: Cuniculiplasma divulgatum (assembly GCF_900083515.1). Classification (NCBI taxonomy): domain Archaea; kingdom Methanobacteriati; phylum Thermoplasmatota; class Thermoplasmata; order Thermoplasmatales; family Cuniculiplasmataceae; genus Cuniculiplasma; species Cuniculiplasma divulgatum. The sequence continues at coordinate 1,548,187 of NZ_LT671858.1, forward strand.
AAATTATTGATAGAAATGTTGTACAATCCTCCCCGATTTCAGTTATGTACTCGCTAACTAAGAAAGGTATAGAACTGAGAAAGAATCTAATTCCACTTTTCAGCTGGATTGAATATAATTGCCCTAGAACGAAGTTAAAATAAATAAACTAGGTATACTTTATAAACTAGGTATACTTTACTTAACAATTCTATATATTAGGTTGATTCACATCTATGAAATATGACACAAAAAAAGGTTGAGCTAAAGATATTCGGAATGACGAGCAACGAATGTGAAGGGCTTGTCTCTAAGGGACTCAAAACGAGAGATGGTGTAAAAGATGCGGTTATCGATTTTAAGCTTGGACTTGGCACGGTGGAGATAGATGACACAAAAGTTTCTCCAGAAGACTTGATTCGGCTTCCGGTGTTCACCCAGTCGCATTACCGGGCACAGATAAGGAAGGTGGAGTGATTTTAAATGTCTAAAGAATTTGATTTAATTATATTCGGTAACGGAGTCGCTGCATTCTCTGCGGCAGTAAAGGCTTCTGAGGTAACTTCCCAAGGGGCCAGCATTGCGATGATAGGCACAGGGCCACTTGGAGGAACTTGCATGAATGTGGGATGTGCCCCCTCAAAATACCTTCTGGAAGCCTCTCACCAGATATACCTTCCCGGGCATCCAAAGATGAGAGGACTTCCGTCTACAAAGATTGAACACGATTTCTCTTCTATCATGGAAGGTCTTAGATCATACGTGGACCATACACGTAAGACAAAATTTGTCGACATGTTGCAGAATTACCCAAATGTAACTGTGTACGATGGACTGGCCAGGTTCGTGGATAGTAGAACTGTTCAGATAACAGATCAGGACGGAAAAGTTAAAGATGAGATCACCGCGCCGAATGTACTGATTGCAACAGGCTCACACCCAACCGTTCCGAATATTGAGGGTCTCATGGAAACTGGTTTCCTTACAAGTGACAGTATCTGGAACATTGGCAGCTTGCCGGAAAGCATAGCGATAATAGGTGGGGGGGCTATAGGACTTGAGATTGGACAGGCTTTGTTGCACTTTGGTTCCAAGGTAACCATAATAGAGGCTTTGGATATAATTCTTCCACAGAGTGAACCTGAGATAGGTCAGGCGCTTATGCTCAGACTTCAGCAGGAAGGTATGAATTTCTATCTCGGAGCCAGAGTCAGTTCTGTGGGGAAAGAGTCAAACGGACATAAATATATTGAGTTCATAACACACAAGGGAAATGAGAAAATAGAAGTCTCTGAGATAATAGTAGCCACCGGCCGTCAACCAAACACTTCAAACCTGAATCTGGAAGCCGCAGGGGTAAAAACTGATGGTAGAGGTCTCATTGTAACCGATGCGAGGATGAAGACAACATCGAGTGGAATTTATGCCGCTGGAGATTGTGTTTCAAAGACGATGTTCCTGGAGACCCTTGCAGTAAGGGAAAGCATCGTTGCAGTAGGCAACATGTTCGGCGAGAGTGCTGAGATCAATTACATGTTCGCGGCATGGGCCGTATTCACGTACCCACAGGTAGCAGGTGTCGGGATGACCGAGAAGGAATTCTCCAAACTAAAAGGATCATGCTCGTGCAGGACATCTTCATTGGCGAACACAATCTATGCCAGCATAACTGGAGAAACCGATGGAATCATAAAAATCACAATAGATCCGGAAACAAATAAGATTGTTGGAATGCACATTTTTGCACCCAATGCAACAGATCTCATAATTGAGGGTGCATACTCCGTGAGGTTGGGACTCACATATGATGATATAGTTGCATCAGGACGTATATTTCCGTCATATTCTGAAGGAGTAAAGCTAGGGGCTCAATTGTTCATCAGGGATGTTTCTAAAGCTTCGTGCTATGTTGAATAAACAGATACGATTTCCCCTTTTGTTGCTTCCAGAAATTGCCTAAAACCGCTTCCTTTGGCTATCCATATCTCATTTTGATCCTTTCCATTCTCTTTTTCTCAATCTCAATAAGCGACAGAATAAACAACAATCCAGAAATCTAATTTTTAACATACGTATGTTCAGCAGATAAATATTCAATAACAACTGTAAAAGGATAAATAGGGATTCTATTATTTAATTAAGTGGGGACATTCGTCTTATCTGCAATATAACTTACTCGTCTCAAATTTCCAATCAATATCAAGAATTTCTTTGAGCTTTTTATCTTCTTGAATGGCATTTTTTTCTATTTCTACTCTCTTTGCAATACAGTTTTTAAAGCCATCATATGTAACGAAAGGAATTCCGTTAAACTGCCTATTCATTAGACCCAAAGCATCTACAACGATAATATAAACAACACTTGAGCCGTGTATTTTGTCTAAACCTATTATTTCTTCTTGAAGTATAGAGCTTTTCATCGCCTCTACAGCAACAACCGGATGTTCAAATTTACAGTAAGACTGTTCAATCCAACCGGCAACATCAACCTTTATTTTTTGACCATAATCCCACTTTTAATACCCGAAACTAACATTCCCGTAGCCTAAAATCCCGTCCCCATCTAGTTTGTTTCTAAGCTCCTGCCTTTGCCAATTATAGAAATCATTTTGTTCGTTTTCATAATAGACAACCTCGGGATAAGTGTCAATACCTATTCCCTTAAGATTTTGAACAATCTCATTTTTAATCTGGATATGCCCCAGTGATTCTGGCAATTTGGGTTGATTGTTTGGATAAATCCCGATTTTTTTATTCACCTTATTGATACTTCTATCAACGAGGCTATGAAGATTACTGTCCATTAAATCATTTTTATCCTCAATTTTAACATCAGCAAGATTGTCAAAACTAATGAGGATTTCTAATAACCTCCCAACAAACACCATAACATTTATTCATGAAACACGCATGTTACTGTATGGGTGATTTACTTGATCATGCAATAAAAGAAAAATACAATTCAATGAAGATAAATGATCCATTAATATTCGTAAAGAATGCCATAGACTGGGATGCATTCACACTGATATGCTCTCTCTATCATTTGGACACTTATAAGAGTGATGATATACTGTTAATGGTATATAAGGATGGCAGATCGGTTCATTCACAAAAAAGAACAGTAAAACGTCTTTTGGATACAAGGGTCATACAATAGTTGATAATAATATTCCTGTTCCAGTAATAAGATCCTATGCTGTGTCAACAGCAAAGGATCATGACACAACCATTGATCTTTCCAAAAGAGGAATCATCGTGTACAGAGACAGAGGATACTTCGGACATGATCCAAGGGGAATAGATGGAACAATGGATCGATCTGTGAGAAATCATAAACTGTCCATTGAATCCATAAGAAGAAATTTAAGGATCTCAAGAAAGAGATCACTTGTTGAATATCCATATTCTGTCATTAAAAGGGTATTTCATTTTGCACATGTAATGATAACAACTGTGAAAAGAGTGAGAGTGAAATTCATGTTTGCATGTTTTGCATACAATGTACAAGCATTGAAGATCATAAATGGATGGCGTGAGCTATGAATTTTTAAAGAAAATTTAAGGAGAAATAGAAGAAAAAGAGTATAATTCTGGAAGTAAATGGTTGAAATTGTTATATTTTCTCTTGAAGAAGACAAGTTTTAACATTTGTGTGGAAAATAATGTGGAAATTAGAAAACCTCTTAAGTAAATTTTTCTTTACTTATATGTATTAATTGTGGGTTGCAATTGTATATTATGGCAGACGAAAAATTTATGAGGACTATGGTAAAGACAATGGCTACTATGCCAGATGAACAAAGAAGAACGATGCTGAATGACAGACTCAGAAGCTTCATCGAACTATCGGACCAGGAAAGGGAAAACGCAATGAAGTCAATGCTAGTCGCGGCCCTTTCCCTGAACGAAGATGAATATCTCAAAATAGCGGAAACTAGAACTCACGTGGTAATGTCCCTGGAACAGAGTGACAGGATGAAGCTCATGAAAACACAACTGGTCGTCGTATCATCTCTTGAACCCTCACTGAAGCAGAAGGAGATGGAAACTATGAGGAAAGTCCTTCAAAGGCTTCCTGAGCAGCAGTCTCAGATGATGAGGAAGATGCTCGCGGAGAATGGGCTGGAACTATAGCGATAGGTGTTTATATTGACTGCAAGTGGATTTTTCGGTCCTTTTTCCCCTGGGACCGGAATAGGTTTTTACATTTTACCCCCTGTTCTGATTCTTCTTGCCATAACTCTTTCCATGACCCTTCCCATAACAAAAAGGGTGAAGTGGTCAACTTACAGAAGACCATTATATGTTACTGCAGTCCTGTTTGAGAATTGGATCAGTGTTGTAGGATTAGTACTAATTCTTGTAGCACCGCCTGGAGTAGGGACCGAATCTAAGGCAATTTATTTTCTACTTACTATAATTATTTTCTGGGCTGCAACAATAGTACTGGCAAGCAAAAGGATACAGAGCAGGTTCATACCCGAGATGGGTCTTTTCAGGCCGGATCTGTTATATCCAACCGGTGCTAACCTGGCAAGGGGTGAAATATTCGCCGGACTTGGCCTTAAACTCATGCTTACCATCACCCCGGTTTCAATACATAACTTTGCATGGCTCCCCGTATGGAACTGGTGGGGTCTTTTATGGGCAGAACTATCCATGGTATTTTTGGTAGCTGTACGGGGCATGACAAAGTTGAAAGTAGTACTGATGGGGCGTATGATAAAACAGAAAATGCTTGGTTGGAGAGGAACCCTGCTCGAAGAAGGTTTCCTTTATCTTGGATTTACGGGACTTTCGTACGGTTTTCTAAATGTTTTCATGGGTTATATCCCTTTTACAGTAGTCTATCCTAGATTTTGGCCCGGAGCACTGATTATGGTTATCGCGGCAATAATACTTATTCCGGTAAGGGGTTACCTGAAGCATAAGGTTGACAGGATAACCATGTCCTACAGGCGCACACTTGGGCTAATGGCCTTGCTATACCTTGGTGTAATGGTTCTCATGTACGGAATGATTGTAATGCTCATGGGAAGATTCCTGGTAGTTACAACAACTCTGGGACTTGTTCTGGGGCTATTTTTACAGATACTTGGTATTAGTGTAATAGTATTTGGCAGGGCAAGATCGATAATGAATGACAGGAAAGGTATGCTGCCTCAGATGCTCTGGGTTTTATCCCATGCAGATGAACAGGACAGACAGAGAGTCATGAAAACGAGATTGGAAATCTTTGCATCAATGAATGAAAAGGAGAGGTATGTAAACATGAAGAATATGTATGATGCCCTTATGCAGCTACCAGATGAAAATCAGTCCAAAATGCTTGGAACACAGATGATGGCACTTTCTTATCTAGAATCAGAAAAAAGGGGCAGGTGCATGCGAACAATGGATAGAATAACTTCAATGGGGGTGTCACAAGAATGAGTGATGTGTTTGACAGGTTGCCTAAGGCCCCAAAGCTGCTATCAAGAATGGCTTGGTTGGAATATTCTACAGTAATTGCTGTTATTGTTTACTCACTAATTATTTTCAACGAAGCTATTCTCGCTATAGGGTTAGTAGGGATATTAATCGTCTATTCCCTTCAGAGACTTGGCGCCGCCTGAAGAAATTAATATCTAAGTGTCTCTTCAACTCTTTGAGGGTAAGTTATAAACTCATATTCATTTAAATTTTTTTGAAATCTGAAGAACTTTTTAAGATTGTCGATATATTAGATTTAGAAAGTGATTATAGACCATGTTAAAAGATCTAACACTCATAATGATGACATGAGGAAGCATTTCTGACCCATAAAATACGAATTGGCTCTAATTTCTATGATAGATGAATAGCAGGAAAAAATTAATATGCTATTAGGAATCTTCAATTATGAAGAATAAAATTCTGGTAATATCTGCAATAGTTGTCGCAATCATCTTAGTGGCAGGAGGTTTGTTCTACTTTACTAACAACTATAAAGTTCAGATAAAACCAAAGACATATACAGTAACCATTGGCCAAGCTGGTTAGCCCTCAGATATGAACTGGACAGTCTCCGAGCCAAATCAACCCTTTAAGTTTGTGAGTTCAAGTAGTTTTATTACTCTTCAACTTGGGAATGGAAAGTATAGTTTTTTACCTTTAGCGTCCCATTCCACTTACTATTCAAGTAGTATTAACATAACCGTATCTGGTTCAAATGTAACGTGTTTAGTAAGTTTTAATGCAATTCCACAATCCATTATTGCAGTCAACGTTGACTTTAACTACTTAGGCACAACAAGTGGTTATTTCGGTCCCTCCACTCAAACATTTGCGGGTTCTAATTATGATGCGGGTTTTACATTGATAGAAGACCTTGAGCTAAAATCAAGTGCCAGTTTATTTGATCATAACATTTCAAGCATTAGAACAAACACTCCCGGTTTTTCCGTAATTAGTATATCACCTGCTCTCCCGGTAAGTGTTTCTCCAGGTGGAACGGTAACTATTGTTGTAACTGTTCAGACCGCGCCAAGCAGATATTCGGGAGCTTTAGATTTGATTATAAATACTTACTAAAATTTCCACAGTTCCACTCTTTCACTCCCATTAGAAATTTTGACAATCAGGCTCAAACGCATGTTTTCTCTTTTTGAATTCAATCTTTACGTAAATTTTATTATATTATTAATCAATGGCTCTTCCGGATTTCAGAAAAACTAGTTAGTATGGAAATCAAAATAATATTATATTTACAAACTAATATTTTTAATACATTTACTTGGTTTTAGCACCTGCAACGATTAATACTATAATCTATTGCTCAATTTCATAGAAAAATATCTTAAAAAATTAAAAGTAATAAATCATTGAATATTACCTAAAAAAAATAAGTAAATCTAATATTTGAATTACCAACATCCAAGATCGATTTCCTGACATTCGTAGTGCAAAACTAATCCTTTCTCATAAGAATGATGTATTCCTTAGTCATAGTATCATCAAGTTTTCCCACCTTGTTAGAAGGGCTGTTCTTTGAGGGCATTCTCTTATTTGGTATGCCTCTTGTAAAAGTCTCAATATTTTTAAACCCATTCTTTTCAAAAAAGCATACGATGGATTTGTCAGTTGGAAGCAACACACCTGCAACCTTCCTGTTGGCTACAACATAACATGCATATCCACCACTCTTTATGGTCTTTGACACATTATTGATTGAACTCCTAAGATCTGAATAAAAGGAATACACTTCCAAAGATCTAACATGGTTTATTCCTTCTACTTCCCTAAGACTTCTATCCAGATCCTCACATCCAAAACTAACGGGCTTTGATTTCTTTCCGCCCATTGATGCTGTATCAACGTTACTCTTCAGGATCCCAAGCCATTCTGAAGAGAGTTTTGAATATTGACCATAGGCAACAGTGGTATGCGAATCTCCATAGGGCGGTGAAGTGATTACGATATCTATTGAATTTTCCCTTATTTTGCTCTTTGGGATTTGATTTACAGTATTGGCAAGATATATCTTTGAGATAGGCTGATAATTGAGTTCAGCCATCTTCCTGTGGAATGATTCATATCCTTTGAAATTCCTGACTAATTTTTCCTTCATGATGGCAAACGGATCTGGATTATAGTCTTTCAGCTTCTCTTTGTTATATCTATATAGCTTGAATTCACCTTTCCTGGTATTGGAGCTTTCCCTTATGGCCTCACTGGCAGTTGCTTCAAAGAATTTCCTGATCCTTTTGTCCTTGATCCTGCTGATATATCTTAATATCAGGCCTATGCCCTTTACTGCATTGGGCTTAAACCAGAATTCAAGGTTTTCTTTATCTATAATCTTTGGCGTTCCCTTTGGAAACATTGTAAATTCAACAAAACGGTCTATTTCGTTGCTTAAATCAATGGGTTCCATATGATATTCTGTCTTTGCCTCTGATATTAGTTTAGCAAGCGGGTTAATGTCGGTTCCAATTACGTTTAATCCTGCCAATAATCCTTCTACCAAGGAGCTGCCAGAACCACAGTAAGGATCAAATAATAAATTCCTCTCTTTCTCTTCCAGCATTCTTATTATGTTTCTTGGAATTTGTGGGATCATCCTTGCTGGGTAATCGTGGTATATATGGGTGTATTCCCTAGTATTCTCATTAAGAAATGTCCAGTCCCTTTCCTTGATCTCTTCTATCATAGCTTCCCCATTTTTGGTATTATCCTATCTCTATATGCAAAGCAGTCTTGAATGTTTCCCTCAAGCACTCTAAATGCTGTGCCATGATCATGAGGTTTTCCTTCATTTTTGCTTCCCTTTGGGTAGATTCCAAGCCTTAGCTCAACCTTTACAATGCCATTGCTGATAAGGGTTATAAATCTTTCAAATGAAAAGCCCATCAAAACCCATGCCTCATTGTAGTTGAATTCCTCATTCATCTTACTTCCCCTTTTATCAGCCTTCACAAGCAAAACTCTATACATTTTTAATTCAAAGGATTTCTTAAGTGTTTCATAATCCCATCCGCCATAGATCTTTCCATGAATATTCACAATGTCAATTCTGTCAGGAGTAACAGCAAGCTTTAATGAAGGAATGCCTTTGATCTCAGTTGTTCTATTTCCATAAAGATCCACATGGAGATTCTTCTTTGTCGGATCATTAACACTCTGGTAGCCGTAATCATCCAGCAGATTTTTTATGGACTCGCCAGGTTTAGGGCTCTTTGTAAAGAGGGTTATCATTGATGATGAATCTTTCCGTATGGATTTTAATTCCACCTTCTCTCCATTTGGCCCTGGAAAGTTGTTTTCTTGTATTCCCAATAGATCTTCAAGTGTTTTGCCTATGCCAGTATCATGGGTTCGATTTGAATGGATCCATTGGTTGCTGATTTCATTTAGTCGATCAACCAATTCGTTAAAGCCTTTCATTTGGTTGTGTAATGGATAAATGTATAATATAATTACTAGAGGTTAGATATTAGCATAGATGCTCATATGCTTTAATACCCCAAATCTTATAGGTTATAATAGCAAAAGAAAATAGTGTGAAGTGAGTAAAATCGGTTTTTCCAATAGGCAGATTACTGGCAACATTGGGCTGTATTACATTTGTTACAAGCTCTCGAGAATGGGATGGAACGTTCTTCCAACATCTAGAAATGCAAAGGGCATAGATATTATAGCTTATGGAAAGCAAGGCGAAAAGATGCTTATGATTCAAACAAAAGGATATACTAAGAAAGCCGCCGTGGGACCATTTAAAGATGTCAGCGAAATTATTGCTGATTTTTATATTGTATCTTGGAATGTTTACACATCGCCCGTTACTTATATATTGACGAAGGAAGAACTGAAATCGGTCTTGTCCAAACACAAAGGGGTGTATTGGGCAGAATCTAAGGATTATGCCAAGGACGACTTTCTCCAAAGATGGGATAAAATTGGATATGGATTTGTAAAAAATGAGGAAATTGAGTATATTACCAAACTTGATCAGGACTAATCAAGTAAATGTTTGATTTTACGATCATTTTTACAATGAAATATCACTTTTTAAAACAACAATCGCCGTCATATCCCAAAGCAGAAACAGAAAAACCTAGCTGCTTGATAGAAAAACCAGAGATATCAGTCTGGGTTCACTCACCACCTCTAATGAATTCTTCATTTTAATCTCTCTATAAATTCCGAGGTAGTCATTCCTATTATTTGCAAATAGATAAATATGGTAAACACCGAGGGATGAATTATGCGAAGTTACATTATTTAAAAATATACACAGTCTGTTGCGCATTTGCCTTTAAAGATAAGCGTGAACTCTTAGCAGGATTTGCATTTTGTGGTTCAGGCTCCAATATACTCTTTTAAGAACTATATTTCCAACGTCAAATGTCTGGAAGTCAGGATAGTCGCTATTCACGTTTGTGCCAAGCATATCTATTTCCTTCTAACTCTTTTATATTGATTCCTATAACTTCCTGATGCCATTGCCTGTATGAACACCAGCTTCAATCTGGCATTAGTTGAAATTGCCAGATAATGTGCTTACAAATTGCACTGAATATATTTTCAAACTCCCATAACAATTCTTAAATTATTTTTTTTATCCAAATCTTCATGTCATGGAAATGATGATCCTTGTCACTGTAACCCTGTCCACTTTTTCAATATTGATTTTTTCATTCATAATTTTTCATCTTAGTTAATTCTACCATGTTATTGATATGAGTATAGGGTTGTCACACCTGTCACACCCATAATTTTTTTTCTTAATTTTCTAATCTTCAACTTTTTGATCTTAGTTAATTCTACTAAGACGTATGACTATTTTAGGGGGGTGTCACCCCTATAATGCTTGTCATATATAGTCGCTTTTTAGGTGTGACAGTGTGACAGGTGTGACAGTGTGACAGCACTGCCCAAATCTTACGTGATTTACTGACTATTTAAGCTGTCACACCCATGACAAGGGGCTGTCACATGTGACAGGGGTGTGACAGCCTTTTAGACAAAAAAGATGTTCTGACCTGTCACATGTGACAGGGGGTGTGACAGGTAGTGTTCTAAAAAGGTATATTTTACAGCATTTACAAGCTGTCACACTGTGACAGGTAGTGTGACAGGGGGTGTGACAAGGTTATAGGTTGAAGCATGTCTGACATTCAAATGGCATGACAGTAGTGAAATATTTCATCCACTAATTAACAGTCTTCTTTCACATTTTATGATATGAGCAAGTCTTTATTGTGCACAGTGTCTATATTCAAGGTATATGTGTCTTAATAGCATATGCTATTTCCTATTCAGTGATGCATTTATAATTTCATGTATGGAGTACCATTTTGTTACGATTTCCGTGTTTGCAAAAATAATACCATGGAAATCCTTTTCATGATCTCATGGATACAAAATCCATGATCATTTACCACACTGTGATAAATGATTTCACAGTAAGCTTGTTCCCTATTTGTTAACAAACAGAAATTTCAGACAGGATTAATTGTGAAATAGATCAATCCAGTATTTTCTGATGCTTACATGGAAGGCAAATTCAGTGTAAATATTGAGATATTTTAAAGATTTTCTATCACTTATTTGTGTCATTATGAAATCTTTCTGATCAAAATCTCACCTTCAACTTCATAAAATCCAATATGTTCTGATTCTGAAATATTTATTCCAAATTCCAGTTCCTTAAATAAGTTTATATTTAGCGATGGAGAGTTGAATATTTAACAAGCACATCTTCAGTAAGAGGGTTTGCTCCATCACAGTTTCGTGCGAGTTCCCCATTATTATCTTTATTTGCAGACCAAAGATATACCATGGTTCCCTGATCTTGGACATATTTGACTACTGGAATGAAATCAGTATCTCCAGATACAAGAATGATATTTTGTATATTTGATTTTGAGAGTGTGATCATGTCCACTGCAAGCTGGATATCTACCTGTTTCTGTACAAAATGAAATCCTACCTTTTATTTCTCTCCACGCCCAACTTTAAAATTAGCCAGTTTTTCTAACCTGTCAAGGAGGACTTCATTTGATTTGAACTCACAATCATACACATAAGTTCTAAACAAAGAAGAATTATGTTTCTGGCATAATAAATCACAAAATGATTTATAATCAAGTTTGAAGGTGCCTTCCATGTGATTCAGCACTTCCTTTTTCAAATAATAGTTGTCAATAAGTATTGCTGCCCTTTCTTCACTCATTTTTTCTCCGCCTGTTTTCCTGAGATATTAATAATATGAGGTCTTCCAAAAACATTCACAAAAAACCATTTTCATGGTTATGTTTGCACAAATAAATTTCAATAGAGCCATGATTATTCAATCATGGAAACTAGTGGGCACTCTCGATATATGAAAGGATGGATTGCATGCTTCAATAGAGCCATGATTATTCAATCATGGAAACCAAGAAGTGGAGGGACATGTCGCCGCAGCAAAGAAAGGCTTCAATAGAGCCATGATTATTCAATCATGGAAACTCTTTAACTTTTCAGGCTTCAAGTACGGGATACAACGGCTTCAATAGAGCCATGATTATTCAATCATGGAAACCACCAGTAGCATTCTTTGTTACTGTTGAAGGGAAATCGCTTCAATAGAGCCATGATTATTCAATCATGGAAACCTTCACTCAGGGAGGGGACATTAAGGTCTCTGTCCTGCTTCAATAGAGCCATGATTATTCAATCATGGAAACACCCCAGACCTCTTCGCTTTCTTTCTGTGAGAGATTGCTTCAATAGAGCCATGATTATTCAATCATGGAAACGGCGTCAGATTCATCCAATGCCATCACCAGATCTGTGGCTTCAATAGAGCCATGATTATTCAATCATGGAAACTTTCTCCACCAACCTGCAACCAGAAGGAGGAATTTGTGCTTCAATAGAGCCATGATTATTCAATCATGGAAACAAGTCATTGTTATTGTTCCTATCCCAGAAACTCCTCCGCTTCAATAGAGCCATGATTATTCAATCATGGAAACGTTGTTTTACCGGCTTTTGAGAAAAATCCAGACATGGGGCTTCAATAGAGCCATGATTATTCAATCATGGAAACTATAGTTTTTTTTCAAAATATTTTAGTAGTAGTAGTGCTTCAATAGAGCCATGATTATTCAATCATGGAAACTCATATCACTGATGACAAAATATGTCAATCGAATGACGCTTCAATAGAGCCATGATTATTCAATCATGGAAACAATGGAAATTTGATGGTGATTTTTGTTGTAAACAGTTTGCTTCAATAGAGCCATGATTATTCAATCATGGAAACAAAGAGGACTATGCCAAATACTATTATCCAGTTTGCAGCGCTTCAATAGAGCCATGATTATTCAATCATGGAAACATAAAGGAATTCTTCCTTGAAGATGGTTGGATTGTTAAGCTTCAATAGAGCCATGATTATTCAATCATGGAAACGTGAATTTTCTTTTATTTCAGGATATCGATGTATTGCTTCAATAGAGCCATGATTATTCAATCATGGAAACGGTTGCTGCACATTGAGGTATGTATGAAGACCTTGTGCTTCAATAGAGCCATGATTATTCAATCATGGAAACTCTTATCATGTGAGCATCAGCCATACTGTAAGATTGAGCTTCAATAGAGCCATGATTATTCAATCATGGAAACATAGTTGATATTTACCAAATGTAAGGGGATTGAAAACTGCTTCAATAGAGCCATGATTATTCAATCATGGAAACTTTGTAATGAAGTCATGCCATCGTATCAGGTAAGGGCTTCAATAGAGCCATGATTATTCAATCATGGAAACAACATAGGGAAAACAAGCGATTCTATTGATTTATATAGCTTCAATAGAGCCATGATTATTCAATCATGGAAACTTGGGCTCTATGGAAACACTGGCACAATGCATATAATGCTTCAATAGAGCCATGATTATTCAATCATGGAAACCCGGACTAAGTACCACATACAAAGACCCAATAACCGTGCTTCAATAGAGCCATGATTATTCAATCATGGAAACTAAGGAATTATCTTGAGTATTTTATCCAGATTTTCTTCGCTTCAATAGAGCCATGATTATTCAATCATGGAAACCACCTCCAAGGTTTTCTGGGTTGGCTCCCTTTTACTGGCTTCAATAGAGCCATGATTATTCAATCATGGAAACATCGTGAATGATTACATACACTGAATCTGTACCAGATGCTTCAATAGAGCCATGATTATTCAATCATGGAAACCCTGTATCGGCAGGATTTACTGAGGATGATACTGAAGCTTCAATAGAGCCATGATTATTCAATCATGGAAACAGTTACTGGTAAGAATGTCAATGCAATCGTCAATTCGCTTCAATAGAGCCATGATTATTCAATCATGGAAACTTGTTCAGCTCTGCCACCGTCATGTTCGTCTCGACATGCTTCAATAGAGCCATGATTATTCAATCATGGAAACCCCAGTACTGAGGACGAGAACTGCACGCTCAGGGGACGCTTCAATAGAGCCATGATTATTCAATCATGGAAACTACGAGATTGCATAAGGTTCCTGAAAGGTGTGATCACGCTTCAATAGAGCCATGATTATTCAATCATGGAAACAGATCTATGAACTAAATGGACTTCCGGTGCCTGATCCAGCTTCAATAGAGCCATGATTATTCAATCATGGAAACGTTCTTCCCCTGATGAGAAAGTCAGGAGAGCTGTGGAGGCTTCAATAGAGCCATGATTATTCAATCATGGAAACAGTATGGGATAGGGTGCGACAGCCATGATATCATGCCGCTTCAATAGAGCCATGATTATTCAATCATGGAAACCCTCCGTGGAAAGTCTTGCAAGTTTTAACGCAATCATGCTTCAATAGAGCCATGATTATTCAATCATGGAAACTGCCACACCAATTTCGTGTCGTACAGATGAAATTTCTTCGCTTCAATAGAGCCATGATTATTCAATCATGGAAACGTTACCATAAGAGCATTGACAAAGTATGGGTCGAGTGCTTCAATAGAGCCATGATTATTCAATCATGGAAACTTCTATAGATGAAGCATGTTTTTCAACACCATTAGGCTTCAATAGAGCCATGATTATTCAATCATGGAAACAAGTTATCCGAGTAAGCCTGTTCCACCGTTTACAGCAGCTTCAATAGAGCCATGATTATTCAATCATGGAAACGTGTGATACAAGTCGGAGTGCTAATGAAAATGTGGCAGCTTCAATAGAGCCATGATTATTCAATCATGGAAACGATCTGGAATATGAATGTTGTAAACTGGAAAAGCTGGGCTTCAATAGAGCCATGATTATTCAATCATGGAAACTTTTTAAAATGAATAGTAGATATAATAGTTTTGAGAGCTTCAATAGAGCCATGATTATTCAATCATGGAAACAATCATTCAAAAAATAAGGAGGAATTGAAGAAATGGCTTCAATAGAGCCATGATTATTCAATCATGGAAACAAGATAACAGTAAAGTCATTTATCCAGACTATAAACGCTTCAATAGAGCCATGATTATTCAATCATGGAAACCATCGACAATAAGCAACAGCCATGCGATATACACCCAGCTTCAATAGAGCCATGATTATTCAATCATGGAAACCATTCCAGAAATGCCTTTAAGGGAAACAAACATCAAAGCTTCAATAGAGCCATGATTATTCAATCATGGAAACAATAAAGGAGTTTAAAGGCATGGATACCAGAACCATAAGCTTCAATAGAGCCATGATTATTCAATCATGGAAACTCCTCAAAAACATACTAGACCGGGAAATGACAGAAAGCTTCAATAGAGCCATGATTATTCAATCATGGAAACAGAAAACTCGCAGAGGAACTCCCACAGGAAGAGGAATGCTTCAATAGAGCCATGATTATTCAATCATGGAAACCAGATTGTGAATTCACAGCTCCACATTCAGGGCATTTGCTTCAATAGAGCCATGATTATTCAATCATGGAAACACCATACTGGGCCGTTGTTCACGGGATTTCTTCTGTGCTTCAATAGAGCCATGATTATTCAATCATGGAAACAGCAGACCTGATAATAGAAAATAAAAAAATCGAACTGGCTTCAATAGAGCCATGATTATTCAATCATGGAAACAACACTCCTACGGAAAATAGAAGATACCTTCAATCCCAGCTTCAATAGAGCCATGATTATTCAATCATGGAAACATAAAGGAGATCGAACAAACAAGGAAGGCGAAACAATGCTTCAATAGAGCCATGATTATTCAATCATGGAAACTCGATGGTACTGGAAGTTCAATACACAGCAAACCAATGGCTTCAATAGAGCCATGATTATTCAATCATGGAAACTGGACAGATGCAGATCATCCAGATCAGGGCCTAGATGCTTCAATAGAGCCATGATTATTCAATCATGGAAACCAGATCTCCCATGAGTTTGTCTGACTGTTCAGGTGCGCTTCAATAGAGCCATGATTATTCAATCATGGAAACAGGTATATATGACTAGTATTTGTATAAAGTTTACTTTTGCAGCTAAAACTTCAAATATTGATACGTGATAATTTATTTTTGCGAGAGAATGGCCATATTCTGTGGAACAAGAGTAAGATGTGGAAAGCTACCCATTAGAATAATCCATCATAAACCGTGAATTACCAAGATCGAGAGGGAAATGAAGTATTATCAAAGGTTCGCCTCTCGCAAAAAGGCAGTGATGTTAACGATCAGGATGAGATCCAATTCTCCACCTCCTGCCAAAGGCAGTGTTTTTCATCAAAACCGATTGGTAAATTAGGATAAATTCAAGCTTTATATAATGATTGCTCCACGATCCTCAAACTTTTTTACCTTCCCTATTGACATTATCTTATCTTGATATTTTGAACTGGAATTTCCAAGGTCAAAAATAAGGACACTATCCTCAGAATGATTTAATATGTGAGAAAGCTCAGAGATCATAATAATCTTTTCTTTATCGGATAGATCACAAATAAAGACAGAATACTGCAGTGCATCTCCATAGCCCTTCATTTTCTTGTATATCTGTCCTAATCTTTTTTGATCTGTTATATCATAGGATACCAAATATTTTCTTCTCATGTTTCACCTGGTTGTAAAAACTGGATAATGTTTTATTTCCCCGTTTAGGTACCTAGCAAGCATTCTTGCCTGAACCTCAAAAACTCTTCTATAGCTAACAGAATATTTGAACAGTGGATGACTGATTAGGTCATCAAGCCTTCTTTCATATGCCCTTATTGTTTTTTTCCTCCCATTAGATGTTAAGGCAACTGAATTCCCCCTCCGAATAAAGTCATCCTTGTTTATTTCGTTGCTATTAAGTGCTGTAATTACAACAGAGTCACAGATTATTGGTCTGAACTCTTCCATCAAATCCAATGCAAGTGCAGGTTTTCCATATTTTGGTTTATGTAAAAATCCCAGATAAGGATCAAATCCAACAGTTGCTGCAATAATAGTCATGTCCTTTGCAAGAATAGAGTATAGATAAGAAAGAATTGCGTTTACTGGATCCTTCGGTGGTCTCCTATTTCTGCTATTAAAATTGAAATCTGCATGATTTTCAGAACTCTTTAACATTTTAGTGAAATTACTGAAATAAATTCTGGCAGCAAGTCCCTCTATTCCCAATAGTTCACCCAAATTCTTCGATGTTAAAATTTTTCTTGAGAGTTCACTTAAATTTTCAAGTGTTTCAGATTTGATATCCTTTCCGTTTCTTCTAAGCATTGTTCTAGAATTCTTTATTTTTCCTGTAATGAATCCTTTTGCAATTTCTAGTGACTTTTCATTCTGCGATGCTGTATCGAACTGTTTTATTCTGAGATCTATATTGTTGCCAGAGATTCCATTTGTCATACCTGTAAACCATCCACCTGATGAAAAATAGCATATAGGAATGTTCCTGTTACATAGCTCTTTTATTGCCTGCGTTGAAATCTGGACATTGCCAAATATGGACACACTTGAAATTTCCATTATTCTGTAACTTCCGATTGTTACATTATCCTTTTTGGCTACCAGTTCCTCTCCCTTTTTAGATATATAAGCTCCCTGTTCCCCTACATAGAATGGATAACTATCCGATCTTGCTGGAAATAATCTCCTTATTTCATCTCCCGATTTTTCAGATTTTTCCATTTTTAAGGAAAGTGTTTCATCTGGCAGGCAGATTGAAACTAAGGAGCATTTAATGCACTTTGGACTATCTACTAGTGGATCAGGTATAATTTTTTTAGTTTTAAGATCTCTTGCCTGTTTTATAATATTTTTTGCCCACTCAATTGTAGCATCATCTATTTTGAGATTTATTTTTTTATTAGATTCTGCATAATATACTGTGGCCTCGCTGCATTTGTAACCGTTTTCAATAAGTATCATTGCTTGGACGGTCACTTGTAATTTATCTGAATCCCAAATTCCACCATTGCTTTCGTTCGGTCTCCCTTTTTTATATTCCACAGGCCTGACCTCTCCTCCATTTCCTTCGATCAGATCAATCTTTGCAACTATTTGTTCGATCTCGGAGGATAATGTAACTGATGTTGCATGTATTCTATCATTTGCATTGCTAAATTGGTCGGAATCTGGTAATTCACCACTCTCTTTATCAACTCTCTGGTGTTTAATTCTTCCCTCTATTGTGTCAGAAGAATCTTCGAAATATCCCTCTACGTATTCAAGATAAAATAATCTAGGACAGTATACAAATTCATTTATCATTCTGAGGGGTATGTAGTCTATATTTTCCTCTTCATTACTCCCTGTCACCTTCCATTACCTCCTTAACCGGCATGAATGTACCAAGTCCAAAATGGGCTCCATATCCTACAGAGAAAGGGCCAGGAACATAATCTTCAAAAACAACTTCAAATCCGTATCCCAGATTAACTGGATCATTTTTTCTATTTCTTCTAAAATCTAGCCAGTAATAACTGTGACCATTTTTTGATGATTTATTTAGAAGCTTAAATGATACTGGTTTTGGTAATCCATGATTTGCAAATTCATGGTTCAGTTCATTGCATAACCACTGATAATAATCACCCCTTCCTTTTCTATAATGCCTTGTTAATACCACAGGGGTGATACTTTTGAATCTTTTTGATTTCTGTATGACACTTATTTCGTTATCTTCGCCCCACTCTTCCGGAATGAGTTTAATATCTGGTCTTCCATTTGATTGCCAGATGGATCTTGTGCGATCGAGCGCGAGCAGTTCCTTCTGTGTGAAATATTCTTTGTTTCTTATTAATATATGACTTATTCGTCCATTATTATTCAGATCAAGGGGAAGGATAAAAATATGCCTATGGCCCTTAGAAATAGAACCATCAGGATTTATTCCGCTTAAATTTACTGATCTACCATTATTAGACATTTTTCCATAAATGCCATTAATTTTCTTATGTATTCTTTCTGCTATGATTAATGAATCTGTTGCCATTGGTGGAACCTTGGAATCTATTGAATAAAGAAAATTTTTAACTTTAAGTCTTCCTGCCAACGACTTTTTGCTTTTGTCTTCTTTTATTTCTGGATTTTCAATTAAGTAATATGTAAATTCCAATGCATATGGCGAACTTATTCCCTTATAAATTATATCAGAAGTTTTAAGCATTAGTGCATCAAACCACTCAGTTTTTTCATATTTATAATTTTTTTTCGCGATTGGAATTGCAACCTTGACTTTTTCCTTGTTACCATCAAAGTAATTTAAATCTTGTAAAGGCTCAACATTTATTTTGTCTCCAAATTCTTTAAAATCCTTTAGAGTTTCAATTTTAACCCATGAATCGCTTCTGCCCAGGTAATTTATTAGTGATAATATCTCTTCCAATTTTTGCACTTCTATTTCTGTAAATTCTACGTTCTTCCAGATAACATATATTTGATCCTCAGGATTGATACTTATAAAGCCATCATATATAAGCTGCTTTTTAGTGATCTCTTTTGAATTTTGACTCATATAACTGAGTATTACTCCTTCAGTGAACCTGGGTGTACTAAATAGCGGAGGGTTTTCAGATAATTTTTCAATTATCGTTTGCAGGATATCAATATCCCAGGATGGGCGCTTTCTAAGCCATGAATCAATGATTGCTCTTACTATTCTATACGGCGATGGAGGGAATTCTGGGATGCCCTCATTGACGTTTCTCCCCCAGGGGGTAGAATGGTATCTACCTGATAATAGTGTTATTTTGAAGGCTATCATAAAGCATCATTTATTCATCTTCTAATGTATCATCTTCATTTTCTTTATCTATATTCTCCTCGCTATTATTTGGCTTTTCCCCCTCTTTTTTCCATTTTGCCTTGACCTGCAGTTTTGTAACAGGAGGAGTGCTGAAACTATGTTCACATTTTTTGATGAGGTCGCTGAGGATTTCCATTATTTCTTTTTCCTCTGGAAATTCTACATATTCGTCTTTTTCTATATTAAATACAATATTGCTATCAACCATCAGATCGCATGCAGTCCTAAGTCTGAGAGAACTGTCAAGAAATTTTCTTATCTTCAACATACAGAGAAAGAACACCAACTTTGTCTCATTCTCTCCAAGCTCATAACTTTTCAGAAGAGACGTATCTATATTGAAATAGGCATTTATACTCTCTGCAGTAAACTCAGTCCTGTGATAGGGTACGTTTCCATACACATCTTTTGTAATTTCATTTGTCCTCAGTTTTCCTGTTGGGTCTATTGGATTATTTTTAACCCCTCCAGTGGAAACTTCCCTTATATTTTCAGCTTCTATAAAAGAGCTTAGAATTCTTGGTAGTTTTAACCTGCCATCTTCAAGATTTGCCATAAAAACTCCGTGAATTAAGGAATTAACATCGTATTTAAAGACTGCCTTTGCCACCTTTTTCCAGTTCATAGGCTGACCTTTGAAATACGAGGCTTCCTTCTTTAATTCTTCCCTGAAGTTTTTATCTGATATTATGTAAGGCGAGTTCATTCTATGTGCCTCGATGAGAGATGATGTAAATTTTAACTCTCCATCAGCTGACAGTTCAGATACTATATATGAAATTCCCTTCAGACTTTCTATCACATTGTATCCATCTGCACCAATTATAGTTGATTCGAGCCGATTGGCCATGGATTGGGCGCTTTCTACTAGAACCATCCTTGTTCCGTCTGGTCTTTGAAACTCAGCTGCACCTATTTCTGGAAACCCTGTTGGCTGAAACCTATCACCTTGTGTTGGCTTGAGCTTAACATCCATTAACAGCCTTGGCTCTTCAATCAATATTTTATAATCGAATTTTTTATTTATCATTGACCTCAACTTTCCTTAAAACCATACTCTTTAACTCCTTAAAATCTTTTTCCCTTAATGGAAATAGTAGAGAAGCCACATACCTTTTATCCATAGGCTTATCATTATCTATCTTTATAGGAAATACGTTTTGTTTCAACATCTGAATATTCACCAATCTAAATGTTTCTCTAGATTTGCCGGATAAGAGCAGATTTATCAGATTCCTGTCTGGATTAAAACTAACCTTTGAGTTTTGAGAAAATTGCTCCGGAGAAAGATATAGCCTTACCAATGCCCAGAGCCTATCTATTGGATAATCAAAGGATGAGTTTATTGAAATATAGTCATTCATTTCCATTATGTTTTGTGATGACTTGTTATCGTCCCATCTAATTAATGAAAATGCAAACAATAGTTCTTCAATGCATCTTTCATCTATTTCGCCATTTATAAATTTCATCACATCATTAAGACTTAATTTGATCCTAGAAAAGAAGGGGAAAGTAGAATTTTTGTTTGATTGAGCCTCGGTCAATCTCTTTATTAGTGTATTTATCAATTTTTCTGTAAGGTTAGCTCCAGTCCACGAAAACTGACCTATATTATCATCCCATTTTCTGTCATCCTGAAGACTTGTCCCTTCAATATTTGACCGAAATGAACCAACCTTTTCTGTTCTCCCTATTGAAGAAAGGGAAAGAGCTATCCTAAACTCGCTACTCTTATCATCGGATTTATTTATCCAGTTTGTACTCAGTCCAAACAATGGCCTGAGTTTCTGCCCTCCCTTATTTTCATATTTACCCCTAACTCTGGAAAAAGACATTTCTGCCCTTCCAATGGCCCTTAGCAATCGTACAGCAGTTAGAGGATTCCCGTTATTTAGAAGATCATATGTGGATTCATACATATTTCTTTTTATGGATTCATATATTTGAGGCAGGGTTTTTCCCGTCCCCTGAATTACTTTCAGATTTTGTTCAAATGTCCGATATACTAAGTCCAGATCTTCAATTAAATTTACATATTTGCTATATTTAACTCTATGCAGGCCAGATGGCAACGCTATATATGACTGACCCCTTCTTACAAGAAAACAATATCTCAGGAATCCAGTTATGCCCCTATCCACTCCTAGGGAATTTATGGCTTGAAAGAAGTCCAGTCCCTTTTTCACAACTTTTCCCCTCAAGGCTACCCTTCCTTCCTTGAATAGCGACTTTAGTTCGTCCGCGTATGCATAGTTATTCCATATTGGTGCCCATATTTCCAACGATTTCTTGAAATCCGAAACGTTTGAAGACTCATATCCGTAAGGAGAGTATGAGACAGTGAATGGTGTAACGATTTTTGTTTCTCTAATGGCATTCCTTCTTCCTATGGAATTGCTCCAGATAAGAATTCCTTCCATCATAAGAATAATGTCCCATGGATTTATTTTAACGATTTTTGTTTCTATTTCATTACCCTGATTGAAACCTCCAGCTTTTCCTGGATCAAATTTACCAACGGCCGATTCCTGTAATTTATCGGTTAAGTCTCCAAATAGTGAATTTCTCAGTAATTCAGTACTTGAATTTGTCTTGTTTACAAACACCTTAGTTAGAGAAGCTATAAACAGACTTGAGTAATCCAACCTACCTTCATTTCCACCGCTACCAGACAACGGAGGGAAAACAGGTTTCCCTTCTGCGTTGACGAGTATGGATGCATCGATCCACTCTAGATACCTTTCATTTATAGTATCCCTTAATTTTGTCACAATTTTACTTTTGTATTCATCCCTCATAATTTGATAAAAATCATTATTCAATTTTCCAATCTCTTTAATTTCTGACTTTAACTTAGAATTTCCAACCGCACTTAAAGTTTCTATGCTCTCTTTATCTATTTTGTCTGAATTCTCTAATTCTGTAATTATTTTCCCCTTAAGTTTCTTTATCTTTTCTATTTCCTTGTTTTTCCCTTTCTCAGTGAACTTTTCAATTAAGTCCTCTAGAGTTAGGGGTGAACCAAAAATCTCTGGAAATGATTTTCCAAGTGTTTCTTTAATCAACTTGTAGGTAGAAATGAAGTCACAAAATCTTTTATCTCCGAGATTTAAAATTTTATTTATGTTTTCTTTTGCTTCAGAGTCATTAGGATAAAAGCCACTTCCACCGTTCCAAGGAGACATTATTGGGGACGGGCTATATTCTTCTGAAAAAAATCTAATTAATTCATCTTGCTCACACTTAGTTTTTATTACTAAGTGATTATTCTCCCACTTGCACATTACTTCTTCATCTTTCTGCTCAGAAAGTATTTTGAATATGCCCAAAGCTTTTAAGTAGGAACTGAGGGGCTCTGTCTGACAGCCATATAATTTATGTTCCATTATAAACCACCACTTGCCCTTTGATCTGCAGCCCTCAATAGAGATTCCAAATAAGCTAACCTAAAAATGCCTATTTCTTTATCTTTAACCATATTTAAAACGGTCTGTACCCAGCTTTTTTTCATAGATTCTGAGCCCAGTTCCATTAAATCCAGATCTAGAATGACATTATTAATTGTAACGTTAGGGAGATTTACTTTTTTTATTTTATCTCCATCCCATACACCCTTTGCAAATCTTATTTTCTCATCTGTAGGTATTTTTTCTCCTGGCATAGACCTGATAGATGTCCTAATTTTTCCGTGATGAGATAGTGCAAGAAAAATTGCAATAGGGTCGACTCCATTTTGAATCGCTATTAGAGCTGAGGCTAGCTCATGACGGAAGTACTTTCTTCCACCTTCTGGATGGTTTATCCATTTATCATAGGGAGCTTTTGCTATCTGGTTTTCTTCGATCTCTTTTGGAACCCCTTCAAGTTTATTAATTTTTGATTGAAATGCTGGATGTGCCTTGCCTACATCATGCCATAGGGCTCCCTTTAGAAGAGCATCCTCAAATTTTTTCGAATTTTGAGGAATACCTATAACCTTTACTATATCACGACATTTGTTGACTACTTCTTCCGTATGCTCGTAAATTGACTTCCATGGAAATTGTGACGGATTATCGTCATTAAAACTACATGTTTCTCTTGTGTTTCCTGAACTTTGATTTTTTGCAACAATAGGAACCTCGTTTTTATCTTTTAGAGACCAGCCCATCACCTCAGAATAATGCCCCTTTTTTGAGTCTAGCATCACTATCTGGCCATGATATAGCCTTTCTCCCTTCATGAGCATGTTCCATCCTCCATTTATCCAGTCCCATTTATACAATCTTTCATCCTTAGAATTTTTCAATAGTTCATTTAACTCGTTTAGTGGAACAGGGCAAAGTTCATCCCTTTCCGGTAAATTCTCCTTTTTTAAATTTTCCCGATCTAAATCACGCCAGAAAACTGAAACATGCCTTTCGTCAGAATTTCTTACAAATCTTGAGATATCTATATCATAATCGGTTAGATCGGGTGATGTGTCAAATAGTTCTAAAATATCTTTTCTTCTAAGGGATCCATCATTTCTGATTTCAAAGTCAAAACCGTTAATACCTGATAATGAGAACTGTTTTCCATCGATCTCCTTAAGGAATTTTCTGGACTTCTCAATTTCTATTGTTTCATATGGGGCTGACATAGTTCTACCTTTCTTATCAACAGGATCAACCCAGAAAATATCTGACTGATCATATTCTCCAGATCGGTTACATCTTCCAAATCTCTGTACAAGTGATTGCAAGGGTGCAATTTCTGTGAACAAAGTTCTGCATGAAATATCAACCCCTGCTTCAATTACCTGAGTTGTTATTATTATACTGTCGTTGCTTTCGATATCATTTACTATTTTTTGAATAATTTTTTCTTTATCCACTGGCCTAAATTGTGAGTGCAAAAGCAAAATATCAGGTACCCTTATGTGTTCTGTATTTCTTCGTTTGGATAATAATTTCTGAATGTTTTGGAATAAAGTTTTGGCTCTTTCCACGGTATTTACTATTACAATGGTTCTAGAGTCTGTCTTGTGATTTTCAATTATTTCTATTGCAAGTTCATAACTTTCTAATGCATTATTCTTTGAAGCCGTCACCATTTTAGTTGAATTTATTATTTTATTTATTTTTATATTTTCTTTGTCATCCTTGGACAGTGTTAATATTTCTTCATCTGATATATTCCCTTTAAAGTCCACAGTGTAAAACCACTGCTTGTTTAAGGTAGCGCTCATCCATATTGAGTGGGCTTCCTTGATCATTCCAAAATAATTTCTATGAGAATCTAGTTGAATGCTTGTAGTTAATCCTGAACCCATTAGTTGAATTTCGTCTAACACCCACAGAGTGTCATTATTCAATAATCCAAACTGGATTGGCCATCTATATCTGCTTATTCCATATCCCCTGTTCAGAGCTCTAGACAGCAGCATATCCTGTGTTCCTACTATTATCATATTACTTTCTGGAAAAATATCCCATGGAATGGTCTCTTCTCCTCCCATTAGTGTAACTACGGAAATTTTCCCCTTTTTCGTGAAATCCGGGGTGTATTTAATTATCTTTGAATGATTTATCTTGTCCAATTCTAATTCTCCGGAAAGAAGACCTAAATTATTTAACCATAATATTGCACTGTCTCTTGTTTGCTCTACTATAACCCTCATCGGAAGAGCGTAAACTAACCTCCTCGGAGTAGCATTTCTTGAGTTCTCTTCCTGATAAAACCTCCTCCAAACCCATCCTATTACTATGTTGGCAGTCTTTCC
The DNA here is from genome assembly GCF_900083515.1 of Cuniculiplasma divulgatum. Lineage (NCBI taxonomy): Archaea > Methanobacteriati > Thermoplasmatota > Thermoplasmata > Thermoplasmatales > Cuniculiplasmataceae > Cuniculiplasma > Cuniculiplasma divulgatum. The sequence goes on from NZ_LT671858.1 coordinate 1,573,686, forward strand.
AAGACCTGTTGGAACATTGATCCACTGATATAAGTTTTTACTTTTAGCAAAATTGGACTGATATGGATATGGTTGATTCCCAGTGGCTCTCTGAAAAAAACTTTCATACTCTTCGTTTAAATTATAATCCATGATAAGGACTGATAAACTGAACTGTATATTTAGTTTTTTACAGACAACAATTACAAATATCCAACACATAGAGCTTTGATTTTATTAAAACAATTACTTCAAATAGGATGTGTAGGATGAAACATTAAATACGGACAAACGCATTATTATAGGGTATCCCCATGGGCTCAGAACTTTTTGACATACTGAAGGATTTTGGTCTTACTGATTACGAGTCAAGGGTGATGGAATCTTTACTTCTCAACGATTCACTCACACCTGGAGAAATAGTCTCCATATCTGGAATACCTCAACCGAGGGTTTACGATGTTCTTGGCAAATTAAAGGAAAAGGGTATGGTTGACGAAAGCCCAGGGAAGAAAAAGATGTACAGGGCAAGGGACATTGAGGCATCTCTGGGCATGAGGGTGAAGGAACTTAACACAGGCATAGGCAGAATAAAGAAAATAGTGCAAAAAACTAGAACAGTGAATTCCAGTTCTAAGCCATACCTGTGGCTCATGGAGACGGAAAAGGTAATCATAAATGAGATGAGAAAGAGAATTGACAGCGCAAGGGATGAGATCATAATATCCTGCAGCAAGACCAGGCTGATCAGAATGAGAGAGAACCTTATAAATGCCATTTCAAGGGGAGTTACCGTTGCAATTGTTATATTTCCAGAACTTGACAAAAAGCTGCTCGATGATTTCAGGGGTGCCATAATCAAGGTAAGAAATGGTATGACTTCAGAGGTGCTCATAACAGACAGGTCAATGGCCATAATCAGCGTCGGCAAGACAATGGAAATGAAGGATTATGCACTGCTGAATGAAGAAGATGAGATAATTCACATAACAGGATACTTCTTTTATCACACAATTTGGGAACCATCAAGTATCTATTCAGCACCTGAGACCCTTTCAAAGCACACTTTCAGAACCACCTGGCTTCTTTGTGATGCACTGAATATGACTTACAGGGTATCAGATGGAATAAGGTGTCGGCTGAGTGGGTGGAGAAATGGAAAGGAGATAACCGTAAATGGCATCATTAACAGAGTAGAGATAGTAAATGGACTTAAACATTCTATTTACATACAAACTGGAAAGAAGACATACTCCGTTGGCGGAAAGACTGCAAGGGAAGAGGACATTGCCATGAAGGAGATAGAGATACTGAGCTGATCAATTGTAAATTTTTTTGGCTCCCACATAGATTTATCATCCATAAATGAACACTAACACGATCATGATTTTTTGAATTTTGTTTATCCTGCGAAAATAATACTACTTTGAGTTGTCTGTTTTACTTAATATAAATTATTATTATATTATATATAATAGCATTATAAGTAAGCATTTTCACGCACTTTGCAATGATTTAGATTAAATTTTTAAAAAGAATTATATCCCCAATATGACTTAGCCTTTAATGGATATAAAAAGCTGGTCAAACAGCGCTTATTTCAGGTATAATATAAATAATAATGAACCACTTGTTTCCTTCAATGATGATTCTGAAAAACCGGTGGAACAGAATCTGAAGGATTTTGGTATCGAGATCAGGGAGAATCCAGATGAACTTCTTCTCCTGATTCCACTTCCGCTCAATGCCCACATACTTGGACTTGGAGAAAGGGCAATTGGCATGGACAGGAAGAGGAAGAAACTCATATCGAAGAACAGGGATCCAGGAGGATACGGCAGAAATAATGATCCATTATACATTTCAATACCATTCTACTTTCAGGTTGTTGATGGAAAGCCCATGGGTGTATTCGTAAACTATCCAGGAGAGATCATATTTGATTTCGGAGTGGAGGTATACAACAAAACAAAGATCACAGTTAAGTCCAATTCTGTTGAATTCTTCATATTTACGGGCGGCACACCGGAAGAAATATTAAAATCCTATTCCAGCCTGACTGGGAAAACATTTCTTCCACCAAAATGGAGCATTGGGCATGCAATCTCCAGATATACCTACTATCCCTCAGATGTTGCAGTTGATGTAGTTAAGAGATACAGAGATTTTCTACCCGTTGAATCCATATATCTGGATATTCACTACATGGAGGACTACAAGCTATTCACATGGAATAATGAACGATTTGGAGATGGTTCAGATTTTATAAAGAGGATTCATGAAATGGGTGTGAAGGTTATTCCCATTGTTGATCCATCAATCAAGGCAGAGCAGAATTATGATATTTTCAGGAGAGGCTTAGGATCATACGTGGAGGATAGCAACAGGGACATATACACAGATAAGATGTGGCCAGGAAAATCTGTATTTCCAGATTTCATAAACAGGAATGGCCAGAATTTCTGGAAGGGTGAAGTCAGATCTTGGATGAAGCAGGGTGTGGATGGCATCTGGCTTGATATGAATGAACCCACAATTCTCACAGAGGATCACATGTTCGATCCGGAATCACTCCACAGGATGGATGATGGGAAAATGATTCAACATAGGAAGGTAAGGAATGCATATCCATATTTTCAATCAAGGGCAACCTACGAGGCAATGGAAGAGTCAGGAAAAGACCCATTCATACTCAGCAGGTCAGGGTACTCCGGCATACAGAAATATGCAGCCATCTGGACAGGAGATAACATGTCCACATGGGATGATGTGAAATTGCAGATTTCCATAGTTACCAATCTCTCAATTTCGGGTGTTGCGGTTGTGGGCTGTGATCTTGGGGGTTTCTTCGGGAGCAGCTCACCAGAACTCATAGCTGCATACTACAGGATGGCCCTTCTCTTCCCACTGTACAGAAACCATAAATCAATGGATGGCAATGATCAGGAGGTGTTTCTTTTGTCAAACAGGTCAAAGACCGACATTGAGACCAGTGTGCATTTAAGATATGACTTTCTTGATCAGATTTACAGTGTAATATATCTGTCACATAAGCTTGGTACTCCAACTGTTTCCCCGGTCTCATTCCAGAACTTCAGGGATAATGAAAGCTTCTTCATTGAGGATGAATACTATCTTGGTGATAACATCATTTATGCACCCCAGATATACGAAAATACCACAGAAAGAACTGTTTATCTGCCAGAAGGAAGATGGTACGACTTCGAGAAGGAGATAATGCTGGACGGCAGCTGTTACTTCAGGACAGAAAATAATTACCCCATATATGTAAAGGATAACTCATGCTTCCTCTTCAGAGGTGAAGCTGTTGTAATTGGATCTGGCAAATTCACCCTGTTCTTCAACGACAGGAAATATGAGATCACAGCTGAATCAGGAAGTGTTAAGGTTTCACCAGAAGGGCTGAAGGCAAAGATTATAAAAGGCAGGAAAAATACAGATCATGAGTGAATCTGGGATTCATAAACAGATCTTATTCTCCTTACCCTTTGAGGAAGGTGAAGAATCATGCTATCTGAAGGGTAGCTTTAACTGCAATGGTGATGGAAGTGTTGAACTCCAGAAAACTGATGATGGCAGGAATTGGGAAGTTACTTTGAAACTCCTGCCTGGAACATATAACTTTTTTTATTCGGTAAATCAGTACAACCTCTTCAACGAACACAGGGAAAGAATAAAAAAACCTGTGACTCTCCATATAAAACAGGAATACTTCTTTCACGATCCAGATTCTTCCCGCTTTTTTTCCAGAAATGGTGGCTTTTTTGTAATAAGATGCATAACACCTCCCGATGTTCTGAGTGTGAAAATTGAACAGGTTGGGAGCAGGAAGAAAAATAATGATTTCAAATTCAGGTCCAGCGATTACAATCTCTTTGAATTTATAAGCAGGACTGATGGAAAGTATATTTTTTATGACGACCATGGAAATAGATACGGACCTTTTACTCCGCCTGCTAGGGATGAGGCAAATAAATCATCGAATATTATATATCAGATATTCCCCGATAGATTCAACAGGAAGGGTTCACCAGATGCCGAATTCACAAAATGGGGTGAACCTCCAGAGAGAAATTCATTCTTTGGAGGTAACATAGAGGGGATTATAGAAAAGATACCATATCTAGCAGATCTCGGTGTGGATCATCTTTACCTCACTCCTTTCTACAGTTCCAGGAGTAATCACCGTTATGATATAGATGATTATTTCTCCGTAGACCGCAGATTTGGAACCCTTGACCAGCTAACCACTTTATCCAAAAAATTACAGGAAGATAAAATTTCAATGATCCTTGATATGGTTTTCAACCACACATCCATATATTTTCCACAGTTTGTAAGAGAACTCAGGGAAAAGTTACCCCACGATCAGAGCTGGTACAAATTCATAAAGGATACAGATGAAGGAATGAGGATAAGATGGCCTGTAAAAGATGGAAAAACAGATGCGTTCTATGAATCTTTCTTTGATAATGGAGGCATGCCCAAGCTGAATCACAGAAACGAATCCGTGAAGAAATTTATGCTTGACGTGATGAAATTTTATGCAGAAAGATTAAATATTTCATTTTTAAGATATGATGTTGCTGATTCGATAAATCTGAATAGCATAGGTGAGATATTCATGAAGTTCAAGGGAAAATTTCCTGAAATAGGCCATATTGCTGAAGTTTGGTGCGTTTCTGATATATTCTTTCGCAAAGGATTATACACATCATCCATGAACTATGGATTGCGAAAACTGATCATTTCCCTTATGAATAAGGAAATTAGTCCTAACAGAATGAACAGCGAACTCCTGAATATGAGATTTATACTTGGGGATGATGTATACGGAAAGATGATGAACATCATTGATTCTCATGATACACCCAGAATAAGGACCATCCTTGGAAGCGAGAAACTTGCCATGGCAGCCTATGGAATAATCATGATAATGGATGGAATGCCAAGCATATATTACGGTGATGAGCTATCAATGGAAGGTGGTCCTGATCCTGACTGCAGGCGTACGATGGAGTGGGAAAAGGTTGGAAGTGAATTCTATCTGAAATTCAGGGAATTGGTAAAAATCAGAAAGGAAAATCCTGCTGCCTACAACGGGATAATAAGATTTAGCAGGGATAAAAAAGGACTGATTAACATAACGAAGTATTCTATAGATCAAAAAATAGAAATGAATCTGAATCTTGGTGACAGTGAGATTAAAACAGAAGAAAAGAAGTCCTTGAATTCAATAGATGAAAAATCAACATCCATTAGCCCAGAAGCATTCTCCATTCATTTTTATTGAAGATATTGACTTTCCAACATAGTTCGATTAATGGGTATTGTTTTAGATAATTTAGTTGACTGCCTTAGGCATATCTTCTTCCTGATATTTCTTCCTTCCGTATCTATATATCAGACTGCCGGTATTTGTTTCAAACAGGTATATGGATTTTGGATCAATTACAACCATGGACCTGTCACCCAGTGCAAGCTTTGAACTTACAACATCCTGCCTTACTATGTTATCACCATGTTGTGTTTTGAAATATTCATATATACTCTTTCCCAGATTCTGAATCAGGTTCAACTCAACAGCGATACCATCATCACCAAGCTGTACATCCTCAGGCCTCATCCCGACCATGACGTCCCTGGGAGTCTCTCTTTCTGTATGAATATCTGGCATTTCTACGGCGAAATCTTCAACCGTCAGGTATGTTTTTCCATCCTTCACTGTGATCTCCCCCGGAATCATATTCATTGCAGGATCTCCAAGGAAGGTTGCTGAAAATGTATTCACCGGCAATGTGTACAGATCATTTGGATTTCCCATCTGAACTATTTTTCCTCCATTCATGAGGCATGCCCTGTCAGCAAGTGTTGTTGCCTCCACCTGATCATGGGTTACATACACAGTTGTTGTGTTGAATTCCCTCTGTAACCTCTTCAATTCCACCCTCATCTGTCCCCTAAGTTTAGCATCCAGATTGCTTAAAGGTTCATCCATTAAAAACAAACTTGGTTCTCTTACCAGAGATCTTGCAAGTGCAACTCTCTGTTTCTGTCCACCAGATATTTCCCCTGGCTTCCTGTCCATAAGTTCCATGATACCGAGTTTCATTCCAATTTCTTCCACTTTTTGATCCATTTCAGATTTTGGCATTTTAAGAATTTTCAGTGGAAAAAGTATATTGTCCTTCACTGTCATAAAAGGGTAAAGTGCATAATTCTGGAAGACCATGGATATGTTTCTTAGCTTTGGTGGAAAGTTTGTGATTTCTCTCTCATCAAGAAATATATGACCACTATCCACTGTTTCTAGACCGGCAATCATTCTCAGTGTTGTTGTCTTTCCACAACCGCTTGGCCCCAGTATTACAAAGAATTCACCTTCCTTTACCTCTAGACTGACTCCAAGTACACCAACGTTCTTCTTGAATATCCTCACAACGTCCTGTAAAACAAGTTTCTCCATGCATTATCCATTAGTGATGTCATTTAACTTATATCAGTTTTTCGAAAAAGTGACTATTTTAAGTAGTAAAAATAATGTTTAAAATTAAATATTTACTTGTATGTGGACAGGCTGAATCCCGATACAAGATATCTCTGGAACACAAAGAATAGTATGAATATTGGTATTCCCATTAGAACCGCAAATGCTGAATAAGTACCGTAATTTATCACTATATCTCCCTGGGAAACGTAATAAAGCCCGATTGCCATAGTGTAGAGGCTCTTTGATGTGATAAACTGCCCGGCCAGTGCATAATCGGTGTATGGACCCATGAATGCTATTAGCATTGCAAATATGATTACAGGCTTTGACATGGGTACAAGTATCCTGAACAGGGCAGATCTTCTACTTAATCCGTCTATTTGGGCTGCTTCCTCATAATCCTTAGGCAGATTGTCCACGTAATTCTTTATGAGATAGGATGAATAGATCAGTGCCCCTGCGGAATATGGTATTATCAGACCGATATATGAGTCAAGAAGATGGAGCTGTGCAAACATGAAGTAATATGGTATTACCATCATTGTGAATGGAAACAGTGTGAGTATGAGAAGCATGTACAGGAAAGCATGTTTTAAGGGTATATTGAACCTTGAAAGTGCCAGTCCGGAGGTTATTGAAAGCATAACTCCGATAATTGTTGAAACACCAGTTAATATCAGCGTGTTTTTTAGCCACAGGAAGAACGGATGATGATACAGTATGTTGATATAATTGGCAAGACTGGAATGGGCAGTTGGTAGCAGATCACTCAGACTTGCCTCGGCTAGTGATCCTATACTGTTAAGAGATGTAATAAATACATAGTATATTGGAAAGACTGCAAATATTGCGAATATGATCAGCACTATGTGAGAAATTATCCTTTTTACAATCTTCATTCTTCTGTAGTAATTGTTCATCCTGTAAACATTTTCCAAGCTATTTTCAGTCATTGTCTTATTTTTATTTGAAAATTTATTTTCCATCTTTTCACCTCAGTCCAGAATGGTCATCATCTTCGTGTAATGATTTGCAACAACCACGAAAACAAGCAGTATGACTATAGATATTACAGCGTATGCGGCACCGAGTGCGTAGTTGGAATAGGAAAATGCCTGAAGATATGAGTATGTGATAAGTATCTCCGTTGATATGCCAGGACCTCCACCAGTCAAAAGGAATGGTACGTAGAAGTTGTTCCATGTAAATATGAAACCGAAAATTGTTATGAATGCAATCTGTCTCCTTAGTAAGGGTAAAGTTACGCTTGTCAGTGTTCTCAGAGACCCATAGCCGTTAACCTCTGCAGCCTCATATAATTCCTGTGGTATGCTCTGAACAGCAGAAGTGTAAACGAATGTGTAATATGGAAATGAAAGCCAGAAATTAACAAGGATCAGCGATATCATTGCATATTTTGGGGATGTCAGCCAGTCTAGAGATTTAAATCCCATTACGTTAAGAACCTCATTTGCGACTCCTCCAGTATATGCAAGCATATTTGACCATACCAGTATTGTAATGAATGCTGGAAATGCCCATGGAAAAAGATACATTGTTCTGTAGATGGTCTTTCCTCTCATCTTTTTCTGATTCATAATGAGAGCCAGAGCAAATCCCGCAGGAACCATTACCACTGTGCTCCCAATGCTCCAAACTAGCGTATTCCCAATGACAGTCCATAGATCGGAACTTGTGAACACATAAATAAAATTAGCAAGACCTACAAACCCGAAATTGAAGAAGTGTGCAGAATTAAAATCTGTAAGAGAGTAGTAAACACTCTCGAAAATTGGATAAAAATCCAGAAACACAAGAACAATTATTGCCGGTAAAATATAAACTATGCTTCTGTACTCTACCTTCTTTTTTTTCACCTTATAATCATCTGTTTCAACCATATTACTCACTCTAAAAATTAAAAAATTAGGGTTTGAATTATTTTTTCTTTCTTCTTACGTATACAACGCTAGCAGCTGCTGCTACTATTATTACCACAGCTACTATTGCCAGTATATCATAGAGGCTTATGCTTATGGATGTTGGTTTTGCTGAAAGCTCGTTGATTTCATTAACAACGGCTCTCTGGAAATCGTTCATGGTCTGTGAAACATTGTTTGTTCCATTATCATAAAGGTTTCCAACATATGTATGGAAGTTTGGCCAGTAATAATTCATATTTACGAATCCTGGCTGAGGCATTGTATGGTTTTCCTGATCAAGCCAGCCCTTTATGAGGGGATCATTGTTGCTGTGTGCCGTTATATAGTTTCCAGCAGCTATGGATGAGGGGAAATCTCCTGCCTTGTCAAACAGATGGATCTGTGCCGTGGTGTTTGTAAGCATCTCAATGAATTTCAGGGATGCCCATATCTGTGAGGATGTTATTCCACTTGCCTGAGGTGATGATATGAAATATCCTACTGATCCCCATATGGGTGTTGGCCATAGGCCAGTTGCGTTGTTAAATGGCAGTGCAGTAACGTGAAGATTTGAACCAAGGTATTGGGTGTATGTGCTCTGATCCCATGGTCCATCTATCATGAAGGCGCTTTGGTTGTCTTCAAACAGATTATACTGCTGTGTCATTGTTGTTAATCCGGTTGGACTTACGTGATATTTGTATGTTAGATTATAGAGGAATGATACTGCTTTAATGTCCCCTGTAGAATTAAGAACAGGCATCTGCTTTGAGTTGAATAATGTTCCTCCAAAGGCCGGGAACCACGCTGCAGACCTGTATCCTGAATCTGTACCGAGGCCATATGCAAGCCCCCAGACCTTTGTTGCTGATCCAGATGGATTTAATGTTGTATTATGGGTGACATTCAACGCATCCTGAATCATCTGGTATACTGTTTTTGGTGCTGTTTTTACAAATTTACTGTTGTAGTAAAGACCAACACCGTTTGTGTTAACAGGTATACCATACAGAGAGTTGTTTGCGCTCCACGCGGTTATTGTACCAGGGCTGAAGCTTTTAATATATGTACTATTCAGATACTTGTTCAATGCAAGAACTGTTCCCTCAGCATAAAGAACACCGGCGTTATCGCTGCTGTCCCTGTAGATATCCGGAGCTTTTCCTGCATGAGCAGCACTTGTGTAAGTTGTAGAAGCTATACCAACGGCAGGACTATCATCAACTGTCACGTTTGGATATACCTGCTCAAAATAGGCAAGTGTGCTGTTAAAAACCTCTTCTTCTCCTCCCGGGGAACCTGATCCCCAAACAGTTATTGTTACATGATTCCCAGATGATGCACTGGGAGTTACCACACCTGACGAGCCTAATGTTGGGTGATCATATACCGTCACAAATGCAGTCAGTACAAAAATTCCCACAACCATTAAAACTGAAAGAACCTTGAGTTTATTCCTCACGGAAGTTCCAGTTATTTTTTTCCGTTTTAATTTAATATTATTATTTGCCATAATAACATCTCCCGTAGATATTAAAAAGACCATTGATAAACTTTTCTTATTTCCATACTATTTTAAGTAGTGAATTTATAGACAGACTTTATCACCGTGAAATACATGGTTTGAAAAATTCAGGTTATACTAAGAAAAGTCTGAATATTGAATTAATAAAGCTATGGGAGTGAAGTCGATGAAAACCAAGGCGAACAGATCTTATATTTACAGGAAGATCAGGGATTATACAGTTTCATCAGATGATATCATAAAGACAACTGCGAATCTATCAGTAACAGATGGACTTTTCTGGTCCATATATTCAAGCCTTACAACACCCTTTGTAATACCTCTTTCCATATTTCTACTGGGACAGAGTGCTCCTGTTGGTTACATTACAGGTTTCCCAGTCCTTGTAGTACCTCTTGCACAGTATCTTTCCAGATATTTTTCCAGGAAGGTGAAGGATTTGAAGAAACTTACTGTTTATACAACCCTTCTGGATAGACTGTTATGGCTTCCTGTTGTGTTTCTTGTATTTGTCCATGGACTTCTCCTGACATATTTACTTCTTATAATCCTGCTTTCAGCAAGGACATTCTTTGCATCATTTAGTGGAACAACCTGGACACTGTGGGTACCCGGCGTCATACCTGCAAGAAAAAGATCAAGCTACTTTGCATTCAGGAATTTTGTAATGAAGGTATTTTCGCTGGTAGGATATGCCCTGGCCCTTGGAATCTTCCTCGGAATAACAGATGAGGAAATTGCATTCATCGTTGTTTTCCTTTCAGGTGCACTAATATTCTCATCAGTTTCCCTTTTCATAATGACCAGAATTAGTCCATATTCCATACCCGATTCTGAAAGAACAACTACGAGAAAAAAATGGACCAGAACATTCAGCTATTTTGTCATATTCTCACTGGTATGGAACCTGGGATACAGCATGGTCATGCCATATTTCCAGCTATATCTTGTTTCTCCTCAGTACCTTAACCAGAGCGAGAGTTTCTATACGATCGTGTATGTTGTAATTGCCGTTTCTTTCATAGCCTCACAGATATTCTGGGGAAAACTTGCAAATAAGCTTGGAAATTTCAAGGTTATCCTCATTAATTCTTTTATTATTATCCTCTCTGCCCTGCTAATACCGTTTATTCATAGTCCTTCACTCATTTTTATACCATCCATATTATATGGAGTAGGGCAGTCTGGACTTACCCTGTCTATGTTCAATGAAATGCTGGGAAGATCAGAATCCTCAAGAATAAATTCCATATCAATGTACAATCTGGTTCAGTCTATATCCGTGGGACTGGGTCCTATTTTTGCAAATTTTCTCATTGAGATATTTGACGTTGACATACATTTCATCTTTGAGGTATCTATAGGATTCATGTTCTCTTCCATACTTTACTTCGTCCTAAGCGATCTCAGGATCAAAAAAATAGATAAAGAATTGTCATTAGATTGATTTAAGAAGTGTGATTGATGTTTTCAGTTACATGGTTAAGCCATTCAGTAAAACCTTTCACCAAGCCATTCCAGTTCCTCTGGAACGCCTGATTTTTTAGATATCTCCCTGAAGACCAGTGCACTTGGTCTAATAGATCTCTTCTTTGTTCTGTAATCCACCCTGAGAAGTCCGAACTTCTTGCTGAAACCACTGGACCATTCAAAATTGTCTGTCAGTGACCAGTGAAGATAACCTTCCACCCCTGCACCATCCTTAATTGCCCTTTCTATCATCTTCATATGGGATATAAGAAAACCTGGTCTATACCTGTCCATATCGTCTGCTATTCCGTTCTCCGTTACCATCATTGGCAGGCTGTATCTTTCTTGATAACCCATGAGAACGTCGTATAGTCCCTGAGGATATATCTCCCAGCCCATCTCTGAAACCACCCTACCATCCTTTGATTTTTCGTAGCCACTGCATAAGAAACCATATCCATCAATGGCTTCAAAACCACTCTCAATCCTCCTGACGACATACCTGCTATAATAATTGACACCTATCCAGTCCAGCCTGTTTTCAAGATCTTTCCTGAAAACGTTCTTCTCTGGCCATCTACTGTTTTCCTCCATATTCTTTGTGCTGAATGTTTTTCCAGATTTGATCGAATCTATGAATGAATAACGATTTCTCCATGTTACCTCCTCTACAAGCTCAGGATCACTATTCTCCAGAGATTCTATATGCTCGTTGGCATAAATGACACCTATTCTCTTCCTGCTGATGGTTCTTATGCAGTCATATGCCCTTGCATGGGCTTCTATAAAGAATTTCATTTTTGAATAATATTTCTTTTCTGAGTTGTTATTACCGCCTGAGAAGACGACATTTGGCTCATTCATTGTGGAGTATACATCCACCAGATCATCAAATGAATATGCTGCAAAAGCTGCAAATTTTGCGAATTCAATAACTGACTTCTCACTGAAAAAATTTCCAAGATTATTGCCTTTTGAGATTTCTCTCTTCCTTGGATCGTTTATCCATAGAGGCATGCTCCAGTGAAATAAATTCAGTATCATGTAGAAATTCCTGTCTTTAAGATCCATGAATATTTCTCTGTATTTTTTAACAGCATCCATATTGCATATTTTTTTCAGACTTTCGAGATCGCTCTTTTCTATTGTTATACCCGTAATATTGTCTCCGTCTCTGTCAATTCTAACTTTTACCCCTTCAGTTGATGTGGGAAATATCCTTGACCACTCAATTCCAATTCTTGTCGAATTCATTCCTATATTTACTGCCGTTTCGTGATCCTTCCTGAAAAGGTCCCAGTATGCCGCACCATTCTCAGGAAAATCACCTGATACCACTCCATTTTTTATATTGTACTCATCGTGGCACCACTGGTACCAGTCACTGTTCTCATCCTTTCCTGACAATCCCATTTCAGACTGAAACCCTGCGAGGGAAAAACCGAATCTGAACCCTTTTGGAAGCATGTATGATCATGTTTTCCCTATATTTACTGGTTATCCTGTTACTTAAACCCCAAAAAATTCAGGTGTTTAGTACTCTTCAGTTACTGCCTAAGAAGTATTAACAGAACGGTGAGTGTAATTGGTACTCCAATTATTATGATAAGAATAAGCCATGACCACTTGTTGGAGAAGTTGAATGTATATCCGACACCGTATCTTTTTGGAACAAGGATTTTGCTATCCTCTTTATTATGGTAAACAAGTCCACCAGCCCACTCTTTGTCGTCATCGACAGTATTGCCCTTATCGGGAGATTCCTCCAGATTCCTATACATTTTCCAGCCAGTTTGACCTGAACTTGCAGCAAACCAGAACACCAGAGGAAGAATCAATATTACCGGAAGGGTAAGGATGGCGACATATGATGAGGAAATAACGTTCCAGATAATAAGTGAACTGAGAAATAGTGTTGCCAGAATGATCATGTTTATTCCAATAAGCAGCTTGACCATTCGTGCATTGAATCCCTTCATCTGAATGGACGACTTTCTTGGTTGCGCATTGTTGCTTCCTGATCTTGTCCTATTAATTGCATAGGAGATACCCTCCAGAAGAACGGTGAGTGGGATGGCAGTGAATACGAGAAGTGAAAATACAGAGAAGATAGATTTTGTTTCATACTCGTTGGGTTTGCCATTCAGGCCGAAATGTGTTGCAAACCTGTTTGGAATGGCAGGATAGTGAAGTATTCCTGTAATGATGAAAATAATCAGTTCTATCCATGGGAGTGCGTACCAGACAGCACCCACCTTCATACTTGATTTTGAAATATAAGCTGATACTGTACTGTTTTTATTATTCTCCTCTCCTGCACTGGATTTCAACTCCTTTGTAGACATCCTGAAATGAAAATACACTAAAGTTAGAGGTATAATTTCAGCAATTGGGAAAAGAGAGGCAATTATTGCTGATGTATATACTGAAAGTATCAATGCCAGCACAAGGAATAAAACTGATATTAGAAGATCGTAAATGACATTCCTTTTTTTCATTCCATTAATTACTGGAACAAAGTTCTGGTAATCCATTAACCTGACTCCAAATATGAGTTCAGGTCTGGTGAAATATGGATTAAATGCAAAGAATAATCCTATGAAAAGGACCACCGGAATGAAGATTGAAAGAGTTAGGAAAGAAAACATTTGATCACCTCTTTTGTTCCACTATTTCCTCAATTAGCTCATTAATTCTTTGCCTTACCTGGTCCACTGAATACCCCTTTGATATTGACTCCAGTAGAAGATTTTTCATCTGCATTTCCCACATACTGTCCATCTTCCTTTCCTTACTTTCCATTATTTCATTTACGATAATGCGCTTCCTCCGATCCTGAAATATGTATTCCTCCATTTCCAGATACCCGTAGGCCTTATTCACCGTATGATAATTGATTCCAAGGATGGATGAAAGCTCCCTCGAGGATGGCAGCCTATCCCCTTTTTTCAATATTCCCATGGCAATGTTCTTAACAATGTCATTATATATCTGTTTATAAATCGGTTCTGGCGATGATAGATCTATGGTTATCCTGAAATCTTCATTTTCATTATACATATCCTTCACCCCGGATCTGTACTCTTTCCTGTTTCCAAATTTTTCATTCACAGATTCTGGCAACTTAAATCACTCTGATATAGAATATGTATAACACGTATTTAAATACTGTTGTTTAGAAAATACTGCAAAATAATAAAAAATAGAATATTTCAGTTTTTTTAAATGACTATTCCTTACTTTCCGGACTTACTTCTTTCTTCTCTTCTTCCTTTGAACTCTTACTTATTTTTTTATCGGGTGTTGATAATTCAGCCTTCTTTTTTCTTATGGCATCAGTAAGTTTTGGAAGAACTTCGTAAAGATCTGCGTTGATTATATAATCAGATATACTGTTAATCTCTGCCTCAGGATCAGTGTTTATTGAAACTATATTCTCGCTTAGCTTCATTCCCATAAGATGCTGTGCCTTACCTGAAATACCGCAGGCAATGTACAGTTTAGGCCTGACGGACTGCCCTGTCTGCCCAACCTGATGATCCTTTCCGATCCATCCCATATCAACTGTTGGCCTAGAAGCGCCGACATATGCACCAATCTCATCTGCCAGTTCCTGTATAAGCTTGAATCCAGAAGCTTTTCCCAGTCCCAGACCTCCACTCACTATGTATTTTGCAGAAGTGAGATCAACAGTGGTCTTTGGCCTGAAATCTACTACCTCTTTCTTTAGATATTCCTTCTTTATTTTTGCCTTCCTAACCTCACTTTCATATTTGGTATCTTTGTTTCTTTCAGGTACTGGGAATATTCCTGGCCTTGCAGTTGCCATCTGTGGTCTGTGGCTTCTGCACAGAATTTCTGCAAGTGTGCTCTCCCCATAGGTTGGCCTTCTTGCCTGAAGGATTCTTCCATTAGGGTCCACATCCAGTTCTGTACAGTCTGCAGTCACACCTGTTCTTGATCTAACTGCAATTCTTGACGCAAGATCTCTCCCATTCCTTGTTGCAGGAATCAGAAGTATATTTGGCTTCAGTTCCTGTATAAGGTCACTGAGCAGTGTTGCATATGGAATTGTTCTGAAATCTTTCAGATCCGGAGATTCGTAACCGATCACCCTGTCACATCCATACTCCCCTGCCTCCTTAACCATGGTACCTACTTTTTCACCAAATGTTATGCCTATGAGAATCTCATTTACCTTGTGGGCCATGCTTGCGCCAACAGAGATCATCTCAAGACCTGGTTTCTTTATCTTTCCATCTCTCGCCTCAAGGAATACCATCACATTCTTATAATCGTCAAGATTTTCCGGCTTCTCAGCATTGATTAAACCTACCATATCATTCACCTCCGAATTTGAGAATTTCCTTTGATACAAGCTCGTCAACAAACTTATCCATTTCATCAACTCCGAACTTCTTTCCCTCTCTCTTCTTCTCATTTATTGTTCTCATTGACTTGACAATGGTTGGCGATCCCTTTAGACCAACCCACTCTGGCTTAAGATTTATATCTGCAAGTGTCCATGTTTCAATACCTTTCTTCAGTGCATCTATCTTCATCCTGAGGGTTGCTTCCCTGGGTATATTGGCATTGGTAAGTACTGTTATGAGGCATGGTGGTTCCATCTTAACAGTCTCAACGCCATCCTCAAGCTGCCTCTCTGCAAACACTGAACCATCCTCAACCCATGAGTTTGATGTGTATGATGCCTGCTCAATGCCAAGGAATTCGGCCACACCAGGTCCCACATGTCCTGTTGATGAGTCCGTGGATTCCTCCCCTGCATAAATGATGTTAAACTTTCCAATCTTTGTAATGGTTGCAGCAAGTGTCAGACCTGTAGGATAGGTATCTGCACCTGCAAACGCTCTATCTGTAACCAGGATTGCCCTGTCAACCCCTCTTGCCATGCAGTCCAGAAGGGCAGTTTCTGCAAAGGGTGGACCCATGGTTATAACTGTGATATGGGTTTCAGGATTTTTATCCTTTATGAGGAGAGCCTGTTCCACTGCATTTTCATCTGCTGGATTTATTACATTCCTTGCTGCACCCCTGTTGAGAGTGAATGTAACAGGATCTATAACGACCTCTGAACTGTCAGGTACCTGTTTTATCATAACTATTATTTCCAGTGCCATTTTGATCATCCGTATTTGTATTTTACCCCATGACCGCCCTTTGTGTTTGTCCACAGGACGCTTCCGTGGGAACATGCAATATCACAGGTCCCGCATTCTACACAGTCCTCATACTTGAAATTCAACTGACCTTCTATGAGCGTATAGCATTTTGCAGGGCATGCAAATGTGCAGAAATGGTCCGGGCACACTGCACAGATATCATGGTTCACTGTGATATGCTCATAGGACTTGTCAATCTTGTAATTCAACAACGATAATCTGTCTTCTATTTTTGTCATTTTACAACCTCTTCATCATTCTGTACATATCCACAATCATATCCTTTCTTTTCTGCCTGTTCTTCAGGGCAGATTCCATAACTATTCTTGAAAGGTGTTTCTTCGGTTCTCCATTCTCTGAGAATATATTGAGCATTATCTCTTCTGCCATTGCAGGAACTGTGTTGTGAATGCTTTCACTCCATGTTACCCTGTCAGAACCTTTGAAGGTTTCCATGTCTCTCAGTACAAAGGTTTTCTTAAGGGTATCTTTGTATAATTCATATCTGTCTGCTGATGTGCTTCCCTTTGTTGCAATATATGCATCTGCTGCTGCAATTCCTGAAACAATGGCATAGTTCATTCCCTGAAGCACGAGTCCGTTACTGAACGTAAATCCTGCTGCATCACCGGCAATCATGTATCCATTACCATAAATCTGATCTACGGATTGCCCGGCCTCTGGCACTAAATGAGCGCTGTATTCTTCAACCCTTCCATCTGCAAGAAGTGGTGCAATGAATGGATGTTCCTTGAACTGTTCAATAATGTTGAAGGAGTAAGTTTGATTATTTTTTCTTAGATCCTCCATTGAAATAACCGCGCCAATGGATATGGATTCCTTATTTGTATACAGGAAACCTCCTGCCTTTACTCCACCCTCAAGAAAGCCGAGAACATATTCAGATGCATATCCTCTCTTTGCGCTTGTCAGGTTGAATCTTTCGGTGATGGTCTTTTCAGGTAGTTTTATAACCTCTTTCACACCGATTGCCATATGCCTGTCATCTGGTTTTTTCTTAATCCCAGAATCAATGGCTACCCTTGAATTTGCACCCTCAGCAAGGATCACAGTATCAGCTGTAACAGTTTCACCGTTTTGCATCACGCCTGTTACCTTCTTTCCTTCCATTGCCAGTTTATCCACTGTAACACCTGATACAACCATTACACCTGCATCCTTTGCCTTTTTTGCAAGCCATGCATCAAACTTTGTCCTCAGTACGGTGTAACCGCTCTTTACCTCACCAAATTTTGTTGATCTGAAATCCAGGGCAATTTTTGAATCCTTTGTAAGAAAAGTAACACCCTTTGCCTCAACGTATCTTTCAAGCATATTGCTTTTTTCCCAGTCGGGTATGACCTGACCCAGGGAATCACCCCAGAGTACTCCTCCCGATACATTTTTGCTTCCTGGGGGATCTGCCCTGTCTATAAGTAAAACGTTGGCCTTAGCAGAAGCTAACCTTATGGCTGCTGCAGAACCGGCTGGTCCGGCACCAACTACGATGACATCAAACTCACTCATTAAACCTACCTGTTATCTGTTAATTACTCCTGACGTAATAACTGTTTTCCAAATATTTAAATCGTTTCGTATAACTAGCGCTTACAATTGTTCTGATAAACCATCAACTAAGATTCAACGCTTAGAAATTATTGAATGACAATTAACAAACTTCTAGCAGTGTCATGAATCTGATTGACAGAATTTGTAAGATTAATTATACTTTTTTAAAATCTAACTGAAATAGAAAATTGATATTAAATAATGATTTCTAAAGAAAGGCGCGTACACTATTAGCTCATGCTGAGTAAGGAAGATATTAAGGGACATGACCCATCTACTATCATATACATTGTGAACAAAATTTCTGCAGTGCAAAATTCATTCGGCAATTCCCTGATGTGGAAAATTTGTCGTTAAATAAAATCCATTTATGCTCTGTGTTTAAAATATTATTTTCTTGAGTTCAAATTGGAGTTATTGATAGAAAAAGCTCATGAAGCAATCTCGAAAATTAGCATTGCCTGAAACTTAACAGAATGACTTCATTCCATTTATCTATTAAATCTATTGAAAGTATTATTTAGTGATATATGATACTATTTTATGGATTCGAATGAAAAAAGGATAGTCAAAGTTATTTCTATTCAACCTTTTCCAAGATCAGACACTGGAGAAAACCAGTTTCAGATTACATTTGGAAGATTTGCTCCTGTTCCAACGGAGAATATTGAGTATTTCAAATCTGACAATGCTGTTCCTCCAAAAACATTCCCAATAGTAGAGTTTGTTCTGTTTATGGAAAAAGAGGAAATTCCATATAGAGTAGGAGAGAACTGGGAGTTAACCATCGAGGAAAAAGGAAGTTTTAGACTAAAAAAGATGTGATTATGCTTCACGAACTGGCAAAACTTAAAATTTCTCCAATACCTTTCAAAAGTAATTCTGGTTATTCAGCTCCAAGCAAAAGAAATCTGGAAAAAAGATATGGGAGAGATAGAGAAGAAAATGAAAATTACGCCATGAGATCAGTATCTTATTCTGGTCTGATAAATTCGGAAATGCAAAGAGTGACCAAACCATATCTCAGAATAGATCGAACTCAAAGAAAATATGGAAGTAATATAATGGAAACAGGTCATATCAAGGTATCAAATTTCCTCGGGGAGATTTCAAATGAGGACCTTCTGAGCTACTCAACAATTAATCCTTTTATGCAAAAATTTTTGCAAAGTAACCATGTTATTCTCATATCAATTGATGATAAAAATAAACTCCTTGACGTGAAGGATTTGAAGTCAATGATAATTACTCAAAAATTAAATAACGCCCTCACAAGTAAATTTGAATCAATATTGTATAGGGATATCAATAGTAAAGCACAAAAGAATGTTTATCAGATTGACGCAATTATAAAACAAAAAATGGATTATATGCTAAAAGAGAAGACTTTCAAAGCATATCTAGAAGTAGAAGCTATTTTAGAATACTCTAAGCTCCACAGCGAATTGTGGCAAAAATTCGATAATAAGGAGATTGATTTCGACACTTTGCTTAGAGAATCTCAGGAAAAATACAATTTAATTTTATCAGATTTGAAAGTTGATTGAATGGATTTTAGTTACTTAGGCAACAGATTATCTAAGGATATTGAGGGTGAACTGAGTGAGTATCTACCAGATTATCCGGATATTGGATCTCTTGCCTGGATAGTAGCCAATACAGTGATTACTGAAGTTGAAAAGAATGGATCAAATATACTTCCTATGGATGGTATTGACCCTGAGATTTATTTGTTGCTTTTAGCAAGAGAATACTCCAAAAAGATATCTGAAAGGGTTTTTAAACTAAAAAACGAGGCTAAAGGTTTTTTTCAAAGTAACTACAAAATCTTACTACTTGTTGGTGCTGGTTTATCTTACGAGGCCGGGATGCCATTAACCAGACAATTAAAGGCGATTTTGAAAGCCATTGGCATTAAAACAACTGATGATAGAAATTTGAATGAGGCATTTAAGACAGTAAAGACGAACCCTAGTTTAGATATAGAATTCAAGAAGAGATTTAGAAATTTAATCAATCAAAAAGTTTGTGAAAATAGTTCCCACACACTGATAGCACAAAAATTCCTGGATGGAAGTATGCAGGAAATATTTTGTTTGAACTGGGACAACTTAATAGAACAAAGTTACAATAAATTGAATGGCAGTTATCCCATCAAAAAAATATCAAGTGAAGATGATTGCCCTCAAATTAATGATTCTTTTATTCACGCACTGTGGAAATTAAATGGTGATGTAGATGAAATTGATACAACTTGGATCTATCCTGGCGAGAATGGGAGAGTGTTCAATGGTTTGGATAAATATCTAAATTTTTTATTTAAGCAAACAGAAAAAACATTTATATCCTTAGCTGTGGGATATTCTGAATCTGATGAGAATATAAATAATAGTATAGTAACTAGGATCGAAGATCATTCAGCGTTTTTTAGAATTGGAATGGACATGCGACTTTTCAATAAATACGAAAATTATTTTTTAGTTTCGGCACAGTGGATACTACCTCAACTATTATGAACATAAACATAAAAATTTAAAAAACTCAATAAAGATTATTGTTTGGATTGAGTTTGCTTAGTAATTTCTGTTACTCTTACCTGAGAACAACTCATCGCTCAATTCCTTTAGTGAGAGTTTAGGAAAATATGTAAAGATTTCATTTGACACCGCACTTCCCTTATTCTTGCATATACAAGATCACAAAAACTGTTTTTAGATGCAGAGTTCATGAAGTTTACTGGTAATTGTTTAATTTTCTATTTTTATAAATGCTTTTAATAAATGAACACGAAAGGAGTTTGTTTTGTGGATAGATTTGTTATATGATAAAGTAGGATATTCTCACGACCATAACCTATCAAAGGTTCTCACTTACAGTAATTTCAACTAAATTAGTTAATCTTCATTTTGAAGATGCAATATATTTAAATTTTGCATCATTGGCATCAGAGAAAAATCACTAAAAAACTTGATATGTACACTCTTATTCCAGACAAAAAAAGAATTACTTCTTAATATACCTCTGTTTTACAGTAATTATTTTTTTGCTGAATGCTCCAGTTTCTGTCCAGATTCCACTCTTTCCTTACAGTAGGCGTACAGGGCATCGTACATTGGAAACTGCAATTTCATATTTTCCATATCATTATGAGCAATAATTCTGAAACCCATTGCAGCTGCTTCAAGTCCTGCAGATTCCACTGGTGCATCAGGTATGGATGCATCTGCTCCCCTTACTATTTTTGCCAGATCTAAAAGAGCCCGATCCATGATGTTGTATTTTTTAATTATTGCGTCAAAACTGACGTATTCCTTTCCATTCTCCTGAAAATGCATCAGCTCAACACCTGGAAAATCGAAAGGAGTAGCATTTTCCTTTTTTGCAGTTTCCATTACCTTGTCCTTTGGAACGAAGAGAAATATAGCGTCTTTATCAACAAATCTTGAAATCAACCATGGACATGCAATTCTATCTACTTTTGCCTTCTCCCTTGTGACCCACTTCATATCAATCTTTTGTTCTATCTCCGTGGAGTATATAGTTATTGCTGAAAGGATAGTATAAGCTGGGAAATACGACTATCCCAATGTTTCACTTTTATGGAACAGATATAACATGACTCTGATGATAGAACATGTTATTTGCACATCGTTTGAATTATTATTTCCACCCTAAGGAGTTATTTATAATACTTCCTGTACAGTGATTCCCTGTTTAACTCTTTCAGGTTTTTAATTCCTGATAGACCCATTTCAAGATCCATCTCTGCCATCACCTGCTCAAGATATAATTCTATGCCTTCCCTGCCTGCAACTGACAGTGCATACGCGTATGGCCTTCCTATCAGTATACCACTTGCACCAAGAGCAATGGCTTTTATTGCATCTGCTGCATGCCTGAACCCACTATCAAACAGAATTTCTCCCTTTAAGTCACCACTTTCTGTAACTTCCTCAAGTGCGTCCAGCGATGATATGGCACCATCCACCTGCCTCCCACCATGGTTTGATATCACCACAGCCCTCGCTCCGGATTTGAACGCCAGCTCAACATCTTCCCTGTGGGTTATGCCCTTCAGTACTACAGGAATTTCTGTAGTACTGCATATTTCTTTGAAATCCTTCCATGAAAAAGATGGGTTTACATATACCGATGTGAATTCCATAATGGCACTTATCAAATCTTCCTCAGGTGGTTTTTCCAGTCTCTTTCGAAATTCTGGATCTGAGAAGAAGTTTGCCAGTCCCTCACCTCTGAGAAAGGGCAGGTATGCATTATTCAGATCCCGCTCTCTCCATCCAAGCATTGTTGTATCTGCAGTAACAACAATTGCCCTGTACCCTGCTTTTTCTGCTCTTTTAATGAAACTTCTAATAATGTTTTTGTCCTTTGATGGATAAAGCTGAAGCCATTTCTCCCCTTCTGGCGACTTTTTCACTATTTCTTCCATTGTAATGGATGAAACAGTGCTGAGTATGAAAGGCATATTCATTTTTGCTGCAGCCCTTGCGCTTGCAATTTCTCCGTCTTTGTGAAGTATGGACTGCACCCCTATGGGGGCAAGTATGAATGGTGACTCACGATTTTGACCAAGAAACTCTGCCTCCATTGTTCTTTTGGAAACATCTTTCAGATATCTTGGCCTTATACGCCACTTCTTGAATGCTGATCTATTTTCATGAACGGTATCTTCATCCCCCGCTCCGCCTTCAAGATAATCCCATGCATCTTTTGTTAGTGTGCTCCTTGCCCTTTCCATCCATTCATCGACCGACTGTGGCAGCTTCCTGTTTTCTACACCTGTAAAAATCTTTGTCTGGTATTTAGTTCCCTCATCTGTCATTATGAATTAGTATGCATTCCCAAGTATATTTTATTTAGGGGAAGTTATAGCTGAACTATTTCTTCACTGCGGGAATTTAAAGATTTCAATGCATAAGGAGGTATCTATCCCTTTCATATTCTGAAATCCTGCTGATCTGATTTTCTATGGATTTTACCTCACTGTCGAGATCAAATTTCAAATCCATATTTTCCTCTTTGAGCATAAGATATATGGAACCAATCACTGCATGATATCCGTATAAAGGTTCAGATGGAAACATATCTGGATGCTGATCTAGTACGATTTTTCTGATTTTATCCCAGTAAATGTTTGATGCTCTGAATAATCCCCCATAGCCACTAAAATGTACCTTCTCCTCACCAAACATTGATTCCGTGAGTGATGTAATACATCTTGCTGCCTCTGCGGCAGATTCTTCCATGAGCAAAGTTGCAAGATCATCCTCTTTTTCAGCCAGTTTTGATACTATGCTGGCGAATGAAGCTATTCTTCCTATTTCAGGTGGATTTGTGTACACCTTATTCACAATCTCTTTCAGATCATTTATTTGAAAATAGTCCTTAACATAATCTGGAATATCACTTCTTATGCCTGAACGACCATCATAAATTTTCATTGTTTCCTGCAGTGCCCTTTTTGCTATGTAAAAAGCTCCACCCTCATCGCCCAGTATCCACCCCCATCCACTGACTCTTTTGAATATGTTTCCCTTCCTTCCATAGGAAACCATTCCTGTACCTGGACATATTACTATTCCATCCATTCCTGGAAATCTGCATTCGAATCCCGCTTCTCCATCGTTAAGTACTCTTACCTTTGAAGCCCTTTCCTTATCAACGATACTTGATACAAGTTCATTTTTTAAATTTGAGTCCTTCACACCTGCCAGTGCTATGGAAAATTTTGTTATTTCACTCTCATCCACATCTGCCCTGTGAACAGCCCTTAATATGGCTTCCCTTATGTTTTTTCCAGCTTTCTCAACTCCAGCGGTCCTGTAATTGCCTGAACCTGAAATGCCCATTCCGTGGATAATTCCATCTTCAGAATAACAAACCGCCACGGTCTTTGTGGCACCACCATCCACGGAAATAAACATCATTCTTACTGTTAACCTTCAGGAATACATAAATTAATCTGAATTGTTGAGCACAGAGAATACAAAGTTATGAAATCTTCTTCTGAATTTTAGTATCCTGATATTTTCCCTTGTTGGATATACCCTGTTAGTCAGTACAATTGCATAGGATCCTGTTTTTGGATCTATACAGATGGATGTTCCGGTGAATCCAGTATGTCCGAATGCACCATAATTAACAGTTTCTCCCATGAATGCATTGTAACCAAATGATGGCCCTGAAACCAATGGTCTTGGAACCTTTATCATCCATCCCAGGCCGAACATTCCTCCTATATTCTGGTTCTGTGGTGTTATCATTTGATTAAGTGTTTCCTTTCTGACAATTTTTCCGTTTAAAAGAGCTTCAGTAAAGATGCCCAAATCGTGAGTGCTGCTGAATAACCCTGCATGGCCGCATACACCCCCATAAAAAAATGCCTTCTCGTCATGTACCTTTCCCCATACTGGCATCCCCCTTTCTGGATCCTCCTCTGTTGGTGCAATGTTTTCTTTTGCAACAGAAGGATTGAAGAATGAGCTCTTCATTGAAAGAGGTGAGAATATCTTCTCTTTTGCAAGAATATCAAGAGATTTTCCTGAGATTTCCTCGAGAAGGAAGGCAAGCAGTATGAAGTTTAGATCACTGTATTCTTCCGTTGCTGGAAGGGTATTATGCTGGTGCATCAATCCAATGGTTCGGAGGTAGTCTTCCTTCGTTTTTCCATATTTGTATAGAGGAAATGTTGAGGTAAGACCTGATGTGTGTGTTATGAGCTGTTTAACCGTTAGATTGGAAATTAACAGATCCTGATTATAGAGACCAAGTGATCCAAGGCTGTCCTCCAAACTTAGTTCTCCTCTCTCCACATATTTCATTACAAGACTTGCTGTTACTACCGGTTTTGTAAGAGAAGCCATATCATATATGGTATTCTCATTATATTTGAAATTGAGTTCTTTTATTTCTCCTGTAAAATATGATGTTTTATATGATCCTTTTCCAACCAGAACGTTCATTCCTGATGATACACCCTTATAATTTTTCTCAACGAATTCCTTCAGCTCTTCTGAGAAACCATTCATATTCCTTCCACTTTTGCGGTTTTCACCCATGTTCACCACCTCACGACCTTGTTCAGATTCGAAGGATGATCAGGATCCAGACCCATACTTACAGCCTTGAAATTTGCAAGAAGCTGAATGAAAACAAGTGAATTGAAAACTTTTTGAAACGGTTTTTCCTCGTTGAATTTCAGCACTGCTTCTCCATTCCCTATTGTAATTATTTCTCCAGATAGTTCCTCTAGTTTTTCCATAATTTTTTTGTTTGGTAAACTACCCTCAGTCAGCCATATAATAGTTGTTTCCCTGTCCAGTCTGTGGATCGGTCCATGAAAATATTCCCTTGTTGGATATGATTCTGTGATCAGTCCAGTGGTTTCCTTGAACTTAAGACCACCCTCAAGAGCCACTGGATAGCTCTTTTCTGAACCCAGGAAAACAACCTTATTATGGATTTCAGATGAAAGTAATCTTATTTGCTCTGTCAGTGAAAATATTTTTTCTATACCACTGCATAAATGATCCAGATCTTCAACCAGTTTTTTATCATTCCTGAGACTGTAGTCCATGAGCATCGATACAGCCACCTGAGCAGCGTGGGACTTGGTTGCCGCTATGGACTTTTCCTTTCCAGCGTGTGTGAGTATGGGATGATCGGATTCCATGAATAGCTGACTTTCTTTCTCATTTGTTATTCCTATGACTGTAAATCCATATTTCTTTGAAAGCTTCAAATTGGATATTGCATCGCTACTTTCACCTGACTGGCTAAAAATTATGTTAGTGATAGTGCCTTTCATATTCCTTACAATATTTTCAGTGTATTCTGACGATGTCATCGCCACTGATCTTATGCCGTTTTCCAGTAATGTATAATTTAGGATGAGAGCAGCGTTATAACTGGTTCCACTACCTGTAATAAAGACCAGAGATGAATTTTTTATTTGATCTATTACTTTTTTAATTTTATCAGCGTTTTCATTGATAGTTTTCCTTATGGCCTCAGGCTCTTCCTGGATCTCTTCATACATGACTGTCATATGGGGTTGTATGGGTATTAACGCTATAAATCTTCTTTTGACTCATCCTGCATTTATATCTGTAGATTACACATTTCAATTTCATGTAACCGTTTACATTAATATCTTATATAGATGGATAAACTCACTTTATTAAAGTGATGAGTCTGGAAAGCAGTATTCTTTTGAAGAGGATCATTACAATCAATGGTTGCAGGGATAACTGCTATCTAAATGTGAAAGATGGAGTTATACACAGCATAACGGAGAAGAAAATTTTTGATAACGAAATTGTGGATTTTTCAAATCTCACTGCAGTTCCAGGATTTATAGATATACACACCCACGGTTATTTTGGTGTTGACGCAACATACTCATCTGAAGAAGAAATTCACAGATGGGCACAAATGCTTGCAAGAAAGGGCATCACCTCATTTATACCCACATGCGTCTCCCTTCCCCTTGAAACCATGATAAAATTTATCAATAAAATCAGATCAGCATCACTTCATCAAAAGGAAGATGAGGCGAGAATACTTGGTATGAGGAGTGAAGGCCCATACATAAGCCTAGAACAAAAGGGTGCACATAATCCACTGTACCTGAGAAGACCAGATATAGATGAATTAAGAAAAATAATTCAGGCTGCTGGCAGTTCCCTTTTCATAATTGATATGGCTCCTGAACTTGAAAATTTCAGAGAGTCGCTGGAGTATCTACTGGAAAATAATAAGGTTGTTTCTATTGGACATTCAAATGCCTCCTATTCCCAGGCCACGGCAGGAATAGATTCTGGTGCAAGACTGATGACACACTTTTTTAATGCCATGTCTCCCCTAAAGCACAGAGAGGCCGGAATGGTTGGTGCTGGTCTCTTATCTGATTCAGTTTATCTGGAACTCATAGGAGACATGCATCACGTTTCCAGAGAAGCTATTAAGATTTTGCTGAAAACAAGAGACATTGATCACATAATTGGAATAACGGACTCATTATCCATAGGAGGGACAACTTCAGCTGATGCAAAGCTAGGAGGTCTTGATGTCATTAAGAAGGACGGTGTGGCATGGATCAGGGATACAAACACCATAGCTGGTAGTATCCTAACCATGGATACAGCGTTCCAGAATCTTCATGAAATAGTTTCTGATCCGGTGAATCTTACAAAGATATTTTCTACCAATGCCTCGAAAGCACTGAGCCTGAAGAACATTGGATATATAGATGTGGGAATGGATGCTGACATAAATATCATTGATGATCATATGAAAGTTAAAGGAACCATGATAAGGGGATGTATGATCGGTGATGTAAAATGAAAATCTTTAAGGAGCAAAACCATAAGGTGGAGAGATACTAAATATGACTCTGTCCACTGAAGATGTAAACCCTTTCTCCATAGATATTGGTGAATGGGATATAGAAACAATTAGCTCATTTATTCACCTCTCAGATATAGCTGCATATGAAGCAGTTGGAAAAGCAATGAATAAAATTTCTGAAGCCTGCAAAATGATTCTGGAATCGCTCGAAAAGGGTGGTAGGGTTATTTATCTTGGAGCAGGTACAAGTGGGAGGGTTGCTGCCCAGGATGTTGTTGAACTGCTTCCCACATATGATCTTGGCACAGAATTTTTTGATTTTATACTTGCTGGAGGACCCGGATCGCTGGTGAAATCCGTTGAAGGGGCAGAGGATGACGAAAATGGATCTGTTGAAGAATTGAAGAAGAGAAATATCAATTCGAAAGATATTATTGTTGGAGTAACGGCCTCAGGTTCTACCCCTTTTGTCCTTGGTGGTATGATCTACGGAAGATCCTTAGGATGCAAGACCATAGGAATAACAAACAATCATGCCAAAAGAATAGAGCAGTATTCTGATCTGTGTATAGAGCTGATTACTGGACCGGAAGTGATACAGGGATCAACCAGAATGAAGGCAGGTACCGCACAGAAGATGGCACTGAATATAATTTCAACTACTGTAGCAGTAAAACTAGGAAGAACGTATAAAAATACCATGTCTCATATGGGTTCATGGTACAATGAGAAACTGAAGAAACGATCGGTTAACATACTTATGACACAGTTCTCAATGAAGGAAACGGAAGCCATGAAGTTGCTTGCTGAAAACAATTATAACATTAACAAATGCATAGAAATTTTGAAAAGGGTAGATAAGTAGAATATTGCCCCAGTCAAGTTAATATTACCAATTATTATGATCCGGTAGATGATAAAATCAGTAAAATTTAAAAAGATGAATCTTGAAATGAAGAAGCCCTTCAAGATTGCACTGGGCTCAACGGACTTTTATGAAGGTTTTCTTGTTTCCATAGAAACCGATGATGGGATAACCGGTTATGGAGAAGCTACAACAACACCATTCATTACGGGAGACACCATAGGTTCAATAGAAAGTGAGCTAGCCTTCTTTTCAAAGAAACTGGTTGGCGAAGATGAATCACCAGAGACTATTAACACAAAGATGAAAGCGTGGATGAGATCATCAAAGGCAAGCAGAAATGCTATTGACTGTGCACTGTGGGATATCATAGGAAAAAGAGCAAATATGAATCTTGTAAAATTGCTGGGTAATCATAAGAAGTCAATCCTGACATCATACACTGTAGATCTTGTTGATTCAGAGACAGCCAAAACACAGGCAAAGGAACTATTATCACAGGGTCTCAGGGTATTCAAGATAAAGGTAGGTTCTGGGATCGAGGAGGATCTTAAGAGGGTAAAGGTTGTAAGAGAGATAGTTGGGGAAGACAAGATGATTTACATAGACTTCAACCAGGCATACAGCGTGAAGAATGCGGTTAAAATATCAAGACTTCTTGAGCCCTATAATATAGAATTTATGGAACAACCCATAGCATCTACGGATATTTCTGGACTGCGTTTCATCAGAGATCATTCTGAAATACCTGTTTATGCAGATGAGACTATTTTCACACCACAGGATGTTTCTGAAGTTATGAGGAGAGAAGCCGTGGATGGCATAAATATAAAGCTTATGAAATCTGGAGGTATTTCTGATGCAATGCAGATGGCGAACACAGCAAAGTCATTTGGAGTGCCTGTAATGATCGGATGTATGGTTGAAACCAGAATTGCAAACACCTCTGGTCTTATAGTAGCTTTGAGTAATTCTGCAGTTAAATATGCTGACCTTGACGGATACAATAACATAAAGGAAGATCCTGTCACAGAGGGCATTTTGATGAGTAAGGGAGAGGTAAGGTTATCTAATGATTTACCAGGTACGGGTATATCTGTGAAAGAAAAATTCAGGATATAATAAATTTATAAATTATATTAATAAAAATTTTAATTAAAAGAATTAAACAATTAAAATTACAGGTATTTTTGTTTTATTAATTGCCAAATGAGTAAATTTAAGTTCGTTCCTTACATCAATGAGTATGTTGCTTGCCATTGACGGGGGATCTACAAAAACCATATCTGTTGTATTTGATGAGGAAAAAAATGAGATAGTTTCTGTTGGACTTAGCGGATCAGCAAATTATACTACGAATAGTCTGGAATTTGCCATAACAAACCTAAGCAAATCTATAAATGATGCAATAGAAGCGGCAGATATAACAATGGATTCGATTGAAAAGGTAATCGTGTCAATAGTAGGAATAGGAGATTCAGAAGAAGCAACAAAAATGGGAAATGAGATAATTTCCAGTCTTATTGGGAAAAGAGAATATAGTGTAATTAATGATGGCCTGGCTGCTTATTACTTAGGAAACGGTAGTGAAAATGGTATAGTTTTTGCACCTGGTACTGGAAGTGTGGGATACATAAAGATAGAAAATAGAATGAAAAGATTTGGAGGATGGGGATGGAGCATTGGAGATATGTCCTCTGCCACATGGTTTAGTAAAAAATCTGTTGAGGTTGCAATGATGGAAATGGATTCAGAAAGTGGTAGAAAACCATTTCTTGAAACTGTAGAGAATCATTTCAAGACTTCGTTAAGGGAATTATCCTGGCAGATTGAACGCAGATATATACAAAAGGAGAAATTAGCCTCATTTTCAGTAAATCTATCAAGGATGGCAAAGGATGGAAACAAAGAGGCACTCGCACTGTTCGATGAATCTGCATCCTATATGGGTAAAATTATTAATGGAATTAGAAGTAAATATTCTGATGCAAAAAGAGTTTCCATAATGGGTGGGACAATGCAGGCAGGAGAATTTTATTATAAAATGATTAGAAAATATATACCTGATGTTAACATATTTTTTGGATATGAAATTGTAATTGGAACTATTATGCATATGAAGAATGAGATGGATTTTAAATTCAGAGACAGTTTGCTTAAGCAGCTTGATCATTCCCTTGAAAAAATACCGGAAGGTGAATTAAAGGGGTATTTGAATATAGACAAACCAATGAAACTTCCATGATCATTCTTTTTCAAAATTGAAAACGCCAGATACCATCTTTATATCCTCAAGGGTGGCATTTTTTCCCCCTACTGTATAAGTACCAGTTATAGTTTTGATTACAAATGCGTACTGCAAACCCTGAATTCTCTTTACAGAGATAACATCTGCATTAAGTGAAACAGGTCCACTGGCGTCAAATCCTTCTACTTCAACCTTGCACTTATATCCTTTTGAAAAAGCGTTATCAATTAGTTCACATGCAAGCCAGGATGAAGAAATTTTAACATTTTCCATTCCATCGAAGTCGCGGTAATATCTTGATGAGACCCAGTTCATATTGAAAAAGTAGTAATCGAGAACATCAACGAGCTCTTCCTCCTGTATAAATATAGAATAATCAGAAGTTTGAGAAAGAGAATTTGCATTCAAGAAAGCTATTTTTCTATCAACAACCACAATTTCAACGGGCATTATACTTCTTATTCTTAGTATGCCAAGTTCAGATAATGTGACCAAACTTTTTTCATCTATGCTCTCTTTCATAACAGAGCATATTGTGACCCCTCTTTTTCTGGCCCTCCTTAATGCAGGCAGGAGTTCAGCTAGCTTATGATATTCCATAGATAATATAATTTCTGAATTAGACTCTGAAATCATCAATTCAAGCTTCAACATCACGCTCTTGCTGTTTTCTATAAACCATACATTGGGAGCCCTAATTTCAAAATCACTCCTGTTCTCCAGAATATATTTATCCAAACGATCAATGTACTCATTCATATATTCTACATTGTGCCTGAGAGCTGCTGAAGGCATTATGGCCTCATAAGTTTTGTTTATGCTCGAGTTCATGATTATGAGCCCTTTTCTCTGAAGTTTACCAAGAACATCATATGTTCTTGGCTGGGGAATTCCAGTAACCTTTATTATTTCACTGGCGCGCATAGGACCCTTTAACAACAGTGAGGAATAAGCCTTGATCTCGTAGTTAGATAATTGAAATTTTTCTAAGTCTCTGAATGTATCTGAATCCAAATCGATCACATAGTTCATGCGTTAAAAATATTTAACTATAACATTATATCGTTATTTACTTATTTCAATTGCCTTAACTTGAATTCTCTTTTCCCCTATTAGAATATCTTTATCCTTATCAGAATCAGAAACTTTGAATTCGTCTCCCAAATACATATCGAAACTCCCCTTCCCATAAATAAGTATTTTATCATCGTAGATAATTGCTGAATTGTTCTTTACAAAAATGGGAAAATGATCATCGACTTTCAAATAGGCTGGACCGATAATCTTTTCGTTATTACTGAAACGAATCCATTCACCTTTCGGAATGTAAACCTCCCTTGATTCTTGATTTTCAATTTTTGGTGCATATATTAAATTGTCTCCGAGCATATACTCATCCCTCAGATGAATAGTAGTTTCATCATTCCAATAATAAAATGAAAGTGGTGATATGCTTGGCTTTAGATATTTGTGAGAGAAGAATAAACACTGATATATTTGATCCGTAAATTTGTAGCGCATTAGTACACTTTTAATTATATCATCCCGGATTCTTGGTGGCTGGAGAAAAATCTCCTGTTCATTCCCAGCTATGTCTTTGTGGTTTCTGTATAATGGAAAAAGTAGGGCCATCCTGTAATAGTCTGCAAGTAGCTGAGGGTTGCTATTACTGAAAAATCCTCCAAGATCGCATCCACAGGAAGTTATACCACTTATTGAAAGAGATGGAACCATAGACATTTGTAGATATAGATCATCATAGGAAGAAATATTGTCCCCGGTCCACATAGCAGCGTATTTTTGTATTCCAGAATATCCAGCTCTTGTTAGTATGAACGGATTTAGATCTTTTTCCTTCATAGAGTAAAATGTGGCCATTGCTTGAAAATTTGGATAAGCGTTTCTTATTTCTTTGTGTTTCCTTGTAGTTCCATCATCACACTTATGAATGGATTTGCCGTCTATTATTTTATCCCCCTGAAGAACAGTGGGCTCATTCATATCAAGCCATATGCCATCTACACCATACTCAAGCCATCTTTTAATTTCATTTCCCCATCTCTTTCTAGACTCTTTGTTAAAAAAATCAGGAAAGGCAGATGTACCTGGCCACATTGAACCTGAATATATCTCATTATTCTCCGTTTCCATATATGTACCGTTCAATCTATTAAAAACTTCATAATTCTGATCTATTTTAATAGAAGGGTCGATAATAGTTACAATTTTTGTGTCTCTTTCGTGAAGACTCTTTATGAATGATTTGGGATTTTTGAAACGTTTTCTATTCCATGTGAAAAGTTTGTAATCCTGCATATGATGTATATCAAAATACATAGAATCTACAGGTACAAACTTTTTGTAATTAATCAGAACCTCAAGTGCGGCCGTGTCAGGATAATAGGTATAACGTGATATGGAATGCCCTGTAGCCCATTTCGGTATTAAAACTGGGCTTCCTGTCAATCTAAGATATTGCTCCAATATTTTTTCCGGAGTGTCTCCATTAAAGAGGTAGAAATCACATTTCTTAGAATCCACTGTTATCTTAATTTTGTCATATATCTCTACACCAAAATCAAGCACTATTTTACCGGGATAGTCCACAAAGTATCCAAATGCTTTATCTTCCAGTGTTAGGATGAAAAATGGAATCGATGAATATATTGGATCCTCGCCAGTTTTGTATGTATCCGGGTCTCTATTCAGCATTACAAATTTTTTCCGCTTCCTATCTACTGGAAAAGCTTTTGCTCCCAGTCCTATAATATGTGACTTGACTGCGAGGTTGATCAGAATGACAATACAGTCATTCTCCACACTAAATTCTATACCGTCTGGCATTGCGTCAACTTTCCTCCTTTCCTCCTCCTTTTTGGTATTTCTGAAATTCATAATGGATCGATATCCATTAAAACTTACCAACCTATAATCATCAAATAAACTTATTTTATAAGCCATGCTTTTACCCCTATTTTTTAATATAACTATTCCCAATATTCCTCAGTTTTTATCTATTCTATTCCCATTTTTTCCAAAGATGTATAGGTCAGATATGGAAATGTATAGAGCCATTTCAGATTTAGAATTTAAATCAAAATCTTCACTAAGTCTGACCCTTACCTCCTTATTTGATTTTGATTTACCTATGATCACTGAATAAGAGCCAAAACTTTCTATTGTTTGTGGCCTTATTTTTAGTTCTATATCATTTTCTTTTTCCCGTTTCAACTTCATGGATTCTGGTCTTATACCTATATTTATTTCCTTTTCTTCAGCGTTTATTCCCTTGATGATCAGGTCATCTGAAACATAAACTCCAGAATCTTTTACCATTTCAAAGAAATTTATAACAGGTTCTCCCAGAAAAGCAGCCACATATTCATTCCTGGGATTTTTGTAAACTTCCATGGGGGCTCCTACCTGTTCTAACTTTCCGTTTCTTAGAATCGCGATATGATCTCCAAGTGACATTGCTTCCTGCTGATCATGGGTTACATAAATGAAGGTTTTTCCTAAATTTTGTTGAATCAGCTTCAACTCTACTCTTATTTGGTTTCTTATTTTTGCGTCCAAATTTGAGAGAGGTTCGTCAAGAAGAAATACTCCTGGGTCCCTTACAAGTGCTCTTCCAAGGGATACCCTCTGGGCCTGACCTCCAGATAGTTCTCTTGGGTATCTATTTAAATACTCTTCAAGTCCAAGGGTTTTTGCTACTTCCTCCACCTTTTCATCTATTACATCCTTTGTATATTTTCTCATTTTTAAAGGAAACGCTATGTTGTTTCTAACTGTCAGGTGTGGGTATAACGCATAATCCTGAAACACCATTGCAATTCCTCTCTGAACTGGACTCATACTATTTACGATTTTATCGTCAAAAAGTATATCTCCGGAGGTTGCTCTTTCAAGCCCTGCAATTATGTTTAGCGTCGTGGATTTTCCAGACCCCGAAGCGCCAAGAAGAATAAAAAATTCCTTGTCCTCTACATTTAAATTCATGTTGTTTAATACAACAGTGTTTGAAAATTTCTTGTTTATATCTTTAAGTTTTACCGATACCATACTTTCACCCCTTTACTCCTCCAACTGAAAATGCTTTTATTAGGTACTTTTGAGCGAATATGTACATAATTAATGTGGGAATCATGTAAACTACTGATGCTGCTGCAAGCTGGTTATATTGTACTGAATATGCACCGAAATATGTGTAGATATATACTGCGATAGGAAATAGATGCCTCGAACTTAGAAGTATATATGGAACATAGAAATTCCCCCAATTTGTAATAAAATCAAGAAGAATAAGAACTGCTATTGTTGGGAAAGCAAGTGGAAGGAAAACTCTTGTAATTGACTGGAATGAGGACGCACCATCAACCAACGCTGCTCTTTCAATTGATCTGGGAATCTGATCGAACGAGTTTTTCATTATCCAGATTGTTATTGGTAGATTTAAAACTCCCAAAAAAAGGATTACCCCTATCTGAGTGTTATAAAGATTGACATTCTGATAAAATACATACATAGGGATCAAAAGTGAAAAGACAGGAAATCCCGTAAAAAAAAGTATTGTTAATATAAGTGCTATTCTGAATGGAAATCTCTTCCTTGAAAATACGTAAGATGCGAAGACAGCCAGTGTGATTGAGATTGCTGTTCCACCTAAAGACTGGATCAGGCCATTTTCTATAGATAAAGAAAAATACTTATTTGTAAAGATTTCCGCATATGCAGCAATAGTAAATGAGCCAAAATTACCGAATCCCTCATTGCTAATAGATGCAAATCCTTCCACGAAAACCCATACA
Organism: Cuniculiplasma divulgatum; assembly: GCF_900083515.1. Classification (NCBI taxonomy): domain Archaea; kingdom Methanobacteriati; phylum Thermoplasmatota; class Thermoplasmata; order Thermoplasmatales; family Cuniculiplasmataceae; genus Cuniculiplasma; species Cuniculiplasma divulgatum. The sequence continues at coordinate 1,609,138 of NZ_LT671858.1, forward strand.
AAGGGTATAAGGAAAAAAATAGCCAACAGAGTTAATAATATATATGAAAGTGAACTTTTTATTGTAGCATTTTCAATCTTCAATTTTGATCACCTTCAGGTATAAAAGGGACATTATAACACCAGCCAAAATAATGATAACTCCGATGGCATTTGCCAGACCAACGTTAAAAACGGAAAACGCAGTGTTATACTGGTATATTGTTAGAATATTAGTCGAGTCTGATGGCCCACCATGAGTAAGTACAAAAATGAGAGTAAAAGCACCAAGTGTCCATAAAGTGATGAGAATCATATCCGTAAGGATAGTTTGCTTTAACATTGGAAATATTATTCTAAAGAATCTTGAAAAGGATCCTGCACCATCTACAACAGTTGCCTTGATGACTGATGGATTTATGTTTTTAATTGCAGAACTGAATAAAAGGACTGAAAATCCCATTCCCAGCCATGCATTTGCAATAATAATCATATATAGCGCGTTATGAAACGATAGAAAATGGATTGGAGCGACACCAATACTATTTAATATATAATTGGCCAGTCCCATCGGCACATAACTCAGGGTACTGTACCATGTTATCCCACTTACCACTTGGGGAGTTGCCCACGCCATAAGTATTGTAAGTGTGATTATAGTTCCAAAAAATTTATTAGTTCCATTAATAACATAGGCCACTATAGCTCCAAAAAACATCTGACCAATTACCGCTGAAAATACAAAGAAAACGATAGTTATAACAATTGATTGTTCAAAAATAGAACTTGTGAAAAGCCTCGTATAGTTAAAAAATCCTACGAAATTAAAGTTGTTAATGTTTAATAATGAAATGTTTGTAAAAGAGTAATATATGGAAAGAAACAATGGATAAATAAAGAATATACCTAAATATAAAAAAGCCGGTATTAATGCTAAAATGTAAAAAATAATTGAATTTTCCTTGTCCTTCAGTTGCCTGCTCTCTGATGGGAACATTTTTTCACTCAGGCTTTAATTTTTGATACTAAGTAAAGGTTGTTATAAAACTGCAGTGATGGTGATTGAACGTCCTTAGATTGTAACTGAGCATATTGAGTTGCGATAGAACTGGAAGCTGATGGTCCTATTTTTGGACCTTTCACTATTTGTACCTTTGAACTGCCGAAGTCTGTTACGAGTGCGGAATCGTATGCACTTAATGCACTGGATACACTCATTTTGCCCACCACGACATCACTCATCGCAGCCTGTAGTGCCGTTGAGACTGTTGGGTATGTTGATACTGGAGGTCTATAACTTCCATATTTCAGTGCTTTTGCATAGAATGTATCAAGTTGTGGTGCGTTAGGCATTAGATCTTTGAACATTGGATTGCTTGATGCACTTGTTGTAGCTGGTAATCCTCCCGCAAGCGCCTGGCCTGGCAAATTTATTTTTATTTGATTTGTTGTGTTATCCAGTGCCTGCATGAATGAGTAAACGAGGGACTTGTTGCTAACGCCGTTATACATTGCCCACCCCCATCCACCTACCATGGAATTATAATATGGGGCCTGACCAAATTCAGTTGGTATATACGCGAGACCAATATATTTTGTAAAGTTATGAATCTCATGAGATCCGGAAGCCCATTGGTAACCATACATCCAGCTTCCATCTACAGCAATTCCTAACTTACCTTCCTGTAAATACTGACCTGTGGTTATATAAGGAGTTGTGCTAAGATCAACTGATGCAAGGTTGTCTGTCACAAATGCTGTTTTATAGAAATGTAATGTAGCATTAAGACCAGGATTGTTACCATACCACTGTGAACTTGAAAAGTTATAAAGACCCCATCCAGTTCCATATAGTAACCCTTCAAATCCAGTAAAGCTTGAAGCCTCTCCACCCCTGGTATCAGTGTATATATTCATTGGAATGAATCCTTTTATTGACGATAGATTAGCCTTAAGTTCCATTGACGTGTGAAGTATATCTGCCCAGCTTGTTGGTTGCCATGGAGTTTTTATACCGGCTTCGTGGAAAAGTGACATGTTGTAATATATTAACGTGTCTGTTACCTGGGTTGGCATACCATATATTGTTCCGTTTATTTCCATCTGACCCAGGGCTGACGGGAAGAATGAATTCTTTTCTGTGGAATTCATATAGTTATTTAGTGGTGCTATCACTTTTTCATGTGCATAGGTTGCAGTATAGAACATATCCTCCAGCATCACATCTGGAGCAGTAGAAGCTTTTGATGTCATCAAATCAAGCTTATCATAATACTGTGCCTCACTACTTGCGTCAAAAGGCCCTACGAATTTTATTTCCACGTTTGGATGTGCTTTCTGCCACACAGCAGTTTCGTTATTTACGAAATTCTCCCATATGGTTGAACTAGAGCTGTACACAGGTCCAGCTACCGTTATTGTTACCTTTTTAGATGTTGTCGTTGGATGGTTTGTTATAATAAAATAGGTTCCAATACCAGCAACAATAAGTACGATTACAACAGCAATAGCAATTATTACTTTCTTGCTACTTCCTCCACTACTATTAGTCCCACTACTTTGCATAGTATAACCCATGATTAAAATACTATATATGTTTTTTTATGGGTTTAAATATTGCCATGTCCAGTGTCGCAAAATATCGTGCCATGTTTTCCAATTTGAATTATTGGAGCTATAATACAACTGCCTTCACGCCATAAATCCATATGCTTTCAGAATTGCTCCAACAATTACTGAGGGCTTCTTTGAGTAGGCGCTTATATATCCCATTTTTTCTGAAACTATTCCAATGTCTCCGTCAAAACTGGTAGATATAAAAACACAGTTGTTTTTTCCAGAGATCGCATTCATTAAATTTACCCTGGACCTGAGATGTTCATTTCTTCCAACAAGGATGATCTGTCTTCCCGATTCTTTCATGTTTTCCAAAAATTCTGTTCCGTAATGCAGTTTCAGTTTTAGATTTAAGTCTGCCAGGTGAGTTGATACAAGATTTGTTGATTTGGATATTTCAGCAACCTGACTCTCATCCTTCGAATCCATTAAAACGAGATCTGCTTCAATATCTGGATTAAGTATTTTCCTTCTTCGTATTCTTGAAGAAACTGTCTCTACAGATCTCATGAGCAGGGGAGATGGTTTATATGATAGTTTCTTAAAAGGCTGCATGAATTGCACGATTCTCTCTTCCTTAGGTTTCAGCAATGCTGTGTCTATGTTTTGGATTTGTTCATAAAACTCCATTGATCCAACAATATCTGCATTTTCGATCACATCTACCTCATTTTTAATTGAACCTTTGATTATTTCCGAAACATCATATCTTCCCTTAACAGCCTTCATATCCATTGAGTCAGATATTATGAGATTTTTATAATTGAAACTGTGTCTTAGCAATTTCTGTACTTCTGCAGAAAGGGTGGCTGGATAATTCTCATCCAGAGAGTTATAGAGAACGTGTGACAGCATTATGGAACTAACGCCTGCATCTATGGCTTTTCTAAATGGGTATGAATCATTGATAATTGATTCTACATTTCTTTTATCTTCCGGTAGATCCACGTGGGAGTCTACCATTACTGATCCGTGTCCTGGAAAGTGTTTAGCTGTTGCCCTAACATCATAAGACTGAATTCCTTTTATAAATTCTGCACCATGTTTTCCAATAGTTTCTAGATCAGAACCGAATGACCTTTCAAGAATTACTGGGTTATATCCATTTAAGGTATCCAGAACAGGGGCAAGGTTCCACCTTATCCCAAGAGAATTTAGCTGGTAACCTGTCAGCATACCTACATAATTTGTGAATTCTGGATTGTCTAATTTGCCAAGAAAAAGATTGCTTGGGCTGTAATCAATCCATGGAATTCTCACCACATTTCCGCCCTCCTGATCAACTGCAATAAATGGGGCTGGAACATTATTTTCAACAACATAGATGTGATTTATCTTACTGATCAGTTCAGTCAATTCCTTCTCATTGCTGAAATCGTTGCCGAATAAAACAACGGAAAGAGGCAGCATTTTTGAAATGTACTTTAAGCTTTCCTCTCTTTCAACTCCCCTCAAACCTGTTTGAATAAATAATCCAGTTCTCATGGCACTCTTATCCTGCAAATTTATTAAATATATTCCTTTTTAAGATTGGTTAAAGATTATCAACAGTTTGCATCTCTATTTCTGATGAGTACTGCTGTCCATGGTAAACCTTCTGCTTTGCAACCTTATAATTGGTAGTATCATACTGATTTCCTGCTATATTCTGGTTTCTGGCGTACTTTGGAAATGCACTGGAAGATATTTCAATCCTTAATCTGTGATCTTTCTTTATTTCATGGAACATACCCCACATATCAATCTCTATCTGAATGATTTTTCCAGGTTCATAAGAAGCCTCCTGGAATGGACCGTTCCTGTACCTCAACCTTGTTATACCGTCCTGAAGTCTCTGTGCATATCCATCCTGATGAACATCAAGTATTTTCATTGTAAAGTCTGTATCCTCACAATCAGAAGAGATGAATATTCTCCCAGTAATTTTTCCGGCAATTGTTAATCCTTCTTCCATTTTCCCTGAAGTATATACAAGAATGTCCTTTCTCTTTTCTATTTCTGAATAGTCATCTGGTCCTCCTATCTGAGCAAATCCCTCTCCAGATAGGTATGGTACAGGATCCATGGGATCGTATGTGAACTGATCGGTTCTCAGTCCATATGACGGTTTATCAAAAATCAGTCTTCCATCTCCAGATATACCTGCCGCACTTTTTTCTGATGATAGATACATATGTATGTTTTTGCAACCTTTGAGAGGCCAGTCGCTGGATTTTATCCATCTATTGGGTCCCATTGCAAAAACCATAACCCTCTCGTCATTATCCACATATCTATGTTCAAGAATAGTATTTATCCACTGAGATTCTATTTCAACCAGATCTAGCTTAGAGTTGTTTCCAAAGTCAATATGATCGTTTTTTATGTCCTTGTTAACTGAATGTCCCCACGGACCAATTATAAGACTCTGGTTATTCCTTGAAAAATCACTTTCTGAATATTTTCTCATATTCTCATAATTTATGAATGTGCCTATCTGCTCATCATCATACCATCCTGAAATGTGCATCACTGGGAGATTAATATTATTCATCTTTCCCTGATAAAAAAGTGGTTTCCAGAAATCGCTTTCCGGCCTGTTTATGAAATACTGTTTCCAAAAAGGAATGTCTACTCCAATTTTTTCAGGCATATTAATCAGAGGTAAACTCCCATACACTTCTTCCCAGTCTACGCTGTTGATGTTCTGCATTCCTCTTCCCCTGAGAGAGAATAGCCAAGAAAGATTCATTGGTGAAGTCGAAACTGACGGATTTTCAACAAATGGATCAGATGGTGGGACAATACTTATCATTCCCCTCAGATGCTCAGGTTTCTTCAGTGCAGTTAACCACTGAATCCTTCCCGAATAGGATGCTCCCCATGTAATTACATTCCCATTTGACCATGGTTTGCCCGCGAATATTTCAATGAGCCTTGAACCATCCTCTGCTTCTGAAAAGTATGGTATAAATTTTCCATCGGACTCTCCCCTTCCCCTCACATCATTTGCAATAAATACGAAACCTCTTTTGCTGAATTGCCTTGCAGTATTGAGTAATTCATCTGAGTTTTTACCGTAGGGAGTTCTGAAAAGTATTACGGTACTCTTTCCCTTTCCCTCTGGTAGATAGATATCTGATGACAATTCGATCCCATCTGGCATTTTAGTTCTTTCATCATAGATAATCATATATTTTACCGATCATGAGTTGATTTTCATATATAAAACAGACATTTTTCTCAATAAAGCATTATTTCCTTTATCTCCTCCCTGTATCTTTCCAATTCTCCCTGATAACTTTCTATAATATCCAATGGACTATCACCTGAAATGATCCTTTTCCTTATTTCCTTATTACCCGCAACAGAATCAAAATAGTGATCATAAAATTCTATATTATCAGAGTGGAATGTGTATATTGATGATAATAGATGTATCACAAATTCAAATGGCTTGAATAGATTTCTGTTACTCACATTAATCATTATCCCATTGCACTTTTCTCCTGTGTATTTGGAGAAATAGGGCTTGAATCTTACCTCATTCAGAACGACTCCTGCAAGTTTTTGCTTCTCAATAGCTGAAATTACCTTTCTTGCATCCATCCATGGGGAACCTATGAGCTCGAAAGGTCTGGTCGTTCCCCTCCCCTCTGATATGTTTGTCCCCTCAATTAAAACGCATCCTGGATAAACTATGGCAGTCTGCAGCGTTGGCATATTTGGAGATGGCAGGGTCCATGGTATTCCTAGCTGATCGTACCACATATCCCTTTTCCACTGCTTCATTTTTACTATTTTAAGTCTAACATTTTCTCGGGATATTTTTCTGTTGAAGAAATTTGCAAGTTCTCCAATTGTGAGAGAATGCTTAATTGGAACTGGCAGAGAACCAATGAAAGATTGAAGATTATCAAGAAGCACTGGACCATCAGGATTCTCTCCGCTTAAGGGGTTTGGCCTGTCAAGCACTACAAAATCTATGCTAGATCCACCTACTGCTTCCATTGCATATATCATTGTTGCAATATATGTATAAATCCTGCATCCCACATCCTGAAGATCGAATATGATTGTGTCAAACTGATCCATAACATCTCTGGAAATAAATTTGGAAGAATCTTTAATTGAATCTGTTTCCCTCATTTCCCTGTCAATATCAATGGAACCTGAACTTTTTTTAGAGTCAGGTTTCCTGTAAAGACTTTCTACCTGTACTCCAAGTGCATTATCGTAATAGGATTCAACTGTCTCTCCTGACTGATAATCACCAAAATACCCATGCTCAGGGGTCAGTAAGGTTAGATTTCTGTAACCTCCAATTTGTTTAACTGCGTCGAGAGATGACAATCCTTCATGATTTCCGGCCCAGTTGTTTGTTATCAACCCTACCCTCTTATTCTCTATAAAATCTGTCTTTATGGAACCTAACTGATCAATCCCCATCAACATGGCTGCATATATGTACGGGGAATTTAAATTATAATATTGGTTATTATTCTGTCAGCCAGTTACAGGCTTTTTGTTACACGCCCAATTTTCTCAAATATTTCGTGAAGATTCTTAGAGTATTTGCTTCCATCAAAGAGATTATTCACCGATACACTTGCTGAATTTCCGTTTGCGTGTATCATATTTCCATCACCAAGGTAGAGACCTACATGACCCTTAAAAAACACCAGATCACCTGGTTTAGCACTGTCAAAATTATCAACAGTCTCTGTAAAATCTCTCTGTGAACCAGAGTTTCTTGGAATCTGTACACCTGTGAATTTGTAGAGCCTTTGTACAAAACCCGAACAGTCATATCCAAATTCGGATGTTCCTCCCCACAGGTATGGTACCCCTATAAATTCCATTGAAAGATCACATACAGAGAAGTTGTTGTTTGAAACTCTAACAAGCTTATTTTCTGGTATTTTATATTTTTCAGCCTCTTCCTTACTCACGTAAGAACCAAAAGGGAGCTTGATTTCTGGATGACTGTGAAATCTTCTTAATTTATATGACTTATCTGTGTATTCTGTAATTATATTTGTTTTTATATATCCCTTAACGTGATCCTGAGATTGGATCAGCGAATAGGCATCTCCCCTTTCCAGAAGATCAAATTTCTCTCCAAAAACAACCTGAGTTTCTCGTTCAGATTCAAACATCGCCTTACTTCTTAAATCTCCTACACCTATTCTTATCTGATACATTCTGCAATATAGCCCTTAGGGATATGAAACTTATTATTGCTATCTGACCTTTATAATGAAAAATCTGGTTCTTTGGAGAATATATTTCATGTTAGTAAAGTTCACTCTAAAGTTCACTCAAAGCTTAATACAACTTTTATGCTTTTGTGTAAACAGACAAAATATGTGATTAAATCTAAGGTATAATATTGTTGGAGATTATTTAATAAAAAAATACGAAGGGAAGAATATGAATGTTGCAAATGTAGTAATCTTATTAGGATGCAGGTCCTCTGGATGCTCCCCTACTGAGGAGCTTAAGGGAAGAGTTAAGGAGACGGTTAATCTTTACAGATCATTGAAAGAAAAAGCTGTTATAATTCCATCAGGGGGAGTCTCAGAAGATGGTTGTGGTTTATCAGAAGCCGAATTTATGTTAAGGGAACTTTTAAAATATAATATTCCAAGAGAGAGAATATTCTTAGAGGAAAAAGCCAAAACCACAATTGGCAATGCATTCTTTTCAAAACTGCTTATTGAAAGTAATAATATTGAGTATGAAATGATTCATATCGTAAGTTCGTGCTACCACATGGATAGATCAGAGCTCATTTTCAAGAGCATATTTTCAACAGAAAACATTGGAAAGGGATATTGTTTTGGTCATGTTCAGGAAAGAGAAAGCGAGATTGATAAACTGAAGAGAGATTCTTCTATTCTGGAAAAGATGAAGGGAAAATCAGCAGAATATATAGAAAACACTTTTAGGGAATATCTTTAGTTTAAGTTTGTAATTTTAAGAGTTAAACATAACCTTAATCCTTTAAAGTTTTAGCAGACTCGTAGAATTTTGTGTGCCTGACAATGTCCTGGAAATTATCCTTCTCCCTTATTGTTATTAGTTTCCCATCACTGATCAGTAATTCCATTGGAAGTAACCTGCCGTTATAGTTGCTTGCCATAGACATTGTGTAAGCCCCGCAGTTGAAGACTGCAACTATATCACCTATTTGTGGCTCCTGCAGCATTACATCCTTCCCGATCCTGTCAGTGTTTTCGCAGATTTGTCCTGTTACATCAGTTTTAAATTTTCGTTCTTCGTTCATCCTGTTTGCTATGAGTATATGGTGATAGGCTCCGTAAAGAGCTGGTCTCATAAGTATGTTCATCCCTATATCTGTACCCGTGAAGTTTGACTCCTGTCTTTTAACGTCTGTAATTTTACCCACTAACAATCCTGAGTTGGAGCTTATGTATCTACCGGGTTCAATCACGAGCCTTGGTATTTCCCGACCTTTTTCTGTGTAAAATGCTTTGAATACGTCAGCTATGTTTTTGGCTGTGTCCATAACATCCAGTTCATCCTCTTCAGGTCTGTATGGTACACCAAATCCTCCTCCCATATCCACAAATTCGAATTCAATACCAAGCTCTTCCTCGAAATTTTTAACAACTTCCAGAATCTTTTGAGCAACTAATTTAAAATGGTCGGCGTTTCTTACGTTTGATCCAGCCATAACGTGGATTCCGAACATCCTGCATCCCTTTTCCTTTGCCTCCCTGTAACCCTGTAATGCAAGCTCCGGAATTTCTCCAAATTTTGCCCCTTTACCTGCTGTTTTTATGCCTGGAAATTCCCCCTTTCCATAATCAATTTTAATTCTAAAACTCACTATTTCTGGTAAGTGATCAAGCACCATTCTGAACTGACTTAGAGAATCAAAGTTTATTGTTATATTCTTATCAATTGCAAATTTTAATTCTTCTATAGTTACATTATTTGGTGTAAAAGATATATTATCAGGAGATACCCCACTCAGCAGAGCTATTTTTATTTCATTTACTGACGATGCATCCATTCCACATCCCTCAGATGAAAGAATGGAAATCAGTGAGGGATTGAAATTTGATTTTATTGCAAAATCTATGGACACATTTTTGAAATATTTATTAAAAGCATCTTTAATTTTTCTATAATTGCCACGTAAAATATTCTCAGAATAGATAATAAAAGGCGTTCCATAATCTTTTGCTACCTCTACAATGTCATTACCATACCAAAATAAATTCCCATCTATTATTTCCGTATAACGTGGCAGGATTTCATCCATTTTATGTCATTTTACCTAGGTTATTTAAGGTATCGAGTACGAACCTATCTTCGCCACTAATCTGATACACATGCATGTTAAAATGGATATCGAAAATTGTACCTTGCAATTCAAACCGTAAGTTGCTTATTTGTAGTTTATAGTTTAAATTACTATAATGCTTTTCCCACCCATGTTTTATAATTTTGAGTGAATCATTCTTTTCATCTTTAGGTACCGATGTTCAAGAATTATTTGAGTTATATCAGCTTCAGGGATTGCATATTCGAATCCGTGGAAAATGCCATCATATACGTGAAGGTCTACTCTTCCGTTGGAATTTATAAGTTTTCTAGCAAAGTCAACTGATTCATCTCTAAAAACCTCGTCGAATCCTACCTCAATATAAGTTTCTGGAAAACCTTCTAAATCGGTTGCTATGGATGGAGAGGCAAATTCAGATATCTCTTTTTCTGAGCCAAGATATCCTCTCCATCCCATTCTGTTATAGTACGTTGGCCAGAAAGGCCAGCTACCATCATACTGAGCACTGGAAAGAGTTGTATTCCTGTGATCTAGCATTGGTGCCATAAGGAATAGGTTCCTTATTTGTGGGCCATTTTCTCTAATTGAGCGCAAAACAACTGAAGCAGCAAGGCCACCGCCAGCACTTTCTCCCATTATGCTTAACATTTCCGAATTAATTCCAAGACTTTCGGCAAGAGCTGAACAGTACTGGAACCCGTAATAACAGTCATTCAATGGGATTGGAAATTTAAATTCTGGTGCAAGTCTATATTCTATGTCAAAAATTTTACATCCCAATTTAAGCGATATGGAAGCCAGCCTATTTATTTCCTCATCTATTCCTCCTACAAGTAAACCTCCTCCATGGATATGAAAAATACATGGGAGTAAATCTTTCGATCCTGACGGTGAGTAGAGCTTCGCTCTTATGTGCGTTCTATGAAATGATTCGTTAATTTCTGCAACTTCAATTCCTGGGATATCAAGCGAATCTGATGTGACACCGGCGGATTTTCTTGCATTAAGTAGATTTTGCTTAAATTGAATAACCCTATCTTCTACATTGGAAATTCTATTCAACTTCTCAATGTTGTTTCGAACAAGCAAAGACCTTCTAGCTGCCTCTTCTCTTACTTCCATCACAAGATTACTAACACGTGAATGGATTTCACTTGCTCCCATCAGGGGTCTAATACATGTTGTGTAAATAATTGTTTTTATCAATACCTTATGATCAGTTTTCAGATCTGTTTACATTTTAGTAAATCAAATCTCCTGAAATATTTATTTTCTAAATTCATAAACAGTCACAAATTCCTCTATGAGATATAAAAATGGATTAATATTGCCGATTTCCTTTGATACGAATAGAACATAACTTTTTGGCCTGAATTTAATAAATATTAAGTCGAAAATTGCCGTAAAACCTGGAAAAGTCGTTTGAAGGATCTCAGTTCGATGACCTTACTTTATTATTAATGTTAATATGGCAGAAATGGCTGCAGTATTCTATGATAAATAATATTATTATGTTATTCCAGATACAAACCAATGTCCTTTAACCTCGGGATTGAAAATCTTGGAAAAAATAGAATAAATGAGAATGTGGCCTTATTAACTAATGCCAGTGGAGTAACTCAGAATTTAGAGCAAAACGTTGAATTTCTAATAAGAAAAGGGTTCAGAATTAGAAGGATTTTTACAGCGGAACATGGTTTTTATGGAACACTAAACGATGGGGATGATGTTAAAAATGAGACATATAACGGGATAGATGTTGTATCCATTTATTCTGCAGATAGAAAGTCCATAAAACCGGAAGAGCTGGAAGATGTTGATACAGTGATATATGATTTACAGGATGCTGGCACAAGACCATATACATTTATCTCTTCGCTAAAAAACCTATTAATCACAGCCTCGGAGCTTGGAAAAAAGGTTGTTGTGTGCGATAGACCCAATCCCCTTTCCAACATTGTAGATGGACCTGTGTTAAAGAAGGAGTTTGTTTCATTTGTTGGAGCGGACGAATTTCCACTAAGATACGGAATGACCATAGGTGAATTAGCTCAATTCATGAATAGAAATATTGGTGCAGATCTGAATATTTCAAAGATGACAGATTACGATCCGTCAAGATATTATGACAATTACATGAAATATTACGTCCCACCATCACTGAACCTAAATTCTCTAGACTCAATGTTTAACTTTTCAGGAATGGTATTAATGGAGGCAGCTAATGTTAGCGTTGGTAGAGGCACTCCATACCCATTTATGCAGTTTGGATTGGAAGATCCAGTAGATCTTAGATCTGATGAGTTCGAAGGTGTCATTCTGAGAAAAACTTCCTTTATATCATTGCTAAATCCGCTTAAAGAAAAGAAACTAATAGGATATTTCATTCATATAAAGGATAAAAAGAGTTACAGTAGCATAAGGATGGTAGCCACTATCATGAAAAAACTCTATAACATGGATAAAAATCTAATTAATTTAAAAAAGCTGAATCTTAATTACGGATCTGATGAGATGTCAAAATGGCTTGAGAAAAATGAGATAGTCACAGATCTTTATGAAAAAATTAATTCAGAAATCTCCGAATTCATGAAAATCAGGAAAGATTACTCACTTTACAGGTTTCCTAATTAATGAACCATAATCTTTATTTTACATTCTTACATAGTTTTTTGTTTTGATCTCAATCAACCATAGATTCCATCAGTTCAATATAAGGTTCTGATTCGCTTATTCTTACCTTCAGGTTAAGAGGTATTAGCATCTGTTCATTTCCATGCCCAAAAGGTGCCATGGCTAGAGATGGTTTTGAATATTTTACCATGTATTCCCTTATTACATCTTCTATTGATGGTTTTCCTTCTCCTGAGGTTGACCTATTCTTAAATTCCCCAAATACAAATCCTGCAAGTTGATTAATCGTGCCATTGAGTATCATTATGTCCAGATATCTTTCTATGTCTACTGATCTTTCATTTGTATCCTCACAGAATAACACTTTATCAGTAAACTCCGGCATATAGGGTGTTCCAGTTAGAGATGAAAAGACTGACATGTTGGTTCCCATGGACCTTCCCTGGGCACTTCCTCCAACCACATACTTTACCAGTCTTTTTATATATGGCTTTAGGTCTGACAGTTCTCCTCTAAATATCTTAAACATTGTTTCCAGTTTTTCCCCTCGAAATTCTTCAGTGTCTGTGTCTGGCATAGGACCGTGAAATGTGACTAACCCAGAAATCTTATTTATGGCCATATGAAGATTTGTAATATCACTGTACCCCATGAATATCTTTGGATTATCTCTTATTACATCAAAATCTAGAAATGGTAAAATCTGCCTTGCTCCATGGCCACCTCTTGCACAGAATATTGCCTTTACCTTATGGTCCCTAAAAGCATCCATCAATTCTTTAGCACGCAACTCTGGATTTGCTGAATGATAAGTTTCCTGATTGAGCTTTTTCACGTTGATACCATATGTTACCTTATACCCAATTCTGGTTATTTCCTCAACTGATTGGTTTAAGGATATAATTTCAGGGTAACTTGACGGGGCTATTATTCTTATTTCATCCCCTATGTTCAGTCTAGCAGGCTTTATTACCTCTTTCCGTTCTCTGTAATTTTCAGAACTTCCTGTCATTTCATTCAGTTTGTAATATGGACTCCATATAATAAATTTTTAAGTATCAAATATAAATTTTAGACTAATAGCTTGTGGAAATGGTTGGGATAATTTCAGAAACAGACACAGGTATCCAAGGAATCTTAACCAATAAAATTAATGTGAAAATTGAAAATAAATATTTGGGTAAATGTTGAAATATAAAAGAAAAGATTTGTGATGCCAGAGATCTTTATCTGACATATTCATTTTAAAAATTAGTTTTTAGGTATTTTCGGTTTTCTTATGAGATAAACACCTGCAACCGCAACAATAACTATCACAACTGCTATTATGGCAATTATCTCATAGAGGTAGTTGCTGCTTGATGGTTTTACAACTTTTTCAGTTACGGTGTAATTGACGAAGGAGTATGCAGGTACGACAGAGCTATTTGATGTGCTTGCCTTGGCAACAATGCTTTCATTTGCCGTGACATAAGACCCGCTTCCTGAACTTGCATCCCCTACCGTAAATGTGAATACCGCAACACCAGCGCTATTTGTTGTCAGGTTATATCCACTGATTCCAACATTTACACCGGAAAGACTATATGATGTGATGTTAACATATGCTCCAGGTACCGCGGTTCCATTTTCGGTCACTGTGAATGTTATTTTACCTGTTTGACCTGACGTGTAACTGGTACTTCCCAAGTTATATGACATAACCAGAGATGGATTTATTACGAATACATTGTTGTATGCGTATCCCGCGCCTGTTTGGTTCTGGTTTCCCACAGATGCGACTGCAGTTATGTTAATCTCCTGATAATAAAGAGACATGGGATTTCCAGATGAACCATATGTTGTCATTAAGTTTGAAAGTGTCTTAGGAATTGTGAATGTGAAATTTGCACTGTTTCCAGTAGATGTGTTAAAAGTGAATGCACTGCTTGTAACACTTCCGGGTATTCCCGACATTACCACGGTTATGTTTGCATCTTTTACCTTTGTTCCAGTGCTATTAGTTACAGTGTACATGTATTTACCGCTGCTTCCTGCAGATAGATGGGTTTTGCCTGAATAAGTAGATGTAACTCTTAGATTATTCTTTTCGTTTGTGTTTATCAACTCTATGTTAAGATATGTTGATGTTGTAATTGTATGAATATCCTTAGTGGGTGGATTTACTGTTGCAGAAATGTTAACCTCTTCATCTGGCAGGTTTATTATGTTTCCGCTGCTTGATGTTGTTTGCAACAAAAGGTTGAGATTTTTGAATACTTCATACTTCCAAGTTGCTTGACCAGCTGAGTTTGTAGTAAGCTGGTTGGATGTTGTGTTGATCAACCCTTTTGCTATGGATGATACAGATACTCCAACTGTGGCACCCTGAACCGGTAAACCAGTTGTCTTATTAAGAACTGTGTATGTTATACTTCCACTATCTCCCTGCTTTTCTACGAGAGCTCCTGTTAATTTCTCTTGTACCTGCATGTTATACTTATAGCTTACGGAAGTTGTTGTCTTGGCCTTGTTTACCTCCATAAGTGTGAAATAAAGGCTGAATAGAGAATTCGAGTTCTCTGTGGTAAAGTTAGAGAACTGGTTTGTTTGGAATGCATCTATCGTTGTTGTATATCCAAGGTTGATTAGAGTTGCTTCTTCTATGATTAATGTCTGAATCTCCTTTGAAATATGAATTGCCTGCTGATATGAGTCCGACTGCAACAATTCATTTGATAGGTTGGTTAGAAGAGTGGTCACCTGTTGACCGGAAAGATGTTTCCCATTAAAGTTCAACGATGTATATGGTCCTAGAGTACAACCTACACTGAAATAAGCTGGGGCATCATTTATGAATAATGCGCATAGGTCTGCTGGATCTCCAGATTCTGTTCCCTGTCCATATTCTGCCATCTGATAGAAATTTCCTTTACCAGTGATGGTTTCGTATATGTTGTTAAACATTGTTGTGTAGGCTTCTTCTTTTATCACCGTCGTTATACCAAGGGCTGCGAATGAGGTTGACATTTCATTTGCAATTTCAGCAGCGCAAGGTGTCTCACTTCCTGGAGCTATCTGTATTTGAATTGTTACCTTCTTACCGTTATATGTCAGCGTTCCAGAATTGTTAGCCATTCCAGGTATGGCACTAATCATTGATTTGGCTTTCTGCATATTATAAGTATACTGCGGGCTTGATGAATTGTACCAGAGCACATTGCATGGAGGTACGGTATTTGAAGATGGTGTTAAGAGTCCATCATATACTGTTCCATCTATTGTTTGGTATGGAGTTGCATAGCTCAATGCCTGTCTGAAGGTAGTAATGTTAAGAGGCGTTTCGTTTTCATTTATTCTAACTGCACAGAAAACCTGAGATGGCTTAATATAAATATATGCTCCTGGAGTTCCCTTAACCAGTGACAGGAAAGATGGTGTTACTGGTAGAAGATCCAGTTGTCCTTTGGTGAAGGCTGCTACCATTGAAGACTGAGAAGAATAGTATGGTTGATAGAATTCATATATCTTTGGAGAGTACTGTCTTAGGCCACTGCTCGCGTTGGCGTACTGTGCAAAGAAATGTGGATTTACATAAAACTTATCATATTGGTTTGGTACAATGCCACCTTGAGGCATACCGTATCCATTAACGACCATAAATGGTCCGTCTCCGACCAATCCTGGAGCAGAACCAGTTGCGGTGTTCCATCCTAGATCCCAGCCATAATATCCATTTCCAGAAGACATTCCTGGAGTGTAATTGAATAATCCTTTAACACTCGTAAAGTCGTGATGTACCCAGATATTATATGGAAGAATATATGATTGCAGGGAGCTTGATTGAATTAACAGTGTTGGTTTTGGTACAAATACCTTTACTGAAAGATTTCCATTAGGAATTACATTAACTACTCCTGGCCATCCACCAAGGGCAGCCTCAAGCCTCCAGCTCAGAACTACATCCCCAGACTGCAGATAATATTTCTTCATTACAGTCGGTGCATAGCTCGTGTATGTGTGCGTGAATGATACTCCTGTTGAATTTCTATAATCTACCTTGTTCGAAAATGTATATGTTTGCGAAGCATTTGCCTTTGACCAGTCTGTCCACTGTGCATATGGTCTCAGATATATTGTGTACACATATGAGTAATTCGTCATTTTGCCAGTTTCAATGTCAAAGGTTTTATTGTTTGACGTAACGTGTGTCAATGTGTAGTTTGTGGCAAGCCATGGTTCTATTTGCCCATCAGGCATTGTTTTGTAAAGACTCCCGTATACCAATTTGGCAATGAATAAATCGCCAAAAGTAATTCCGGTAAATGTATTCAGATCACCTATGGTACAGTCGAGACCACAAGTAAATGTTCCATTAGTGTAACCGGGCTCTTCCATTGTAGTTGTTGGCATTTGCCATGCTGTTGATGATGAACCATCAGGCTGTACATTCAAATAACTACTCTGACTAATACCAGTATTTGTAGATGATGTATTAATTGGTAAATTAGTTCCAAAGACGAAAAACGCGGAACCTACCATTAATAATACCATAAATACTGATAAAACAATTTTTTATTTATCATTAGTGTCGAATCTGATCTCTTATTAATAAACATTTCTATAATTTTTTTTCCGATATAAAAGTTTTAATAATAAAAAGTAATCCCCTACCGTGTTTTTGACAATAACACATATTTTCTGATTGTCATTATCAAATTATTTAAATGTTCTTAAACTAAAAATTTAATTGATCTGATTTATTTCTTGTATCACTTATTGAGGTTCAAAAATTTAATTATCAGATTCCCATTTCTCACCATGAAAATACATAGAGAAAGTGTGACTTCTTTTTGCTTTCTGGATTCAGAGGGTAAGATTGTATTATCAAAAAACGAAAATTTACCAGTAATTCCTGCTTCAAATATGAAATTGGTCACCTCCCTTTGTGCACTGGAGTCCCTAGGAACGGATTATATATTTACCACAAGTTTTTCTTCAGATAAAGATGATTTACACATTGATGGTGACCCATCTTTCTTTTTAAATATAGGTGAATGCAGGAGAATCATTAAAGAATTAAAAATTGAAAAGGTAAACAACATTTATCTTGAAAAACCAAGAATCGATAGAGAGTTTTACAATGGTGATTGGGTTTATGGTGATTCCAAGTACAGTTATCAGCCAAGAATATCTAATTTTTTTATTGGTGAGAATTGCAAAATTAAAAGTGGTTTCAAATTTGACAATAATGATTTCAACTATATTCATCAGAACGAGCAATTATTTCAACCAGTTAAAAACCCAGATAAACATTTAGTAGAAGCTTTTTCAGAGGAAAAAAATCTGAGGACAATAAGGAAAAGTTTGTCTTCTAATAATAATTTTGAAAAAGTTATTTCCCACAGTGCGAATATAAGAGATGTTCTAAGACATATTCTCTTCGAAAGCTGTAATTTTTATGCTGAAGTTATATTCAAGTATCTTTCAAGTAGCGAAAAATCGCTGGGCACATGGGAAAATTCTTCTAAATTTGTAATGGATTATATTTCCAGGATAAATGGATCTGAAAATGTAAGGATTAAAGATGGATCTGGACTGAGTAGAGAGAATTTCGTAACCACAGGATTTCTTTCTAACATGCTTTTATATGCTAAGAAAAATTTTGGAAACACCTTTATAGAACTAATGCCAACAATAGGTCAGGGAACACTGAGGAAACGCCTTATTTCTCTTGAAAAAAATGGAATTTATGCAAAAACTGGAACACTATCTGGAGTCTCTGCTCTTAGCGGATATATAAGTTCAATGGATACTTTTTTCTCTATAATTATTAATAATAGTCTTGATGAAGGATCAGTTAGGCAGATGGAAATAGACAGGATTCTATCGGAATTTATTGACAAATATAAATAGAGAAACTATTTTTCAAATTGTTTGATTTACCACATATAGGCTGAATGATTTTACAGTAATAATGACATTATCTGAAATTTTCTTGTAATTCTGAAACCAAACCTTCCATATAGATGTGAAGCCTTTTCTGTAGTCCATAAAAAGTATGCATGTCTAATTCCATTTGATTTCATGTTTATTAGTGTAGCCGTCAGAAGCTTGCCTCCTATTCCCATTGAACGGTAATCCTCCAGAACCTCAAAACATCCGAACCTCTCGCCTGGAGATGATTCAAATGGCCCTTCTCCACTTGCATACATGGAATAACCAACAATTTTATTATTTACTATAGCAATGGTGATCTGATCTAAACTTCCGTGCTTTATTACCCCATCGACTCTAAGGTAGCAATCATAGGGAAAGTTACTTCTTACCATTTTTAGGAGTTCTTCTGTTTCTTCAATTTTTAGATTTCTGATTTCTGCTTTGCCTCCTTCTTTTTGAATATATTGGTGTTCCCCTATCTCTGCTTCCATTGCTAAAGCCTCTGATTCTGCAGTGAAACCTACTTCGACAAGCGAATCGTATAGATCTGAATATTTCTCTCTATCAATGCCAGGAAAGAAATACCCCGGTGAAAAATTGGAATAAAATATACGCTGTACTCCAACCTTTTTGGCCTGTTCTATCTGTTTTTTTAGAAGTTTTATAAGATCATCTTTCTTTGTATACCCGGCAGCAAAGATCCATGCTTTCTTTTCTGTATCTTCATCTATACCATTTCTTGCACACAAGAGTGAGAATGCCCCCTCGTTTACCTGCTCACCTATTGGAACCACGTACTCATTTCTAAAATATTTCCTTTCCAGTTGAAATTGAGATGTTGGATCGAATTTATAAAACTCATTCCAGATTTCCAGAATTTTTTCCCTTTCTGTGATCTTGATCATATGTTTTGGTATTCGAAAGTGATTTAACTAGATTTTCCAAGCTTTAAGATCCTTTTTTTATAACTAATATTTTCGGACAGATTGCATTTGGTATATTACCATTCAAAGAAGAGAATATTTTTAATTTGACTTATTTTAAAATTAGAGCTTAGACTCTTAACTTATTATGATATAAAAGCATTAAAGATGGGATTTGAATATTTATAAAGACCATCAAGATATAGCTTGAATGTGTCGCATGTTTTGTTTATCTGGAGATTTCTCTAAAGAATATAAAAAAATACTGGACTCCTTTATTGAGGTCACACGAAACGATCCTCTCTCCGTAAACAGTGATGGTAGTTTAACATCACATGATCATGGATACGGATATGTAAGATACGATAGTTCTTCACTGGATTTTTTTAGATCACGAACTCCGGTGTTTGAATCTAATATTCCAGACTTCAGGTCAGGTCAGTTTATTATGCACGCCAGAAAAGCTGCCCCTGATGAACCAATTGGAACTCTAGAGAGTCATCCCCACTATGAAGTTGATGAAGATTATGAAGTATTTCTAGCGCACAATGGATGGTTTGATAAGAAAAAAATTGCGGTAGAGCTTGGTATTGAAAACTTTACGAGATATGTTGATAGTCAATTATTTCTCAAATATATCCTTTCATTCAATGGAGAATTTAGAACTCGTTTGGAGAAAACAATATCCCTTGCAAAAGAGAAGGATTTGATCAGGGCAACCGCCAATTTGATGATTCTTTCAATAGATCGCAATACGCGAAATTCCAAGTTGTATTACTATACAGATGTAAAAGAAGGTAGTGAGTATAGTGATTATGTGAAGTTGTATCACGGAAATACAGACCTGTGGAATGGAGTTTTTTCTTCCAGTATTATAAAGTCCATTTCCTTCCCTAAAAATGTTACTATGAAAGAGGTGAGGAGAGGCGTTTTAAATGAGCTCTAATTTTTCTTTTTTTGTGAACTAATCTAAGAACGATGATAATATTTTAATATGTTTTGTTTTTATAATAAATAGGCTAAATATTAACTTTCGAAATTTTACTTTCTCTAAAAATTGGCTAAAAATAATCCATAGACAAGAAATAGTAATTATTTTTTAAACCAGTTGACTAAAACTAATACGTAGTTTCAATTACTAGAGAGAATAGTTAGCGTGGTGATAAATTTTGGAACTGAGTTTGGAATTTAGATCGTTGAATGAGATCGAAAGTCTAGTAAAAAGTAATGCAATTTCCCCATGCACGGTTTTAGAAAGACTCATGGAGAGAATTCACAAACTGGACACAAAACTCAAAAGTTACACAAGATTGAATTTAAATTCCCTTGAAGAATGCGCAAAAAGAGCGAAGTCGTCGGAAAATGTAATACCAGTTTCAGTCAAAGATTTATTTGATACAAAAAATATTGAAACAAATTATGGATCAACGATTTATAGAGATCATTTTCCTTCCAAAGATTCCTCGGTTGTAGCAAATATCAAGAAAAGAAATGGTATAGTTATAGGTAAAACTGTGACTCACGAGTTTGCCCTTGGAATAATTTCTTCACCAACTAAAAACCCATGGGATTTGAGAAGAATTCCTGGAGGTTCTAGTGGAGGGTCTGCTGCGGCTGTAGCAGCCGGATTGTCGGTATTTGCTACTGGAACTGATACTGGTGGATCTATTAGAATTCCAGCGGCGATGTGTGGTGTTACTGGATTTAAACCTACTTACAACCTCATACCCAGAGGTGGAATTTACCCAGAATCCTGGTCTCTGGACCATGCAGGGCCTATAACCAGATATGCCAGTGATTTGACCCTTGAACTGGAATTAATGACCAGAAAAAACTTTATTATTAAAGGAAGAGAAAGTAAAAAATTTAAAGTGGGTGTTGCCTGGGAAATGTTTGAATACTGTGAATCCAGTGTGAAAAAAGTCTCATTAGCTGCACTTGAGAAAATTAAAAAAGAGCTGAATATTGAATATATTCATGTTAAAGAAAAATGCCTGAGATTTAAGGAAATGAAGCACTTTCATGAGATTATTGATACAAGTGAAATTGCCCTAATTCACAGGGAGAACTATGAAAAATATCCAGATAGTTATTTAGATAGCTCTATTGAGCAGATAGAAGAAGGTATGCGGGTTAAAGCTGTGGATTATGTTAATGCTAAAAGATCCAGAGAGAAATACAGGGAACTATTAGACTCACAGTTTAAGACTCTCGATATAATTATAATTCCCACATTACAGGACGTGGCCCCTCTTACAGTTCACCAAAAGAAAAGAGAGGAAGTCGATGATATATCTGAAATTGATTTTCTTTCGCCTTTAAATTATTCAGGAAATCCTGCATTAACTATTCCAGTTGGGTTTTCACATGAACTTCCTGTTGGAATGCAGATAATCGGAAAGAATAATTCAGATTTAAGATGTATTGAGTTTGCTTCTCTTGTGCAGGATCTCACTGATTGGCATAAAGCAATTCCACAGGGCTTTTCCTGAACTATCTTTGTCTGGCACGGTAATCTTAGAAACCACAAATGGCAATTGCATTGTAGGATTGGCTGTTACATAATATCTGTGGTATTGTATTTCTATGACCTTATGAGTGATGCAATTAACTACTTCCTATATATTTCTATTTAAAATTAGTATAAAATTGAGCTTTTACTGATTTATAGCTATATCCTACTTATAAGAATATATTTATCATCTCAAGTACATTACAGTACTTTGTGGAAATTGAAACCGTAATGGATCCTGATAAATTAAGAGGCATGATTCCGATAATTAAATCAGCATGGGGAATGAGCACCATGGATCAACTTGTGAAAGATATGATTGCTGCAATGAGGTTTCATGGTGGTTTGGCCCTAATTGCCATGGAAGATGAAAAAGCGGTAGGAATGCATTTTAGTTTTACTGGAAGAAGAAACGGTAAGATATACCTTTACTCACATATGACTGGAGTTCTAAGTGATAAAAAGTATTCAGGTATTGGATTCCAGTTGAAAATGAGACAAAAAGAGTGGGCTATTGAGAATGGTTTTGATCTTATAGCATGGACATATGATCCACTCATGGATTTAAATGCCAATTTTAATATTCACAAAATTGGAGCCATTTCAAGGACATATCTAAGAAATTTTTATGGAGATATGGAAGATTCGATCAATTACGGGATTCCAAGTGATAGGTTCGTGGCTGAATGGTGGATACTTGACGACAAAATAGAGCAAAAAAAACCATTGATTAGCGTCAATACAGTTGATGAAAATCAGGAACTGAATGCTAAAGAATTGCCAGATGTGATTTCATTTAAAATCCCCGTGGATTTCTTATCTATAAAAAGAAATGATAAAGATACATCACTTAATATTAGATTATCAACCAGGGCTATGATAGAAGATTTGTTTTCTGACGGATTTATAGTGACTGATTTTAAAAGAGATTCCTCATCGTATATCATGGTTAGGCGTAATAAGGAAGATTTAGAATACCATAAAAATTTTTTTACCTGACTTCGCTACACCAACTATTAATTGGTTTTGAGATTAAATTTTGTTATCACATGGTCATTATCAGGCCTAAAAGGGCTGAACGTTCTGGAAGAGTATCAAGGAGCAGATATTCATTTTCTGAATGTGCACCATCACCGACAGCTCCAAGACCATCGATTACTGGACAGTATTTAGAGCAGATATTTCCATCGCTTGCTCCAGAAACTGAAACTTCATCAATATTTAATCCAATATTGCTGGCAAGTAGCTTTACTTTTTGAAAAAGATCTTTTGTTAAATCTGTTCTGGTCATGGGTTCTCTCATTCTGTAGGTAACTGATGTTGTAGAACCTGCCAGCCCTGTTTTTAATGATTTTAGAAATAATAACACATTTTCTGCAGATTCTTCAGAGCTGTATCTAACATCTATTCCAATCTCACAGAAATCAGGTATCACATTGGTTCTTGTGCCACCATGGATCGTACCTATGTTAATTAACGTACCATCATTAATACCCGCGGAAAAGTTTTTAATTTGCTCAATTATGGAACTCATTGCATTTATTGCATTAATACCTTTCTTTGGGTCCAGTCCTGCATGCGCCGCCTTTCCAGTTATTTTCAGCATTATTGTTCCAACACCTTTTCTTTCGGTTTTGAGATTTCCATTAAGAGATGCTTCCATGACCAGAGCAAATTTAGATCTCTTTGCCTCTTCCTCGATTATTGATCTGGAGAAGGCTGAGCCTATTTCCTCATCTGACGTAATTAGTAAAACAACTTTGTTTTTTATTGTTTTATTTCTAACAAGATATTCCATGGCAAAGATAGTCTGCACCAGGCCTCCTTTCATATCAAAGACACCGGGTCCATATGCTTTTCCACTTTCAATCCTGAATGGATTTTTCTTTGTGGTTCCCTCATCAAATACGGTGTCATAATGAGTTAACAACAAAATCTGTTCCTGTGCGTCAGGGTTGAATATACATCTTATAATGTTTCCAGCAGATTCTGACCTAATTAATTCACACTTTAACCCCGTTATATGTTCTATTATATCCAGAAGGTGATTTGCAAATTTATCCAGAAGTGGTTTATTTACTGAAGGAGTTTCCATATTGACAAAATCCTCCAGCATTTGTATCATATCCATCTTTCTGCTTTTCATATAATCCATTATGTCTATGATAACACCCCTTCTTCAACTTTAAATTGTGTTAGGACTGATTCATTGATTTTGACACCTATTCCGGGAGAATTGAATGGTTTTATAATTCCATCATTCATTTCAAACAGCCTATCCACTATATCCTGACTAAAATATCTTTCGTTTGGAGATGTGTCCCCTGGGTAGTCTATGAGTTCGCTGGAAGCCATTGCTATGTTGAATGATCTTCCTATGCCAGTTTCAAGCATACCACCAATCCATGCATGTCCCTTATTATTACTGGCTATTTTTGCTATAAGATTTGAATTATAGAGTCCCCCTACCCTTCCTGGCTTAATGTTCACAACTCTACATGCACCTATTTCAAAAGCATTTTCAGCAATTTCAGGGGATGTAATAGATTCATCCAGACATATGGGTGTTGAAAGTATTTTAGCCAATTTCGAATGGTATATTATATCATCATGGTAAAGAGGTTGCTCAAGGTATATCAAATCAAATTTGTCAATTTTTTCAAGCGTCTTAAAATCCTTTACTGTATAATCACTGTTCGCGTCCGCACTGAGAGGTATATCAGGAAAGTGGTCCCTTATTGGGGCCAATATTGAAACTTCTCCTCCTTTCCTGATTTTTACCTTGATCCTTTTGTAACCCTTATCCAGCGATTGCTGAATTTTCTCAAGTGTTACATTTATTTTATCAATACCAAGTGATATTCCAGCGTTTGCATAACCTCTTGGTTTTTCATTTATAAATTCAAAAAGGGGTTTTTCTGCCACTTTAGAATGATAGTCATACAGCAACATCTCCATGGCTGCTTTTGCCATATTGTTCCCCCTGATAAAATTTGAAATCTCATTAAACTTCTCCGGAGATGGCAAATTTTGAATCAATTTCACAAGATAATTCTTAATTATATGAAATGCTGTTGTATTATCCTCTGGTCCATAGAAAGGATCTTCACTTGTGATTAGTTCTGAGAATGCTTTAATACCATCATGATTAAGTTCAAAAATGATCACATCCTTATCCAGAGTAGTTCCAAAACTTGTGGTAAATGGAGACTTCATTGGAATCTTCAACCTGTAATATTTAAGGTTCATACAAATTCGATTGATGTGATATAGATAAATATTTTGCAATGTTCTCTAGGAAATTGTAAGATTTCAACAATGTCGATTATATATTTATATTAATTTATTAACATTAACTTAAGAAATACTAGCCTTCGGGCCTAATTTTAAATTTGTAGCAAACTTAATTTAATCAGGAATAATGTGAAGAATCATGTATAGTGAGGTTAAAAGAGGTTCAGTAGAAAATAGACAATTGCTTATAGATTCTCTTGATTCAGTTTTTCGACCAGGAAATGTTCAGGGCTCATCAATGGCACTTGAATTCCCCCATCTTTTTTCTGATGATAATATAGAAAACACCTTCTATATCGATGATGGCAAAATTCCTGTTAGCCAGGCAAGTGTACTTTTATCAAAAACATGCATAAACGGAGCCATACTTGACGTTGCTTCACTTGGTTCAGTATCCACAATGAAGGATCATAGACACAAGGGTTTATCCACAAAAATCATAAACAGAATGATTGAAGTTTACAGGAATTCTGAAATAGACCTTCTCCTGGTTTCAGGGGAGATTGAACTGTATACTAAGCTCGGTTGTGTGAAAACAGGATCGGATTATTCAGCAGTAATAGAAAAAATTGGAAAAAATGAAGATATAGAACAAAATGGAAAATATTTTGTCAAACTGTCCTCACCGGAGGAAAGAATTGCTAATGCAGTAGAATACCACAGGATTCATATTAAAGAAAAGTTCAGGTACATGAGAACTTCTAAAGAATTCAGTATCTTGTTAAACGCTCTATGGTTTAAGAGAAATGGATTTCGGATGGACCTGTTTGAAATCAGAAATGAGAATGAAACTATATTAGCTTACGTTGTAGCATTCAAGAAAATAGGAGATTCAAAGTTAAAGATAATGGAATATGCAGGTTCTCGAAAGGCCATAGCCAGTTGTCTTCTCGATATAATGGCTAAAATGGAATGTAGTGAAATTAGATTCAGAGTAAACGAGGAGGATTTTAATTTTATTGAGGAGCTCTCCAGATTAAATGTTAAGCTTGTTCAGGAAAACTCACAGGGAACTTTAAAGATTCTGAATTCCCAGTCCATCTTCAGAAAATTAAGACCGCTTATAATAGAAAGAATAGGAGAATATTTTGAATTTAGGGAAATAGGCAATGAAAAGTGGTTATTTATATCTGGTTCATTAAAGAAGGAGATTAATGGATATGATGATTTAACTCACTTCATATTTGATAAGAAGGAGGGTTCTCTGGGTATTCCCCTGATGTTTACCGATGATTTGAATTATATATGATGCGCTGTCTTTGCCATTTTTTTATTTGTTATTAAAGGGATTCAAGGATATAAATTAAAAATGGTAGAAATAATAACTTTCAATCAGAAATTCTCCCTGCTTTCTGCTGATCTTCTGCACGCTGATCATAGGGGTAGGTTACCTCCAATTCACTTGCATTGTTTATCCTTGCTATATCAGCTTTTGACAGTTCCCATCCGGTTCCACCAAGATTATCCTTCAGCTGTTCAAGGTTTCTCGCCCCTATTATGGGTGAAGTAACAGCTGGATTTCTCAGAAGCCAGTTAATAGATACCTGTGCCATGCTTTTATGATTCTTCTCGGCTACTTTTTCAAGTGTGCTGATTATGTTCTTTGCCCTTCTTGTTTCGAACTGTTTGTAAAATTCGGCATTGTTTGAGTCTCCTATTCTGGTTCCTTTAGATGCACCTTCTATTCCACCTTTGTATTTTCCAGTCAGGAACCCTCCTGCAAGTGGACTCCATGGCATAACGGCAATATTTTCTTCTCTGGCCATGGGTAACAACTCAAATTCAGTGGCTCTTACGAAAATATTGTAATGGGGCTGAAGACTTACCGGTTCATTCCATCCCTTTGATCTGCATAACTGGAGTGCTTTTTCAAACTGCCATGCCCTGAAGTTACTTATTCCAATATATCTTACATAGCCATCTTCAACCATTCCATTGAGTGTTCGAAACGTTTCTTCCAGTGGAGTCAGAGCATCCCATGTGTGCAACTGTAAAAGATCTATATAATCAGTATTCAATCTCTCCAAACTTTCCTTTACTGAATGGATCAGATGTTTTCTCGATAATCCGACACCGTTTGCATGATCACTCATCCTGAATCTAGCTTTCGTTGCGATGACCAGGGATTCCCTATCCTGTCTTTTTAGCCATTCACCTATAATTGTTTCAGATTTACCGTGTGAATATACATTTGCAGTATCAATAAAGTTGCCTCCATTTTCCGTGAAATGGTCTAATATCTCATGGCTTTGAACCTCATTTGCCTGCCATCCAAAGGTCATAGTTCCAAGGCAGAGATCACTAACGAGCATACCTGTATTTCCAAATTTCTTCATTTCCATAATGGAACATATAAGCCCTTAAACTTAAAAATGTTTACCCGCGTTTTAAAATCCTTTATTAAGGCTATTCGGGACTCCAACCATTGGTCAAACAACAAGAACCAATAATACGCCCTATGATCTTTACCTGACCTGATTTATCAACACTGCGCAATTGCATACCAATATCCTCTCAACAACAGAAACATCATAATTTCTGTTGCAGACATAAGATATATTAGAAATGATGTATCTTCCAAAGAATGAAAAATGTCCAATCTATCTCTTATCATAACATGTTTCTTCCGATTTCTCTTTTTCATTGATATTATCCCCTTGTTTCCCGTTGAATATTAGATCGCCAGCAAAATTCACCTACCACTATTTATATCATTAAGTGGAATTGCATATCTATTGCCCATGAAGTTTGTCCGCGAAGTAATAATATATATTTAATAAATCATAAGCAGTATGCATGAGAATGTATTCATGACCTAGAATAGAATCTATACTTCAGGTTTTTCTGAGAGAATTTTATGGCAGAAAATTTTAATCAGTTTAAGGGTGTTCTTTCCTTCAAATTAAATCAATACATATTAGGCAAGCGCATCACCTGATTTGATAGGGTAATTTCATGTTTAATCTCAGTCTATTGGTGGATATAACAGTAAATTGAGGTAAATAGAAAATATTTGTTAGCCTTCATCCTGCCATACGAAGCGGGAAATTGAGATGCCAACTGCCTGAGTTAGTCTAATTTTATGTTAAAAAATGATGATTTAAAGAATGAAAAGTGTTTATAACCCTTTTACATTTATAATACAGATGCTAGGAAATGAAGGTAACTTGAAAACACTGAGTTGCGAAAATATTCTTGGAAGGGAATTAAATGATGTGGAAAAAAAGTATGCACCTCAGAAGCTCTTTGTAAAGGGATCAATTCCTTTACCCATATATAAACCTAGGATATCAGTTGTTGGAACCAGGAAGCCCTCTGAAGTTGGAATAAATATTACCAAGAACTTGGTCAGATTGTTAGTTAAAAATGGTATTGCTATATTTAGTGGGTTGGCACGAGGAATAGATACTGTTGCGCACAAAACAGCAATAGAAGAAAATGGTGATACCATTGCGGTGCTGGGTACTCCAATTAATCGTTATTACCCACCTGAAAATAAAGAATTACAAGAACTCATGGAAAGAAGACAGCTGGTTATAAGCCAATTTGACATGGGTCACTATACTAACAAAAGGGACTTTTTAACGAGAAACAGACTAATGGCACTTCTCTCTGATATTACTATAATAATGGAGGCAGGTGAAGTAAGTGGCTCAATTTCTCAGGGATGGGAGACACTAAGATTGGGTAGAAAGCTTTACATATGTTCTCCTACTTTTGAGAATGAAAGCCTTGAATGGCCAAGGGAAATGCAAAAATATGGTGCAAACGAACTTGATATAGGTAATGTTGAACTGATATTAGAAGAAACATCAAATTATGTTAAGGCAAGTATGGATGATCAGTAACAAAAATGAACTTCATTATATTTCCATACTCTCATATCTGCCAAAAAAATACCTTCAAAGTATAACAGATAAAGACACTCTTAAGGATGCAATAAAATCAATTGATATAATGAGAACCTTGAAACAAAACCTTCATGTGATATCTCAAGGAAAGAGCATTCCCATCACAGAATGGTTGACTCATTATATCACACATGCAAATCAAGATAATTTAGGTTTAGACTTTGATAATTTTTTTAGGTCAGACACTGTATTAATCCCTGTCCCCAGAAGCATTATTATTAAAAAGGATACTCTTTGGGTTCCTAAAGACATCGCTACTACTTTCAGCAAAAAGATGAACTTAAAAATGATCCCTCTTCTAACGAGATTAACTCCAGTTAATGTTTCTTCTAAAAGTTTACCTAATAATAGACCTAAACCACTCGATCACTTTAATTCCTTATCATTATCAAAAGGCATGGATAGTCAAATTAGAAACATAGTAACAAATAAATTGGGAATTATTCTTGTGGATGACGTGATAACGAGAGGTTCCACTTTAATGGGATGTTACTGGAAAATTTTGGAAATTTTTAAATCGTATCAGTATTACCCACAAATATCGGGCTTTTGTGCAATGAGAACTATTAGTAATAGTCTTGAGTTTAGGAAACCAATTGACCCCCACGAAGGAGATATTACATATAGAGATTCAAATGGTGATACCTTGAGAACGTGATTGACACACAGAGAAACCATCGTGGAAATGGTATCATGATTTTGCCTTAAATTTCAAGAAAGTGTAAGAAGTCTAGATGAAAGATGAGTTTGGTCTATTCAGTTTCGATTAAATGGACATATAGAACTCATTCATGAAAAATAATTAAATCACAATCAGCATATACCCCATAATGAAATTAATCGAGAATTGGTTTTCGGAAAGGTATTCAGATAACCTTCAGCTGTCTTTTAGAGTTAGTGATCAGTTGTTATCAGTAAAAACTGATTTCCAGAGAATTGACGTTTTTGAAACCTACGATTTTGGAAAACTACTTTCCATAGACGGAACTGTTCAGCTAACAGAAAAAGATGAATTCGTTTATCATGACATGATAACAAGGATGCCCTTTTACTATGCAGATAAGATACCTGAAAAAGCACTGATAATTGGGGGTGGAGATGGAGGAGCTGCTGGGGAATTATTGAAGCTTGGACTTAAATCCATAATTAATGTTGAGATCGATGGCCAGGTTGTAGAAGTCTGCAGGAAGCATTTTCCAAAATTAACTGCTTCATTCAATGATCCTAAGGTGAAACTTATTGTGGATGATGGAATAAAGTATGCAAGGAACACAAAGGAAAAATTTGATATTATAATTGTAGATTCCACTGATCCTGTAGGTCCAGCAGAAGATCTATTTAATGAAGAGTTTTACTCCAATGTATCCAGAATTCTGAATGATGGTGGAGTGGTAGTTACCCAGTCTGGATCACCATTCTACCAGCCCAGGGGAATTGAACTGGCCAATAAAGGAATGAGAAAATCCTTCCCTCATGTGGCAAGTTATGTGGCATTCATTCCAACCTATCCAAGTGGCTTCTGGAGTTTTACCATGGCAAAGAAAAGCCAGATTAAACTTAGAACAGAAAATGTGGAGAAGGGTGAATATTTCAATCTTGAAATAGCAAAATCAAGTTTTGCACTTCCAGAGTTTGCAAAAAAACTCACGCTTTGATTTTCCAGAAACTCTTCTTATTTTGTAGCATCTGCTGGTAGAGGCTACCATGCTCCCTTGCAATTTTTTCCAGTTTTTTCATGTTTTTCATAAAGTGAGATTTACTATCTGAGTTGATATTTTTCATGAAGAATCTGTCATCATCAATCCACTTATACACATAGTACAGGAAAGCCCCGCTTACGAATAAAGAAATGATAAATACCCAGTCGTTCCAGTTTCCTATGGTGTTCATCCCAAATGAGTATGTGTTTACTGCTCCGTTGTGGAAGAAAATGTAATTTGTCGAAAATAGCAGGAATATTAATCCAACCACTGCAATTACAAGATAGAAATATAGTGAGAATTCTCTTAATTTTGATGCCATCAGTCAACACATATATATTTTAAATTATAAACTTAGTCCTCTATTCCTAGATAACTGATAAAACTCCTTAAGGCATTGATCCTGTGAGAATGCTGATTCTTTTCCTCAATGCTCATTTCTGCCAGTGTTTTTTCGCAGTTTTCCGGTACAAATACTGGATCGAATCCAAATCCTGTTTTGCCCTTTTCTTCCTCTGCAATTTTCCCATTCAATTTTCCCTGAAATGTCAGAACATTCGCTCCATCGAAATAAGAAATAACTGTCAGGAAATAGGCTGATCTTTCTTTATTTTTCAGGAGATCCAGAATTCCTTCGTTTCCTATTGTCTTTGAAATATACGATGAATATGGCCCTGGAAACCCCTTAAGTGAATTTATATACAATCCTGTGTCTTCCAGAAAGAATTTATCATCCATCTGTCTGGACAATTTCACTGCACTGTCCCTTGATATTTCCTCTGTTGATTCTCCCTGAATTTCCTCGTATTTCATCTTTACCCACTGGCATTCGATTCCAAGTTGTCCAAGAAATGCCGATATTTCATTGTATTTATGCATGTTACTTGTGAGAAATTTTAACTTCATGCATATCTCCTCCTTTTCTCTATATCATGAAGCACATTTATTACCTCGTTGCTAGTTTCACTCATTTTGCGGTAAATTTCTTCAAATCTATCATATGGCTCGCTTCCGTAAATTGAAATCATGCTTTCCTTCAGAAGTCTTATATCATATGCCTTATCGGTAACCGTTTTTGATATTTTTCCCATGCTTGGGTCAAGAATGTAAAGTGTGTTATCATGTATGATCATATTGTTCAATGTCAGATCTCCATGAATTATATCCCTTTCGTGGAGCTTTGAAACAGATTCTGCTATCTCTTCCAACAGTTTCTTATCCATTTTTTCAATGTTTGACGCCTGAGTTCCATGTATTTTTTCCATCTCAAAACTTACTCTGTCTTCATTAATTGAAAATACAGCAGGTACATTTATGCCTGCTTCCATCATTCTGTGGAGCATTACTATTTCATTTTTCATTCTTTTATTTCTCAGTTTTAGATCCAGTTCTACATTCCTGTAAGACTTTCTTATTCTTTCCTTTACTATTGAATCATAGTCGTGGAATTTTCCCTCAGTTATAACAGATTCTGCCCCCCTGTTGCTATATATAATATTCATCTCCGAAACCCATGGAGTGTTAACTTCATCAATTCTATACATCTGGTCAATTGCAGTATCTTCAATCTTCTGTGACCCAAAATTGTTATATGTGAGAATTGCAGCCTGTCCTATCATCGCACCATTATCCATACAGTATTTTTCCGGTGTTTCAAAAACCCTGATCTCAAGATCGTCTGCCATTCTTGAAATCATTTCCTTCAATCTGCTGTTTCTTGCAACCCCACCTGCCAGGAGTATTTCATTTTTTCCCGATGTGTATAACGCTCTCTCAAGAGTTTCTACAAGCATGGAGAACGATATTTCCTGAATGCTGAATGAGACATCATTTTCGCTCTCCCCCTTTTTTAGTAAATTTTTTGCCGCCGTGTATATGCCAGAAAATGAGCAGTCCATTCCATTGACTGAATATGGAAGATCAAGTAGTCTTGATCCATTGAGTGCCATTCTTTCAATTTCGGGTCCACCCGGAAATGGAAATCCCATATCTCTGGCTATTTTGTCCAGCATATTTCCAATTCCGATGTCAAGTGTTTCACCAAATACCCTGTATCTACCGTTCTTGTGTGCTATTATCTGTGTATTACCCCCTGAAACGTATAGCATTACTGGGTCATTTGCACCAGTTTCCCTCCTTCCGATTTCTATGTGCCCAAGAGGGTGATTTACCCCTACAATTGGTATATGGAGCTTTAACGCCATAGCCCTGGCAGCAACTGCTGTTATTTTCAGCGATGGAGGGAGACCTGGACCTTTTGAAAATCCCACCATTTCTATGTCATTTTCCGAGAATCCAGATTCCTTGATTGCAGTATGAATTACATCAACAACATTTTCAAAATGAAAATTTGCAGCTTCTCGGGGATTTATTCCACCCTTTTCCGGTTTATATGTTCTGGATACCATGGAGTATATTTGTTTCTCATCCAGTATGGATGCGCTTGTAGTATGAGCTGTGCCCTCAAGTCCCAGAGTTAGCATTGAAATGCATATGTCAGATCTTTATTTAATTATGATCAGGCCTTATTGTAAGTAAAAAGAGCGTATATTGTGGCAATGAAGAGTATTCCAGCTCCTATTGAACCGTAAGCAAGTGTTTTGAGCCTGTTCTTTAAGGTTCTGGTTGCAACGGAACCTGCGAAAACCATGGATGCAACAGCTGATGAAGTGGTACTTAACCTGTATAATATGTCTAAATTAGAAATATGACCATGAAAATGAAATCCAATCATGCTGAATATAGCGGGTATGAATCCCCTGAAATGTAACACTTCAAGAAAGATAAGTCCCTTTAGGAGAATAACTACAAGAAATACAATTGGAAGGGTGTATGTGAATATCTGCTCAAACTTATAGAATTTATTTGCTTTTTTCAGAGAGCCGTTTCTTAGACTCTTGAAGAATGTTCTCCATCCAGTCCTCGACCATCTTATGTTCTGTTTCATATAACTTTTTATGCTGTCCTTGGGGAGGGTTGTTACCCTTGCTTCAAAGGATTTTGTAGCGACATAGCCCTTACCAATTATGTATGAGGTAAGGTCTGCATCGTCACCACCTCCATAATATGGAATGTTTCCCTGAATCTTGAAATCATAAAATTCTGGTGATGTTATGTATTTTCCAACCACATCCATCCTGTAAGATCCGAAGCCACCATCTATCAGCATTACACTTCCGAAATGCTTCATTGATCTCTGGATGATTTCCTTTGATCTCTCTATGAATTGAGAGGCATAGGATACAAACTTACCATCCATGGTGTCAAATGTTATATTACCGCCAACACCTCCTACTCTGGGCGAGTATTCTTTCATGATATTTCCGATGGCATCAGATTCAGGGATCATATCCCCATCCATGAACACTACCACTTTCGTCTTTACTTTTGAAACTCCAAGAGCCATTGCTTTTCTTTTTCCTGAATGTATTCCAGTGGATAGAAAGGTAACACCTTCATCCCTGCACATGGAAAGATATGGTTGCTCAACACCATCCCCTACTACTATTATTTCACTGACCTGATCTCTGACTGAAGCTATGGCCCTTTTCAGATGCTCCACTGATTCGTTGAACACAGTTATAACAATAGTTGCATCCTGCGGTGTTAATCCCTCGGATTTTTCTTTAGGTGTATTCCTTTTTCTTGAAAGATATGAATTTAAAAGGTAATATGTAACGGAGAGTACGGATGAAACCGCCGTGATGGTAATAAAAAGGAGGAATTCTATTCGCATTTAATACTATAGTATATTACTGAGTAATACTAATAAGTTAGTGGTACGACTATTTAGTACATATAGTCTCTGTATCTGTATTTAACGAAAATCAGTTGAAGACAGGTTCCTTTTCTCTGACAAATGTGCCATTTCTCAGATCTTTAAGTGCTTCGTTCAACTGTTCCCTTGTATTCATGACCACAGGGCCATACCACTCAATATGTTCATCGGTGGGATTTCCTGCTATAAACATTATATCGCTTTCCCTTTCCCTTCCCTTAATTTCTATGTAGTCTCCGTTCCTCGAAAATATGAAAGCTTTTCTTTCTGTCATCTCTGTTTCTCCATTTATCCTCACATTACCGGAAAAGTTGAACATAATGGCCCTCTTTCTTTCGAGGTTACTCAGTTCGATGCTGTCCCCTTCCTTTATCTTTATATGATAATAATGAAGACTGAGGTCGTATGGAGATCTGTATGGCCCGGTGGCGTCTCCAAATTCTCCGGCAAATACCTTTACAATCGATCCGTTATCCGTTTTGTACTGAGGTATATCAGATGATTTGTAATATGCATATTCTGGTGTTTTCATCTTTCTTTCTGCTGGGGTGTTCACCCATAACTGCAACCCCAGAACTGTCCTGTCGAAGTTTTTATCGTTACTCCCTTTCATATTTAATGATGCTGGCATTTCCTGGTGAAAAATACCACTACCAGCACTCATATCCTGTACATCACCTGGATAGATGGTGCCCTTATTTCCGTTGCTATCCTCATGATCCGTTTTACCCTTTACCTGGTATGTGATGGTCTCAATTCCTCTGTGAGGATGCCATGGAAATCCCTTTTCGTACTCCGATGGTTCAGATGAGCCGAAATAATCAAGCAGAAGAAATGGGTCGGTGTATTCAAATGTAGAAGGCCCGCCAAAAACTCTCAGAAGCCTGACACCTGCACCATCTATTGTGTAATTACCACTCATTTCAGCTTCAATAGATTTGCTTTTGATATTCATATATAAGGAATCAAAAAATGAGAATAAGCATTATCGTTTTGTTTTACTTTTGTTACCTAATTTACTTTTTGGCAACTACCTTGCATTTTTCCTGAATAAAGTTTCCATAATCTTTTTCTCAGCATTTCTTATGTGATATAGTGTGGTAACCTTTGATGCTCCATTGTCTAAAGAAATCTCTTCCAGCCCATTTTTTCTGGGCCATTCATAATAGCCCGAATTAATGGCAACCTTCAGGGTTTCAATTTCCCTGTCTGTCAAACCATACAATGACGGGGAGGCACTGTGCAGAATATTTCCAGAGATTATATCTGATATGGATACCCTGTCGATAATCTGCCTTTCCACAACATTTTCTCTTCCAACTTTATCAACTATATTCTCAAGATCTGCCCTGAATCTTGATACCAGACGGAAATTCTCTATTCCATTTCTTGCAATTATAGGGAAGAGCATAAAAACATCCTGATTCATCACTGCCTTTAACATTCCATGCCCTATCTTATATGAATCAACAAACATGTTTCCCTTTAATGTTGATGTTTCATAACTCCTGAAATCACCCTTTAACACTTCTAATACCTGATCACTTTCTCTTTTGGCGACTGTCAAAATAACGTGGTTCAGGTTTCCCTTTATAATTCTTGCATTCTGGATCAGAATCGAGTCTGGACTATAACCACTGGCATTTGCTATGCTGCATTTACCTCCGACTCCCATTTCTAAATAATACAATGCGCTATGCATGAAGTGGATAAACTTAAATCTTTTGAAGGTGCCCACTGCATATTAATAGTATGAATGCATTTTTTGGTCGTGAGGACTCAAAAAACCGCAGCAGAGAAGATTTTTTCTGAAAAGTCAGGAATGGATGCCCACTCTGGAGAATATGTATGGGCAGTTCCGGATCTGGTTTACATGCATGATGTTCTTGGCCCTTCCTCGATTAAAGCTCTCAGGGAGATATCAGGAGGAAAGACAAGGTATAAGGGAAGGGTAATTGTTGTAAATGATCATATATTTCCTCCAAAGGATATTGAAAGCTCCAATAACATAAAAAATATGAATGAAACTTCAGAAAGTGAAGGATGGGAAACTATTCCATTTGGAGAAGGCATAGAACACACGTTGCTAATTGAAAATGGAATAATAAAACCAGGTATGCTTGTTGTGGGTACAGATTCACATACAGTTACTGCTGGTGCAGCTGGTGCCATGGGAGTAGGTCTTGGTTCTACTGACATTGGATCTCTACTGGCAATGGGAAAACAGTGGTTCAAGGTGCCCGAAACTATACTGCTCAATGTATATGGGAGAAAGGGGAAGTACATTACTGGAAAAGACCTGATTTTAATGGTTCTAAAAGATATAGGAGTGAATGGAGCTAATTATGCTTCCATGGAATTTCATCTTCAGAAAGATACTTCTTTTAACATGGATGATGATCTATCAATTGCAAATATGACCGTTGAAGCAGGAGCTAAAACGTGCATTGTAAAGAATTCAAGTATTTTAGAAAGTAATGAATTTCCAGAGAGCGATGCTGGTTCAGAATATACAGAAAAACAGTATGATATTTCTGAGCTGGAACCTCAGATTTCGATGCCATACTCACCCGGAAATGTAACGGATGCGAGAGAACTGGAGGGAACCGAGGTAAATCAGGTATACATCGGAAATTGCTCTAATGGCACAATAAGTGA
Source organism: Cuniculiplasma divulgatum (assembly GCF_900083515.1). Taxonomy (NCBI): domain Archaea; kingdom Methanobacteriati; phylum Thermoplasmatota; class Thermoplasmata; order Thermoplasmatales; family Cuniculiplasmataceae; genus Cuniculiplasma; species Cuniculiplasma divulgatum. The sequence goes on from NZ_LT671858.1 coordinate 1,646,358, forward strand.
CCTGAGGGAGGCTGCTTCTGTCCTGAAGGGTAGGCGTGTTAAAAAAGATGTGAAGATGATAATTATCCCGGCAACAAGGAAAATATTCAAGCAGGCAATAAGTGAGGGGTTGATAGATATATTTATTGATTCGGGAGCAACAGTTGGGCCATCAACATGCGGGGCGTGCGCTGGTCTGCATATGGGAGTGCTTGCTGAAAATGAGGTGTGCATAACAAACATAAACAGAAATTTCAGGGGGAGAATGGGTCACCCAACAAGCAAGGTATATCTTGCAAACTCATACGTTTCAGCTGAGAGCGCAGTAAAGGGATATATACATGTGCCAGGTGAATAAGTTGGTATCTGTTTTTTTATTAGGAGATAATATTGATACTGACAATATTGCCCCTGGAGGATACCTGCATCTGTCCATAGAGAAGCAGGTTGAGCACTGTCTTGAATCAATAATAGATGGTTTTTCTAACAAAGTTACAAAGGGAGATATAATAGTTGCTGGGGAAAACTTTGGTACTGGTTCCTCAAGAGAACAGGCGCCGGTTCTTCTAAAGACTATTGGGATTCAGGCCGTGTTTGCCAGAAGTTTTTCAAGATTGTTTTTCAGGAACGCAATCAATGTTGGACTGTACCCGGGAATATATAAAGGTAATATTCCATTTTCAAACGAAGAAAAAGTGAATATTGATTTCGAACATTGCAAAATAAAAGGTGATCTTGGTATTTTGCCATTCGATTCACCTAAAGGAATTCTGAAGGAAATACTTGATTCGGGCGGGATGGTTAATTACGCGAGAAAAATTATAGAATGAGTATATGAGAGGTCAATGGTTTTAGATTGCATTATGTGAATAAGGAGAAACCAAATATTGAAATGATCTCTATGTTACTTTCCTGAAATTTTAGTGATTTCCACAGTGCTAAATCCGAGACTGGAAAGTATGTCAACTGTATCCTCACCAAGTTCAGGCACACGTTCTTTCCTGTTTGACGAAACTGGCACTGCTGGTAGAAAAATTTCCCTATCCCTGAATGTAACACTATTCATCCCCTTTAAAGCATCCTCATCATCTAGAAGATTCCAAGGTTTTCTTAGGAATGAATAAACTATTTGATGCTTATCCAGTAAGTCAGAAAGCTCCTTTGAGGCGTATTTTGAAATTGTTTCAGAAAGATATGGAATCAGTGTTTTCCTGTTTTCATATCTGTCCCTGTTGGTAGCATATCTGTTAGAAATATCTTCTCCTATTCCGAATACATTGCAAAATTTCTTCCATTGCTCATCAGTCGTAACTGCAATGAATATCTTCATGTTATCTGAGGTTGGGAAAAAATCATATATCCCCCATGCGAAACCTGCCTCGTTTATTGGTAATAATTCCTTCTGATTTATCTGATATGTTGATATGTGCTGACCTATCATAAACATTGCATTTGAAAATAATGAAGAGTCTATGCTCCTACCCTTTCCAGTTTTTTCCCTCTCAAGAATTGCATCATAAATTCCTATTACTGCCATTGAAGCTGAAAACATATCTACCAGTGAAGCACCAACCCTCATTGGCCTGTCCTTTAAACCATTCATATAGGCTATCCCGGAATCTATCTCTATTGGGTAGTCAAGGGACCTCCTTCCCTCCTTTTTTCCCTTGCCATATCCTCTTATTGATACATAAATCAACCCCGGGTTTGTTTTCTTCAGATTTTGATAATCAAGTCCTAGACCCTTAAGAAAATCACTGCTGAAGTTGTCTATTACTATGTCAGAGCTGTCTATCAATCTCTTAAGTGCCTCTCTACCATCTGGAACTTTTGTGTTTATGACAACACTCCTTTTGTTTCTGTTGTAATAAGGAAATGAACCAGCACTCTCTCCAGTAAGATTTCTTGCAATGTCTCCAACACCAGGTCTTTCTACCTTAATTACTTCAAAACCCATTTCGGAAAGAATTAAGCCAGCGGTTGGACCTGCCACTATATGTCCCAGTTCAACTACTCTGTACATAGATCCCTTGCCTCCTTAATTATTTCATCAGCTCCAATTACTCTTCCCTGAGTGGCTGAAATATCCTTTACCCTCCTCATCAATAGGGACAGATCCTCCTTTGTCAGATCGATTCCTCTTCCCTCAAGAATCTTCTTCAACATGGATTTTCCTGTGTAAACATTCACGGAAAAGTCATTTCCCTCAAATACATCGGAAAAAGCTGCATGAGTTCCTGCTGTATGTGTATTGGTATTTTTCCCAATATTTGGAAGATTGTTTTTGAAAAAATATTCACCGGTTTTCTTTATGACAATGTCCAGAAACTCAATTGACAATCGATCAATCTTTTCAGTTTGCAAATCGTTTGCCTCACCGATTTCCTTCAGGTATCTTGCCAGCGTGCCTGTATCAGTGATTCCGTTTCTCTCACCAAGGCCTAGAAATGTGGTATCAATTATGTCTGCCCCTGCTTCTATTCCAGCTATTGCGTTAGACACAGATAAGCCTCGATCATTGTGGCAGTGAATTTCAATCTTTGATTCTGAAACCTTTCTGGATTCGCCCACTACATTTCTGATTAATCCAGGAGTTGCCTTTCCCATGGTATCAGGGAGTTGTATTGTATCAACGCCCAGGCCTGATAGAATCTTTACAATTTTTACCAGTTGATCTGTTTTATACTGTGTTATATCTACGATACCAACTTCAACCTTCTTTCCCAGTGATAGGGCATATTTTACATTGCTGTATATTTCATCTAGAGAATCATACTTGAAAGGGAAGTGAAGAGATATATTGGCTCCAGTTGAGTCTATGAGATCAATATCTTCTTTTATTGCTCTCCCAAGTCCATAAACCTCTTGAAAATATCCCTTCTTTGTAATTTCAGATGCAACTAAAGCCTCTGATTCGTGCGCCGATGGATAGGAAACCAGTATTCTCTTCAATCCGCATTCAGATATTTTTTTCGCAAGGTTAAGCTTTTCATCTACACTAAAACTTATCCCGGGAGCCTGCATACCTTCCCTTAGAGAATCATCAGAAATCATAGTCAAATATTCGAAATATTTACTTAAATCAATACCCTAACACATTAGAATGAAATAAAAAATGAAAAGTGTTTATAAATTTTAGGAGAGTTTATTTTGCTATTGCTTCAACAAACTTGTTCGTGCTCTTAGGTCCAAGTAATATGAGAACCAGTGAACAAATTATGACCAATATCCATACAAAGGTGAAGATTCCGGGGGCGTTGTGACCCCCTATAAAGAATGCTATGAACAGCACAAGTATTGTTGTTGAAATCCTGCTTATGGAATAAACAAATCCTGCGGCGGTTGTTCTGACTCTCGTAGGAAATATTTCTGCATTATACTGGTGCATAAAGTTCGAGAAGTTCCATAACATGAATGCAGTAAGGAAACCGAATATCACTGCCTCATCTATTCCATGTATTACCGCAAAGAATGTGCCAAAAATACCTCCCAGAACTGCGAAAAGTATGATACCCCACTTTCTTTCTATCTTATCAATTATGAATATATTGAAAACGCTTCCTACCAAAAATCCAGAGAAAATTACTGCTGCAGCACCTAGAGGATCACTTGTAGGATATTTCACAGAAACCAGTCCTGGTGCAAAGGTTGTAAAACCATAGAATATACCGGATTGGAAAAACATAAAGATGGCCATCATTATTGTCTGATTCCTAACATCTGGAGCAAATATTTCTTTATACTTAGATACGTGCACTGGAGCCTCTATTGTATCTGTAACTGGAGGAAGAGCTGTCAATTTTGTTTCTTTTAAAACCTCAGCCTCGATTTTATCCATCTCTTTCTTTGCTTCGTCCATTTTTCCGTGAGTAGAAAGCCATCTTGGAGACTCTTTCAATCTGAACCTTATTAACCAGACCACTATTCCAGAAGCTCCCATGAACCATAGTGGAATTCTGAACGAGTAGTATCCAAGTCCTGCAGTCAAAGCTGTGATATATATTATAAGAGGAGCAGCTGTAACTGCTATAGTATAGATGAGAGCCAACCATGCACCTCTCCTTTTCCTGACAAAGATTTCTGTTCCATAACTGTCTACCAGTGGGAATTCTCCACCCACTCCAATTCCGCCAATTAGTACAAAGACTGCAACGAGTTGCCACGAATCCATGAAACCGGCTATTATCATACCAAGCCCAAAAATCAGTTGGTTATAAAGAAACACTGCTCTTCTTCCCCTGGTATCCGCCAGTCTACCAAAAAATATAGACCCCAAGAACTCTCCCACGAAGAAGAAAGCAGGCAAAGCATAGGTTGCTAATACAGAGGTGCTTGATATTGCAAAGTATGTTGCAACCAAACCAAGGATTGCTCCGTTACCCAGCAGCATTAAACTCTCTGCCCACTCTCCGCTCGTCAGCATAAGAGCAAATTTCACATGAAATCTGCTATATGGCAGCCTTTCCAATCTTCCGGCAATATTATTATCCGGATTCGAGTCATTTTCTACCATGGTGAAATAAAACTTCAACTCTATATATAGTGAGATTATAACAGGTTAGGGGTTGCGTGTGTCGTATATTATTGAATACTTATAAATATAGATAAAATTTTATTTTTTACCACTATATTCATAAATAGACTCACCAAAATAAATCTATGATACATGAACTAAAAATTTAGGCGCAACGGAATTAAATTGTTCTGTAATACATGGTAACTAAAATTTGCCTCTAATATGATAGAATATTTTTGAATTGATAAATTTATAAGCCATTTTAGTATTTCCCATAATCTTAGAAAGGAGGATTAATTAAATGGCTGGAGGAAATTCGTTGGCAATCATTGCTGACAAAAAGACTGGAAAAACATACAAGAAAGAGATTAAACCTGAGAACCTTAGTCTGCTTAATGGAAGGAGAGTAGGAGAGGAAATAGATGGGATATTTTTTGAAATGCCAGGTTATAAATTAAAGATAACTGGTGGCTCTTCAATAGACGGCTTCCCTATGAAGCCTGATCTTTTCATTCAGGGAAAGAAGAGAATACTTGTGACCTATAGTAAAGGGAATAGGGGAAAAAGTGGATTAAGGGAGAGAGTTACCTTCAGGGGAGCTATTGTGGGACCAGATATTTCTCAGTTAAACTTTATTGTTACCCAATATGGACCAGATCCACTTGAGAAGCCTGAGGAAACCAAAGAATGAGCAATCAGTTGCCACAGCCTGTGGTAAATATAGGAATGGTAGGTCACGTAGATCATGGTAAGAGTACACTTACAAAGGCATTAACTGGTAAGAAAACAGATATACATTCAGAAGAGATAAAGAGAGGGATATCCATAAAGCTGGGATACGCTGATACTCCAGTGTATATATGTGAAAATGGAGAAAAAGTTTATTCCAATAAACCAGTTAATGAAAATTGTAAACTTGAGCGTGTTATTTCTTTTGTAGATGCTCCTGGCCATGAAACTCTGATGGCGACAATGCTTTCCGGTTCGTCTATTATGGATGGTGCACTTTTAGTTGTTGCAGCCAATGAAAAATGTCCCCAGCCTCAAACAAGAGAACATCTAACTGCACTGGAAATAATGGGAATAAAGAATATAATAATTATTCAAAACAAGATTGACCTTGTTACTAGAGAAAGAGCACTGGAGAACTTCAGAGAAATCAAGAATTTCGTCAAAGGCAGTGTTGCTGAAAATGCGCCCATAATACCGGTGAGTGCTTATCATAACAAGAATATAGACAAGGTTTTTGAGGCAATTGAGGAATATATCCCAACACCAAAGAAGAGAAAAGATCTTGATCCAATTATGTATGTGGCCAGGTCATTCGATATAAACAAGCCTGGACTTATGCCTTCAGAATTAAAGGGAGGTGTTCTTGGAGGGTCACTTGTTCAGGGGACACTGAAGATTGGTGATGAGATAGAGATAGCACCTGGGATTCAACAAACCAAAGGAAACAAAAATGTATGGGAAAATATATTTTCAGAAGTTTCATCTCTCATGGCTGGTTCAAGCTCTTATAATGAAATTATACCTGGTGGTCTCTCCGCAGTTGGGACATACCTTGATCCATTTTTGACTAAGAATGATTCCCTTACGGGGAGGATTCTTGGAAAAGCTGGAAAGGTTCCAGCAGTTGCTACGTTCATAGTGGCTGAGTCTCATCTTTTGAACAGGGTTGTTGGATTTGATGAGGAAATGAAGGTTGAACCAATCAAAACAAGGGAAAGCGTGATGCTTACCTTTGGTACTTCAAATACCATAGGAATGATTTCCAATGCAAAAGAAAATGAAATAGAGATAATGCTTAGATATCCAGTAGCAGTTCAGCAAGACGAAAGAATATCCATTGGAAGAAGGATCGCAAACAGGTGGAGACTTATAGGTTACGGTTCAGTCAAATCCTTTTCATAATTACAGTTCTGCCTGAGAAAACAGATTTCACAGAGTGGTTTTGATTTACATATTTCTTTGCTTATTTCAACTATTTCCCCGTGAAAATTTTTGAGATCCTCAAGATCCATATTCCGCTGGATTTCAACACCCATGGAATAGGCATTATTCATTCCTGGTTCAATGAGTCCTAATCTGGAGAAAAACCTTTCAGTGTATTTATCTACAACGAACACTTTTCTGTTGAATGCGTAAATCATTATGTCCTGCATCGTTTCAATACCAATCCCCTTAGTGTTTAAGAGAAAATCCTCGATATCACTATCTTTCATTTGATCAATCTTCTCAATGCCACCCAATTCCTGAATTCTAGTGCATATTTCCTTAAGATAGACAGATTTCTGGTTAAAGAAACCTGCAGGTCTTATCATTTCTTTCAGATCCTCCTGATCCACATTGGTAATTTCTGGTATAGTGTCAATTTTCTTTTCTTTTAGATTTTTCAGAGCTGCCTCAACATTTTTCCATGATGTATTCTGCGTTAATATCGCACCGATTATTATCTGATCTCTTGTTTCCGATGGCCACCATCCAAGGTTTCCATATTTTTCCTTTAATATTTTATGTAATTCAGAATAATTCAACATATCATGATGATTTCTTAATAGGTAAGAATTACCATTTTAATTGTGTCCAAAAATCAATAAAATATAAGAAAAAGATTTCGCATTGTTATTCCTTCCATAGGTTTTTGATCTCCATTTTGAAGGATATTGTCAGGTTTTAATTTACACCCAATCTAACATATTACTCAACTTTTTTTATCCCCGTTGATCCAATATTCGTGACATCCGGGTTCCTGAATACTTTATTCATAAATATGGAAAATAATCAGTAAAAATCATTAAAATTTAAGTTTGTCCGATGGAGTAAGACAAATTATTATTTTAATAAAAATAATAGTATATCCCGTATATGGCATTTTTACTATGTTTACTAAAAAAGGAATAAAAATATTTTAATACTAGTATGTGTATTAAGTATTGGTAAAAATGGTAGGCATAAGCGAATTGTCGAAGGAGGTTTCTAAAAAAACCGGACAGACACAGAAAGTTGCCAGAGAGGTCATTAAGGTCTTTCTGGACGAAGTTGTAGCTGAGGCAAACAGGAAGCAGAAAATAAACCTGGCAGGCTTTGGAATTTTCGAAAGAAAGACACAGAAGCCCAGGACTGCTAAGAACCCGCAAACAAGAAAGGAGATAAAAGTCCCACAGAAAGAAAAGTTTGTTTTCAGACCATCAAGCAAAATAAAATACAAGAACTGAGTTCAAATTTTTTTTTATTTTTAAAGTTTAGAAAATCTTTTTTTCCTTTCTTTAGAATCAAAGCCCGTTAGTTCCAGTAGTAGATTGTTGAATATTTTTATAGAATTCATTGGCTCTTTATAGGTTTCATCTGTTTCGGTTGAGATGAAAAGATTCTTCTTGCCGCATTCAACATCCACTTTCTTAAGACCTGGTAAAGTGAATGTGATTATTTCCCCATTTGCCTTTGCGTCCTTTGCAAATTTTCCAACTTTCTCCAGTACTGTGCTTACGTCAGTTTTGTATCCTTTTTTAACCGGGTATTCCCTCATTTTTCCTTACCTCTCTCCTTTTTTCTCTGCAGATGCCTTGCAAAATTCCTTGCATATATAACTTCCATATACTGAGCATCGTGTTCCAGCAATGGCGAACATGAAATTAGTGTGAGATCATCCTGATAATCCATCAGCACCTCAGACATTGTTTCAAACTTCAGATCACCGTGTTTGATGGCCGTTAGCTTTGTTTCTGTTGAACCGCTGTAATCAACACCTGCAAACTCAATATACAGGTCACCCTTGGAATGAGCTTTGAACTTATTTATTACTTCTGTAAAATCCTTTGCCTGTATCAGGCTCCCATTTGTTCTTGCATGATAATGAGGCATATTCAGGATTGGCTCAACAGATGGGACCTTCTTTGCTATGGAAAACAACTCTTCAGCTGAACCAAATATTTCTGGTTTTCCAGATGTTTCAACTCCAATGTATGGAAAGCCATGGTCAGTGCCCATTTCTTTATCGATTGATGAATATATCTCAATTGCCCTTTTGAGACTCCCTTTTTTTGTCTCGTTGTAGAAACCAGTATGAGTAACAACTCTCTTGGCACCCATGGCTTTTCCTATAATAAGAGACCACTTAAGGTGATTTATTGATCTCTCTGAAATATCCTCATCGTTTGATAAGGTCTTTGTCGTTAACATATCCATATAATATGGACTGTGGAGTGAAAGCAAGACATCAAGCTCTCTGGCAAGATCTCCCCCCATCTTGAGTTCATCATAGTTTTTTGCCATGTTCCAGAACAGTTCTTCCACAATATCGTCTTCCTGAATTACTGTGTCAGTTCCTATACTTGAATATATACCCTCTTCGTTTGGTCTTAGAACGTCAATTATTATGGAATTTTCGTTATCTTTTGGTAACATTCCCGCGTATTCAATACCCTGATTTTCCTGAACATTTACCCTGAGTAGCTGCACTTCCAGCGCCTTTAGCCCCAACTTATAAATTTCCTCAACGGAGTCGACAAATGTTCTTCCCTTGCTGGTAAGTGGTATCCCAGCTATACCATATCTTATCATAAACTCTTAGTATATTGAACACACCAATTTATTAGTTTTTATTTTCCACAGACACAACAGTTCATTACTGAAAATTGAAAATACCCATTTTTGCAGTCGCATAATAATTGAAGTTATACTTTTCAATAACTATAAAATTAAATCGATTCTTCTCTTTATATGAGAATAAATTAAATATTAACATGCAATCAATTCTTAATGGATGTAGATTGGGATAAATTAAATATTAGCCATATTCTACCCATAAATAACAAAGGTGTACTTAATGAATGTAGATCCAAATATCACAAAATATCTGATAAAAGCAAAAATTTCTGCCGATGGGGTGGTTGAAAAACCCGATGTTGTTGGGGCCATATTTGGCCAGACAGAGGGTCTTCTTGGTGAAGAACTTGATCTTAGAGATCTCCAGAAAGGAGGAAAGATTGGAAGGATAGAGGTTGAGATTGACAGTAAAAAGGGAAGAACAGAGGGCTTTGCTCTAATACCATCTGGTTTAGATCAGGTAGAAAGTTCTATCCTGGCTGCTTCTCTTGAAACAATAGACAGAATTGGACCCTGTAAGGCGAAGGTAGAAATTGAAAGCGTTGAAGATGTAAGACAGGAACGCAGAAAGAAAATTGTAGAAAGGGCAGAACAGTTATACAAAAAAATGAGTGAGTCTGGAAAGACTGTTAGTGAAAGTATAATTTCAACCGTAAGAGAAGAAGTTGAGAGGGGAGAGATTATATCCTACGGAGAGGAAAAATTACCTGCAGGTCCAGCTATAAGAGATTCTGATTCAATCATAGTGGTGGAGGGAAGAAACGATGTCCTTAACCTGCTAAAGTACGGTATAAAAAATACAATAGCAGTACAGGGAACAAACATTCCAAGAGCTGTTCAGAAGCTTTCAACTGAGAGAACTGTAACGGTATTTCTTGATGGCGATAGAGGAGGAGACCTCATACTGAAAGAAATGCTTCAGGTTGCAGAAGTTGATTTCGTTGCCAGAGCACCACCAGGAACTGAAGTTGAGGAACTGAGCTACAAGCAGATTGTCAAGGCACTGAGATATAAGACTCCCACAGAGCAGTATCTTTCAATGAGAGGGATGAATGACGAGCTCAAGAGCTTTAATGAGAAGAATGACAAGGACGCGAACAAGGAAAAACACGAGCCAGAACATGTTAAAAACGACCAGAAACTGCATGATCATGAAAGACATGAACAGAAGAAGCCAGATCATAAAGAGCAGGAAAATGAGCCAAAACATGAAAAACAGGAGCATCATCAGAGAGAAATCCATGTAATAGAGGAAAAGAAAGAGCGACAGCCTGAACCCGATGAGGTCAAAAAGACCAATAAGTTTTCCATAATGGATCCAAACAGTGTAAGAAGAAGAATAACAGAGCTTCTGGAGAAAAAGGAAACTCAGGTCGTTGATGAAAAGGGAGAGCCCATGGAAAGCTTCAATCTGGCAGAGGCACCAGATAAAATTTCAGAAATGGAAAAGGTAGAGTATGTTATGACTGGAGGTGTTATTTCCCAGCGGCTTGTGGATATCTGTCACAAAAAAGGTGTTAAGATAATCTATGGCGTAAAAAAAGGGAATATCACCAAGAAACCAGAAAATATGAGAGTAGTACCAATAGAAGAGGCGTAGATTTTGCCAAAGAGAAAAGTGAATACAACAGAAGATGTTAAAATACCATCTAACCCACTTGACAGGGTTATAGGACAGGATGATGCTGTTAAGATAGCAAGAGTTGCAGCAAAACAGAGGAGAAATCTTCTGCTTGTAGGACCACCAGGAATTGGAAAGTCAATGATCGCACAGGCGATGTCTTTTCTTATAGAGGTTCCAGAACACGAAGTTAGGGTTATACATAATCTAATGTACCCCGAAAGGCCATACGTAGAGGTAAAGAGCCGGGCACAGGTTGAACAGGAGAGTGATGAGATCAATGCAGCTGATGGTATTATTGTAAGCCCCGAAGATATACCTGCAGATGTGTCTGAGAAACTCGGGTACAGATGCCCATCATGTGGATACATTTCCCTTTACACCGATACAACCTGTCCAAGATGTGGGGAGCCAAAAAATAAGAATAATGCACAGGGACCATTCGGAGATATGTTTAATGTTCTGGGTGCTGCCCTTGGAGTACAGAACAATATGGAAAGAGTATCTTCCACCAGAAGAGTAGGAGAAAAGGAGGAAGTGATAATCTACGAACGATTCAATGACAAGGTAAAGATTCTGGATGAGAAGGCCCTGGAAAGAAAAAAGAAAATGGAGAAGAAAAGCCCAAGCAAGGTCATAGTACCACTGAACAGAAATACATTCATTCTTGCAACAGGTGCCAGTGAAACAGAACTACTTGGAGATGTGAGGCATGACCCATACGGGGGTCACCCACAGCTTGGAACCATGCCCTATGAGAGAGTCATAGCCGGATCTATCCATGAGGCACATGAAGGTGTTCTCTTTATAGATGAGATAACACACCTTGGAGAACTGCAAAGGTCTATACTGACTGCAATGCAGGAAAAGAAATTTCCCATAACAGGTAGGAATCCTCAAAGTGCTGGTGCAAGTGTCAGGGTGGATTCAGTACCAACTGATTTCATTCTTGTGGGTGCATGTAACATTCAGGACCTCCCACAGATTCTCAGTCCTTTGAGATCGAGAATTGCAGGAAATGGATACGAGGTGCTGATGGAGGTATCCATGCCATATAACGAAAAGAATGTTGAAAGATATCTACAGTTTATTGCTCAGGAAATAATCAGTGACGGAAAGATTCCACATATGGAAATAGATGCAGCCATGATCATCGTTGAGGAGGGAAAAAGAAGGGCCAGTATAATAGATCACAGGGAAAATGCATTGACTCTAAGGTTAAGGGAACTCGGTGGTCTGATCAGGGCATCAGGCGATATTGCTGTGAGCAAGGAACATAAATACATAACAAAGGATGATGTGATGGAGGCATTAAAGATATACATGCCAGTCGAGGAGAAGATAAACAAGATATATGGTAATATGGGTAATGCTATTTCCAGCGAGTCAACAGCCTCACAGAAAATGTCTGGTTATTATGGTGGGTTTCATAACTACTATGTGGACCCTTCATACCAATAATATATTTTTTAATGTATTAGAGTCTTTTGCTATGTGCAAATTATGCATGTCATGACGATAGTTAATAAAGTTAATATAATATCTACATGGTGATTAAATGCCTATAGCACTAGGGGAGAAAGTCCCTGATTTTACCGTAAACACATCGAAAGGTCCCATAACCATGTCTTCCTATAAGGGAAAGTGGGTTTTACTGTTTTCACATCCAGGAGATTTTACTCCGGTATGTACAACTGAATTCATGGCTTTTACAGAAAGATATGATGATTTCAAGAAACTTGGAGTAGAACTAATTGGTCTCAGTATTGATAGCGTATTCAGCCATATAGCCTGGATAAGAGATATTAAGGAAAAGTATGGAGTAGAGATACCCTTTCCCATAATTGCTGACGTGAACAAGGAAGTAGCAAATATATTCAATATCATAAACCCGGCTGATGGAATGACTGTGAGGGGTATATTCATAATTGATCCAAATCAGAAGGTAAGGTGGATGGCTTACTATCCTGCTGAAGTTGGAAGAAGCATATCAGAACTCATTAGGGTTCTCAAGGCCCTTAAATTCAACTGGGATAGAAAACTAGCAACACCCGCCAACTGGCAGGAAGGTGATCCAGGAGTCATGGGAGCACCGGGAACACTTGAAGAAAGTTACGCAAGAGAAAAAGATGGCGCTGAGAGATGGTATCTTAAAAGAGTCAAATGACCGATTGCGCAATGTACAATCTCACACTGGATGGATCACATCCATCCACCATATGTGTGGAGATTTCAAATTTGAGGCCATCACTGGAGTCCCTATATGAAATGTTAGATTCCGAATACCTTTCAGAATATTTGTCCGATTTCATTTCCGACTTTGCAAGAACTGATGAAATTATGCCAGAAGATCACACACTTGGCTTCGTCATAATTAACTCGAAGAAGAAGCATCTTTCATTTGCATTCAATGGATTGAAAGAGAACTATATTAAGGATATCAGGGAAATCGGAACTAAGATTCAGCAAAAGGGTTACACAGTTGAATATGATATTGAATGATGTAATCAAAATTAAAACAAATTTTTCATTATTTTAAATCACGCTTAATTCTTAAATTTTATATTGCCACAAATAGATGCTATTATAAAGTGCTGTGTGATCAATTTTATATATCCAGCAATGTATGAGGTTTTCATGATAAACGAGAATACTGAACACTCAGCACTCATAAGGGAAGAAGATAAAAGATTTTTGGCAAACCAGTTCAGGAAGAAGCTGAGCAAAACTGTAACTCTGATAGTATTCACATCAAGTGACAAGAAATGTATGTACTGTGATAAAGCAGTTGAAATTATTGAAGAGGTTTCCAGCCTGAGCGATAAGATCAAGACAGTGAAATACTCCTTTGAAAATGATAGGGAAATGGTTGAAAAGTATAATGTAAAAAAGTACCCTGCCATTATTGTAACATCAGAAAGAATTAGGGATAGTAGGGTTGTTTTCTATGGCCTGCCATCCGGGTATGAATTCGGTTCCCTCGTGGAGAGCATAGAGAGTGCTTCCATGGATGAACCTGAGATTGCAGATAAGACTAAAGAAATAATTTCAGGGATCAATATGCCTGTTAAAATAACTGTTTATATCACACCTACGTGCCAGTATTGTCCCAGGGCAAGTACCATAGCAAACAAATTTGCCATACTGAATCAAAACATAAGTTCCGAAATTACAGAAATCCTGGAATTTGGGGATGAAGATGAGATAAAAGATATAGAAAAGGTTCCATACATTAAGGTAAATGACAGAATTATAGTAATAGGAACGCACACTGAAGAACAGTTTGCAGAATTTGTAATGGGAGCTACCAAAGAACAATAAATGTGATTTGCGAAAGATATATTAGTATAATAAAGTTGTTGAATTATGGAGAGCAACGAAATTATTGCAGTATCGACAAACTACATTACTGGATATCGGGTTACAAAGGTTTTTGGAACGGTTTGGGGATTGACCGTAAGAAGCAGAGGAATCGGTGGGAATGTTATGGCGGGTCTGAGATCTCTGAAGGGAGGGGAGATAAAGGAATACATAACATTACTAAACGATGCAAGGAATATTGCACTTCAGAGACTTAAGGATGGAGCAAAGTCACTTGGAGCTAATGCCATACTGGATGTGAGATTTGATTCATCTGATTTTGCTCAGATGATGACGGAAATAGTGGCCTATGGTACTGCTGTTATAGTAGAACAAACTGGCAAGCAGGGAGATCTTGTATCACTTTCCTGATTTTACAGTTAATAACGGAATATAATTGCAAATAGATCAAAGACTTAAATAATCAATTTACATTTAGTATTATTATGATAGATTCACTATGGGAATGGCTGATAGTAGGTGTTGTTATACTAGCCTTGTTTGGAAGCGCCAAGAAAATCCCAGATTTTGCCAGAAACCTTGGAAGGGCAACAGGTGAATTCAAGAGAGGACAGACTGAGATACAGCAGGAAATTAAGAAATCATTGCTGGAGCCTGAGAAAGTTAACACCCCTGAAAACGAGAAATTAATTGCACTTGCACAGTCAATGGGAATTGAAACAAGCGGAAAGGATCCGAAACAGATAAAGGTTGAGCTTTCAGAAAAGCTTAAAAGTGATAATTAATGGAAAATGGCCCGCTGAAGGTCATTACAAATAATATTGATGAACTGCGTTTCAGGGTTATAAGAATTGTAGTTCCGATTCTGGTCTTTTTTAGCATTTTTTTGCTGTTTGATCTAAGGTCATTTTATATTGGTCTTGGGTCTATTTCCTTTCATTTTCCCTTCATTTATCCTGATCCCTATGAAAATATGGGAGCACAATTCCTTAAACTCATAATTGACCATGTAATAACAGAACATTTCCAGCTGATTGCCATTAAGCCCACAGATGGTGTTGTGGCTGATTTTTACTCCTGCCTGTTCTTATCCATTATTGTAACTTCGCCAAATATTTCATACCAGACGGGGAAGTTTATTGGACCTGCGCTTAAAGCCTCAGAAAAGCATCTGATTAAGACAACAATTTACCCAGCACTTATACTATTCCTGATTGGAGCACTTGTGGGATTCTATTTTGTAGCCCCGCTTATGTTTAGAATACTGTATGACTTTGATCTTGGCGTTGGAGCCCAGCCTACAATGAGCATAACTTCCTTTGTCTCATTTTTCTTCATCTACGTTCTTTCCTTTGGATTATCCTTTGAAACACCTGTGATAATGGTTGGGTTGACCTATTTATCAATCGTACCAGCAAGCTACTGGAGGAAGAACTGGAGATATGCCATAGTGGCGGCACTTATCTTCGGTGTAATATTTTCTCCAGGAGTGACAGGATTTACCATGATTCTACTCGCCATACCCATAATCGCCCTTTATTTTGTTGGAATTTATGCATCCCAGAGAACGGAGAGAAGGAAAAATAATGAAATTCAGAAAGATCTAGGCGGTCTCTCTTAATTTTTGCCGGAAAGACTCAAGTTCTTTTAATCTGATTGTTTTTGTGTTAATTGTTTCTATGTGATGGGCATAAGCCTTTATGATCTCATTTTTCATGAACCTTGAACCCTTTATTCTCCTGAAGAAAGTGTTATTTAATGAAGTAGCCATGTTTTCGGCGTCTTGAAGATTTCCATCGCGAAATATTATACCATGTTCCAGTGACTCATTAAATGTTAAGATCCTCCCCGTGGCAAGTTCCTTCACAGTGTTGCCTGAAATGAAATGCCTCATTCCTTCAGGAGGTATTATGATTGATGGGAAGTTAAAAAGAATATCCGGTAAACCATATTTACTGTTTTTTTCGCCAACAGAATAGTCACTTATCAGGGTTAGTTCAAGTCCTGCCCCAAGGGTGAACCCCTTACAGTATGAAACAACAGGTGCCTCATAGTTTCTTATGAGTTGCATTATTCCAGTTCCCAGAGATACAACTGACAACAGGAAATCATTGTCTTTTACAAGATGACATGAACAGTCGTAACCCATTGAAAAATTATCTCCCCTAGATCTGATGACCACAGGTTTAAAATTACCATCTGAAGTTATTGCGGATAAATTTATGAATAATTGCTGCAGAACTTCCATATCCATTGAATTCTCAGGTATATTATTTATAATTAAAGAATGAAGAACATCATTTTCCTCATGAATTACCTTATTGCTCAGTACATTGTCAGGTTGTATCTTTCATCAACCTCCTCGTATGTCTTCCTGTCACTGATGCCGAGGATTTCTGAAACTTTTTTCATGATGCTTTCGTATGGTGAGTCTTCCTTTCCTTCAATATATGGCCATTCTTCTCCTATGATCAGTCTTTTGGCCTTATCACTGTACAAAAACTGATAACCTTCTTTTTTCATCTCATGGATTCGCTCTGCAACCTCTTCAGGTTTTTCAAGATTACTGAACTTGTGTTCAAGTTCTCCTATCATCATAGATCACCACATCTTTTGCCATTGAATTCCGGGAACCTCACATTATATCTATCAGCAGCATAATACAGATGATATATGAAATTCTTTAGAAAGCCCTCCTTATCATCAACATCATAGACAAAGTTTGAGTTCATGACGCTTTTCACTGTATCAATATCTATCTTCCCTGTTAAGAAATCACTAATCGACTGCATTACCCTTAAATGACTCCTGATTCTTTCGTTTTTTGATATATTTTCTGCGTTTTGAAGACTCTTAATTTTCTTTTGGATAAGTTTCATTGCATCATCTATCTCGCCCGAAAGGACCGCAGAATCTATTACTTCCAGATCATACAAAGGATTCATTACACACCAACTCCTAATCCTGAAACTATACTGCTCAAATATGGATATCCATAAATCAGGAATGAAAGCCCTATGGACATTACTGCTCCTATAACAACAGGTAGAAGTATGGAGCCTGAGAGATTAAATTCTCTGTCCTCTGTTGCAGGTCTGAACATGACCACAATTACTCTGAGGTAATAGAATACAGATATTGCACTGTTCAATATACCTATTACTGCAAGATACCACAGATTTCCGCTTATGAGTGAAAGGAATAGATAGTATTTAGCGAAGAATCCTGCAGTTGGTGGTATTCCTGCAAGGGCAAGCATCATTATTCCTAGAGAAATGGCGAATAGAGGTGACTTTAGACCAATGCCTGAGAGATCATTTATCATGATTTTTTCCTTCTTCACGGCACCAGATGCAATAAAGGCTCCTCCCTTCATGAAAATATATACAAGAGAATAGTACATTGCTGCAAAAATTGCTACTGTGATCGCAAACTGAGAGGCAGTACTGGAAACCACCGTAAGTACCAGGATCAGATATCCGGCCTGAGCTATGCTTGAATATGCAAGCATCCTTTTCAGATTATTTTCAGAGAGTGCCGCGAAGTTTCCATATGTCATGGTTATTATGGAAACTATGGTAAATAGATAGAAAACATCAGTACTTAATGTGGAGAATCCAACCAGAAATACTCTCAGTATAATAAGAAAGGCAAGTACTTTTGTTCCTGATGAAAGGAAAGCTGAAACAGGATTATTTGTCCCATCGTACGCATCTACTGCCCATTGCTGAAGTGGTACTAGAGCAAGTTTGAATCCAAATCCAACAAAAAGGAGTATTAAGGCAAGAAGCATTGAAGGTCTGGTAACATCAGAGATTGAAAACGAAGAAACAAGATTGAATGTGCCTGTTGATAGGAAATAGAATGATGAACCGAGTACTATAAAGCCTGTTGCTATAACTCCTGTAAAGAAATATTTAGCAGAAGCTTCCAGGTTTCTTTTTGATTTTCCATGAGCCGACAGAATGTAAGTTCCAATGCTGATTCCCTCAAATGCTATGAATATGAATATGAGGTTCAGACTAAAGGCTGCTATTATCATGGCTATGTTTACAAAAAGAAAGACAGAAAAGAAAATTTCAGGATCATGCTTCAGTTCCGAACCTGCTGTAAATGAGACATAAAGGGATGATGTTATTAGGATAAGTGCAAAGAACAGTCCGAAATTGTTGATAACAAAGGCTCCTCCAAAGAATGAAGAATTACCTGAATCGAGCAGAATTAGCATAATCATTGATATGAGCAGTGCTATAATTGAAACTGTGGTGTAGACCATCCAGTTTTTTACCCTTCTTCCCATCAACAACATTCCAAAAGCCACCAGGCCAAGGAATATCTCAGGGTACAGAGATTTTAGAATTGAAGAATCTAATATAAACGTCATCTTAGAATACCCCCTTTACGAAGCTTAGTATTGGACCAAAGAACAGATTTGGATATATCCCGAGGAGCAGTATGAGTATGAAGAGAAATGAAAGAAGTAATATTTCTGTTCCCTTTGCATCCTTAAGTTTTCCCATGTTTTCATTGAATGGGCCATTAAGAGTCTTTTGTACTACCCAGATGTGATAGGATGCAGTGATGATCATCCCAAAAATAATTAGGAAAATAATGGCACCGATCACATAATATGATGATAATACGATAGATGCTTCGGCTATGAACCCTGCAAGTCCCGGAAGACCCAGTGAGGCCATTATTCCTGCAAGGAAAAATGCTGAAATATATGGCATGTCCCTCCACAAACCGCTGACTGAAAGATTGGATTCTGTTCCAGCCCTCTGTTTAATTAGATACAGTGATGAAAAGACGAGACCCATTATGAGGCCATGTGCAAGTATTTGATAAATGCCCCCTGCATATGCTGTGTATGAGACCTGACCACTGGTGAGTATACCATCTCCAAGGGATATGCTAATAAAACCCATTGAAGCCGCACTGGCATACGCCATCATCTTCTTGGTGTTTGTCTGAAACATAGCAGTTAGAGCAAAATATATCAGACTGAAAATGCCCAGTCCGATTATTGTCCATGCTATTCCTGCTCCAATGACTGATGCTATTGGCATCAGTACAGCAAAGAAACCATAACCTCCCATAAGGGAAATGGCCCCAGCAAGTACAATGGTTACGGGGTATGGTGCAGATGTATATGCATCCGGTAACCATGAGTGAAGCGGGAAAGATGGCATTTTTACCAGGAAGGCAAAGAAAAATCCAAATAGGGCAAAATATGTCCAGAA
Organism: Cuniculiplasma divulgatum; assembly: GCF_900083515.1. Taxonomy (NCBI): domain Archaea; kingdom Methanobacteriati; phylum Thermoplasmatota; class Thermoplasmata; order Thermoplasmatales; family Cuniculiplasmataceae; genus Cuniculiplasma; species Cuniculiplasma divulgatum. The sequence goes on from NZ_LT671858.1 coordinate 1,665,646, forward strand.
TGGTACCTTATTAGTTATATCATTGATTATAAATGATGGATTTAACAGCGTCGACATGTTTAACGTAAAAACGTTTCCATGTGAAGAACCATAGTAAGAGAATAGTGTCAGTATGGAAAGCAGAAGGAAAACAGATCCTATTTGTGTATATACAAAGAATTTTAGTGATGCCTTTTCCTTTCTTGAATCCCCGTATATGGCGATTAAAAGGAATACAGGAATGATGATTGCCTCCCAGAATACATAGAAGAACAGGAAATTTCTTGAAATAAGCAATCCATAAAGCCCAACTTCAGTGAACATCATCAAGCCATAGAATCTTCTGTCAAATTTTTCATTCTTCGCTGTATATATAGCAGCAAACATTATGACAGTTGTCAGAAATAGAAGTGCTATGGAAAGACCATCCACACCAGTGCTGAACGTAATTCCTATTGATCTGTCAATTGGGTATGAACTTATGGAAATTAGCCCTCCCGTATATGATTGAAATCTTACAAGAGCATAAATTACAGTTAATACAAGAATTACGAAACTCTCTGTTACTGCAACTTCCCAAACCTTTTTTTTAAGGAGAATGGATACGATTGCGAATATTATGGTTAATAAAAATATATATAAAATAAACATCTAAATCCCTCCAAGTAGCTCAAGGAGAAGCATCAGTATTGCCACACCTGCTATAAGAAATACGAAATAGTATTCCACCACACCATTCTCTATTCTCCTAAGTACTCCTCCAAATCCCATGGCTACCTTTCCAGTTCCTTCGATGGAAATTGAGAATCCTTTCTCAAGCCTAGATACACCAGAAGAAAGTGGAAGGATTACCCTCTCTGCTATGACTCTAGTAAATAAGGCATCCAGAAAGTACTTTGCCTTTAGAAGCCTGTAGACAGGGTTCCTGTCATAGTTCATTCTCTGCCATCTGGTTGTTGCATAGAGTCCTATGGTTATGAGAACACCTATTACAACCATTGTTAATGGTGTATATTCAATGAACAATGGGACAACAACCCTTGTGGTGTCTGGTACTATAAAGTCATAGAAACGGTACTGTATAAGCCCGAGTGTTAGAGATAGAAATGCAAGTATCATAAGTGGTATCAATACAACCTTTGGTGGATCTTTTGCCTCTTCTGCAAGCTTAGATCTTGGTTTACCAAGCGCCACCAGGAAGAACATTCTGAATGTGTAAAGAGCTGTCATTAAGGCACCTATAACCAGGAAAATCCAAGGTAGTATAGAATAAACGTTGCTACCATTCATTATGAAATAGTTATAAGCAACATCTATAATGGTATCTTTTGAGAAGAATGCTGCAGTGGGCGGTATGGCTGCCAGTGTTATGGAACCAATGAACATCAGGGAAATTGTTACCGGCATCCTCTTCCAGAGACCACCCATTTTCTTTACATCTCTTAGTTCCATGAGAGTCAGTAAAATGACTCCGGCTGACATGAATAGTAATGCCTTGAAAACAGCGTGAACAACTAGATGATAGATAGAATAGCCTATCACACTCTCACCAAAGGTGGAAACCATTCCAAGCGCTGCCATCATATATCCTATCTGGGAGATTGTAGAATATGCAAGAATCCTTTTCAGGTCGTTTACTACTATCCCTATTGTTCCTGCAAACAATGCGGTAAACGCACCTATGTAAAGTACTGACTCTGCTGCCAGAGGTGTTGCATTGGCATAAAGTGGAAGTACCCTAGCTATAAGATATACACCGGCTGTTACCATTGTCGCAGCATGAATCAGCGCTGAAACTGTGGTAGGACCTTCCATTGCATCTGGAATCCATACATGTAATGGAAACTGTGCTGACTTACCGGCTGCTCCTCCCAGGAAGAGTAATCCTATAATGGTCAGGTTTTGTGCCCCTATTTCTGTGGCTATTGTGTGGGCATTGTTTATCAGATATGGTATGCTAAGTGGTGATGAAACTCCTCTTACTGTTAGGAGGGAATACAGAACAGCGAGCCCTATTATAAATAGCAGATCACCTACTCGTGTAACTATAAACGCCTTCTTTGCTGCAGAAGCTGCATTTGGCTTGAAAAACCAGAATCCTACAAGGAGGTATGAACATAGTCCCACCAGTTCCCAGAACAGAAAGAATTCAAGAAGATTGGATGCAAGTATAAGACCAAGCATTCCTCCTGTGAAAAGGGCTGTCTCCCCGAAGTATGTATTCTTCCTCGGGTCATCCTTCATATAATACATGGCAAAAAGATGAATCATTAGGGAGACAAATGATACCATTAATACCATTACAACTGCAAGGTGATCTACATATATTCCAGCGTTTATGTTATCAAACCAGTTATAACTCTGGTAAATTGGTGTGGATGTTCCTCTTATATTTAGCCATACAATTATTGAAAGTATGAGCGATATAAATATTGACAGTGACGCTAGTATACCAGCTGTTACTTTGCTTCTTTTTCCAGCAATGACGCTTATGGGTGCAAATATTATTGGTGTAAGGAATATGAACCATGCATAGTTTAACATTTTACCACCTTATCTCCTTCAGCAACGAAATATCAATCTTGCCGAATTTCCTGTATATCGAAACCAGTATACTTATTCCAACTGCAGATTCTACTGCAGCAATTGCAATTGTGAAAAGGGCCATAACTAGTGGATCTACCTTTCCTGTGCCAATAGCTGCTGAGACTAGACTCAGTATGGCCCCATTCAACAGTATTTCAACTGAAATTAGCATCTTGATCCCCACTTTTGATACCATTATGCCGTAGAGACCTATGGTGAATAGCGCTAATGAGATTAACTGAACTATGAACTGATCCATTTATTCATCATCCTCCGCTGTATGAAACATTCCTATAATTCCTGCTACCAGTACGACAGAAAGAAGTTCAAATGGTATAATGTACGTACTGAATAACTCCTTTGATATGCCAGTTATGCTCTGCTGGGTGGGTACATATGTTCCAGAAATACTAACGACTGAGACAGCCATTACTATGAAGAACAGAATTGCAGATATGGAAGCCGGAATTTTATTCAATTTCCTTACCTCCTGTTATCATCATTGTAAATACCAGAAGGGCACTGACTGCTCCAACATAAACAAGCAACTCTATTGCTCCTACCAGTGTTGCTCCAAGAAATATAAAATTTGCAGAAAGTACGAAAAGGAATGCCATGAGGAATATGATACTTCTAACAATATCTTTCTGTTCCACAGAAATTGCTGCAAGAACTACGAGAATTATTGCGAATATAATTGTAATTATTGTAAAGATCATCTTCTTACCTCGTCCTCCCCTTTCTCAAGGTCTGTAGGAGAGTATAAGAAATTGTTCTTAGTTCTTGCAGTCTCGAACACTTCCTTAAGATATATAGCATCTGTTGGGCAGATCTCCTCGCAGTTCCTGCATACTGTACATGTACCAAAATTGACTGTTGGGTATATCTTCCTCTTATTTCTCTGATTCTCCTTGTCCAGATTCATCATGGTGATTGAGAGATTTGGGCATACCTGTTCACAAAGTGTGCAACCTACACAGTCATCAGTGCTCAGATAGACTCTGAATCTGAATCTATCTGGTATTTCACCCTTAACTTCTGGATACTGAACTGTGACAGGCTTTTGAAAGAGATGCTTGAATACGGTAAACATCCCCATAACGGAACCGATTATTGGAATTCTCTTGGGTTCCTTCACTTCTTTTATTTCTATCATGCTATCCCTCCAAATATTATGATTCCAGTAATTATCAGGTTGATAAATGAGATTGGTAGTAAATACTTCCATCCAAAGTTCACGAACTTATCTATTCTTACCCTTGGCATTGATAGCCAGATTGTAAGTGATATAACTACCAGCACAAGTGTCTTTATCATAAGCCATATAAATCCAGCATAGTTTGTGTATGGCCCAAGATATCCACCAAGATATATGGTGCTTATAAGCATTGAACCAAGGAAGATTGTTCCAAATAATCCAAGGTAAAAAAGACCGAATCTTAGACCACTGTACTCTGTGGTGTTTCCAGTGACAAGTTCACTATCACTTTCGCCCATATCAAATGGTGAATATGATGCCCTTGCAGCCATGGATATTAGGAAAACGAAAAATCCTAAAGGTTCCAGAATGGCAAAAGGTATTGACTGGGCAACAACAACTCCGTTTATGTCCAGTGGATCAGACACCTTGACTGATGCCATCATCACAACCGCAAGGATGGAAAGCATCATTGGAACTTCAAAAGATATATCCTTCGCAACACCTCTGAGTGCCCCAAGTACAGCATACTTGTTGTTTGAGCTTATTCCAGATAATATTTCTCCTATGGGCATTATGGCTATTAATGCGAATAATATGATAATACTCACATCAGAATGAGATACTGTAAGCTGTCCAAACCATGCAAGAGGCCCGTATGGAATGAATATAAATCCCATGATCAGTCCAAAGAATATTAGGATAGGAGCGACCTTGTATGCAAGATCATCTCTTCCTTCTGGTAAGATTGATTCTTTCTGTATTAGTTTCAGACCGTCAGCCATCACCTGTAATACTCCTCCCTTGCCCACCCTGTTCGGTCCGATTCTCATTTGGACCCTTGCCATATATTTCCTGAAGAAATACACCATGCCAGCGACAACGACTGTGGCAAATATTATTACTATCAGGGTTTCAATTATATATGCCAGAATGTATGAAGGATAGTGCCCCAGAACTGATAATATATCAGCTATCCTCAGGAGCAAATTCATCTATCCACCTCTCCAAATACCAGATCTATGGAGCCTGAAATTGCGACCATGTCTGCAATCAGTACATCCTTTGCAAGATAAGGTAGTACAGAAAGATTCTTGAATGATGGACTTCTGACGTGAACCCTGTATGGTTTTACAGATCCGTCTCCCACCAGATATACACCAAATTCACCTTTCGTTGATTCTGTTCTTGCATACACATCTCCTTCTCCTCTCAGTCTTACCATAAGTGATTTCTTTGCTTTTGGGTTGAAATAAGGTCCGTCAGGTATCTTGTCCAGAGCCTGATTTATTATCCTCACTGATTGCCTCATTTCCTCAAATCTGACTACAAACCTGGCAAGTACATCTTTTCTCTTTGATATTGGAATATCAAAATTTACTTTGTCGTATGCAAGATATGGTTCTGCCTTACGTACATCATATGGTATTCCGGACGCTCTCAGCATTGGACCTGTTACTCCATAGTCCAGTGCAACTTCTGGTTCAAGTATACCCACATTCTTTGTTCTTGATATAAAAATATCATTCTTTGCAAACAGGTTATAGACCTCGTCGAGTTTCTTCGGAAACTGCTTTGTAAACTCCTTTATCTTATAAATTATCTTATCATTGAAATCCTGATAGACACCGCCTATGCTCATATAGTTTGTTTCCTGTCTGGAGCCACATATTTCTGTGAACAGATCCAGAACTTTTTCCCTCTGTTCGAATACATAGAAGAAAGGTGTAAGCATTCCAAGATCCAGCCCAAAGGCGCCTGCCCATACAAGATGCGAGGCAATCCTGTTGAGTTCAGCCATGACTGTTCTTATCCATACCACTCTTTCTGGAGGTTCTATATTAAGGAGCTTTTCTGCAGCCTCAAGATAACCCACTTCCATGTTCATTGCTGCTACATAATCCATCCTGTCGAAATATATTAGAGCATCACAGTAGAAATCAAGTTCACATATTTTTTCAGCGTTTCTGTGAAGATATCCTATAACAGGTTCTACCTTCTTCACTGTTTCTCCATCCAGCAATAATTTTAATCTGAGCACTCCGTGAGTTGATGGGTGTTGCGGACCCATATTAAGCTCAATATATTTCTCTTTCAGTCCGTCTTTCTCCATCATTGTTACCACCCATCTCCCGGATCAAAGCTTACCTGATCGTTTCCTTCATCATCCATGTTTACATACTGTATCTTACTCAGATCGTAGTCCTTTCTTAATGGGTACCCAACCCATCCCTCTGGCAGCAGTATTCTTTTGAGATTAGGGTGACCCTCGAATATTATCCCCATCATATCATACTGCTCTCTTTCATCCCAGTTTGCGCTTTCGAAAAGTGATGTAACACTTGGCATTCTAGAATCTCTAGTTTCTGATTTTATAACAAGCATTTCCTCTGTTTTTGAATTGGTGAGATGATACACAACTTCAACCCTGTCCCTAAAATCAACTGTGCTTATGAGACTGAGTGAATCGAATCCTCCGTTCTTCATATCTTTCATAAGGTCCAGCAGGTCTTCTTTAGGTATCCTCAGAACCTTTCTGCCATCCTTGCTTTTTTCTTCCTTAACTTCATAGGCCATCAGGTTCACCTCTCTGCTTCATTTCTTATTTTTTTCTGTAAAAGTATTATCCCATTTGTCAGTGCTTCTGGTGTTGGAGGGCATCCTGGAACGTACACATCCACAGGTACAACCCTGTCAACACCAAGAACTACCGAATAACCCTGGTTATAAGGTCCACCCTGAATCACACATACTCCCATTGCGATAACGTATTTCGGGTACGGCATTTCATCATATAATCTTCTGAGCCTTGGTGCCATTTTCTTGGTTACTGTACCTGAAACGATCATTAAATCGGACTGCCTGGGAGAGTTTCTGAATACTTCACTACCGAATCTTGAGACATCAAGCCTTGATGCCTGTACCGCCATCATCTCAATTGCACAGCATGCGAGTCCAAAGGTTAGTGGCCATATGGAATTACTCCTTGCCCATTCCATAGCCTTATCCAGTGTTGTAGTTACAAAGCCTGTATCACCAGTTTTCATTTAATCCACCTCATATACCCCTTTCTGAACGCATAAAAAACCACACTCATAGGCATTGAAATAAAAATTATTGTCTCAATGAATGCATATACACCAAGACTCTTAAAATCGTATGCCCATGGAAGAAGCAACGCCATATCAACATCAAAAAGTATGAAAAGAAGCACTATTACGTAATACTGTACCCTTACAAATGAACGATATGAACCTCTTGCAACTTCTCCAGACTCATAAGGCTTTGTATATACAGAGCCCTTCAAGGGAGAGGATTCCTTTGAAAGATTAGATATTATGTCTGAAGGTTTGAATGAAATCTTTGCCGCTGGACCTTTTGCCCTCCCCTTATCCAGACTTGGGAGAATTGTGAAGACAAGGTACATAGCCAGTGCCAGTAAAATGATTGTAATGAGCGCAGGTATGTATCCATACAGTAACATAGTTCCATATTTTAGGAAAATATTTAAGTGTTGTTTAATTTGAATCCTTATTTCTTACCGTGTTTATTAACCTGGCAACAATTGATGGATCAATTACACCTTCATTCATAGAATTGAGCTTTCTCACTATATCAGTCATGTTTGAGTTTATGTCTATGTCACATTTTTTTATAAGATTCATTATGGATTCCTCAGAAACTGGTTTTAGCAAATTGAGATTTAGTATTTCCTTGACTGAGTTACCTGAATACAGCATATCAATTGCTCTTTCCATCGAATATCTTCCCAGTGAGTTCTTGATGCAGTATTCAATTACAATCCGTATTTGATCCCAGCTTACCTCTTTCCCGTATTTTTTATTCATCTCTGGTATGGTCTGGTTTATTATTCTGGATAATACCTTTCCATTTTTTTCATTAGCCAGGAGTGCAAATTTTTCAAGCTTTCCGTCGGATATAATTGTTTCGGCATCCTGAATTGATATTCCGTACTTCCTGCTAATACTACTTGTGAAAGATTCCAGCCCTTCTGGAATTTCCTCAGAAGCTTCTTCCAATATTTGCCCATCTATTTTAATCACCGGAATATCTGTCTCAGGATACATCCTGCTGCTCCCAGATAGTGGCCTCATATACCTCGTGGTATTGTCTTCCAGTGCTGCTCTTGTTTCTGAGAAATCCAGTGACAGTAATTTTTCAATTCTTTCTTTTATTACAGTAGATGCATCCTGGACTTTATCTGGCTCTATGATCAGTAAGAGGAAAGAATCATTATCTTTCAAACTGAAATATTCTGTTATGGTTTCCCTCTCATTGATTGTAAGTCCATAGGCTGGTAGCTCCTCATAGTGAATTACACCCTTTATGTTTATCTGTTTCAGTGCATCAGCAATCTCACGACCAAATCTGAAATGATCTGTTTTCATCACTCCCCTGAAGTTTGCGAGTTTTGTTGCATATATTTTTTTTCCGTCATTCAGTCCTTTCCATATTATTTTTGAGTCTGTATCCGTAAGAAGAGGTGTAACATCACTGAATTCCAGTTTTTCGAATCCACCATTTGCTTTTACCCTTTTTACTGCTTCTGCCAGCCACTTCTGTCTATCTGCTTCATTTTCAAGAATTTCTCTGAAAGCGGATAGTTTTGAAACTCCCTTTATCTCTACTCTTCCATATCCCATGGAGAAATTTACATCCTGCCTTATGGCGTCTGCCCCTTTTCGTAAAAGGCCCATAACAAGCATCCTGTTTCCTATTTCCCTTGCTATGGACATTGCATCTTCTGCGCTTTTCATGTCTGGAGAGGTTGAAATCTCTATAAGTGGTAACCCCAGTCTGTCCAGAGAATATACAACCATATTGGCTTTTTCCTCTACCTTTCTGCATGAGTCTTCTTCCAGACATATGGTTGTTATTCCAGCCAATGCCTTTCCTGATTTGATTTCTCCTCCGATTCCAATAAGTGAAGTTCTCTGAAAGCCACTGGTGTTTGATCCATCAATAACCACCTTCCTCATTACGGAAACTCTGTCCATTATGGAGGAACTGAATGCCATGGACATTGCAAGTGCTGCTTTCAGAGCCTTTCGATTTATCTCTAATGGAGGTTCCTCATCTGCTTCGACTAGACAGGAATTTTCTGAAACAATGTACTTGAATAGCCTGTCACGTGCCTCTTCATAATATGTTGATATATCTTTGGACCCTATTTCGCCGGATGATGAGTGAAGCCTTCTAATAAATGATTCTTCTAAAAGCTGACCCTCTGTATTACACTTGCAGAAAAGCTTTCCCACGTCGATCTGCATATGCACTTCGAGACCTATCATCGTATTATCCGGTAATACCATCAGAGAAACACCCCCAATTCCTCCCTTTCGATCAGTTCACCGCGCATATTTTTTCTCATCATGGTTTCAAATTCTTCTTCCTCATAATTACCCAGAACATGCATCATCTTGACATAGGCAGTTTCTGGTAGTATGTTTCCCACTGATATTATGCCTGCCTTTTTCATTTCCCTTCCTGTTGAATATATGTCAAGATTCGTTGTTCCAAAGATGCATTGAGTTGTTATTACAGCCTTCATTCCATCTTTCACCCTTTCACTGATGGACTCTAAAAATTTTGTTGCAATGTGTCCAAGTCCGGTTCCCATGAGAATTATTCCTTTCTTACCATCCATTGATTTTGCAAGTTCTTCATGCGTTAAACCTGGATACATGTAAATTATGGATACCCTCTTTTCTAGATTCGTTTTTAATTTATTTTCATTTTTTTTCCGCCTGTATGATCCATTCAGATTGACCAGACCTTCCTGGAATGACCCTATGGGTTGTTCACCTATTGCCTTGAATGCATCCCTCCTCGTTGAATGCATTTTTCTTGATCTGGTTCCCCTTATCAGGTCTATCCTTTCGTCTGATGTGTTGTGGTGCATTGAAATTCCAACCTCTCCGAAATCTGTGGTTGCAAAATCAACTGCAGCCTCAAGGTTCAGGTATGAATCGCTGCTTGGCCTATCGGAGCTTCTCTGTGATCCTACCAGTACTATGGGTCCGGTCTGTTCTTCAAACATGAATGCAAGTGCTGATGCTGTGTATGACATTGTATCAGTTCCGTGTGATATTACAACGCCCTCTGAATTATTTAATTCACTGCTTGCTCTTTTGGCAAGGCTTATCCACTGATCTGGTTCCATGTTCTCACTTAGAATATTTGAGAAATCCACCCTCTTCAGCCTGTATTTGTTTTCCATATACCTGAATTTGGATGTTAGTTCTCCTATGTCAAGAGATGGAAAAACCGCACCTGTTTTATAATCCACCCTGCTCACTATGGTTCCTCCCGTAGTGATAAGTGAAATAGGTTTACCTGTTCCAGACTCTCTCGCCTCTTCTCCTTTACTTAACGCCTGAATCTTGCCTTTTTTTAAAACAGTAAACGAATCGATCTTAACAGAAATATTATAACCATTTTCCAGTTTAATATTGAAAAAATCATTATCCATTGATATAAGGGTTCCGGTCATTTCCCTTCCCCTCCAGCTAAATTTAATTGTGTCACCCATTTGAGGTTTCCTTGAATCTGGCATGATTCATTATGTTTGATTCTTATTTTAATTTTTAAAAAAAATATGAATTTACTAGAGAAGTAAATCCATACTACTTTAGAAGACTCTTTATAGACTCACAAAAGTCTACTCATTTTATTTATTCCAAGCATGTTTCCAAGTTCCATTGCATTTAGAGGGGCATTTCCGTTAGGATGGTTATTAAAAAATATGAAAATTTCATTAAATTGCTTCTCGTATCTCATTATTTCATCCTTTATTTCAAGCAATTCCTTTTGATTGTATGCATAATTGAATTTTTCCATTCCTGATTCTTTTTCTGAAAATGCGGGGTTCCTTCCGTGAAGTCTTATGTAAACGCTTCCTTCATTTGAAATGTTTAACCTCAACGGATTGATATAATTGTCTGTGAAAGATATACTAAATCCGGCATTTTCAATCAATTTTTGTATTTCAGGGAAATCTTTCTCTTCCAATATCCTTGGCTCGCAGTATATATTGCTTTCATTAAATGTGATTTCTGACATGCTTACGAGATATTCCTCCAGGTTGTGATTTGATATCCATGGTGGCAGTGTGAATAGAAATTTTGATTCCTGATCTCTTTTTCTGGCTGGATTCATTACGTTTTTGATGAACAGATCCATACTCTTTTTCCTGTCACTAATTTCTCCAAAGTGACTTATTGATGAATGGATTTTAATTGATACCTTTATATCTTTATGAATTTTCCGGATTGAATTTTCAAATGTTTCCTTTGGAGGAATTGAGTAATATGTTGAATCTATTTCCAGTGCGTTGAAAAAATTTGTGTAGTAGTTGATTGATGGCCTTGTTCCTTCTGGATAGAATTTGCCCACCCATTCCCTGTATGCCCATCCACATGTTCCAAGAAATATTTTCAAGGATTAAGTTCCCTCATTACTTCCCTGGCAATTATTACTCTCTGAATCTGGTTTGTGCCCTCATATATCTGAGTTATTTTTGCATCTCTCATGTGCCTTTCCGCATCCAGATCTGTTGTGTATCCATATCCCCCGAAGATCTGAAGTGAATCAGTGGCTATCCGGTTTGCTGCATCAGAAGCGTAGAGCTTTGCCATGGAAGATTCCTTTATGCATGGTTCATGTTTGTCCCATCTTTCCGCCGCATTGTAAGTCAACAGTTTAGCTGCTTCAATTTCAGTGGCCATATCGGATATCATAAACTGTATTCCTTCCATATTTGATATATTCTGGCCAAACTGTTTCCTTTGCTGTGAGTAAATAACTGCCTCTTCAAAGGCTGACTCTGCTATGCCAAGGGCCTGAGCTGCAATACCTATCCTTCCTGCATCAAGGGTTTCCATCACCACCTTAAATCCCTCGTTCAATTTACCTACAATATTTGATTCTGGAACCCTTACATTTTCAAATATGAGTTCAACTGTTGATGAACCTCTTATGCCCATTTTATGGATATCCCTGCTAATCTTGAATCCAGGAGCGTCTGAGTCAACTACGAATGTTGTTATTCCCCTGTGACCTTTGGATGGGTCTGTAACAACATCAACGACGAAAAATTTAGCAAGTCTTCCATTTGAAATAAAAATCTTGGTTCCATTTATTACATAATCATTTCCATCCTTAACCGCAGAGGTTTTAATGGCTGCTGCATCGCTACCTGCTCCCGGTTCAGTAAGGGCCAGTCCCCCTATTTCACCCTCAGCTACCCTTTTTAAATATTTTTTCTTTAGATCTTCCGACCCGAACATCAGAACAGGCTCACCAAATAATGTTAAGGCGCCATCAAGAACTAATGAAGTGCTTGGACAGGCTTTTGATATGATTTCTATTGCTCTAATCAGGAAGCTAAAACTCATCCCATATCCACCATATTCTTTTGGGATGTAACTCGCAAATAACCCAAGTTCCTTCATTCTATCAATAAGTTTCCGTGGAACCTCCTCTTTTAGATCTATATCTCTTGCAAGTGGTTTTACCTCTTCATTGGCGAATCTCTTTATGTATTCAAGAACATCCTTTTCCTCTTCCCTTAATTCACTCATACCCTAGTAATGTTATTTCAGATATTATTTTTTGGTGGAATTTAATATGACCTTATATTTTTCAGATTTCACATTTTTGAAGTATGAATTTTTCAATGTAAGAAACAACAAAATAAACTGGTATGAACGGTTTAAATAGGTATTCTATTTTTACTTTTTTTGAAGATCAGGGAAAGCAATCCTATAATAACTAAGCCATCAAGGATTTCAAAATAGTTCAATACTGAAAACCCTTCCTGATTCATAATTATAGTATTCTCCTTTCCTGAAAGCGTGCTATTAAGAAAATCAGATTTGTTGTAATAGTCAAATATAGTTACCGCATCAATTTTGTACCTCCCAATTCCAAGTTTTATATTTTTACCATAAAATTCCTTATTAGTAATTGTAAAATTATAGAATTTAACCAAACCAGATGCAGTATCACCCTTCAAGCCACATATTTTTATAGACTCTATAATATTGGCTCCTTTTTGAGATGTACTGTTATAAACAAAATTGTTGAAAATGTATAGTTTTGCCATTCCAGTATAGTCAGAAAAGGTTGAAGTGCTAAAAATTTCACCACACAGATTTTTTGTGTTTAGTGTTTTACATGAATTTGCCTCGAAACGAATTTCGTTTCTCTGATAGGGAGATGCGGAAAATATCAACATGATTATTAATAAAGAAGAAAGAATTACAACCATCCTTGTATATTTTATCATTCTTGATTCACCTTCCACTCTTTAGTCCAAAATTTAGCAACAACCTACTTGAAATCACAACCATTAATATTGAAACTACCAATACTACAATAGACTCTATAAGTATGTAGAAAGGATCGATTGAAGATAAATTTAGGTGAAAGTACAATTCTAACTCTATATCGGCTTTATTTTTTGAATTCCCCGCTATACTAATAGCCTCATACGCAGCAAAAAGTACACCCATTGAAGCGATTCCATCCCTTACAAATACACCTATTATTCTTCCCGCTGCAATAAAAAGTGAGATCACAGCAACTGAAGCAATCCAGTATAAAACAACATCTTCAACTGGAATGTAGAAGAATTTGATATATAATAAAAGAGATATTTCAATTATTATGGCAGAGGGTAATATTATAATATCTATAAAATGGCTTACAAGTAGTGTTGTCATTCTTTTCAAAGGTGCAGTGAACAGGTATCCGAAAACGCCAGATTCTATGTTTCTTCCATAAAAATATGACTTTATAAGAGCATAAGCTAATATAGGATAGAAAGCAAAAGACATTGAATTATATAAAAAATATCTATATCCAAAGCTAACAGCTGAGTATCCTATTATAAGAGATGAAATTAAAATAATTAATTCCTGTACGTGATACTGATTTGAGAGATAGTCAGAAATCCTTATATTAGGGTTTCTGAACATATGAAAATTCATCCTCCATGACTCTTGGAACTGGTATGATGCTCATTATGCTGGCAACCTGATCTGCATTAATTGACGAAATGAAATTTTTGAAATCTTCATCTCTTATCAAAATATTGTTCCTGATAATTTTATACACTAACTTTCCCTCAATTTTCTTCACTATCTGATCTATTTCCCTAAGTTTTATGGAAAATAGATTTTCTCCAATTCCTGTTTTTATTGGTATTGGTCCTATTATTTTTTCTGGTCTAAAAATCACTATATTTTCAGCAATTGGAAGCAAATCATCAAGAATATGGCTTACTATGATGAATGACAGATCATTTTCATGTCTAAGTCTCTGAATAATGTTGGCCAGAATATTCCTGTTTTCCAGATCTATGTTTGAATTTGGCTCATCCAGTACAAAGAATTTACATTCAGTAGAGAGGCAAATGGACATGGATATAAGTTGGGTTTCACCCATGCTAAGGTATTTAGTTCTGGCTCTCTTTAAGCCGTAAACTCCTAACTCTTCCATTATCATTTTTAATCTTTCAAAATTAATCTTTCTCAATCCAGAATAAAACTCGATCCAGTCCATTACAGTAAACCCACCTATGGGAAGCGGTCTTTCAGGCAAAAAAGAGACGTCCCTAAAAGCAAGATCTGGATTATAATACGGAAGATGTCCCCCAACCTTTACTTCATCTTTTCCCTCTATCTTGGCCAATCCTTCTATGACAGAAATGAGTGAACTCTTTCCTACGCCATTGTGACCTATTATTATTGTAATCCCATCTACAATTGACACATTAAGATCAGAGAGAGATCTATTCTTAGCATAACTTACCTTTACATGATTTACTTCAAATTTCATTGATTTATCCTCCTTCTAATCCTCTTTCTTACATGTCTTACTGTTAGAACTAAGAATAAGACTCCCACTATCCATATGGCAGCTATAAGATTTATATTCTCAATAAGATAATAAGTATAGTCTAAATTAAACTTGACATTTGTTCTTGTTAGAGATATGGTAAAATCGCATATAACTTGATCTTTTGTTCCGAGTAATTTATTTGCGAGGGAAAAATTTCCTCCCTGCATAACCATATCTGATAAAACGTAATAAGAGCCACTTTGAGACAACCCAACCATACTTTGAGGAAATTCCTGGTAAGCAGAGTGTTGAGATGGATTTTTTATTATCGACTCATTATTAATATTTAATGGCACATATAGTCTTTCAATTGCAACTTCTCCATTTATATGAAATACATCTTGAGGCGGTCCAAAATCAACAGTGTCATCAGAGCAGATGATCTTTCTTGATGCTACTTTCAACAACAGTGAACCGTATTCAAAAAATTGCCCAAATTGGGAAAGATTTCCCATAAAATAACCTATTGTGCTACCATTTCTGCTTTGAATACCTGAGATTTTAGACAGTTCAGGTTTTCCTTTTTGACTGCAGCCGTGTATACTTAATGAGTAGCTGTATTTATTGTTTCCAATGCTAGTTATATTAAGATATGAACAAGGAGTTTCAAGTAAAGTTGTTCCATTTCCATCGTTCTTTAGAATGAATCCACCTATCTGATACGAAAAATTTGCACCACTACTATCTGGATTAGCCACATAATTGTTTAAAGATGTCTTCTCTATTTCTAGCGGTATAACTGAGATGGTGATTGTAGATATGATAAGTATGATCAATGTTACAACTATAAAAATTTTAAGTTTCAACCTGAGGTTCACCTGTTACTATTGAGCAAATGATGTTCCTGCCTGTAATACTGTATTTATGATACTAGACCAGCTTATTGATGCACCTGATTTGACTGAATATTTTCCTATATCAGATCCGTTTATTCCCCCGTTTCCTATTAGCATATACATTTCTACTGTGGTACTAGTTTTAGTTACTACGTTTACCGTGTTGAAAAATGTGAATGACCAGATATATAATGTTCCAGTTACCCCATCTTTAGTAATTTGAGTTAAGTTCATTAAAGTTCCTGTTGAAAGAGATGCTCCACCTGTCAGAATTGGATTAGGGTTAATAGATGCAGAGTTTTCAACCTTAAGCGGGATATTGCAAACTATAACTGGATTTTGCCCTGGATATTCATAAACCTTCTTTTCTATAAGGAAAGTTAATTTACCTGTTTCTTTCACACATACTGGTGAATATTGTGGATACGCTTGAACATAGCAGGTTTGACTAAATTCAATCCCTCCTTGTCTAACTTGCGTTCTACATGTCGGTCCTCTTGATATTGTAGAACAATTGACGTTGGTAGAAGAGATTGCTGTTTGTTTATTACCACTCGTTGGAGTGTTAATATTTTTGGAGTTTCCAAAGGGCATGGCTATCATTGAAATTATGGCCAGGAAAAATAACCCCCCCCCAATTACTAATTTTATGTCAGAAAATTTAATTTCTGCATCCATCAGGGTTGAATCCCATGGTTCGTTTATCTTTTTCATAAAATCAAATTCTTTTAATGTTATATAAATATTGCTGATATTTATATCACACGATTACTTTTGTTCCAAAAATAAAATAAGATAATTGTTTTAATTTAGAACTAAATTTATGAACAATTTTTAAACCACAATTTTATGAAAATTATACTGTTATACAAAACTTAAAAATTGCATGAATGACCATCGTTTTATTTTTGCAAAAGATTTTTACTTATGCACTAATGCCAATCCCAATGGAATTTAAAGCTAAACTGGTTACGTGGGATGATATTGAGAAGTGGTGTGAGGAGATCAATAAAAAGATGCTAAAAGATGGAATTCCGGATGCGATTATTGGACTGTCTAGAGGTGGTCTTGTTCCTGCGAGAATACTCTCCGACATGATTCTTATGAAAAACCTCTATGCTATAAAGACAGAACACTGGGGATTAACTGCAACGGTTGACGGAAAGGCAGATCTGAAGTATGGTCTCAATGTGTCTATTGAGGGAAAGAATGTTCTTGTGGTGGACGATATTACAGATACAGGACAGAGTATGAAGCTTGCATACGACTATATAAAAACACTTAAACCAAAATCTGTAAAGACTTCCACCATGCTTCACATTGGTCACTCTTCCTTTGTTCCGGATTATTATGCCCAGTTTGTTACTGACAAAGAATGGACATGGTTTATATTCCCATGGAACGTTTACGAGGATATTACTAACCTATCCTCCAAGATTGAAATGAAATCAAGTTCTGTGGACGAAATAGTAAAAAAGCTTAAAGAAAGCTTTGATCTCTCCGTGAATCATAGTGTTCTGGAAAAAATTTTGATGCAGATGGTACATATGGGAAAGGCAGAACTGAAGAACGGGGAATATACTTACATTCAGGCCTGAATAATCGTTCCTGATGTGCCTTCTATTACATTATTTGCGTCTTTAAGTGAACCTATCCTTGCAACTTTTCCACCATGTTCCACAAAACTCATGGCTGCAAGAACCTTTGGTCCCATGCTACCGGTTGAGAACTGACCTTCATCATAATATTTCTTTATTTCGTTCAGCTTGACTTTATTCACTGCTTTTTGAGTACTTTTACCAAAATCAATGAATGCATTCTTCACATCAGTGAGTATGACAAACTCCTCGGCGTCCAGCATGTGTGCAAGAACATATGAAGCAAGATCCTTATCTATTACTGCATTTACTCCACTGTAATAATTGCCAGTTTTGATAACTGGAACGCCTCCACCGCCTGTACATATGGGGAGGAAGCCTGCGTTTAGTGAACTTAGAATTGCATTTTTTTCCAGTATATCAAGAGGCATTGGAGAAGGGACACATCTTCTCCAGCCCTTTTCCGTCCTTATAAATTCCCAGTCTGTGCTGTTCTTTAGTTCGCTGTATTCCTGATCTGAATAAACTCTTCCAACAGGTTTTGTTGGATTCATGAAAGCCCTATCATTTTTGTCCACGATGGTTCTTGTTAGTATATTTATTGCCTCTTTCCCAATGCCATATCTTGATCTTACATTCTCATATGCTTCAATTAATATTTCTCCAATCAGACCCTGAGACATTGCGCCAAGGGTATGCATAGGCATGGGTGGAGGCAATTCCTTTGTATACTGATTTCTCAGTATTAGATCTCCGACCTGAGGACCGTTCCCGTGAGTGATTATGACATCTTCCTTAACGATTATATCAGTCAATGACTCAAAGGCATTTACGGCCCTTCTTACCTGTGTTTCATAATCCCTTGAATCACCGCTCTCCATCAAGGCGTTTCCTCCAAGTGCGATTACAATTTTGCTCATTATATCACGGAAAACACAGATTTGTTGCACCTATATAAGAGAAAGCTCAGTTTTTAAAGGCTGGTTTCTGAAACTACGGAATTTAAAATAATGAAAGAGCTTTTAAATCATACTGCAATTTTATTATATGAATGTGGAAATTCGAATTAAGAGTAAAAAGAGCTTTGATGATTTGTGTTCAGAAGTCCCTAAAAAAGTTAGTGAAGCAGGTTTTGGTGTACTTGCTGAGATTAAGACCAGTGATGTTCTTAAGTCAAAGGGTTATGAATATGCTCCTCTGAGAACTTTTGAGATATGCAATCCAGAATATGCTTCAAAAATACTGAATACAGATATCAGATTTGAGTCCATGCTTCCCTGCAGGATTGTGATAAAGGGAACAAAAGACGGAAGTGAGGTCATAGGGCTTCTACCTGAGGCTATGGCGGGATTAGTTGGAAACAGAGATGCAGATGAAACAATGCTTAAGGTTCAGGAACTGGTTAAAAAAATTGTTAAAAATATTGCAGAATAAATTAACTTTATTAGAAAATTAAAATATTCTGCGAACCTCTTTTATGTAATCAAGAAATACCTTATTATGAAATTAACAGTAGCACACACACCAGATCCGGATGATGCATTTATGTTTTATGCGATGATCACTGGAAAAATTAAGACCAGTATGGAGTATGAACAGATAATAAAGGATATAGAAACTCTTAATCATGAGGCTGAAACAGGAATGTACGATGTTACAGCCATATCTGCAAATGCATATGCCGATGTGAATGAAACCTATGCCCTGACCAGATCAGGCGCAAGCTTTGGACTCACCTATGGACCTTTAGTGGTTGGTAAGAGTGAAGTAGATTTTAAAAAAGCGATTATAGGTTCTCCGGGACTTGGAACCTCGTCTCACTTACTTTTCAGAATGTTTGTTGAAAAAGATGCAGATCTAAGGCCCATGAGATTTGATCTAATACCTGATTCAATTGTTAAGGGTGATATTCAGGCAGGAATAATTATTCATGATGAACAGCTAACCTTTCAAAATAAGGGTTTGATAAAGCTTGCAGCAATCTATGATAAATGGAAAGCATATGCAGGTGATCTGCCTGTACCTCTGGGTTTTAACGCAATACGAAAGTCCCTGGGAAAGGATGTTATTGCCAACTATATCAAGGACTTCGAAAACTCCATAAAATACGCACAGCAACATGTAGAAGAGGCTGCCACTTATGCAATGAAGTACGCAAGATACAAAGACCTTGAATTGGAAACAAAATTCATACAAATGTATGTTAACGATCTTTCTGTTGATTTTGGAGAAAAGGGGAGGAAAGCACTCAAAATGTATTACGAAAGAGCATTCAAGATGGGTTTACTTCCGGAATTTAACATGGAAATTGTTTAAAAATTTATATTTATAATTCATTTTGTTGTTAATTATCAAGTACATTAGATTGATACTTGAAAAGAGATTTCCCTGCATAGTTGCAAACTACAATATGGATAAAGCCTTCTGTTACTCTATTTGCAGATATTCTCCAGTATCCTCTTGGTGATAGGGCATAATTTTCAGGAGATGAATATACCATCCCAGTACCTCCTCCAGAATTTCTTCCGGGTTTTCCTGTCAGGCAACTTGCTATGCAGTTTTCTATTTCTTTTGCTGCCGATGTTTTATTTTCGCTCTTAATTAATAATAACCCCGAAACATTTGTCCTACAAACTATATTTGTAAAATTTACAGATTCTCCTATGTATATACAACCAAGCGTTTCGTTGCCATCCACCGTAAATGTTTTATTGAAAACAATCCTGTAAACAGGAGGGTATGTTACCTTGGGTATTACCCTGTTGGTTGGAGAAGTTTTATGTTCGCTCAAATGATAAAAAGTGTATCCAGCAAATATAAAAACTATTACCAATATCACTGTTATAATTTTATTTTTATTAACCAATTAAGTATACCTCCTTTTAATATATAGAGTCAAGGAACATAGATTAATACTGATTTATTTTTACCTTATTACAGATATAAATGCTTTTATATATATATATATATACATTTCTGTTATTTTAATTTAGTTTTCACAATAATTACTTTTCTTTTTCAAGTCTAATGTTTATCGGTTATTAGATGTATAAACTATCTTAAACTCTCTCAATTCAAAGAAATTTTGTATTCAGAGCATTATAAAATAATTTTAATATGTCAAATAGTAAAATGTTCATTGCATTGAAACATTCTAAAAATGAACTCTTCCATTTCTATAAATTGTGGAAAGACATTTTAATTTAGTAATAATTTATGCGTAGTTTAAAATCTATTATTAAAATTTTTAAAATTTTAGTTTCTTACTTCCTCTGTCTTCACTGTTGAAGGAGATACAGATGGTGAAGGAGAGGATGATCCAGATTCATTTACAACCTCCTTCTTGGAATCGTCATATATAACCCTCTTTCCCCTCAGTGCTGAAAGTATTGCTCCCACAATGAAGATGAAGAATCCAGCTATGAATGCCATCCTTAGAGATGTCATGAATGATCCTGCCAGTGCAGTTGGGAACCATATCTTTCCTTCAAGTGTTACGATTACTGAATGTGGTATTAAGGCACTTAATCCAGCCAGTGCGGGTTCTGAAAGAATTGTACCTACTGGATTGTAGCCAAGAAATGCTGAGAACAGTGCTGAGGTTGGAGGCAGCTTATCAAATATTGGTATGAGAACAGGTGCACCGGATGTTGCAAGTGCAGGACCGAAAGAACCCGGTATGAGTCTTGTTAGATATACAAGAACGATTGTGAAGAATATACCCATACTTGCTGTTTGACCTGTGTTTTGCAAGGTCGCTCTCATTCCTGAGGCAACACCTCTTAGCTGTGGCTTTACTGAATTCATTACCGCTGTTATGTTTGGAGCAGCGAACATTCCCATTCCTGATCCCATCATAAATAGCATCAGGGCAAATGGAACGTACGCGAAGTTATATGGTAGGGTTGCAAGTAACAGGAATGCAACTGCACTTATTACTAAGCCAACCGTGGATATAAGTCTGGCTCCTATCTTGTCCGATAAAGCGCCACTAACTGGACCGAACACCACAAATCCCAGCATCATAGGGATGGTATAAATCCCAGCCCAGAATGGTACGGAACTGTAACTGTAACCGTGCAATGGTAGCCAGATTCCCTGAAGAAGAATGATTATCATGAACATCAGACCACCCATTCCCATTGACTGTAGCATACTTGCAAAACTTCCAGTTGCGAACGCCCTGTTTTTGAATAATGAGAGGTTAAACATTGGCTGTTCAACTGCCCTTTCTATGAATATGAATGCAATAACCAGAATTACGCCGATCGCCATTGAAGCAATTACATACGGATTTCCCCATCCCATGCTTGAGTTATCATATGGCATAAGACCATAAGTTACGCCGAGAAGTATCAGTGTTAGACCTCCAGCGAACGCAATATTCCCTGGAATATCCAATTTTTGTTTCTCGTGACGTGTTGAGGTTTCCTTAAGCTTTGCATATGACCATACTGTACCTATAATACCAACCGGAACACTCACCAGAAACACATCTCGCCAGTATATTGTAGCAAGTATTCCTCCAAGAATTAAACCAATAAGGGATCCAGCAAGGGCCGCTATCTGGTTTAGCCCCATGGCTTTTCCCCTTTCATTTGCGGGGAAACTGTCTGTTATGATTGCTGCAGAGTTTGCAAATAAGAATGAAGCTCCAACTGCCTGAACCATCCTGAATAGAATTAATTCAAGTCCCGCTGTATCTCCCGTTCCGGGTGTAAGATAAAGCAATATGGAACCTACTGTAAAAATAAGAAAACCAAGGTTAAATAACCTGACTCTTCCAAATATATCTGATAATCTCCCAAATGTAACCAATAGCACTGCGGTTACCATCATGTAACCCATCAGTATCCAGAGCAGATATTGAAAAGATGAACCCAGGAAAGGATTCAAATGTATACCTTTGAAGATAGCTGGTAAGGATATTAACACAATGGTGCTGTTAATTGAAGCCATCAAAACACCAAGTGTAGTATTAGATAATGCAACCCATTTGTACTGAACCATCTTTAATCAAGCTTGTATTTCAGGGTTGTATAAATACTTAATTCATAATTGATTAAGTAATGAAATATTAATAACTATTTTATATGCAAATGTAATCACATCTTATGTTAGGCAGAAAAGGAGCTATAGTTTTAACTGTGGCACTTCTTGTTGTATTTTCTGGAATGACTTATGTGACAATATTCAACAGCAAGACCGCCCTATCTACAACAGGCGGTTATCTGAACGTTACTGCAGCACAATCACAAAAGGATCTGGTATTTGTCAAAAGTCCCGGATGCATAGAATTTAACATAACAGTGAAGACAGACGCATCCACTGTTTCTGTATTTTCCTTTGGTAATGTTTCAACCGGTTCTGGTAGCCAAACAAACCTTACATCTTTCATCAATACGTCAT
Organism: Cuniculiplasma divulgatum; assembly: GCF_900083515.1. Lineage (NCBI taxonomy): Archaea > Methanobacteriati > Thermoplasmatota > Thermoplasmata > Thermoplasmatales > Cuniculiplasmataceae > Cuniculiplasma > Cuniculiplasma divulgatum. The sequence continues at coordinate 1,688,178 of NZ_LT671858.1, forward strand.
CCACTTATAATGGACTGGTAGTAAATTCAACGGATAAATACAATTACATCACAGTGACTAACTTTAAGAATAATACCATAATAAACCTAAAAATGATGGTTTCATTAACTGCGTTTGAAAATATGCAAACATTCAATCCTGAAAACAGTAACACAGTGTATCCTGTTACGATCTTGGTTATAGGATCTAACGATGGAGCTGATGGAACCGGTTTCGGTCTGGCAAAAATGTGAGTAGTTAAGATATGTTATTTAGTAAAAATCAATTAAATGTAATGAAAAAACTGGTAAATACGATGCGAATTTATCTATTTATGTTTAACGGTATTTTCAAAATATTTATGAACCATAAGTTTTTAACTGACTGAGGGTGAAAAAATGACGAGATTTGTATTAATATCGGATAGCACATTGAGTTATGAATACAGGAATTTTCCACTTTTAGATTTTCTACCCTGTGCGCCTGGAAAGGCAATACCAGAAAGAGTTTACAAATTCCTGAAGGGGCCTGCTCCCCCTGCTAAACCAAATGGAGAAACAGTATTTGCACCATATGCCATAAGGAAGCTTGAAGCCAGTCTTCTTACTAAATTCAAGAGAGAAGAAATAGCAGTTGCACACGAAGATCATCTTGAGAATTTTATCAAGGATGACACGGAAATCATAGCTGTTTCAACTATGGATCCACTGGGTATCGGACCGACAACAATGTCCTACTATGCACTTTTTGGAGGTAATCTCGATGCATGGGTAAGGAGAGACTGGGATAAACTGATGGATAGAATCAACGTGGTAAGGAAGGGAAAGAAGGCAAAACTGATCGTTGGTGGACCAGGAGTATGGGAATTTACAATTCTAAGAGACGAGATAGAGAAATATCATTACGACTATGTATTTTCAGGTGAGGCAGATGATATTGCACCAATGTTATTTGATCAGATAGCATCAGGTGATATAGACAAAAATGTTTTCAGAACTGGTTTTGTAAGTTATGATGAAAACTTCAAAAGAGTTACAATAAATGATCCACTTTTCCTTTCAAGAGGATTTTCCAAGGCAGCATACCCGAGACTTGAGGAGATACCTAGAATTGTTGCACCTTCCATGAAGGGAATGGTTGAAGTTATGAGAGGTTGTGGTGTGGGGTGTGATTTCTGTGAAGTAACACTAAGACCGCTTAGATATGAGCCTACCGAAAATATCGTTGCTGAACTTGAGATAAATGCATCCGCCGGGATAACTAATGGGTGGCTTCACTCAGATGAATTCTTCGGTTACAAGCACGGCAATTTATTTGCACCAAATGAAGAAGCACTATCAGAACTTCTAACGGCAGTAATGAATGTTAAGGGTATCAAGACGTCAAATCCGACCCATGGACGTGTTTCCATACCTGCAGGTTATCCAGAAATGATGGAAAAACTTTCAAAGATACTTAAAACAGGACCGAGGAACTGGATAGGTATCCAAACAGGAGTGGAGACTGGTAGTGATGAACTTGCCAAAAAACATATGCCTAACAAGACCCTTCCACTCAGAATTGGTCCAGACGGAAGCTGGCTGGATATTGTCTGGCAGGGAGTATACGTAGAAACAAAGAATTACTGGAGACCGGCATTCACATTACAGGTTGGTCAGAACGAAGAGACTGAAGATGATAACTGGCAAACGGTTGAAATGATAAACAGACTCAGTAACTCATACTCTGAAGGTGGCAGACCTTTTGAGTTTACAGTCACACCACTTGTAAATGTTCCTCTTGGGAGAATAAAGTCCAGATCGCTCAACACAAATATGCTCACAAAGGATATGATGGCAGTTTACTATGCATCCTACAGACATCTTTCAAAAATGGCCACAAGAGATGGTTTCAGGGACACCGATGGTAACTTCTTATCAAGGATAGGAACAGGATCACTTATTTCCGGTGGTGGATATCTTATGATGAAATACATCGAAAAGAGGGCTGCAAAGATGGGAGTGGATATAGAGAAAGTGAAGCACTATGGAGTAGAGCATTCCAGGGAAATCACATCCCTATCGGCACTTGCAAGAGCATAATTGGGAAAAATAATAAAAAATCCTGAACCCCTGGAGACATCTTATATTCCAGGGTACCTTATTAACAGAGATAATGAGATAGATTCTTTACGGAAGAATGTAGTATTTCCAGTAATGAGAGGTTTATCAAGCAACATTTTTATCTACGGTCAGTCAGGTACAGGTAAAACTGTTACACTGAGATTTCTTGCATCCATGGAAACTGGATGTTATTTCCACTATGAAAATGCCATATCAGTAGGTTCCTTCAAGAGAATTGTGGTAAAGATACTTAGTTCACTTGGAAAACAGGTCTCCGAGAAACAGCCATTTGATTCTCTATTCATGGCACTCAAGAGATCTACCTCCATGCCCATTATACTTGTTGTGGATGAATGTCTGAATCTTGTAAAGACTGATCCAGATGGATTATACAATGTGCTCAGGTCGGCAGAGCTTTATGATCTCAGAATGGGTCTGATCCTCGCATCAGTTGATAATCCTGCCCTCCACATGACATCCAGGGAGATCAGAAGAATCGGTATTTTCAACGAAATGAAATTTAATAAATATTCAACGTCAGATCTTTCAGGCATTCTGGATCACCGGTCTAAGGAATCGCTTTATGATGGTGTTATTGAGCCAGAAATAATTGATGGTATAGCGTCCATAAGCGAAAGATCTGGAAGTGCAAGGATGGCCATAGAAATATTGCAGAAAGCTGCATTCATCAGTGAATATGATAATCGAAGGACAATTGACATGGAAACTGTCAGGAAGGCTTCTGCAATGATCAACCCGTATATTACTGAAAGTAAATTGATGGAACTGGATCAGAAAGAACTGCTGATCCTCCTGTCTATCTGTCAGATACTTGAAAGAAACATTGATGCAACCATGGAACATATAACCGATCAGATAGGAGTAAATTTTGAAACAAGGGATCAACCAATCCCAGATCTTCCTCTTATCTACAGGGCAATAAGACACCTGGAATCTCTTGATATAGTTGAGGGTGTGAGGGAAAGTTTAGGCAGGGGAAAGGGGGTTAAAAAGAGATTTTTCATGGGCGATCTACCAGTTTCAGTCCTTATACAGAAAATATTTGAAATAATAGAATGAAGATTTAGAACCACCATGAAAGATCTGATTGCTTTTTTACAATGAGTTTGGAGAAGAGAAAATCGAATGGCTCAAAGTTTCTAAGAAGAATCCTGGTGTAGAACTTCCTGTCAACCGGTTGATCATCAAAGTTAACAACCTTTTTTACTGAATCATTGATTATTACATTCATGGATTGCCCTGGCATGATCTCGATCCCATCCTCCATCAGCGATTCCATTGATGCTTTCTGTATGTTCTTAATCATATAATCCTCATAATATTTTGACGGCCTCAGAGTGAGTGAAAAATCGCTTTTCGGAAATCTGTCAATGTTTCTTACATATCTGTCTTTTAATTCTATATATCTTGTGTATATGGAGTGATCATTTACCCCCGGCTCAAGTTCTTCAAGTAGCCTCAGTATATCTTCCTGAGCCCTTATTACCAGTGACGGAGAATCTGAACGTCTAATCCCTATTCCTCTCACCTTGTAGCTCCCGTCATATTTCAGTCCGAAATATCTGTTTAACGCACCAAGACCAGATCTTGCTGGCAGAAACACCATCCACTTATAGTATCCATCCATCACTATATTTATGGATGTGTTCTTCCTCACCCTTTTCAGAAGATTTTGTATGTTCCCATTTCCCTGAATAAACAGTGAATCCACAATTCCATGTATGGGGGTGAAACCCTCAGATTCGCCTATCCTCATGGCCGTCTCAAGTGCCCATCTTCCAACGGAAGTTATGGCTTCATGCATCTCTATCTTTCCAAACCTTGCGTTCTTGAAACCTGTGTATCCAAAGGATGTTAGAAGAAGCCATTTCAGAACCTTATCCCTCAGTTCAAAATCTCTTCTTATCCTCTTATTATATTTGTATATAAGTCTCCTCTTGAGCAGTATGTCAAGTGATGAGGGGATGAATCCTTTCAAAACGCTGGTACTGTATGGATTATCCCCAGGGAGTTTTACCTGTTTATCTGTCCCTATTGTTTCTGGTGACATATTGAAATGATGCATTATGGATGGATACATTGACGAGAAGTCAATCTCGTAAACATTTCGATAAAATCCCGGGAGCGGCTGAAATACGTATCCTCCACGATCACTTTCCATGAAAGCACTCAGTGGCTTTGGATCTTCATGATCATCCTTGTCTGTAATTATAAGAATCCCTGATCTTATGGCCTCGTAGTTTTCCAGTGATGATACAGCAGTTCCAGGTGTTACCCTGCATACTGTCTCTGGAGAGAGCCCGGTTATGCGACTTATCTCAAATATGCCTTCAATGCCGCCTTCTTCATACATGAAAGAATTCCCATTTATTGATATCTTTCCATTTATGTGTATTGAAGGTGTGGAATATGAGACTCTTCCATATGACATGAATGATCTGCCACCACTTATTCTGTATCCTATCCTCTTACCGATGATCATGTCTATGCGTGAAAGGAATGTTGCCATTGAAGTTGCATCGTAGTATATTATTATGGGAAAACGCTGGAAATTATCCATAAAGAATTTCATGGCATCCATTTCGTTGGTGAATTCCACACCATTTATTTCAGCATGTTTCCATCTGTATCCATTGTATTTAACATTGAACTTCATGTAGGGTATTTCTGGATCATGATCCAGAGGGTTTTCTATGGAAAAATAGGTTAAATTACTGGCAGCCATGATCTTCAGTCCAGGATCGAGGAGACCATTATATATCCTGAATTTCCTTCCATATCCTATGCCCTTTATTATTTTTATGAATTCCCTTTCCCTGATCTGTGGTATATAGATTCTCAAACCTTCAATTCTTGAATATACATCTCTTTCCACCGAATGTTCATAAACTATATCTCCAGCATCTTCCATTTGCCTTTCAAGAAATTCCATATCAAACTGGTCTCCGGTGACGAATATCCAGTTCCTCCAGTGGATCTTTTCATATTGTATTTTGCCATTTTCATAAATCCAGAGTGCAGGATTTTTCCCTGCTGTAAGATTGACTATGGTTCTACTGCCCATGATCTATTCTATCCATCATTTCCATGATTACTGATATGAGAAAGGCTGTCTCTGGAGATAACTTTGAAAGGTCCATCTGAGAGGCATGAATCCTACCCATGAGGAGTATTTCATCAAATAACCTCCTGTCTCTTTCAGGCATGGAGCTCTCCATGGACTTCATTGCCTTTGCAAGACTTTCCATAACCTGCCTTGACGTGTACGTGTTTCTGCCCATTTCTCATCACCCCCTGTATCTGGCATGTAAAATGCTCTCTTCATTAAGTGGTTTGTTCTCACACTTATGGGTGGTTTTCCAATGAATTCAACGAATGCAAAAAGTCCACGGGTAATGGGCCATACGGCCATTGCATCCATCATATAGCTTACGGATTCTGAGTCCCAGTCCTCAACTGCCCTGCTATTAAGAACCATAGCACATGCTGTTGTCTCCTGCTCCCCCATCACCCTTATGAGCTGGTGAGATGTAAGTATTCTCTGTATCTTTACATTTCTGACTGAGAGATGTGAGAGGAATGAAGGGGAGAGCATTATTCCATCGGTTATAAGAAGGTTCAGTGAATCAACACCTTCGAATTTCTCCAGTATTTGTCCCTGAGCTATCTCAGAGAATGAATTGTATACAATTATGGTCAGTGAGCCTCTGTACATAAATTTGAAAACTCTTATTTCCCTTAATAAGCTTTGGCATGAGAAAAAAAATGAAAAAATGTAATTTTTCCGCGAAATTCAACACGAAAAGGTGGGCAACATGAGTGGAGAAACAGTGAGAAAAAAGCTTACCATAGGATATGATGAAACTGAGTATGTATGCGGAAAAAATGCAATAGAAGTTGAGAACGATGAGGGAACATTCATTGTAAGTGAAACTATAAGTAATATTTACCCAGAGAAGATAAAAAGGTTTTCAGAAGGAAAAATTATCTTTGTTGAAGATGGTGAAAATTCAAAGAGAATTGATAACTATGAAGAAGTCTGCAGGATTTTAATGGAACGAGAAGTGGAGAGGAACAGCTACCTGACATATATAGGAGGGGGTACCATTGGTGACCTTTCTGGTTTCATAGCATCCACGTACAAGAGGGGACTGAGACTGAAAGCAATACCAACAACTCTACTATCACAGATTGACAGTTCCATAGGTGGAAAGAACGGAATAAATTTTTCTGGAGTAAAGAATGCCATAGGAACATTCAGGAACCCTGAAAGAATAGTGGCTGATACTGACTTTCTGATGAAAAATGATCAGATTATAAGAGAGGGCATGGCTGAGATAATAAAACACGGATTTTCCATGGATTACACTATAATTGAAACGCTCCTGAATAATGATATAGAAAGTGTGAAGAATGGAGATATTCTCAGAGATCTGATAGTGAAAAACGCAGATATAAAAGCTTCAGTGTGTAATCAAGATCCATATGAACTTCTGGGAAGAAGATATGTACTGAATTTTGGGCACACAGTAGCACATGGAATTGAAGCAATATCCAGAAACAGAATAACCCACGGAGCGGCAGTGATATATGGAATTATGTATGAAATGAAGATGTCAGAGATCTATGGAATGATGAAGTATGATGGGATAAGTATAATGAACAAACTGATGAAGAGATATGGCGTAAATAAGATAGCGGTCAGTGATGAAATGCTTGATGGAAGCCTTTCATACATAATGAATGACAAGAAAATAAGAAATGGAAAAATTTCAATTCCAATGGCCACTAAACCGGGAATAACAAATATGGCAGAACTTAAAATAGAGGTTTTCAAGGAATTGTTTTTAAAAGCAGGGAGAATGATGTGAGATGATGTATGGACTTCTTGGATCACCCGTTGGAAAGTCCTGGAGTGAGGTTCTATTCAACAGAATATTCGAACTGGAAGAAAATAATAATATTTACACAGCAATAAATGTTAGTCCTGTAACATTGAAACGGTTAATGGAAAAAATGGATGTGAGCTTCCAGGGCTTCAACGTGACAATTCCATATAAGGAAGATATCCTCAGGTATACTGAAAACAGGGACCCGCTTGTGTGGAAGGCTGGTGTTTCAAATGTTATAAAGCGTGAGGGAAATGGTTTTACAGCCTTCAACACAGATTATGCTGGAATTGAGGAGCTATTCACTAAGAATGGTGTGAGGGTGGATGGAAAAAGAGTTGCTATAGCTGGAGCTGGTGGAGTTGCCAGAATAATGATCTATTACATACTTACAAACTTTAGCCCTGACACCATGCATATATTTACCAGAAATCCAGAAATAACCAGAAAAAAAATTAAGGGAACATGGCAGTACGGGAACATGAAAATTAGAAGTTACGATGATATGGAAAAATATGATGTCCTGATCAATTGCACACCACTGGGAATGAATGAAGATGACCAATCACCGTTCTCTCCATATTTTTATGACGAAAAGGCCACTGCCATAGATCTCACATACCAGTATGATGAAACAAAATTCATGAAATATGCTGCTGAAAGTGGAGGCAGGGCAATCAATGGCAGGGATATGTTCTTCAGACAGGCAGAAGAGACTTACAGGATCTTTTTCATGGATGAATGCGAAAGGGAAATATTCAGCAGGGCAAGAGGTGATACTTTAAAATGGATGACGGAACGCTTATCCTGAAAATGAATTCGGGGATATCTGTTCTCAGTGCTTTCGTGAACTGGAAAGGGGCAGCACTGGCACTGGACTATCAGATGGAAATAATGGCAAGAAAAGGAGAGGCAAAGAAAAACCAATGGAATATAAGGAGGATGCTCTCCATATTGAAAAGCCAGTATGGGAAGGATTCAGAACTGCAGATAGATGTAAACAGGAAGATACCTTCAGGGATGGGGCTTAAGAGCAGCAGTGCTCTGGTTTCTGGAGTTGTGAAGGCTTATTCCCTATTCAATGACATTAAAATGGAAATAGAAGATATTGTGACAGTATCAAGCCGAATATCAAGACAGATAAGAGTCTCAGCCACTGGAGCATCTGATGATCTATATGCTTCGGTGCTTGGTGGATTGTGCATAACAGATAACAGGAATGCGAAGCTGCTCAGGCATTACAGGATTAAGGAAAAACATTACATAATAATAACCTCGAAAGGAAGAAGATCGAGTTATGATTTTGGCAAGATTGATCTATCATTCCTCAGGAATGCATATGAGAGAATGTTTCAGAGACTGAATTCATACAACTTCGAGGATATTGCCATCATGAATGGATTTTATCTTGGAACAATATCGGGTATCAATATGCCGGGTGAGATATTGAACAAACTCAGGTTCAACATAATGGGAATAAATGGTAAAGGGCCTTCCCTCTTTCTTCAGTATGAAAACCCAAAAACACTGGAAAGAGACGTGGAAATTCTCAAAAAAGATAATGTGGGCTTTCTTGTTGCCTCGAGTACAAACATTTCTTCATCTCATGAGTGGAAAAATGAGTAGGATTTTAATTCCGCAAGAACTAAATGGAAAGGTGGATGCCCCTTCTTCCAAGAGCATGTCACAGAGGGTTTTATTGCTTTCTGCATTCCTTCCGGGTCACAAACGAATTGGACCGATCTCTGGATGCGATGACGAAATAATTGCACTGGGAATATGCAGTTCTAACGGAATGAAGATAATAAAGGACGGAAAATATTACAATATTTACGGTTCATTCACTAATCCGGAGTTAATAAATGTTGGAGAATCTGGTACTGCTCTCAGAATGGTGCTTGGCCTTCTTGCATCAAGAAGATGCAGTTGCGCAATTGAGACTGAAGGGAAGCTTTTGGAAAGACCATTGAAACCACTTATAATTTCACTGGAAAGCATTGGATGCAGATTTTCAATGAATGGCAGAACACTCATTTTTGATGGTACTAATGCCAAATATGTGAGTGAAATATCCATAAACGGAGAATTGAGTTCCCAGTTCACCAGTTCTATTCTTTTATACATGGCACTCAACCCCATAGACGAAAAGATAGTACATATTGAAGGAGAGATTAATTCAGAAGGATATCTAAATATGACTGCAGATATACTTAGAAAATTGGGGCTGACCATAAAAAGAACCGGAAGTGATTTCATTATAAATGGAACGCTGAATGAAATGAATACTTCATTTGAAATAGAAGGAGATTATTCATCAGCCTCATTCCTTATTGCAGCTGGACTATTACTATCAGGAAAAGGAATAGAGATAAATAATCTGAAAAAGGAAAGCATGCAACCTGATGCAAATATTCTAAATTTGCTTAATGGACTCCTGCAATATGGAGAAAATTCAATAATTGCCATGAAAAAAGATATTACTAGTATGCTAGAGGTTGATGTCAACATAAATCCAGATCTGGCACCAGTTATAGCCCTTCTTGGAATGTTTTCCCAAAAGGGAGCCAGCATTAAAAATTCAGATAGACTATCAGGAAAGGAGAGTGACAGGAAAATGGCCATTATTCAAATAGCTGAAGCCTTTGGGTCGGATGTAACTGAAGAAGACGAAACTCTGTATATTGGTCCATGCCGAGACGATATTTCACCTGCACTCCCAATCTCATTAGATCACAGAATTGTTATGGAGACCATTCTGGCTCAGTCTATGGTATCAGAGAAATTCATTGTACACAATCCTGAAAGTCTTAACAAGAGTTATCCTTCATTTATAGATGATTTAATTTCTCTTGGATTTAAGGAGGAATTGGAATAAGGATTATTAGCAACCAAATGATTTCAAAACATGCTTTTATTTCAGGACATATTGGAATTAACAAAGTCTGAAGCCAGAAAACACATCGAGAATCTGGATGAGAAGGATGTGATTTTTGATCAGACTGAACATGCACATATTACAGTCAGATTGGTAAGATATGAGAAAACGGTTGATAACTTTGATACTAAATTAAATGCAATAATGAATGAGCTGAAGAAACTTCCATTTGTGCAATCCCTGGAATATGAAAATGGTTACATAAATATCATTACAGATGGTTGGTATCTCCTGAATGCCATGCATGAATCCCTTCAAACTACGGGATCTTTTCCTGAATCATTTCAGGACCCGGAGAGGGTGTCTGTTGAACATACAAGCACAAATCCCACTGGTCCCATACATATGGGGAGAATTAGAAATTCCATAATAGGGGATTCCATAGCAAGACTGATGGAAAGGTATGGTTACAGGGTTGTCACTCAGTATTATGTAAATGACTCCGGTAAACAGATGGTATCACTGTATCTCGGCTATGAGAAATTCCACAAAGGTGAGACATTAACAAAGGAAATCCTGCTAGATGGATATAAAAAGATTTATGAATATTTTGAACAAAAAGGTGACGAGAAAGAAGTAGAATTACTAATGGAGAAATATGAGAAAGGGGATGATGACCTCATAAATCAGATCAAGAATATAGCCCAGATAATGCTGGATGATATTGTTTCTGATCTAGAACTCCTCAACATAAAGATGGATGAGTTCACATGGGAGTCAGAATTTATTGTTACTGGAGAAACAGAAGAAGTTATTAAAGATCTATCAGAGTATATACTGGACGAAAATGGGGCATTATACATAGACGTCCCCAATGTCAGGAAGATTTTTGTCAAAAGAAAGAACGGTACAAGTCTCTATGTAACAAGAGATATTGCATACCATATGTACAAATTCTCACAGTATGACAAATGCATTGTTGTGGTAGGGGAAGATCATAAGGAACATGGAAAGATCATGGATTATGTTATGCATCAGCTCCTTGACTATAAGAATTCTCTTGATTTTGTGTATTATGGAATGGTAAATTTAGAATCTGGAAGAATGTCTACAAGAAAGGGCACGAGTGTCACCGTGAAGGAAGTTTATGAGAAGTTATATGAAAAGGCCAGAAACGAAGTGCTGAGTAGATATAGTGAAGAAAAGGATGTTGACAAAATAAGCAGGGATATAGCAGTTTCTTCCCTAAGATTCTATATGCTGAAGATCAATATGCAAAAACCCATTACATTCAAGTGGGAAGATGCCCTGGATTTCAATGGAGAAACTGCTCCCTTTATTATGTATTCCTATACAAGGGCAAGTAGCATAATGGAAAAGGTAAAATCAAGTTCAGAGGAAGCGTCATCTAAAAACATTGAAAAGGAAGAAAATGATCTCATTCTTGAGATGTATAAATATCCATATAAAATAATGAACGCAACCAAAAGCCTGAGACCAGATATCATCACAGGTTATATTCTGGATTTATCTAAAAAATTCACTACATTTTACGAGAAATGTAAGGTACTCGGTGAGGAAACAGGTATACAGGAGAGAAGATTAAACATCCTGAAAACATACATGAACATTATTGACGACAGTTCACAAATTGTTGGAATAAAGAATGTGAAAAAGATGTAAGAGGTATATTAATACTGTAGGTTATGACTCAGGGAATATAGATAATAATAGTTAATAGTTTAAATAATTTAAAAAAATTCTGAAAGGATAGATTTGTCTGGTTTGTATCATGTAAAATGTCCCAATTGCGGAAATGAATTCAATGTGAATTATTCTGAGTGGAATAGTCTTTCTGACACATCATTAGGTTTGATTTTCAGGTGGGGACCTTACTCTTTCTCGGTAAAGTGTCCACAATGTCACAAGAGAGAAAGGTATCATGTTACGCCTGAAGATGCAATTTCTCAGGAAGGACAGCCTCAGGATTAGAAATATTTAAAGACTCTTACCTGTTGGAGAATCTTTTAAACTTTGATGAACTCAAAAATAAATCTATTATGCTGTAAAATAAATTATTAATAAATTTAATTGTAAAAAATAAAGGATTATTGTTTTGTGTTACTGTCCTTCTTTGGCACCTGCTTCTGGTCTGTTATCTTTTTCTGGTTGGACTGTGGGAGAGACTGTTGCCTTACTCTTGCTGCGCCTGGGAATTTTCCCTTTGTGAGCCTGTAATACAGTAGGGCAAGTATCAGTATTATTACTATAATTGCAACTATAACCAGAAGTACTCTATCGGATGAAACACCCACACTCACAGTCTTAACAAGCTGGCCATCCTTCTGTACAAAGTTTGGCTGCGCTGAGTTAGAGGCCTGGAATGACAGGCTCTGTGAACCAGAATTAGCCAGTGATATGTTAATATCATATGTTCTGGTCTGGTTAACTGCCAAAGTTTGTGTGAATGATTTGCTTTTCAAAAGAGCACCATTATCATATACAACTATGGTAAGCCCTGTAACAGATACTTTACCATGATTCGTAACGTTTACCTGAACCTCCTTTGTAACACCTTGAGAGAAAGTTCCCGAATAATGAACACCGCTAACAAGCAGTTTTGGTCCACTGTAAGTAGTTGTGTATGAAATGTTATCATAACCACTCAGTACAGGGTTCGTAACCTTTAGAGATATGTGGATCTTTGCAACAAGGTTGAATTGAACTTCCACCCATGCTGATCTATTCCAGACACTGGAGGAACTGTCATACTTTAGAATTGTAAGATTTGCTGTGTTCGCAGGTATTTTCGTTCCGTTTGCAAACATGAATGTCCAGTTATAGCTAAGCTTTGATTTTCCATAATATTTGTCAGCTGAGTAATTAGCTGTCAGTATCACTGGTGAACCTGCTGGGATTGCAGTAATATTCTTATTTGATGGATTCTGAATTGTTACAACTGCACTTGGATTTGTTGTATCATTGACTATTGCCTTTATCTGAACAGACCTTGTTGTATTTCCTGCACTGGTAACGTTCAGCATTCCAAGTTTAGGGACTCCGTTAATTGTTGGAGTTGTAAACTGGTAGTTTACGGTTGCACCTTTAAGTGTTGAATTTGGAAACATCCAACTGTAACTTAACTGAACACTGTATTTTTCTTTGTTATAGGTAAGGTTCAAGGAACTCAGTGAAGCGTCGAACGTGACCTGTGAGTTTTGTGGTACCGTTATTGATACTGTTCCTGTGTTAGCTGTTGATGACATCACTTTGTGAACTTTGCCGTTAAATGTGTATGTAAAATTTACATTTGGTGATTCAGTGTTCTTCAGCACAATGAACGTTACATTAGTAACATTGGAGAATCCAGAGCTATCCATACCAGTAAGCAAGAACTCTGTAGTTTTCATCAACTTCAAGCTGTAGTTATAGCCATTGTAACTGGTTGTAGAATTTTTCCACATAAACGATACTGGTGACTTATACTGATATTGGCCTATAATTGGATTATAAAGAGTCTTTGACATGTTAATTGAGAATATAGTATTGTATGGAACCACTACAAGTGTGTTTCTTGCAGTTGTGTTAATTACTGAAGAAGTTGTAACCATTCCCTTGTAATATACTACTGCATTTGAGTTTACGAAATATGGATTCTGAACCTTTCCAAAGGAAACAGTTACCATTGAACTTTTGCTTACTGGCATAATTTCAAATGGATTTCCATAGGTAACAGATGATGATGCGGACTGGACTGAAACATTGATGTTGTTGTAATTAATGTAAGTTAAATAGTTTACAGTTGATGGAGTATATTGTGTTCCTTTCTGATAAACCTTCAATACAAGATTCTTATAGTCTTTTGAAGACATTTTTGTATTTGTGTAATTGGCAAAGGTGTAAAGGCTAAGGCTGTATTTATTGTACACCAGGCTTTTCATATCCACATGGCTGTTTGTTAAATTATAATAGGAATTGTTTGCCATGAATGAATAATATGTGTTCGCAGGCATATGTCCTGCAATCTTTTCAACATCATTCACGAACCCCGTTGATAAATTATCCAACGCCTCCTGATATGATAGACTCATTACTGTACTGTTTGCCATATCAGGAAAAGCAGTTCCTGAATTCAAGTTGTAATGTGTTACTACAGATACTGTTTGTAAATTCTTACTTAGGGAATAGTTCTTGAAAACGTTTGATGTGGATGGTATTAGTGTTAATGTTCCTGATGTGGTAATTGAAACCGGTTTATAGCCATTAGCTGCTATCATGAACTCAGTACCACCCTGAGCACTAATATAGTATAAGCCTGAATTAAATGACACAGTTGTATAATGATTTATTGTTGAGTTGAACTCAACTATTTTAAACGAATTTATCTTTGAACCTGATTTTGAGTATACTGCTCCGAAATAGTTAACGGCACTTCTACCAAGCTCTATGGTGACAGTATTTTTTGATTCCAGTGTGAGAATTTGAGATGTTACTCCCTGACTTGGCTCGCTGTTGTAGTAACTGTTTGCATAGAACATGGTGCCATTTGGCAGATATGCGCTGAAAGATGAAGAATTTGTTGTCTTTGTGAAAAAGTTATAACCCTCAGTGGTGGAAAACATTAAAGTCGTGGTTTCACCATTTAGATTTTTTAAGTTAACCGTTGAATATGTGAGAACAACTGCTTTCAGATTTATTGCAACTGCCTGATTTGCAGAATTAACATCCAAATAGTAATATGTCTTGTTTGTTAGATAATGCGCTCCACCTATTATGGAAAGTGTAGGCATTACCGTTACCAGATAACTTCCATAACTTAGTGATACATTTAAGCTGTTGCCAGTATCCGTAAATGTGTACTGACCCTGTGAGGCATTTATGTATATTACAGGGTTAACTGCGAACCCAACTTGATTTTTCCCTTCCATCACATACATGTTGAGATTAACATGGGACGTGGAGGGAGCATAAGAACTTGACGATGATGCTGCGGTGACATTTGCCATGCCCGCAAGAAATACTGCTATCAGAATTGCTGACAACACTTTTTTACTGTCCAATGTGATCTTCCTCTTTTTCGCTAAATAAACTCATACTTATAAACATTCCTTTTAAAGTTCTATTTCCGTAGTTTCTACAGGATTCATAAGATGAAACTTGGTTACTATCTGATATGGCGTTGGAATTTTTCCACTGAACTTAAGCCATTTCTTTTGAATTTTTATGTTCATTTGCTTGAGGAAGTTATATGGGTTCTCAAACGCCATTTTCATTATGTCTTCATGCGAGATTCTGCTGGTATTTTTTTGTATTCTATAAAGGAAATCCATTTCTTCAAAGATACTTGGATTGACAGTCATTACATTATCAGTGCCAAGCATGAGTTTAAAGCCACTTTCAACAAAGACACTGTAATCCGGTCTTATATTAAAAAAATAATTTGACCTTGGTGTTATTGCAATATTATCAGTGATTTCTTTCAGTGGAATAAGCTGATCTTTTTTCAGGGCTGTACAGTGAATCAGAAGGTCCGGTTTGAGATCATATAATGGCCCTATGGGTTCCTGCCTATTTTCACTAAAATGAATTGACACTATGAGCCCCATTTTCTTTGCTTTTTTCCCTATTGATATAATTAAATCATTATCATCATCAGAAACTGCACTAAACCCAACTCCCTGTATTATATCCTTGATTGTTTCAAGATCTTCAATATTTTCTGGTCTTCCAAGCGTTATAGCGTTTGGCTCAGCCTCCCTTATTGCCCTTAATGTTTCAATAGATTTTGATCCAGCTTCTCTGTAGTCAAAAAAACTGCCTGTTCCAATATTCTTCATATATGAAATGGTGTTTTTCATCTCCTTTATTATTTTTGGGTTGCCAGCATTTTTTAGATTTTTAATCTTGAACCCACCTGGGCCAACTACTTCTTCGAGCGATCCGGTTGGTTCGTCCTTGATGAATGAGTCTCCAATGTGCGTATGGGCATTAATTGGTTTTGTAATATAGAAAGCTTCTTCCTTTATATTTTCGTTCTCCTCAAATATCTTTTCGTCGGTATAATAAATGCCTTTCTTATATTCTCCGTTTAAATAGAAAGTTCCTCTGTATTCTGTCATCTCACATTCACCCCTTTATAACCCCAATCGGTTTCAGTCTTGCGATTCCCTCTGCAATTTTTCCACCTACTATGGAATTATATATCTCATCTATATTTTTGTAACTCTCTGGTGCCTCTTCAGTGAGCGCCGAAGTACTTGCAAACTTCATTTCAATCTTCAATGCTTCAAGCTCTTTTTCAATTAATTCTGGAGATAGTTTTTCTTTGGCCATCTTCCTTCCCAGAACTCTCCCTGCACCATGGCAGCTGGTTGAGAATGAAATCTTGCTGTTTCCTCCTACTCCTCTCAGTACATATGAGGCTGTCCCCATACTTCCTGGAACAATTACAGGATGTCCTATTCCAGCATAATAACCGGATGTAGATTCTGGAGGGAGTGCTCTTGTAGCACCCTTTCTATGAACAAGAACCTTTTGTCTCCTCCCTTCGATATCATTCTCCTCGAAAGCTGCAATATTATGTGATATATTGTAAACCAGTTCTGACTCATCTTCCACGAACTCATTCCCCATCACTTTTTTTAGTGCATTTCTAATTAGACTTATGATCATTTGCCTGTTTGCGAATCCATAGTTCGCAGCCCCATTCATGGCGGAAATGTATCTTTCAGCATCCCTGCTGCTCAATTCCATATATGATAGCTGGGCGTCCTTCAGACGTTTGTTGTGATCCAGATCCCTGATTTTCTGAATATAATCTGTTGCCACCTGATGTCCAAGACCTCTTGAACCGGTATGAATCATTACATATACCATGTCCTTATGAATTCCAAATTCTTCTGAAATTTCACTGTTAATGATCTGATCTGCGAATTGTAATTCAATGAAATGGTTTCCGGATCCGAGTGTTCCAAAAAAGTTCATTCCCCGTGAATAAGCTTTTTCCGAAATGTTCGCTGGTTCTGCGCCAAATATAGATCCATTATAATCTGTCTTATTTATATCGTCCTCTGTTGCCATGTCCCTGAAATATAACCACTGAATCCCTTCAGAAGTTATAGCTTCAATATCTCTCCTAGATAATTTATTTCTGCTTCTGGCCATACCTACAGGTACCTGGTTGAATATTTCTTTTAATATATCCTTAATATGCAATCTACATGTCTTTTTGTCCATCCCGGTATTCATCAATGCAACCCCACAGTTGATGTCGTAACCTACCCCGCCTGGAGATACGATCCCGTTATCAGAATCAAATGCAATAACAGACCCGATTGGGAACCCATATCCCTGGTGAATGTCAGGAAGACCAATAGGTATACCAATCTTTCCTGGAAGTTCTGCCATGTTGAGGAGCTGTGTAATAGCTTCAGTTCCCATTGCCTGATTTATTATATTCTCTGTACCTATGACTCTGGCGATTGAATGACCATCTTTTATTAAATAGGAAAAATCTTTTTCTCTACTAACTTTCAGTCCCATCCCAGATGATATTTAATAATACTTAATAAACAGTGAAATATTAACATCATATGGATGATATCCTGGAAGTTGAAACACTTGAGGCCGACTTTTCATTCAAGCTTCGTCTGGAGATATATCTAAGAAATACTGCAATTAGAATAAGGGCCCGCTCCAATACTCCAGAAAAATTTGATGACTATATAGCAGAAAGAGAGAAGATAATAAGGTCTATGATAGGAAAAGAACAGAGTGTTTCAGACAAGGGCAAAATAATTTATCCATGAAAATTCTTTATAAAATCTACTTATCACTTTGCCTAAAAAGGAAATTATATTTTTTCTAAATAAGAATTAATATTCCTTAATGATTGTGGATGGATTATTGTGGCAATTGGAGATAACGTATTTAAGGAACTGCGGGATGCGCTGGAAACCGCAAAAAGGCATATTAGTATTATTGAATCTCTTATGAGAGAACAACCCTCAGGAATTATCAAAATTTCTCAACTCACAGGTCTGCCTGATCATAAAATAAGGTATTCCCTGAGAGTCCTTGAAAAGGATGGCATTATAATACCATCAAAGGACGGAGCGATCATTACACCAGATTTTGTTGAAAAGAAGGAAGAACTTCTGGATGGTATCAGAGATATCCTGAAAGACATGAACTCACTTGAAGATGAGATAAACAAATCACTTGTGGGAAGAAAGTGAATCAATGGAAGAAAACTCCTATGAAATAAGAGTTGCCGTTCCGTCTGATGCAGCTGGCATCATTAAGTGCATGCAGAACGTAATGAGTGAAAAAATATACCTCGTAAGCGAGATATATCTTTACACAGAAAGAGGACAAAAGGATATATTGCGAAACCCCGATGATCTTACTCTTGTAACCGTTTTTAATGGGGAAATAGTTGGAACCATGAATATACAGAGAGGCTTTTATAAGAAAAATCGACACACGGCCAACCTTGGAATTGCGATTGTTTCTGAACATCGGGGAAAGGGGATAGGAAAAAGGATGATCGAGAATGGAATAAAGTGGTGCAGAGAGAATGGAATTATAAAGCTGAATCTGGAAGTATTTTCCTCAAATGAGAATGCAATATCACTCTATAAGAAGTTAGGATTTACTTTAGAAGGACAGAGAAAAGGGCAATTTCTGGTTGAAAATAGCTATGTTGACGACATATTAATGACCATTTATCCCATGGAGCATAAAGAATAGGAACCCTAAAGGATTATGACGTTTTGAATAGAACTTACAATTTAGAAGAACAACAAAAAGATGATCAATGATTTTAGAATTGTTTAATGTTTTCAGAGATTTATAGGTATCCGCTGATCATGGAGATAGATTTATTATTTAGGATAACAGGCTACGGAATATGGTGTTATAAGTTGAAGGAAACCTTAAATTCTACTAATTTTTTCCATATAAATTTAAAATTAGAAACCGGGAGCAATTCATTTTAGACTGTGGAAAGTGATTTAAACCCTTAAAGCGATCAGTACTAATAATGAGGTCGTTCGGAAAGTCAGATATATTATTTCTGATATTTTTTGCAGACATGACCGTGCTTATGTTATATGGAATGAGTGAACTTCTCAGTTACACATATATACACGGTGGGATGGTAGCATCATCCATAACCTTGAAGAATATGTTTGTCTACTTTTACTATCCACCGAAGAATATTCTCTCCCTGTATCTCCCTATTCCATTCTTTGCTGGTATTGGTGTCCTTTTTGCACTATACCTGTATATTTTCTACTATAATTACAGGACTACCGCAAATCATAGAGGTAAAAATCCCCTTGATTCTCCAATTGGTTATATAGCTGGCATTGGCTCACTCATATACTTTTTATCTATAGTTCTGGTTCTGTTTCAGGATGCTTTGGGAGCCCCAATCAGTGCAAAGGGGATCACTGAAATTGAGAATACAGAACCCGTCTTCTTTTATTTTCAACTAATTTATGCTCCTTTTGTGGAAGAACTTGAATTCAGGATTCTTCCTATTGGTATCTATCTGGCAATAAGATATTATCTGCAGAAAAGAGATTACAAAATCTGGGAGGTATTTCTTGTTCCGGGGAAACTGATGAAGAAATTCCATAGAAAACTTGACCTGTACGACTGGATAATGATTTTTGGAACCAGCATTCTATTCGGATATGCCCATTATGCATATGGAGACTGGAGTCTTTCTAAAATACCTCAGGCTGCTCTTGGTGGATTTGCCTTTGCTATTGGATTCATGATCTTTGGTCCATTTGTGGACATTCCAATGCATTTCTTATTCGACGGTACATTTACAGTTGATATACTGCCATATGGAAGTGCAGCCCTGTCTCCAATAATAATCGGGATAGTACTGGTTTTCATATGTGCAATCATCACCATAATTCTCATAATTATCAGGTATACAAAGAATAAAATGGAAGGAAATGAGGAACCTTCAATACAGGTTCAGTAAAAATCTATTTTTCTCTATTTTGAAGTTATTTTTGAGCATACTTTGGATTACTGCTGGATAGTATTGTAGTTCGTATTTATGAATTCTTTCCTGTAAAGATTCAGGGGAATCTTCTGCAAGAACAGGAACAGCATACTGAAAAATTACTGGTCCACGATCAACTTCGCTGTTCACAATGTGGATTGTGAAGCCGCTGTACTGTACCCCATAATCAATGGCTGCTCTATGCACTTTGATTCCATAGAAACCCTTTCCTCCAAATGATGGAAGAAGAGAAGGATGGATGTTTACAATTCGATCTGGAAATGCCGCCAGAAGAGATGGTTCTATTATCCTAAGGAATCCTGCAAGGACTATCATGTCTGGTTTCTTCTTTTTAAGAATCCTTGGAGTTTCTGAGTTATATTCTATGATTTCCACACCATTGTTTTTGGCTATACTTACAGCCCCTGATTTCATTCTGTCAGAAACAAGGCTTGCCACATTGAAAGATGAATCCTTTCTGTGTGAATATTCTAGTATTGCACTGAATGTTGTACCGGAGCCAGAGGCAAAAACTATTATGGATTTTCCTTTCATATTGTGGTAATTATCCCTTAAATAAAAGAATGACCATTATTTGAATGGAAATCATTCGTTCAGTTTATATGTGTGATATGTGATAAGGAATGGATGGAAATCTGGATTGAGAAATACAGACCAGAAAAGGTAAGCGATGTTGCTGGTCAGAAAGAAACAGTAAAGATGCTGGAAGGTTTCATCAAGTCGGGAGAGATGCCCCATCTTATTTTTGCAGGTCCACCAGGTGTGGGAAAAACAACAATGGCTCTCTGTCTTGCAAGGGAGATGCTGGGAGAAAACTGGAGAGATCACCTGCTTGAGCTTAACGCATCTAATGATAGAGGCATTGACGTTATAAAGAATGATGTTAAGGAATTTGCAAGAAATGGATCAATAACTGATGGGAAATTCAAGATTGTTTTCTTTGACGAGTCAGATCAGTTAACGCCAGAGGCTCAGGCAGCCCTGAGAAGAACGATGGAGATATATTACAAAAATGTGAGGTTTATATTTTCATGCAATTACAGTTCTGGTATAATTCCACCCATACAATCGAGATGCGTTATTGTAAGATTTAGAAAGATATCATTAGAAGATATGGTAGAAGCCCTTAAGAAAATTGCCGACACAGAGAAACTTCCAGTAGATGGAGAGATACTTGAGGCAATTTTTGAAAATTCTGATGGCGATATGAGAAAGGCAGTAAATATTTTACAGTCCATAAGCTTTATAGAGAAACCCACAGTAAAAGATGTTTTCGATGTGGCAGGGTCAATAGATGAAAAGGAGGTTGTGCCACTTTTAAGCAACATGAGGCATGGGAATTTTGTTGAGGCTTCAAGGATTTCTACAGGTCTCATAGTGGATAAGGGATTTTCCGCCATAGATATTATAAAGGCGCTTCATAAATTAATATCAAGAGAACAAACATCACCAATAATAAAGAGAGAAAGTTTCATGGCTCTTGCAGAAGTTGAACTGAGGCTGGCTCAGGGTGGTTCTGATAATATACAGTTAGACTATCTTGTAGCAAGGATGTGCAAGCTGTCAACTGAAAATCTATGAGGATTTATACTAAGGATGTCCATGTAGATTATATCTAGATGGATTGCCCGGCTTGATAATTTTCCAAATTCCTAATATTCGTCAATTTTTCTATTTCTCTTTGAATCCATGTCCTTCTTCATTCTTGTTACCATTACCTTTTCTTTTCTTTGACTGGAATAATAGTATGCCTGATCCCTGGTTCCACTGAATATCAGTATGTATACCTTTCCAGCCTTGAACCTACCTGTTCTTCCTCTCCTCTGGATTGTTCTTATTTCTGACGCAACTGGTTCGTAAAATATTACAAGATCTGTTGACGGTATATCCAGACCTTCTTCTGCCACACTGGTCGCAAGCATTACATTATAGGTACCATTTTTGAATTTATCTATACCTTCCCTCTGAGAACTCTGAGACATTCCCTTATCTCCTTCCCTGTTTCCCTGGCCAACAAACCTGATTGCCCTAATGGTTGCTGAATTTTCTTCCAGATACTTCAAAAGAATTTCTGATGTTTTCCTGTAATGTGTGAATACCAGACACCTTGACTCTGGATGTTCCTTTATTAGAAGTTCTGCCATTTCCTTAACTTTTTTGAATTTAGGGTTTTCATAATTTTCTGAGGCTGTTTTAATAAGTGTTTCCACCTGCTGAAATGTCGAATTTCTCTTCCACAGGTTCAGGGTCCTGATCAGAGACTTATCTTCTGAACTTTCCATTTCCTGCAAATAATTATTTCCTATTTCTATCCCCTGTGTTTCTATGTATTCCATCAACACATCAAGTCTGATTACTGCGGTAAAATATGGAATGGATGTAAATAATGACTTGTCTCCAGAAGTTGCCCTTTTTGATAGATCACGAATGTATTCACTCATCTCTGATCTTGATGCACCTTTCTTAACATAACTGAATTTCTTCTGGATCTGGTCCATAAAATCCTTCTTGGTTTCCCTGAGAAGTGAAATACACTTTTCCTGTTCTGGGCTGATCCTTATGAAAACGGGTTCTGTGTCCGAACCCTTAACATAAGGAGCAATATCAGGATCTTCATCGGTTCTGATCATTACACTATTAATTTTCAGATTCTCCTTGATCTCGTCAACTTTCTCATTTTTAGAGCCTGGACTTGCGGTCATTGCAAGGATTCTCCTGTCGGGTAGATTGTGAAATTCCTTAGCCACGTTAACGTAGGCATAGTTACCAGTTGCCCTATGTGCCTCATCCACAATGAGAAGGTAAAAATTGTTCATAAAAACTATTTCACGCTTAATGTCCTTTTCCACCGTCTGAGGAGTTGATATTATGAACTGTCCTTCTGCCCATTCACTCATTCTCTTATCCACAGGGTCATGCCCCGTAAGGCTTCTTATTTTGATATTCTGTCCTTCAAATAGCTTCGTCATAGTCTGAAAATGCTGGTCAACAAGTGGCCTTGTGGGTGAAATCATAATGACTTTTTTGTTTTGCTTAATGTATGTATATGCCAGCATGGCAGAAACTAAAGTTTTTCCAAGTCCGGTTGGGAGTATCAGTAAAAGATTTGATCTCAGTGCTTTCCTATATGCTTCTACCTGATATGGTCTTGGCCTGAGATCGTTAAATTCTGGTATGTCTTCGTCCATTCCTCAGGTACATCCTGAGAGATTTAAATATTCTTTCCTTCCTTTGTGCCAAGTATGTGGCAGTTTTTAATTGGTATAGAACCACTTTGATATGCTATATTTTATGATAAAAACTGACTACAAATTATAATAACTTTGATTAAATGCTGAATGAAGGGCCGGTAGATCAGGGGTAGATCGCTTGCTTCGCAAGCAAGAGGCCTCGGGTTCAAATCCCGACCGGTCCATTTAATCTATTAATCGAATACTTTTTATCCCGGCACCCGTTATGTTCTCATGACCATGCAGCCGAAGTACCAGGAACTGCTTCTTGATGATGATGTGAGAAGGTGGTACGAGAACCTCAGGGCAAAGTCGGTTCTTACTGCGACAGTTGCATTGAGGAATCTGGGCCACTATTGTGAGCTTACCCACACAAATCCAAAGGGCATATTGAATAAAGCAAGCGCCAGCGAGAAGGATTTCAGGTACGAATTCACGGATTTTGTCAGGAGGATGGAAAAGGAAGGCAAGGCAGGATCATACATAGCGAGATTCAAGAAGGTCATTATCTCTTGGCTGAAGTTTAACGGTATTGGTTTGCAGTTAACCGTTAACATATCCGGGGAAAACGAAACACCGACAATCGTTAACGAGAGAGTTCCAAGCAAGGAAGAACTGGGTAGAATACTCAGGAAAGCCACATCAAGAGGGAGAGTTGCCATAGCCATTATAGCGTTTTCAGGCCTCAGACCGGAATCCCTGGGAGATTACGAAGGCACAGACGGATTGAAACTTGGCGACATCAAAGAATTACGTATATCTGATGAAATACAGTTCGAAAAGACTCCTGCAATGATTGTGGTGAAGAACAAGCTGAGCAAGGCAAGGCATCAGTACTTCAGCTTCATCGGAGAAGAAGGCGCAACCTACATAAAGGAATATCTTGAGGAGAGAAGGAAGCTGGGCGAGGAGCTGACCTACGAGTCTCCATTGTTGCAGTTCGATGTCAGAGGAGTTAAGAAGAACGCATTCCTGAGAACCACTCTTGTTACCAGGGATATAAGGGAAGCAATAGAAAACTCAGGCCTGAAGATGCGTCCATATGTCCTGAGAGCGTATTTCTCAACGGCATTGGATATTGCAGAGGCAAAGGGCCTGATATCCCATCCATGGAGACAGTTCATCATGGGCCACAAGGGAGACATAGAAGCCCGATACTCTACGAACAAACGGCTACTACCTCCTGATGTAATTGAGGAGATGAGGGAGGCATACAGGAAGAGCACGAAATTCCTTGAGACCAGATACAGCGAGCTTGAGGAGGACAAGGCCCGGTTGTATCTGCAGCAGCAACTCCTATCAGCAGTTGGCTACAAACCGGAGGAGATTGACAAAATGGATCTCACCGACATAAGCAGCGACGACTTCCAGAAGCTACTCAGGGACAAGGTCGCGGGAGCCATGGCCAGCAACGGCTCGAAACAGAGGCTTGTTCCAATGAATGAGATAGAGAAGCTCCTGAGCGAAGGATACGAGTTCCAGGCAGTTCTGCCCAACGGAAAGGCTATAATGAAAATGCCGTTTTAGTTGGGCTATCTAGGGGTTTCGATAAATGAAGTTAGATAGAGTTATAGGCTCTTGTTCGCATTATGCGTGAAGGTAATAAATATAATTCGATTAGCTAAACTGATAAAAGCAGAAGCCTGCGATCATTTCTATGCTCTTATGTCGCCCTAGTTAATAGGGTCAACATTTTTATAACATGATTTTATTCATAAATTATGAGCTGCAGTAATTGTTTTGACGCAAAGGGGAGGAAGATTACCAAAATAAGCGTGCCACACACAGAGACCTATAAGGTGGGAGCAACAAACGTAACCGAAGGAGTTACGGTTGTGCAATTTAAAGAGGGCCCTGGAGCGATCCTTAACTGGAAGTACATTATCGAAGGAGAAACTTCATCAAATGCCTCGATTACATACGTAATACAGCATAGCGGAAAAACAATAACCAATAAATTCAGGACAAAGTACATTGACACAATCAACGGTAAGAAAATTGTTCATGTTGAGGGAAGCGGACTGAACTCGAACGGCAGGGTTACGACTGCTAACCAAGATGTCGCTCTCTCGAACATAAAATCGGACCCAAATACCATCGAGTGTCTTATCTGCCATGCTCTTGGAACGGTGCTCTGTACACTTCTCGCAGATGGAGTTTCTGAGGACTTGGCTTGCGAGGAGGCATCGGGTATTGTATGCCTGGAATTCATAGAAGACCCTATTGTTTATGTCGTCTGTTTTGGAGTCGTGGCATCTATTTGCGATGTTGTCCTTCAAACGGTAGTAGATATTGGCGTTCACGTAGCGTGTGAACTTGGTGCAGATTATATATGCGAGAAAGCAATCGGTTGTTCTCTATGATGTATTTAAATAGTTACACCCATATATATAGCGAGGTAGTTCTATGAGATACAGACTTGCGTTAATCGTTGTTGGGATCACAATAATATCTGTTGATACTGTAGTCTCTCTCAGATATCCAAAAATTCTAATTTACAGTTATTGGGGGTCCTTCCTTGGATTCTTCGTCCCCTTTGGGATTGGCCTGTCAGTTCTCCTGTATGGCATATTTAAGGCACGTGATTATGGAATAAATCCGATTATTGGGACAATCGGATCAGGAGGCTTTACAAGAGTGATGAGACAAAATAGGATTCAGGGCACAAGAATGTGGAAATCCGACCACGACATTCTTTCTGATCTGCCTGGGGCGGTGAAATCACCGGATGGTAAGACTGTAGAATACACTAACATGTTCATAAGAAAACCATATGGGACAACGAAATATTCTAGAATGCTTAACGAAGCGGCGAATAAATACCTTAGCGGTGAATTAGATGAGGAGGGCTTTTACAACTACGTCGGAAAACATGGAGCGAAAGAGGAGCAAATGCTCGAATTCATTAAGAAATTCAAAAATGACTATAAATGAGATGATAAAATGGTTAAATTTCATCCGATAAACAAAGTAATGACCGTGGGTACCTTTCTGTTCTTCGCTTCTCTTATTGTTTTAGCTATAGGGACAATTTTTCATTCTAACGGTCCAATATTGGCAGATACTTTTCTGTACGGAGGATTAGCTTTCCTAATTTCTATCATTCTCCTGACAATAGGTGTACTCACCGGTGCACGAAGTGGTAAACTCAGACAGAGGACAGACGAGATATTTGGCAAGAAACAGAAAAGAGAATAAGGTGTTAAAGTGAGCATTCAAGGAGCTGTAAATCCAATTGCTGAGTAAATACCCACATCATTTGCTCTTTGTCATTTTAGTCTCTATCGTGACACTTATAGTCAATGTCCTTGCATTCTACACAAGGAATGTCTCTAACTATCTCTATCTTTTCGACATAGCTTATGTAATTGGAAACAGTGCCCATTTTGTTGCATTGTCCATCTCATCAAATGGCATTAGTGTTGAGGATGAAAGAGACCAAGATAGCCTTGGTTTCTGAAACTCCTGACTAAATTGCAGGATGCCCAACGGAAAGGCTATAATGAAAATGCCTTTCTAGAATTGTGCTTCTTTCTACGCCCATAGATTACCGCCTTCCCGAAGATAAGAATGCGGAGATGGTGCTGAGGACCATTCAGGACAGAGAAAGAAGTTTTGAGAGGACTTACACCACAGACTTATACATGATGTTTTCAGACAAAATGGAGGATGAGATTACTTCCACCAACGAGCTCAAGCACGAGTGGATCGATAAAGCCATTAAAAGGCTCAAAAAGAGAAACTTCATCGACAGAATTCAGGATGAAAAAGATAGGCGAAGGGTAGAGCTCAGAACCAGGTCCGAGGAAATATACACCCATATGATCAAAAGGGACCCCATGCTCTTCTGGAAGCTGATAGAGAAGGGTCACTTTTATTTCATAGTCAGGTTCAGGAATTCCGGTGGCAATGTGATATGCCCGGAATGCGGCCGCCGCAGGCCTCTTATTGCCGATATAACCGGCAACAGGGCCGCAAGATACGTGGTGAATGACGATCTGCACATAGATGTAACAATCAGGCACCTTGCCATCAGATTCGACTGCGGATGCGGATATTCCTACTCGGATGAGGTTGATATGTTCGATCCTCTGACCGTGGAGGACTTTTCCAGACTTCATGATGCCGCAGACAACCGTCGTAATCCAGTGTAAATCGACGTATTATCCTGAAAGCCATCGTTAAGCATGGGAGAGCACGCCAGAAAGATTGATATTTCCGGAGTTAAAGTAGCTTTTGTGCGCAATTTTCCCTCGCATCCATTGTCAAAAATACTGCTTTCTGAGCCGGACAGCGTAACAGGTGAGGAATTGCTTGCGAAAGCCCAGACCTGGCTAGCTTTCTTCCATGGAGAGAAAGAAAATGAGTAGAAGGCAGAGAGTAATTTTGGGTGAAAACGAGCCAGAATACGCAGGAACTGTCCAACCGGAGATTGTGCGTTATGAGATAGCGAATCCCCGAAAGAAGGGCACAATAGAGAGACTCCAGGAGACAATCATTGAGAACACCGTGAATCAATACGAAATCGAAGACCGGAGGCAGATAGCAGCCATACGGGATTTCATGGAGCGGAATCCCGATATTAGTTATGTAGAATATGAGTCTAACCCCGTGTTGAGCATGGACCTTGTGATTACAAGACGTGGTCTCATATTCAAGCGTGAAGAAGCCTCGATATCGGCAACGCTCACCCCTAACAGGAGATTCAGGGCACAGAGGTGAATTATGGAAGCCGAAGATCTGTTCACTGAGGTGTTTCCCGCCATGGCGCTGATCATGATTATTGCGGGTTTCCTTGACCCCACATTCTGGCCAATGCTCCTTCAGTGGCTGGTATCGGGAAAGGCATTCCTGATGGTTCTTGCAGCTTCAGCATTCCTGATAGTTATTGTTGGAGGCGTTGTTCTGATCTACTATGCAATCGTTGCTCTCATCTTCATAGCGATATTTTCTATTTTTGTCCTGGCTCCCCTGTATTTTCTTTATCTGGTTCTGGGGCTCACATACTCTGTGATTCTGGGGGCTGTTGTCGGTGCCGTTATCCTGCTGTATCTCGTGGAAACCAGGACGGTGAGGATCGAGCAACACACCATAACACTCTCCGTGCACAGGAAGTACATTGTCAAAAGGTAGACAGAATGGATAAATATTTGCGATGCGAAGACAGAAATATGCGGGAAATGGGCTTTTCCGATCTCATCAAGGCACGAAAGGTCCTATCCAGACCAATAATAGAATTGCCCATAAGGAACGAGGAAAGACTATTCTATCATCCAGAGAAAAGGCTCAAAAGGTTCACAGGTAGAACTGCAATTGCTTACGCAATAATCCCTGACGCCGAGAGAGGGAAATTCAGGAGAGAAGAATGCTCTCCAAAGGCGTCTTCCCTCGGGGACTATATCATCCACAAAGGCAACAGGAATGTGTCAATAACGGGAGTATCAGGACAGGGCAAGAGCTATCTGACCACTCACCTAATATCGATATTCAGCGACAAGGAGATAATCATTTTCTCATTCAAGCCAAACGACCACGAATTGCACCTTGGAATTCCGGTCATAGATGCAAAGGAGTGTCTACCCAACCCATTCAGCGATATGAACGCCTTTTCTGAGGCATACATGACCGCATTCTTTGGTGACAAGACCTCATCCGGAATACAGCTTCAGCAGACTCCAGGATTCCTGCAGGAGCTTGCTTCCGATAGCAACAGCTGGAAGGATTTCATGAAGAGGCTGAAAGATAGGAAGAGATCTGCATCCAAGAACCAGGTGGAGGCACTGAACGCCATAGAACAGAACGTGAAGAGCCTGGTTATCGAGGATATGGGAAGCGTAGCTCTTGATGATGGAAGTGTTGTTTTCGACTTCTCATCCTTACCGACAAAGCAGGCTCAGAACTTCTATGCCGAGCTTGTGCTGAGGCAGATATACAGGGAAATGGAAGAGCGCAAGAGGAATGATGTTCTTATCCTGATCGATGAAGCCCATCGCCTGACCAAGTCATATCATACAATCCTTGATGTCATGTCCCGCGAGATAAGAGACAAGGGGATGCTCTGGATCATCACACAGAACCTTATCGACATACTGCCTGAGATGAGGGCAAACTTCGGCACGAAATTTACATTCAGGCTGGGAGACTCCGATCTCAACCTTCTGTCATATAACCCGCTCATGAGATACGCCGTCGAGGTGCTGCAGCCAAGACAGTTCATTGACATAGAATTTCCTGAAGGGTCATCATTCTCGCCTGTGTTCACGTACGTTTCCAATGGTTCGGAGCACAGAGATATACAGAAGGTCGTAGCGGTGGTATCAGAGCCAGGAAGGGAAGAGGGAGCCGGAGGGAGAGGAGAGGCTATCGACTACAGGAGGGAGGCCCTGGAGATACTCAGCGACAGGATGTCCTATGCGACGGAGATGGGAAAGATGATCGCCGAGAAGTACGGCGTCACGAAGGACCAGGCAAAGCTCAAGCTGAAATCCGCTCTTGAAGAACTTAAGAACAGCAACGAGGTCGGCAGGGTAAAATACATCAGGGACGGAAAGCCAATAGTGATGTACTATTCTAGGAGCCCGAACCTCTCCAACCTACATACGGGGATGCAGAGTCAGGTCGTTGGGATACTGAACGATTTGGGCGTCAACATAAACAGGATATCCGCCACAGGTGAAAGAAGCGCATTTGACATTGAAACCGACTTCTTCATGGTAGAAATCGAGACTGGCCTGAAACACAGCATGGAAGACCTGAAAGATAGGATTCGCAACACAAATCTGAGAGTAATAATTGTGGTTCCAAACAAAGAGCTAATGGAGAAATATACAGGATTAGGAGAGAACGTCGCTGTTGCTACCATAGACTCCATCAAGTTCCTTCTTGAGGAGCCTCAAAAGAATAGAGGCTCATAAATGTAGCATGAAGAGGATGGCCAAAACTATAACGAATGCGATACCTGCCTTGACTAGACTCTTGAAAATAACGAATAGAATGAAGAATACAATCAGTGCTCCTCCAATCGAGGCTTCAATTGGTGAAATTGGAACTGCCATGTTTTATATTGGTAGAAAGGGGATAATAATCTTCCATTCTAACAGAAGTTAACCGCTAACCGTTATTCCAAGAGAGTTAACCATAAACTTTTAACTCTTTCCACACAAGCTTGATTGATGATCATATCCATCGCCAACCAGAAGGGAGGATGCGGTAAGACAACCACCGCAGCCAACCTCGGAGCATTGCTTGGGAAGAAACATCGCGTACTCTTAGTGGACATAGACCCGCAGGGAAATCTGACCACTCATTTTGGTATCAACAAAGCGGAGCAGAAGCATACAATCTATGATGTGATGCTCAACGGAAGGATTGAGGACGCAATCCTACAGAAAGACGGAATCGACATAGTGCCCAGCACCATCGATCTTGCGGGCGCAGAGGTGGAGCTAACCGGAAAAATTGGCCGTGAATACATCCTGGATAACGAGCTAAAGAAGGTAGCGAGGAAATACGACTTCATCATCATTGATACGCCGCCCAGCCTTGGGATATTCACCATCAACTCGCTGGTTGCATCCGAGTACGTTCTAATACCTGTACAGGCTGAATTCTTTGCCCTGGAGGGATTGACGCAACTCATGAGAGTCATAAAACTCGTGAATTCAAGGCTTTCAAGAAACCTGAAGCTGCTGGGATTGGTCATAACGATGTTCAATTCAAGAACAAGGTCTTCCAGGGAAGTTCTTGATGATGTCAGGAAGCATTATTCAAAGAACCTGCTTAAGACAATTATTCCAAGAAACGTGACCATAACGGATTCCACCATGGCAGGTTCTCCTATTGTAAAATACAGGAAAAATGCCCCTGCGTCAAAATCCTATGTTGCGCTTGCAAATGAAATAGAGAGAATAGTCCAGGTGAAATGATGGCAGATATTAAGAAGAGAGGCTTGGATAGTCTAATATCACAGAATTCCAGCACCACTGCTGAAACAAGCGAAACACCAGAGAGATATACAAAGACCATAGGCTTCAAGGTGACGGAAAGGCAATATGAGACCTACAGAAGGTTTGCTAAATACTTCGGAAATGAGGAACTCATAAAGAAGTGGCGTTCCGATCTTGACCACATAGCGCAGGAGAAGGGCAAGGATATGGAAAGCGTGGAAACTGAAATCAGGAAACGGTTAACAAAGTAGCGGTTAACAGTAAACTTGGATAAAAGGGAGGTATATGACCTTGGTAAAAGCTAAAGAGAAGGAAAACACGTATTGGTACTTCTCCGATGGAGGTGGAGTAAGAATGATAACATATTCCGGCAAGCTGTTCTGGGTAACCTTTTTCGTAGTATTTGTCTTATTTTGGTTGTTTGTAGGAATTGGTGGCGCTATAGGTGGCGCGATTACTGGTGGAATAGTCAGTATTGCTTTCGAGGCCGTTGTAAGTTCACCAAAAGTAAAAAGATGGGATAGCATGCCCTTGAAACAACTTGAGGGTGAGGAAAAAAGCAAAACCCTTCCCTGGTCAAGCATGAAGAAGGTGACATTTAACGCGCCAGAACGGTTGGAGGTCACAGTGGACGAACGGGTGCATAAAATGAAGGTTCTAACGGATGTGGAAGTGACTCAGAAACTCCTAAAGGACCATTTGGGAAGTAGATTTTCAGAGATTTGAAGAGTGTGGAGCCCGTTATCGAAAAACTATTAACAAAGTCATGGTTAACCGAAAACCTCATTCGGAGAGACAAATTCGATATCATAAGGCGATAGAATGGTCAAGTTGGATGAAAATCTATTCCAGTGCGAAATTTGCAAGCTCCACTATGAGAACAAGACCGATGCTGGTAAATGCCAAGAATGGTGTAGCCAGCATAATTCATGCAACCTAGAGATAACTTTCAGGTCCATTGAAGCTTCAAGAAGTAGGCGAACATTATCCTGATTTTTATGTCACTAAACTTGTAATTTTAGTAACGCCGCTAAACACAGGATTTTAATAACGTATGCGCCCCTAAATTCTATGAATTAAATGACACTCGCTTTTGCCTACGTAAGAGCCAGCACGCAGGAAGAGGTCAGGCAGGGCTCAAACGAGAGACAGAAGGAGGTAATCAGACAGTGCGCCGAGCCCAGAGGCTACGAGCTTGAATTCTTTGAAGACAAGGCAAAATCCGGGAAGAATACGCAGAGGCCCGAATTCGAAAGGATGCTGAAATCCCTTGACCTGAGGCCTAAAGTGGTCATAGTATCAAAGATCGACAGGTTTGCCCGATCCTTATCCGACCTGTTAAGAACGCTTGAATACCTTGACCAGAAGGGCGTAGGATTCGTCAGCGTCAATGACCCGGGCATAGATACCACCACCCCAAATGGAAGACTCCTGCTGCAAATTCTGGGCGCCTTTGCTGAATTTGAAAGGAACATAATCAATTCCCGCACCAAAGCTGGCAGAGAGCAGGCAATGAACAAGGGAGTTAAATTTGGAAGGCCTGCACTGAAAACCAGGAATGGGAACTTCATAGACAGGAGAAAGGTTCTAGAGCTGAAAGGAAAAGGTCTGTCCGCCAGAGCTATAGCGAAGTCCATGGAATGCTCAGTAACCCCGATACTGAGCATTCTTAAGGAAACCCCATAGTCTCACGGAAAGAGAGAGAGTCGCCGAACGCGTCAGTGTCCTTCTTATATATTATATAACTAATACAATAGACATAACATACCAGAAAAATGGAATTTAGTTATCTTTTGAACAGCATTATCCTATCTGGAAGCCTCACTCGTTTTCTGACACTCTCTCTCCAAAATGTGAAATTACCATTTTACAACACTGCAATATTCGGCTTGTTCGGAAGTCTTAAGAATTTTGCGTGTCCAATAAAATAGTTGCAAGGGTAATTCTATGTCAATGAAAGACCCCATATCGTTTGTGGAGGCAAAGGTGAAGGAACGAGCCAAGGAGACGAGCAACATAAAGAATGCAATCATCTTCGACATGGACTTCAAGCCACCAAGAATACTCATAAGAAGCGAATTGAACAAGGTAACAAACGACCTTGCTGATTACGTTAACCTGAATCTTCCAAGGCACATAATCATCTATGGTTCCAAGGGTTCAGGAAAAACCCTTAGCGCGCTAACAATAGCATCCGCCTTCAGGGAGAGCAAATCCATGCCTTTCTTCTATGTGAATGCCAGAGAGAATCCCACTTCAACAAAGATCTATAGAAAGATGACAAGAATAGACAGCCGGGGTCACGACATAGACGAGGTGAAGAGCAGGCTCGATTCCATGCTCTCTGGGAAATCCATCGTCATTCTTGACGAAGTCGATTTCCTCCAGGATTATGACGTACTGTATCACTTATCCAGACACACAAAGGCCAATCTTATCCTATTAACGCAGAAGGTCTACTGGTACAAGGACATGAACGACGAAAGTGTCAAGAGTTCGATGCAACCTGACCACATAGTGTTCCATGAATACAACGCTGACGAGATTCGCGAAATATTGAAAATGAGGGCAGAGGAAGGCCTGAACAAGTTTGACAGGGAAGCTTTGGGACTGCTTTCGGCAATGCTCGTCAGGGAATACAGGAGCGATGCAAGAATAGGGATAAAAGCTCTTGAGATACTGGGCAGGATCAACAAATGGAACGATGACGCAGTTAAATCAGCATTAAGGCAGGCTTACGTTGAAGTGGAAGGCGAAACCCTCAGGAACCTTGGCGGCAGAGATTTATTGATTCTCGCCTCGTTGATCAAGAATCAGGACACCAACAAGGCATATTCAGAAGTAACAAATATCAACAATTTCCTTGTAAAGGGAATGAGCAAGTCAACATTCTTCCAGAGTGTCAACTACCTGCAGAACCTTGGCCTTGTCACGCTGATAAAGAAGAAGATAGGCAGATATTATACTATGGAGTCGCAAATATTATTATAGGATGAGTCTATAGTATCAGGAGAGCTGAAAAAGAGGTTGTGAAATGGTCAGAAATGAAGATGAATTTTACCAAGACTTAAAGAATATTTTTATTGGTGCCAAAGTTGAGGGAAATTCTGGCTTTGTAAATTTAATGAAGATAAAGTCGACATATTTTGAAAAGATTCTCAAATTTTTGAAATCTGATATTGAAAAGGAAACGGCTGAATTCCCAGAATTCAAAGAAGAGTTATTTACTAAGCTCCATACATTCTTCAGAACTTACTTTTCAGAATCAGGAAGTATATATTTTAGTTATACGCCGTTAAAATCAAAAGTATATGAAAAAATATATACCAACAATCAGGACGTTATGCTTTTTTGGAAAACCAACATGCTTTACTATGTTAAGACTGACAATCTATACAAGACTTTATCAATTAGTTGCGAAATAGAAGGTTCAGAATATACAATCAAATTTGATGCAACTCAGATAGAGGGGAAGAGGTCTAACGAGAAAAGGGTACTAATCTTTGAGCTTGAGAGCATAAACGATAGAACCATAACGTTCAAACCGCAATATTCAGAACATGGAAAGGAAACAAAGGTATCTGAGATTTTAAAAGAGTTCTATAGAAACAACATAAATATAACTGAAGATCAACTAGATGGATTGTTCAAGACGTTTAAGAGACAGACAGAAGTCGACTATTTTATCAATAAAGATGCAAAGGCATTTTTGAGAGAGCAATTCGATCTATGGTTAAAGAATTACATTTTTGATGATGAGAGCGATTATTCGGAAAAGAGACTTAAACAGTTAAAAACCTTAAAATATATTGCTTACAAAGTAATTGATTTTGTTGCCCAATTTGAGGATGAACTGGTAAAAATATGGAATAAGCCTAAATTCATTCTAAACTCGAACTATGTCGTAACCTTAGACCGGATTGTGCAACAGGAGGGTGGTTACCAACTCCTTCGTGAAATAATAAGTCATGCTAATTTTTCTGAACAGGTTAAAGAATGGGTAGATTTAGGAATAGTCAAAGATGATTTTAAAGAGAATTCGATTATAGTTGCGGAAGGTTCTTCAATCAGTGTAAACAGCAAGTACGAAACCCTCCCCATCGATACCAAATATTTTAAAGATATGGAGCTAAAGATAATACAGCTATTTTCTAATTTAGACGCGGAGCTTGATGGGTACTTAATACACGGCGAAAATTATCAGGTTCTTAGGACAATTTTTCCCAAATGGAGGGAAAAAGTCGAATTGATTTATTTAGACCCCCCATTTAATACAGGTAACGATTTTATCTTCCTAGATAACTATCAAGTATCTTCTTGGTTGACAATGATCAAAAATAGACTTGACATTTTATATCCTTTCCTCAATCCACAAGGCAATCTATATCTACACCTTGACCACATATCAGAGCATTATGCGAGAATCTTGTTGGACAATACTTTCGGAGCTGATAACTTCAGAGCGAAGATAACATGGAATACGGGCGAAAATATATCTGGATTTAAGTCACAGGCATTAAACTGGATCCGCCAAGCTGACTTTATACACTACTATGTAAAAGGACCATCACCAGTTTTTCATAAAGCATATGAACTGCTAAATCGAGAAGATGCCAACATAGGTTGGTTGGATGTTATTGGCGATAATAAAAAGTCACTTTACGTAGAAAAATGGAACAACGGAAGCTTTGTTCGTGATAGTGTTAAGTATAGAGTTAAAGCCAAAGGTACGGTCTGGAACGACATCTATTCTTTCCAGTATAGCGAGCCCAGGATCACAGAGAGTTTATCATTTGCCAGTAACCAGAAACCGGAGAATTTGCTCAGACGGATTGTTCAAACTTCATCCAACCCACAAAATTTAGTGTTAGATTGCTTTCTTGGGAGTGGTACTACAACCAGTGTAGCTCAGAAGCTTTCAAGAAAGTGGATAGGAATAGAAATGGGAGACTACTTCAACGAAACCTACTTAGACGTGGTAAAAATAAGTAAAACAAAGGCTGAGGAGGATTCTGAAAACAATGAAGAGCTAATAGAACGAAATAATCTATCTATCATAAAAGTGATTTCTGAAACAAAGAATGAAATGACCGTTATCATGAGAAAAATTGGGGCACTTGGAAGAATGAAAATCGTATTGCATGGAGACAAAGAGTTCCGAGCTATCCATAGCCCTGTTGTCAGGCGGCCACATCTAAGCAAAGATGTAAATTGGAATGGGGGAGGATTTTTCAAGTACTATGAGGTGGAACAGTATGAGCAAGCACTAAAAAACACCCATTACAGTGATTCTGAGCCCTTTTTTAAGTTGAATACTGATGATGTTTACAATCAATATGTTTTCCTAAAAGATAAAAAAATGATTGACAGA
This sequence comes from Cuniculiplasma divulgatum, assembly GCF_900083515.1. Lineage (NCBI taxonomy): Archaea > Methanobacteriati > Thermoplasmatota > Thermoplasmata > Thermoplasmatales > Cuniculiplasmataceae > Cuniculiplasma > Cuniculiplasma divulgatum. The sequence continues at coordinate 1,724,639 of NZ_LT671858.1, forward strand.
ATGGAAGTAGATTACAAGAATAATAAAATAAAGATCAAGTACGATGAGATTTATCCTAATATCGACCTCGCGGAGACTCTGTCTAATATTAAGGGAAAGTTCATCAAGCGAATAGAAAAAGATGCAGTTATCTTTGAGGACGATGAAAAAGTATACTTCTCAGAAATAGATTTCCAAACAATTAAACCCCTAATTTGGTGGTAGAATGGCTAACAATGAAAAGGTACGACCAGTTTACCAACGACTTATTGCAGACATAACACTTGAGGTCTTGCCAGACACCTGGGATTTCAAATTTGAAAGGTTCTCTGACAAGAAATTTCTGTACGATTATCAAAAGGAAGCTTTGAGGTCAGGATTGAAATTTCTATATAATTACTATGCCAATCTTTTACACTTTCCGGTGTCTGATTATGATAACAGTGTCTTGGAAGGGAAAAAGTCACTCTTCAACTCAATCAAAGCACAAATAAAGCATGCAGACGCATTGGGCGTCTCAACTAAAAATAGCAATATTTTCAAGATTGCAAGTAAATTCTACAGTTCCGAAGATGAAAGGATACCGTTCTTCAACTTCACGAACAGAATGGGTTTTTGGATGGCTACAGGTAGTGGAAAGAGCCTTGTAATAGTCAAACTGATAGAAGTTTTGCACGAACTTAAAAAAAGAGGAGCAATTCCCGATGAAGACATCTTATTTCTCACGTATCGGGAAGACCTAATAGACCAAATTAAGGCCCATATCGACGAGTTCAATTCGTTTTCACCATTAAAAATAAGGTATTGGGATTTAAAAGAATACGATAACGTAAAGCATAATTTACTTTTTAGCAAGGAGGACATAAACATATTCATCTACAGGTCAGACCTGATTTCAGACACTTCTGGCGAGAAGCTCCTATCATTCGAGGATATTGAAAACAATGGGAAATGGTACATAATCCTTGATGAAGCACATAAGGGCAATAAGGAAGACTCCAAGAGGCAGATTTTCTACTCAATCCTCTCCCGAAATGGATTTCTTTTCAATTTCTCTGCCACCTTCACTGATGCTTGGGATTTGATAACAACGGTTTTTAACCTCAATTTAGAAGCTTTTACTGAAAGAGGATATGGGAAGAATGTTTACGTTTCACAACAGAGCATGGAGGCATTCGAAAGGGAAGATGATGACCCCAATTTTGAGGAAAGAAAAATCATTGTTCTGAAGACTCTGATCACTTTAGCAATGGTTAAAAAGGCACACCAAGAATTGTCGCTTACTTCGGATAAGGTCTATCATAACCCGCTGCTGGTACTTTACGGAAATACCACAAGTATAGAAAATTCAGATCTTCAAATATTCTTTGAAACTCTGGGAGAAATAGCGCTCAATAAGATAGACATGAGTTTGTTTGAGGAGGTTAAAAGTTCTATAATAGATGAGTTAAAAAATCAGCCGAATTACGTGTTCGGAAATAGAAAGCTTACATTGGGGAACGCTGAATTCACAAATCTAACCTTCGATGATGTTTTAAAATTCGTTTACAATGCCGACAGCACTGGGAAAATAGAGGTAATTAGGACACAGGCAAATAAGGAAGAACTTGCATTCAAACTTAAGACTTCGGATAAATATTTTGCCTCAATTAAGATAGGTGATATAACAAAATGGTTAAAGGATACCCTATCAGACTACGAGGTGAGCGAAAATCCCATGGAAGATAGCTTTTTTAGCAATCTTAATAGCAACAACAGTACTATTAACATACTTATGGGTTCCAGGGCTTTTTACGAGGGCTGGGACTCAAACAGGCCAAACGTGATGGTTTTTGTAAATATAGGGAGCGGGGATGCAAAAAAATACGTCCTACAATCGTTAGGCAGGGGAGTAAGAATAGAACCGCTTAAGGATAAACGCCAAAGACTTGAAACCTTGTCAAAGAACGGAGACATCGAAGCAAAGCAAGTATTTTCTCTTGTACAGGAAAAGAAGAAGGAATGCTCAATATCGCTTATAGAGACACTGTTCGTTTTTGGAACGAACGAACAAAACCTAAGAGAAATAATGGAAAGTATAAAATTTGAGCGAGAAAAAGCTGGTGAACTTATAGATGTTAGGAAGAGTAACTTTGACTTCAATCCAACACTTCTTTTGCCGATTTACGTTGAAAAGAAAGAGGTTCAGTTAAAGGAGCTACCAAAATTCAGAGGCAATTTCAAGCTTTTGGAAAATTATGTTAACTGGATTGGCGATGATAGAGTAATCTATGCACTCTATTCAGATAGATCCAGACCCGCCGCTTTGAGCAGATTACACGATTATTTGGAAGCGGACAATTTTGTGAATAATGATTTGAATAATGCCCATAAACAATTGTCGAATCTCATAGACCATCTTAATACCTCTATGAAGGAAATGGACAAATTTAAAGAACTTGAGGACGAGATCATTCATTTTAAAGAAATCAGTGTGGAGGTGATATCCGAAGATAAGAAAAAAGAGCTAACTGACAAGATAGATGAGGTAAGGAGATTTAAAAATCCGGAACTTATTAAGAATGAACTCAAGAAGAAACTTGAATCTAAAGAAATAGATATTGATGAATATACTTCTCAGATAGAGAAACTGGCAAGCAATAAGAAGAAATTACTGTTCGATTATGATGAAAGTAAAATAGAATTGATCAATATAGCTCATCATTACTATTTACCAATAATTTTAGCGGCATCGGACAAGGCAGATTTCATAAACCATATAATCAAGGTAGATAGTGAGACGAAATTTGTCCACGACCTAGATTCGTTTATATCAAGTGACAAGGGCAAGAGCCTTAAAATAGACTGGTGGGTTTTCTCTAAAGTCGATGAAAGTCTTGATAGAGTCAATATACCATACTATGATGGAGAAAAAAACAAGATGAGAGATTACTCTCCAGACTTCATCTTCTGGCTCAAGAAAGGGAATGAATATAGGGTAGTATTCATTGATCCTAAGAGCACCAAATATACAGATTATCAACAGAAAGCGGATTATTTCAGTAAACTTTTTGAGGACCATAGCTCGCAGAAGACGTTTCAGTTTGGTGATTTTTCCATAAAGGTGTATCTATTCATGAGAACAGATAACCCGAATTCAGTTGGTAAGAACTATAGGAAGTACTGGATAGATGATGTTGGTCAGATATTCTCTGTTTTCTAGAACAAACCAAAGCCTTGAAGCTCAGGCTCAAATTCACACCTGACCCCTCTTTGAGCCTTCGCCAATTACTATGTGCCCTTCGCTCGCCTGCACGCCGAGCACAGGACCCCATGCTTCGCCTTCAATCAAAATTCACCCCTTACCCCTCTTTTGATTTCCATCTCGCACTCTTCTTCGAAGAGCCCCTCATTCGCCTTGCTCATTCAGGGTGGTGTCCTGTGCTCGCCGCTCGTGGTGTATGGGTGGTGCTACACACCTTCGCTTCGCTTGGTGTTTCACACCACCCACCGCTAACGCTTACACCACTCGGTCTTGCTTCGCAAGACTTCCGGCTCGCTTCGGGCACATTATTCTCTCCTGCGGAGTGCAATTTGAGGGGGACAGGGAAAGGGGAATTTTTGACCGCACAATCTCGCTCCGCTCGATACGGGATAATATGAGGGGTTCTCTCGTGCCGTGCTGTCTCTCAACAATTCAAGGGGAAATAACTGCACAGCACTACGACCATACCTTTTGGGAAAAGGTAGGCGAAAACATAAAAGAAAGGGGTCTAACGCCAAACAAATATTAAGCTGCGAGTAACATGTGTTTTGTAGAGAATGTGACAAAACTGGCATACTCACGATTGCTTTTCGGCGACTTCCTACTGGACGATGTTGATGAGAAGGACGTCGTCGAGCAAATCAAGACGCTTGGCGTTACTGAACAGCTTCCGAAGGATAATGGCCCGTCCATGTTTCAAATACAGAATATCACCGAATTCATTGCTCAACTCGAAAAGACACAAAACTCGCATGATGGACTGTTTCAATACATTAAAGATGCACGTTTCTGGATCTATAGGGACGGTATACTCCCTATCAAAGTCGTCGTCATAGAAGTCGTCTTGAAAACTGATGACCTTCAGAAGCTCAAGAAATCTGATCTGGAGGGCAAAATATGGAAAGTTTCCCTTCTTCTTGGAAGTTGCTTCAGCGAAGGTTCAATTCCTATTGCAGATTCTTCTAAGGATTTTCGCATTCTTAAGTTCTCGTCTAGGGCCATACCTAACGTTGTCCTCCGGAATTTTGTTGCTGAATTTGTCATAGAAACTGAGCGCGAATTCTTTGATGATTTCAATAAAGAACTCGATTCGCTTGAGAAGGAAATATCCATAAGAGACCTAATAGAACAAAAAGTAATTGAAGCTCGAGAGAACTGCAAAATACCTGCAGATGAGGTTGACAAGGTTATTTCAAAAGGTACGCTTCAGCAAGAGCAAAAGATCAAGGATATTAGAACTAAAATCATTTCATTGGAGCCTGTAAGTTTCCTTGAGGGCGGATTTTCTTACGAACAGAGCATAGTCAGAGGGTATGCCAACAAGATGTTCATCATTGGAAAAATTGTTCAAGGATCCCTAGGGGATTCCCCTCCTTTGTACCTTTGCGTCCTGAGTATGGGGGGATCACAGATACCATTGGCTAATCTGGAGAGTATGCCTGTATTGCAGTTCCCAGAGAGACCCTCTCTCCTGGACTTCTCGTTTGGGGCCGGACAGATACTTGCACTACAATTGTTGAATTCGTGGAACAGACACGTAGAAAAATTGGTTACGGAGATTACCACAAAGCAGAGCCCCTCCCAGACGAATGCCAACACGGATGCTAATAAAACCCTAGAAGAATTGCGAGACCTAATATTCCATACAGGCATAAATGAAAAAATCTCGGTGAATTATCGGAGAGAATTACAGGATTTAGCCAACCCTTCCAGGAAGACATTTCTCTATGAGTTTCCTATCCCCCCAGAAGAAGCCACACTGTATTCAACAAATCCAGAACAATATGGATTGGAGAAACCTGGTCCCATAGCATCCAATCTCGCATCCCTCGTTCTAAAAGATCTCAATTCAAACGAAAAGCATCTCTTGGGTGCTACTGACTTAAGGAAATCGAAGATAGATGTCTTGAAAATTGAAGAGGACCGTAAGTATTCAAGAAGGATGCTGTGTCTCACGGTTGTTATTGCTGTCGCGACTATTGTAAATGTTGTTCTTTTTTTGATTAGGTTGTGAAAATGAGCGATTCGAGGAAACGTGAGAGATTTACCATTGCCCTTCTGTTGGTCGTCATTTCATTTATAATGCTACTATATTCGAATGTCGTTCCACAACTACAGGCAACAAGAAATTACATGTTACAAACATTTCCATTCCTAATCGCTGTACTCACTGGAATTCTTATATCCCTGAGTTCACAAATTATTTGGAGCCTTCTGATTAGGCCCTCTCTAAGTATAGATATTGTACCAAAAGCCGCAGGAAGTGAACCTTCCATTCATGAAACAAAAGAGTGGAAGAAGAGCGTATTACCATTTAAGAGTCAAGAATTCTGGTAGATCCCCAGCGTTTAACTGCAGAATACGCATAAACTTCCATGATCTTGGAGGCACTGAAAAATTTGGAATTAGTGGAAAATGGGATCGCGGTTCACAGCCCTTTGTTTACCAGCGGGTGCCCGTGAAATGGTGCAAAGATGGCACGATTAAAAGCGAAAATACTGAAACACCTAATGATTTCCTGATCCCCATTTCAGAATCCATTGATCTATATCCATCTGATGATCCAGAAAGCTTTGGTCTCATAGTAAAATACAATGATGATCCAGACTGCTACGGCTTTAGCGCTTGGGGCTATTTGCGTTTTGGACTAGGGCACAGAATTCCTGAATGGAGACTGCCTCAAGGCGAACATTTTGCCAAAGTCACTCTTACGTATTCTAGTGGCTCTACAGGACGCAAGTTCTCAAAGGAATTCAAGGTCGATAATCTGGGCAGAGAATTAGATAGTGTCGAGATAAGCGATGTTAAGAAATAGAATAGTATTCGCTTAAAACATTAATCAAATCCCGACCAGTCCATTCTGTCAGGACAGTGTCATAGATCTTGTGTAAATATAACTCATGAGTCACGGAATGGAATAAGTTTCATGAAACATGAAAGGATGCCTCTCTGATCAACCAAAGAGGCGTATAAACAACGGAAGAGATGGATAAAAAACTAATGGAAGTAGCAAAGAATGCAGTGAAGGAATACATAGAAAACCTCATGAAAACAGAGAGGGACGTCTTCCTGAGGGAGAATGGGGGATCAGCCAATGGGTTTTATGGGAGAGGCATGAAGACAAAAATGGGAGAAATACCCTCCATAAACGTTCCCAGAGACCGTGAAGGGAACTTCAGGACTGAAGTATTCCAGCCATATGATAGATCCATAGGGATCGATGAACTCGTCATATCACTGTATTCAAAGGGGGTGTCTACCAGAAACACTGCAGAGATTCTCCAGACAATATTCAGGAAGAGGTACTCAAGATCCACGATTTCATCCATAACGGATGCAACCATGGAAGAGGTGAACAGGTTCCAAAACAGATCCCTGGAAAAAAGGTACATCGCAATATTCCTGGACGGCCTCTTCTTCCTCAGAAGGGATACTGTGGAAAAAGATCCCATAATATTTGCACTTGGAATAAGGGAAACTGGAGAATATGAGATTCTGGGTTTTTATCTCACGGTGAAGGAATCACACAATACATACTTCACCGTGATCCGGGATCTTTATGACAGGGGAGTAGGGGAACCACTGCTTTTCATTGCCGATTGAATTCCGAAACTTGACGAGGAAATAAAGAAGATATTCCCCCGGGCAGATTTCCAGCTATGCACGGTTCATGCATCCAGAAATGTGGAATCAGATGTTCGGGAATCGGACAGGGAGGAGATAGATCGGGACCTGAAGAAGATATTTCTCTCAGAGGAAAAGGATGATGCGATCAAAAGGTTCAACAGTTTCAAGGATAAATGGTCTCAAAAGTATCCGCGACCATTATACAACGGAAGTTCCAGCTCCCTTTTTTTGATTTGAACCAGTATTTAACTGAAAATATCAATAATTTACATGTTTCAACATCCCACTAAGTATTTGGTAAATAGAAAAGTATTTAGCCATTCATGCATTATAGTTTGTAAGCACTATGTACGTGGATGTCAGCAAATCGACACAGTATGGGAAGACATACACCAGATATCTCCTGAGAGAATCCTACAGAGATAACGGAAAGGTGAAGCAGAGAACCATTGCAAACATCTCTCACTGTTCTCCTGAAGAGATACAGGCAATAAGACTTGCATTGAAGTACAAGGGTAATTTATCTGACATTCTCAAGGGTAAGGATGATATACAGTCATCACAGGGTCTCTCAGTTGGTGCAGTATTCTCACTGTATAAGGTTGCACAGGAACTTGGCATAGTGAAGGCTATGGGAAATACAGAAGAGGCTAAACGTGTACTGTGGATGATACTTGCAAGACTCATTGAACCGGGATCAAGAATGGCCAATGTACGATTGGCACAGAGACATGCTGCCGTAGACGTCATGGGTCTTAACTCATTCAACGAGGATGATCTGTACAGTGCAATGGACTGGATAGAATCGAATCAGAGATCCATAGAGAAGAGACTCTTCAGTTCAAGATATGAGGGAAATATACCCTCACTGTATCTTTATGATGTTACATCCAGTTACCTGGAGGGAGAGAAGAATGAATACGCAGAATTCGGGTATAACCGTGACAAAAAGAGAGGAAAGATGCAGATAGTCATAGGTTTATTGACAGATGAGAATGGATGGCCGGTATCCATAGAGGTCTTTAAAGGAAACACATCGGATGTGAAAACGTTCACATCACAGATAAAGAAGCTTGCATCAGATTTTGGCTGTGAATCTGTAACCATGGTCGGAGATCGCGGCATGATCAAGACGGAACAGATTGCGGATCTCTCTGAAGAGAAATTCTATTACATAACAGCAACAACAAAGGCACAGATGGAAACACTCCTTAAACAGAAGATCATACAGATGGAACTCTTCACGGAGAAGTTATGTGAGATTGAGAATAACGGCATAAGATACATACTGAGGAGAAACCCGGTAAGAGCAGAGGAGATCAAAGATAACAGGAACAAAAAGATCGAAAAGATCAGGAAGACAGTGGATGAGAGGAACAAATACCTCTCAGAACATCAGAAGGCTGATGTTTCCACTGCACTCTCCCTTGTGAATGAAAGGATTGAGAAGTTGAATGTATCAGGATTCATCAGTGTGGAGGCTTCAGGACGGACCCTCACGATCAAGTCGGACGAGAATGCACTGAAGGAGATATCACTTCTTGACGGCTGTTATGTGATCAGATCAAATCTTCCTGTTAATCAGGGAAGCAAGGAGATCATACACCGGAGATACAGGGATCTTGCAAATGTGGAATGGGCATTCAGGACGATGAAATCCGATACCATAGAATTACGCCCCATACATGTGAGGAAGAAATCACGCACAGGGGATCATGTATTCATTGCCATGCTCTCATACATCATTGAAAAACATCTCAGGGAGAAATGGAAGGATATCAGTATCACTGTGGAGGAGGGTATACATGAACTATCATCAATAAACAATATAATCACAAAGGTAGACAGGGTAAAGTACAATCAGATACCGAAACCACGGGAAATGGGTTCAAAGCTACTCAATGCACTTTCGGTAACATTACCAGAGGCAATACCATGCAGCGATACAGGTGTATCCACCAGAAAGAAATTGGAACTTAAACGGAAGAAGTAGGAAAACACGCTGTTTATATGTGATTATTTTTCTTTTTTTTCATGGAACTTCCGATACAACATGGAGAAGAGACTTGGATCACTGTTTACCTATTACTCATATCCGATCCAGATAAGAAGGTCAATACACTCTTCAAACATAATAGAGAGGATGAATAGGGAGATCCGTAGAAGGATCAAGGTCATTGACTCACTGCCAACAGAGAACAGTGCAATGAAAATTGTATACCTGAGAGCAGCAGAATTGAATGAGAGGTGGTCACACATTGTGATTAGAGACATTGTCAAAAAATAGTTGAAAAAATACTGATAGACTTCAGTTGAGAATTTGTCACTTCTCGACAGAGCCCCTAAAGAATGTAGTTTATACAATTTGTCAATTGTTAGCTCTGCGTATATTACCCGTGAAAATCAACTAAAAGTTGACAATGTCTGATTAGAGGATATTATAAATGCAAGGACGGGATCAGGGAAATGTTCCAGGAGAGGTATCCTTAAGTTTACACAAGATTCTGGACGGTATGGACAGACCTCTCAGAATGGAGAGATTCTTCTTTGTGTAACCTGAGAAATCCATTCACAGGCGGTACGATTGATCTCTAATCCTGTTCTTTATTGCTGTCCTCTGCCTTACGAGGAAATTACGATTCCTGCAAATGTTCCTCGATTCGCCTATTTCTCCAGACGGAAGATAGGATTCAGGCGTGTATTCCTTCGTGTATAGATCCAGCAATATATGTGCATCGTTTTTGCCCGTCTTGTTCATAGATTCTGCGATCAGTCTCACCTTCAGTGGATTGGCCACTTTGATCGTGTGGCGGGTAAGAATGAGACTAACTCGTCTATAGTGGGGGAGGCCTCCACTATAATCGTAGCTTCACTTATACTCTCAAGGAATCTGCTGAACTCCTCTCTGCTGGTAAGTACACACCCCTCCTTCACTATCTCACCATCCTTGTCGATTATTCCGTACGTTTTGTATTTCCCTACATCCATAGCTATGCTATACATTTCTTATCACCTTACCATGAGCTGCAGCATTATCTGACTTGCTGCAACTTCAACTAAGGGAAAAATCGAGCATCTCAGTCTAAAAACCATTAACCGAAGACAATTTCCAGCTTGGGTATCCAATCTTTGATGACCCCGTATCGAGCGCATCTCATCCCGCCGAAATTCTCGTTGATAGATCCGCCCACAGTGGCTACGCTCACGTTGGAGGGATCAGGAGGAAAGAAGAAACCATGCTTCCTGCATCGGAAGTTCCACGAAAATTAAAAGGAGTTACCTACAAAAATGGCTTGTGTTACTATTTCCCTCGTTTATGATTCAATTTTTTTTTTCGTGGGTACATGCGTGCCGGTGTGCTGGATTGCCTCTGGTATGAACACTATATGAGATACATGGAACGCCATAAATATTTCGTATGTTCGTGAGCATGTATATGAAGCGTTCAAAATATAACTTATTAAGTTGAATACAGGGAATTATGATAGTTTTCTATGGAAAATCTGATGGAACTTCCGCTGCATGCTGCATCGGCTTCGAATAGAGTGGTGCCCGCTTCCGCGACCATGTAACCGTTCTCAATCGAGACCTCGATCCTGTTCATGCGTTTCATGTCCAGCACTATCACTCCTTCCACCGGGACCACGGCACCGGTGGTGCTCAAGCCTCCACCCCTGACGACCACCGGAATCTTATGTCTTGCCGCGATGCCCATCGCTACGGTTACCTGGCCTGCGCTTTGTACCTGAAGCACTATCTCTGGCAGATGCTCGTAGCGATCTATGCTCCCTTTGCTGTAGAGGGACAATCTTGTTCTGTCCAGAAACACGTTCTCGCTCCCAAGCAGTTTTTCAAATGCAACTATGACCTTTTTCGAAATCATGTATTCTCCATCCCAAAGAGTTGGCATCTTATAGCTTTTATTTGGGATATAACCATTCGATGATTGCCGGAAAATTTCTCTATGTTTTCCCAAGAGTGCCATGGTTTCCACGCTTAGCGATGGAGAACTTTGTTAATTATGGGCCTGGTTTCCAGTTGGATCTGCATTCAGGGGGATGTAAAAGGGTGCGAATATTGTTTCCCCCGGTTGCAGGAAGAGAGCAATCAGCATAGGACTCACCTGATCCGATCGCACGTCTTTACATGTACAACGTGTACAAGTGGCCATTCGTAACCCCATTGCCTTAAATGGAAGCTTTCCCTCGCGGGAGGATAGCCGCTGAATAGACTAGGAAAAAGTATGAGATTACTGCCACGATGAATCCAATTGACATAGCAAAGGAGAAGACGTTATCCTGAAAGCCGGAAAAAAGGAACAGAAGGCCGCTTATGCCTGCCAAGAGGATTGAGAGTGATGCAACTGCGCTTATGGCAGCCGACCTGAAATCTGCCCTCATGATAGCCAATACAAATATCATCAGGGAAAGGAGCCCGATGAGGACGCCATTCATCATATGAATCATTAGCTCGGGCACCGATATCATAACAGTCATCATAGCATAGGGTTGAAACGCTACCCGAGCGGTAGGGAACGGTGCGAAGAGGTTCATCCATATCCCGAACACAAACTGCACGGCGAGAAGCAACAGTTCTATCGCTATGACCACTATAAAGAAACTCATGCCCTGCTCGTTTACAGAATTTGCATGCGTCCCTGACATCGGTTCTAGCCATGCTTCAAATATTAATAAGGATTCCCATTAACCGTAACTGGTCAGTCTGATGTGCCCGATCCTTTCATCCCGGTTTAGCACTCCTTTTTATTACGGATGACGTATCTGTAATGAAGCTTTTTCCCCTCAGCTTTGATGTGTAATATACGGAAAAGATCTTCGTATAGATATCAGCGCCTCTATCTGATCTGGATCCGCCTGATATTTTCCTGTATATGACCGAAGGTCTCAGTGCCCTCTCTGCCCTGTTGTTTGTCGCTTCAACATCAGGATCAATGACGAAACGGAACAACCACTCCTTCTTCCGTTTCAGAAGATTCTTAACAAACTTTCTCGATCTCGCGTTTTCATAATCTGTATCCAGGAGGAAGACAAGTCTGTGGTAAAGATTCTCAACATCATCCATGGTGCCATGGCCATGGAATCCCTTTGCCTCATCATATACTGATTGAATGGATCTCTTTATTCCTGATCCCTCCTCACCGTAGAACTGTTCCAGTTCCTTTGCATCACAGATTATGTGAGACCAGCAGTACTGCTGATTGTTGCCTGTCTCTTTGGCAAGTGTTTCGAATGCGGAATGCCTGTCATGAACATCGGTTCCATTATGTTCACCGAGAACCTCCATGGGAACATCATGGCCGTTTCCCCTGGATATGTGGAATATGGCCTCTGTCTCTGTGAGAAATGTCCAGAGGTTGTAATTATCGCCGTCAATCCTCCATGAAGTGGAATCCATGTGGCGGTAGGATGATTCCCTGATACTGTCCAGCAACCTGGTATATTCATCTCCAAGTGCATTGGAGAGTTGTGACAGGATATTCTGTATCTCCCCTTCTGATACATGGATGCCGAATACCTCTTTCATCATCCTCGAAACGTTCTCAATGCTTATTCTCATGCCTATGCGGAAGTAGGCAACGGTGATCATTGCCCTCAGTGATAATGTTGCATTGGGAAATGCATCGGGTATTTCTGGTTCATATACCCTGTGGCATTTTGTGCAGTATAATCGATCCATACTGTACTCTATGATATCAGGTTTTATGACCGGGATATCCTCTATGATCCTTGACCTTGATCCCTTTCTCCTCAGGGGGGAATGGCACTCGGGGCATTCCTTCAGATCCAGGTGGATCCTTATGCTTTCTGTTGGCTTTTTTCTGATCCTGAAGTGCCCGGGGTGACCTTCCTGTGATCCCGGTTCTCTCTTCCCAGGGTTTTCATGATCCATGATGTCAGGTTTTACATCCTGTGGTACTGCAATGTCATAGGTCTTTCCATTCTTCACACCTACGGTTGCAGGATGTCTCTTTTTGTATTCCTCAAGTTCCCTGTTTTTGTCCTCCAGACGTTTTCTCAATTGATCGAAGGCCCTGAGAATCTTATCAATCATGTCCTGGTCTCCGGGTGTTTCGGCAAGTAATTTAATCATTCTAATAATATAATGCATTACTTATATATAGACCTTTCGGTTCATAACACTGCGTCAGAATAAAAGTGTGGCACAAGGGACTGAACTGTTACCATTAACCCACACTCTCCGCATGTCCAACCGGATCAGACATGCATAATTCATCGGGAATGTAGTTTATTACCATACAAAAGGTTCTCATTATTTATTTATCCTGGCAGACGACTTAAAATTAGGGGGATTAATATTGTATTATGAAGACACAAAATAACGCCCCGTTGTGTAATGTAAAGGATACAAAAGAATTTTTCTCCTCAGCCTTGAAGAACATGTTCGCACCTGTCATTAAGGAACATTCCATCTATACTGAAGGCGATGTATCAGGAACACTGAGGAATACCATTGCAGATCATCTGTACATTGAAACATATGTGAGAAATTACGGAGATACAGGAACACCATCAGGTGATACCATGTTCAGGCTGTTGAAGGGAATTGCCTCTGAATCAGGTTCACACAGGAGAAAAGGATCTGACAGGAATAAGAAGAGGAAAACAGTGAGAACTGGAATACAAACGATAGAGTCACTGCTGGATCTCATCGTTAAGAAGGCAATCTCCATGGGTGCCTTCTCAACAGCCGTGAATGTTGCAATAGACGAACATGACCATCCATATTATGGTGCTGACAGCAGATATCTCATGGGTGTGGGATCAAAGAAGTTCAGGGGTACAGACAGGGCATACAGATTTGCAACACTGGAATCTGTGAAGAGGGGTGAGAGGTCTGTACTTTCAGTCATGCGACATGATCAGCCTGACGGTATTGACAGTTCCAGGGAGGTAGAGACACCTATTGAACATGCGGTGGAACCTGGAATAAAGATCAACATCATTCTCATGGATCGTGGCTATCTGGATGCAGGTGTGATGAATAATGTGGATACCATGGGGATGAAATACATTGTACCTGCAAGGGACAGTCCAAGGGTGTTGAGATTAAAGAAAAAGGATACGAATTACTCTGAAAGGAGAGAGGTGGCTAAGGCCAGCTTCGTACATGTGAAATACCATAAGGACGGTAAACTTCATGATTTCTCATTTTATACAAACATTGAGGTCACTGAAGACCTGTTGAGAATCTTGCAGAGATATACCGGGAAAGGTGGAGTATTGAGAATGGTTATGGAGAGAAGATGGTACTTGAGGAGAAGAGACATTCCCCTGACATTGGCGTGAGATATTTCATATTCTATTTTTCAGTGCTGATCTATAATTTATGGACTCATAAATCTCATGAGAAGTCTTTCAGGACTGGAATGGATCATATTCATGGATTTCGTAATAGACATGAAAATGGGGAGATGGGGATCAATAACCGGTGATTTTGGATAAAGTTGAAATCAAATTCAGGTCCTGGAAGGATAGAGAAGGAAGATCAACAGCCATGGCTATGATCATGAATCACATGAAGAGATGCTGTCATGAAAAGTGAAATAAGATTGGTGAAACTAGAAAATTAAGTGTCAGTTATCAACACACGCGGAGAGTGTGAATGAATAGGAATATGTATATATGGTGTGGTGATTTGTTTTTATTATTATGGCAAAGAGAATAAATAGTATAAAGGTTGTCCATTTTGATGAAACTACTGAAAATGGTGTCAGAACACAGCAAGCATCTGTACTTATTGAAATTGAAGGCGAAAGACCTAAATTAATTCAGGGAACGCAAGTATTGAAAGGAGATGTAAACGGTAAACACACTATCAGCTATACTATATTCAATGGAAGAAATATTGGGAAAGCAACCTACTCCATAAATACAATGGAAAAGAATGAAAATGATTCAAAACTAAAAATTGTGGGCATTAGTGAGGGAAAAGTTTGTTGCGGGAATAGTAAACCGATAGACACAACATTAGTGGTACCTAATAAAACATACTCAAGCAATGATCCATCTATTCAATGCGACATTTGTCAGGAATTAGTTAAGGAAATATGCGAGGAATTGGCAGACGGCATACCTTCGGATGAGATATGTGCGGACGTATGTGTTGCGGGAGCAGGAGATATTTGCTTATTATTTGTTGAAACCTTAATCGGTTACCTTATCTGTCTATCAATTTGCGCCTCTCTCTGTGCACTGGCAATAGAGGAAATAACAGATTACGGTTGTAGCGTGGGAGCCGAGTACATATGCCAAAAGGTAGGTGTATGCTAGATGGTTTACATTAACGTGGGATGATTATAGTGGTAAAATATCATAAACCAGTTAGTTATTTGAGTCTTATCGCAGGTTTCCTCTTCATAGCGTTTTTATTAATCGGAGCAATTGCGATAATAGTCATACATTCACATGTTCTGGCCTTTATTGATCTGGGTTTGTTACCGGTAATCGTAATTGTGGGAACAGTAGGATATATAAAAAGCCTAAAAAGCGGTTCAAGACAAGAGAGAATGAGAGAACTCTTTGAAAATTCAAAGAGGAAGTGAAAAATGGTTTCAAAACACGTTCACAGGTATATCATAGGAGGGGTGGCCATATTTTTCATAGTTTATGTGCTAGTAGCAAATGCCTATCTTAGTTTCAGGGACTTTGCATTGTATGCAGCGTTGCCTTCATTAGTGATAATGATTGCTCTTGCCTTTTTTTACCGCTATCTTGAAAACAGTATCAAATTTGAGCGGAGGACAGGAACTCAATAACCCGAAAGAAAAGTATGAGGGGTTGGGGAAAGAGATGGTATTATAGTCTTTATCATAACATTGTACCCTTATTATACATAACGTAATAATTACTGCCGCATATATTTAAATATTCAAAATTGTTATATAATTATGAAACGGCTTGAAATAAACAACGCAAAGGAGATGTCTGTTGCTATACGGAATGAGATATTCCGTTCTGAGGAATCAAGGTATGATCACCGACTGCACGGCCTTCTGCTCGTCAGTGAGGGAATGAGCTGCTATGAAGCTGGAAATATATTCGGGGAAGATCCCAGAACCGTAGAGAGATGGGTTAAGAGATTCAACGAGAAAGGTTTCAACGCCCTCAGGGAAGGAGTGAGATCCGGACGGCATTCAAGGCTTACGCCTCAGCAAATGGATCAGATAGGCAGCGATCTGAGAAAGAATCCGGGAGAATTCGGATATGATCAGAATCTCTGGGATGGGAAACTTCTCATGCACCACATATGGGAGAAGTTTCATGTGAAGATTGGTGTAAGGACATGCCAGCTCATATTTCACAGGCTTGAATTCAGGAGGAGAAAACCAAGAGGAATCATAGCCAAAGGCGATCCTGATGAACAGTACGCTTTTAAAAAAACTCTCTGAGGATCTGAAGAGAGGCGATACGGATATATGGTCACTGGATGAATGCCATTTCTACCAGCATGGAACCACCCTGGCCATGTGGATACCACCTGAAGACAAGGATCCAACAGTATTACAGTATCCCACAAGGAAAGGTGTCAGCGTATTCGGTGCAGTGAACATCAGGACGGGAGAATTCGTTGGCATGATGTCTAATGTATTCAACGCCATAACTTTCAGCAGATTTCTTACCGTCCTGATGAAAAGGGGGAAGGGAAAGAAGATGCAGATCATCCTGGACAACGCCAGGTACCATCATGCAAAGTTGATCCTTCCATGGCTGGAGGAACACAAAGATCAGCTGTTCCTTGACTTTCTACCACCATACTCACCGAAACTGAATCCCATAGAGAGGGTTTGGAAGCTCCTGAAAAAATTGAGGTTACATAACCAGTATTTTCCTGACCTGAAAGGAGTTATAAGAGTGGTTGCAAAACAGTTCCTGTTATGGAATGGGGAGAATGGAACCCTCAGAACACTATGCTACATGGAATGATTGTGTGTATGCGGTAATACTTATTTCGTTATGTATAGTTAACAAACATCTCCACCCATCTTTTACAGAAGGATTTGCTTTTTGAGAATTCAATGAAGCTTGCTTTAACAGTATCAACCATCATTTCCTGGTCTTTCGCAAATGTATGTGACACTACTTTCTTGATGAATTTCCATATGATTTCTATTGGATTCAGTTGTGGTGAATACGGAGGAAGAAATACCAGTTCAATGTCCAGTATCTCTGCGGTTATTGCAACATTCTCTGTTCTGTGGGCAAAGAAGTTATCCAGTATGAGAATGATATGATTGAACGGATTACTGTATCTTATCTCATTCAGGAAATCCATGACACTTTCCCGTTTTGAATTAAAAACGTGTTCACTGTACCTTTACACCGTTAGGCATATTTTATAATCTATATAGCAAACCACGGTGTCGGTTATCGCTTTTCTGTATGAGTAAAATAGGTGTAGGAATCAATGAATTCAAAACCGGCCATTTTCCGTCAGTTCTGTGATTTTGTTAATAAAGTCCATCTAACGCTCTGTGGCAGCCATAGTCAATGACTATAATCAAAAAAGAAAGGAGGAATAGCAGAATAGACTATGACTATTGGAACGAAGTACAGCGGTCTCACGTTTTCTCATGAAATGAACGGGAGGATAGGAAAAGAATCAATAAGCAGATGTGGTCGCTTCTGGAAGAGCAGTAATTCCTATTAAACTAAAAGACACTACCCCCAAAATGTTACACTTGTAACAAGTAATACCTGTAATAACCTTTGAAATGTGACTAATGTGCTACAGAGCAGATTGTGCTATTTTGGTAAGTATTCCCTTAAAACATTAATCAAATCCCGACCGGTCCATTCTATAACAATTAGAGAAAAAGATGGTTTTTACAACATAACCGAGGTTCGTTTAGTGCGGAATCATAGAATATGAGGAGTTCTCGTGCTGCACATTTTTCGGAAATTCAATAGAAAATAAATAAACGTGGCTGCAATCTTTCGATGCAACTAAAGAATGTGAAGACACACCTCCTTTGACATTGGGAATTTATAAGAAAGTACCAAAGTAGCAGCAACCACGTTTAGAGCCAATAGAATAAGAACGATATCTTTTGAGCCTATGGAAATGAATGAACCTATGCTCAGGCCGATGGACATTGCGACCGTACCCTGCAATGTCCTCAGAGCAGAACCAACAATCCTGTTTTCCTGTCCAAGACTGTTCATGGTGTAGGATGTGTTTGATGTGGTTGCAAGGCCCGATGCAATCCCAAGGAGAATTTCTGCAAGAATCAAGTTTATAAATATGGAAAAGGAAAACAGCGCCATTGTCAGAAAAGCAAGCATTGGTACAACTTTTCTACCAAACCTGTCGGAAGCTTTCCCTCCAGCAAGAGAAAAGAATGTGAATGACAACGGAAACAGGAGTATAAGAAGACCGTATTGGAGTGAATTGTAACCCAGATATGCATAAAGAAAAACGAGATAAGCAGCGAAGCTGTTTCTCGTTATTGAATGAAGGAAACCACTGAGACTCGATTTCACGTATTCTCTTGGCAATCTCACCCTAGAACTCATTATCAGACCAATAGCCATCACTGCTATCCCTGCCCAAATATTTAATGCCAGTAACACAACACCGGATAGTGCAAGGCTCGGTCCAAATGCGCGGCGTCCGATTGATGAAGCTTTCCTTATGTCCTCAATTCTCAAGGCAAAAGCAAGGCAAACCAGTGCCAGCAATGAAGAGACCAGGAAAAGCACTTTCCAGTCAAGGAGAGCAACGAAACCGCCTACTGGCAATCCGATTACATATCCTAAGCTCACTATGGTATGATTTGTCCCTATGGCGCTACCTCTGCTTGCGTCATCACCGATGCTTGAGGCATATGCAAGGGATGTTGGCAACACTATGGATGCGCCAACAGCCTGTATCATTCTGAAAAACTCAATTTCAATGAAGCTGGAACTGAAGAAAATAAGGAATCCCCCCGCCGCCAGCAGGGCACCTCCAAAAATCATGCCCAGTTTGAGGCTAATCCTTTCAAAAATCATGGCAAACGGAACAAATAGAAACGCCTCTATTGCCACGTAGATAGTAACAAGTAAAGAAGCCTGAAGGTGAGAGATGCCGAAATAGTCAGAAAGTACCGGAACAGCAACCAGTATCATGGTTGCCTCGAATGTGGAAATAAATCCCAGAAGAGATGCAACCACTATGTCCTTACCGTTCATTCTTGACCCTTGAAGAATAAAACTCATTGGAGTTGTCTAATAACGTCTAACATGTTGTAATAGGCTCTTTCCTCCTTTATAAGATTGCTACTGTCCAGTATCATGACGTCTACACCTTCATATTCAATTTTCTTAGGTTCAGTAACCTTGTTGCGCCCATATCTTTGCCCTTGAAATGTACCTTTCCCAATCCATTCTCCGAATCCTATGCTTCCATTCCATACGGTTCTAAGTAACTTGAACTCAAAATCAGGAATAGAATTCCACAATCCTTTAAGGTAGAGTTCGAATTGATTTTTTCCACTAACTATTCTTGGTTCTTCCCCTTGATGTTTGTAAACGATATCTTCCGCATATAATTCCAAAAGTTGATCAGTTGTATGATAGTTCCATCCTTTCATAAATTTTCTTTCAAAAGATTCACGATCAAAAGCCATGTCGGTTACAACTGACCATTATATTTACGGTTGTCGCTATATTTCCCTCTTATCCCAATTAGTACTCCTCAATCATACCGTTCATCGGTTTCGCCATGTCGGTTTTAGTGCATAAGATTTTTGCATAGTATTCCCTTAAAACTTTAATCAAATCCTGTTCGGTCCATTGTGTGCATTGAATGATTCATGCAACATATTACAGACCAATCTTGTGTCTTGATATCCAGTCCAACTCCACAGTTTACACTTGCGTTTTGTATTGTTGTGGAATACTTTAGAAATTATTCCCACAAATATACAGAATTCCCACAATCTTAATTAGTCTGTTCTGTATCATCATATGGCAATGATTGAAGAGGCAAAATTGGATGAAAAGGGACGAATTAACATAGGTCAAGAATCGAGAACATTATATGGGGACAGATTTTATGTTATCAAATTGTCTGGAGAGATTCTGCTAATTCCCAAGCCCAAAGATCCTGTTACTGAGTTACGAAAGTGGGGCAAAAAACTCGGTCTCGGCAAGCAAACGGCAAGAGATACCAGAATGTTGGCTGTGGACGAGGCAAACAAAGAAGTTGAAGAAAGGACCAACAGAAGACAAAAGGATATGCGATAAATGCCATACGCTGATACAGATTTCTTCATCGCAATTTCGAATTCAAATGATGGGTTGAACAATTGGGCTATCAAAGCACTGGAAAATTATAAGGGAACAATCTTCACTTCTATGCTTACCCTGGTAGAACTAGCGCTGGTAAGCGTCAGGAAAGGAGTACCCACCGAAGGCATGATTGCTAGCGTCCTATCCATTGCTGAACTGAAAGGGGCCAGTAAACAAAATGCTTTGGCAGCAGCACACCTTATCGATCACGAAGGTGTGGGTGTCTTTGACGCGTTCCACGCATCACTGTGTGAGGGTGAGATAATAAGCTCAGATCATATATATGAGAAGCTTGGTGTTAAGCGGGCGGGATCTGATTATCTCTGACATCAATCCCAGATGGGGAAAGTATTACGCCAAAATGAAATCTTAGAAGATTGTAGTATGGCATTCCCTTAAAACAATAAGCAAATCCCGACCGGTCCATCTTTTCTATATCAAAAAATGCTCTGAATTACAGTGTTTACTGATGAATGGAAATATATATATATATATATATATATATATAATAATTTGTTTCTATTATTATGGGTAGCAGAAAGCAGGAACTCACAATGTCGGAAGTAGTACGAGTGGTAAAGGATAAAGATGAAATAAAAACTGAGGTTATTACTTACAAGAAACCTAGAAAGATCTCTCCAAAAATTCAAACGCCTCAAACATTTGCTAATAGTGGTGTGAAAAACATTTCTCTAATTTTTTCTGATAAGACCCAAAATTACACTATGTCATTTCGAGAGATGGATTATGAACTTTCAGAGGAAAAAATATCTCAGTCGGGAAAAGCTTACTCATTATACTTTGAGATTGCCGATGATGAGGCCATAATATACTTAGAAGGGAGTATAGTTCCACTTGAAAACAACAAAGGCGCATTGTTTCTATCCATCAACGTTTCACCAAAGGACCTAAACCATGTTGACCTTTTCGCTTTACCAATAAGCATAAATTATAAAGGAGACTTTTTATCGGTTGCAAAAGACTTAAGTTTTGTTATAAACAAATTAGATAACGGTGTTTCAGAAAAGAGAAAGTGGATTTACAATAAAATGGCGCATCTTCTGAGCGCTTTTCCTGAAGTATATGACAACAACCGAAATAAATTGAAGCCAATTGATGTGATGGAACTATCTTACAAGGTGACCTTAATGGATTTTAATTTTACATGTTGCCTTGAGAATGCATTGAGTCTCACGGATTGCGTTCTCAGTGTTCCTGACATTGAGGAGATATGCGCAGAGTGTCTAGTTTTACCTGATTGTCTCGCAGCTTGCTTTGATTTTTTAACGTTACCTGCTTGTCTTATATGCTTTAGTCTTGATGTTCTTGCATGTGCCTATTGTATTTATAAAGCAGGGGAGTGCACTGAGTGGTCTGCCCCCTTAAATAGTGAGACAAAGTTGTCCTATAGGGTTAAATATATATTAAGAGATGAATTAAAGGGGGTCTGGGGGGAACAATGACAGAACGAAGAAGATGGAAAGCGGAAGAGAAGCTTGCCATAATAAAGGAGATCAAGGAGAGTGGCAAGGTTGTTGAAACGTGCAGGAAATACTCTGTAGATCCAGGCATGTACTACAAATGGAAGGAATCCTATGATACCTTCGGACTGGATGGTCTTAAACCACATTACAGGAGAATGGAACCTGGAGTGAGAAAACTGATGAAGGAAAATGAAAAGCTGAAGACACTCCTTGCAGAAAAGGATCTGGAGAATGCACTGCTCAGTGAATCTATAAAAAAAAAGATGGTGAAGAGATAATGAACCTGGCAAATGAATACATTGGCAAAGGGTTGGGAATAAGCCACATTGCAGACCTTCTTCACATACCAAGGTGCAGCTTCTACCGGAATGGTGTATTCAGTGAAAGACAGTTGCTGAAGAGGGGGAGGCACAACTCCCTCTTCACAATTAAGAGGGATGGCAATGAAACAATCATGGTGGATAACAGCATTGTGGTGGATGAAATGGAGAAACTTCTCTCAAGGGGGTTTGTCTGTTATGGATACAAGAAAACTGCAAAACAGATCAATCGAAATGGATATGAAATCAACAGGAAGAAGGTCAGGAGACTCATGTCAGAGAATAATCTTCTGAACCACTCATACAATAAGAGAAAGCCGGTAACAAGAGTTGTGCAGTCCACTGTTGAGGTTACGGGTCCGGATCAGGTGTGGGAATTCGACATAAAGTATGTCTGGATCCATGGGGAATCCAGGAATGCCTATCTTCTTGCAATGATTGACTGTTACACCAGGGAGGTTGTTGGTCACTATTTGGGATATCACTGCACCGGTAACGATGTGAAAGAAACAATGGCCTCTGCATTTGATCGAAGAGGGTTGGAGAATATCTCAGGCGTTCGTATGAGAAGCGATAACGGCACACAGTTTATATGCAATACTGTGGAGAATTTCCTCTCAATGATGAACATCCCGCATGAGAGGATCCATCCAGCAACTCCGAAGGAAGATGCACACATAGAATCGTTCAACTCAATTCTGGAGAGGGAAGTCATAAGAAGATTCGAGTTTGATTTCTTTGATGAAACGAAATCAACAATCGAGAGATTCGTGGATTTCTATAACAACGAGAGGCTGCACACTGCCATAGGATATATTGCACCAAGGGAGAGGAATGAAAAATGTATGGAAAAGATTCAGAAAGCTTGAAATGTTATAAGACAATAATGTCTCCAATTAGGGGACCTAACCATGAGGATGCTTATAATGTAATTCAATGTTGCACTGGGGCTTAATAAGATTAAGGGAAGGGGGAGTAAACATGAGATATGAGAACATCTATAAGTCCCTTCTTTTTTATATTGTTGGTTTAGCCCTTCTATATCTGTCAATATTTTTATCTTACAACCTAAAGTTTGATGGACATTTCATATCAGCATTGCCAATAGTTTTACCATTGGTTTTTTCCATAGCCTCTATTGGTGTGGCAGTTATTCTTATAATGGAAAAAGATTCCCCTTGGTTTTTTAGAACTGGCATTATGAGTTTAGTTGGTGGAATCACTTTATTTTCATTCGGTATTCTAACATTCTACTTAGGAGTAAAATCCTTAGTATGGGCAGGTTCATTTGTAGTTGGTATAATGTTTATTTTTGCTGCGATGGTTCGATTATTCATTCAGGGTGGTTTGAGTGCATACAGAAAAAGCAGGAATTAGAACATTATTCCCATCAATATTTGGAATTATATTTCTGATTTCAGGTGTTGTGGGTTTATTAGGATCTTTTAATGTTCAAACATTCTATTCATTTGGTACTTTGATTTCCGTAGTTTCCATTATCGCTGGAGTGTATTTTATTCTGAGTACTCACATAAGTAGGAAGAATAGAGTTAAATGGAGTACCAAATAATCATGAATCGTTATCTTTACCACTTAGTTCTTGTTATAGTTGTATCCATTGTTGTTCTGGCGATCAACATCATGGCATTCATGTCAAAGAACGTTTCTGATTACCTCTACATATTTGATCTAACATATACCGTAGGGAACAGTGCTCATTTTGTGGCTTTGTCTATCTCCGAAAGATGTATATCAGTAAAGGATCAAACTTCTAATAGTTAGTATTCCCTTAAAACATTAATCAAATCCCGATCGGTCCATAATTAGGGGCCCAACCCAAAATAGGAACTGTGACATCCTCCCCTCGCTAAAGCGTCGGGGCTTCCTGATTCAATCCGTGTGCTTGCCCTATGCCCTCTCCATGCGGAGGGAAAAGGTATTGGCACCTCTGTCCACAGGCGTTAATTCCCCACTGTCCGTGGGTACTCCGCTCTTGATCAGAGCGAATTTTCTTATGTTTATTGCGGCATTCAAGTCCCTGTCTATGGTTAAGCCACACTTATCACATGCGTATGTCCTTTTAGATAATTCCATGTGTTTCATGTATCCACAACTCGAACACATCCTCGTTGAGGGATCAAATCTCCCTATCTCCACTACATTCTTGCCCCTCAGCAATGCCTTGGTTTTCAGCATTGCCAGGAAGGAAGACCATCCCGCATCCATTATACTTCCAGCCAGACGATGATTGTTTACCATACCGCTGACGTTCAGGCTCTCGACCCCGATACTGTCACACGTTAGGATCAGGATGTCGGATACCTTGTTCTGGAAGTCCTTTCTCTGTTCCGAAATATGCTGTGACATGGACCCCGTTTGTTTAGACAACTTTCCGGGTTCATTCGAGGAGAATGACATGCTCATACCTCCCCATCTGTTTTTCAATCCATTTTCTTCTAAACATTTCATCCTCCATTATCCTGCACTCAAATTCCTCCGGAGTGAGATAATCCAGTGATGAGTGCGGTCTCACTGAATTGTAGTCATTCACAGCCCACCCGATGTAGGACTCGAACTCGATGTAACTGGAGAAATCCCTGGTGTATATATAGTCCTCCTTGAAATGGCCGAAATACGATTCCACATGGCCATCCTCCTCCGGCGTGTTGGGGTGTATTGTCTCGTGCCTTATTCCCAGGGACCTCAGGTATTCCTCATACCTGTGTGATGTCAGCTGAGAACCGTCGTCCGATCTTATGGACAGATTGGGGATCACGAGGTCAGGGAATTCCGTGAGGAGGGCACTGTCAAGTGCCAGCAGCATCTCTTCTGTCCTGGACATCATTGAGACAAGGAATCCCCTGACCTTCCTTGAGCAGAGGTCGATGTAGGCGGTGAAATATACCCACCCTTCTCCGGGTATGTATATCTTTGTGAAGTCGGTCTCCCACGTCCTGTTCAACGTGGAAACGACTACTGCCCTGGGGGCCTTCTCCCTGGCCACCTTTTTCCTCGCCATGACCAGGTTCATCGCCCTCATGTGCCTCCTGACCCTCTTCCTGTTCACATTGAGGCGGGAACGCCTTATCATTGCCGTAACCCTTCTCGTACCGTAGGAAGGCCTCTCCTTGATTATTTCGCTGATCCTGGACTCGATGGATGGGTCAAGGGGTATTGACCTCTTCCTGTGTCTGTAGTACAGGAGGGACCTGCTGTATCCTGAGAGGTCACATGCCCTGCTCCTGCTGATCCCTTCCCCAACAAGGTAGGTCATCGCATCCCTCCTCTCCTGGAGAGTTGAGTTTTTTTTAGTGTTTCATTTGCTACAGTCAGTTCTCCTATGATCCTCTTGAGGTTTTCGATCTCCATCTGCACCTTAGCGTCCTTTGATGATCTGCCTGCTTCAAGTGCAGCTGTGCCTGCTGCAATGAACGCATCCCTCCACTTGTAGAACGCCGATGATCCAACGTCGTATTTCCTGCAGATTTCAGCTATAGAGGCGGTGTTGGACAGGGCCTCCATGACAATCCTTGCCTTCTCTTCCCTGGTCCTGTTAGATTTGCCTACCATGATGAAGCCTCCATGGAATCCGGGAGGAGATTAAAAATTCCCCCTCTCTTGACTCTCCCCCTATTTAAACCTTTCTCCACTATCAAATTGTCTAACTCTAACTAGGTCCAGTACAGGTATCATTCCAACGAGATGCAGCTTTGCAAGCTTGAGGCTGTCCACCTTATCGTTTTTCTTCTTTGACTTTGTTATCCACGTCATCTCTTTCGGATGGGCCACGGTTATGTCATAATATCCAATACCTTTCAATGCGTTAGAAACTGCATACGCAGATCCCGATGCTTCAAACGCTATTCTCGTCTCTTTCGGTATCCTCTTTTCAAATTCTCTGTACCCCTCTCCAGTCATGGGGAACCTGAACTGTTCCCTTATGTCTCCATCAGGTGCCATATACGTGGCAAAGCTTTCCTTCTCTCCAAGATCTATTCCCACTACAGGACTGTTCATGCGATCAATACGCTTTTTCTGTTTATCCATTTTATCCCTCCCGGCGACTCTTATGGCTGACTGAGAGCCGCACACGGAAGGCTGACCGCCCAGGGAATTTACTATTCAGTCAAGTACAAATATTTCAATGCCACAAGAGGGGTTCCCAAATTCTATCAAGCTTTCGCCCCTGAAATCAGCCTCTCCTCCACTTCCACACCTCTAAGCGCCTCTTTGACCGGAATATATTTCACTCTGTCGATAAAGGAAGAGAACATATAACTGTCAGGAAGAGAAGGGCGAGTATAGCAATAAAAGGATTCACGTTCACTGCTTAATTTGTTGTGCACAGGATCAGTGCTTCAGTTGCCGAATCACGAGCCAACATGATAAAATACTTGCCATTGTGTAAGCTTTTATGAAGAGAATTCCACAAAATGCAAACACAATTGTTAAGTAGCAATCTGTAATTGTTGAAGCATGTCCTGCGGATGTATGAATCAATCAGAAAAAGGAAATGGCAGACACAGCATGCATGATCATGGAAACATGGGCGGCAAATCAGACGACAGCAGTATGACCGCGATGGATATTCTGGATATCCGTTACGCAAAGGGTGAGATCAGCATGGAAGATTACAAGAGCATGAAAAGTGAGATTGCATCGAGGCAATAATATGGCAACAGAATACAGGAAAAACTCCAAATTGACATTTGAAGAGGCGTGTTCTAAGGTACCGGATCTGGTGACGAGGAATGGTTTTGCCGTTCTGGCAGAAATAAAAACCAGTGAAATCCTGAAAAGCAAAGGTTTCGACTACACTGAACTTAGGACATATGATATCTGCAATGCAGGTCTTGCCAGCAGAGCGCTTGCAATGGATACCAGACTGGAATCACTTCTTCCCTGCCACCTCATCGTGAAAAATGCAGGTGATCATTCTGAGATATCAGTTCAACTACCTGGCGAGATATTCCGCACACTCAATTTGAGCCATTCGAAAGACATGGAACCTTTCCTGGTTGAAGTCGAAACGAAACTCAAGAAGATAGTGAATTCATTCATGGATAATGATTCTATATGAATTCAAAAAAGTTAGGTTCCGGAATGTTGACTCCTGCTGTTATGAAGATAATGGCTGATAACCTGAATAAGTCATCACAAACAATTGATCCAAGGACGACTGCATTGTATCAAAAAGTTCTGCAGAACCTAGGTCCCGAGCGTTCTATAATCGACATAGGAAGCGGAGTCGGCAGATTTGCAATACCATTGGCGCAGGCAGGATGTTCCGTGACAGCATTTGAACCAAGCGAGGAGATGCGCACGCGACTCCTTTCGACAGCTGAGAAAGAAGGTGTTTTGCCAAACATAAATGTAGTTCCGGATTCTTGGCCAACAAAGAAAACGGTAAACGCTGAAGTCACTTTCGCATCCTTTGTAATTCAATTTGCCAATGACCCCATTGAATTTATACTTGCGATGGAGCGTTCCGCAAGCAGGAAATGCATACTGGCTGTCCATGTGGATCAGATGTTGGGATTCCTGAAGGACGTCTGGCCCGTGTTTCGCCCTTCTGAGCCCATACCGACCATGCTGGCTTTCCCGGAAATTTATTCAACAATGCTGGACATGGGCATCATCGCCGATGTCTCCATCCTCAGTGAGCAAAGAGAGATCAACATGCCTGAACCGGCTCAGATCATGGAAATACTCTCTGATCTATTGGGATTACGCGATGATCCTCACGAGATGAAACTGCTGAAAGAGATGCTTATGTCAAGAAAGGATACGGTAAAACAGCAGAGGAATATACGTACGGCCATCATCTCATGGCCCTGAAGAGTCGCACCAGTGTTATGGAGGATAAGAAGCATGGGATTGCCAATTAGAAGAAGATTTCTCTGAAGCCCAATTTAGCGCGTAACACGTCTTTATACCTTTCTGTGATTCTTCATTATTGATATTGAAGAGTGACCTTGTCACCATGAATGAAAGGCTTATGGAGTTCAATCGGAGAAATAAATGAAGGAATCTACGGAAATCTATGGGGACTGTAAGGTTGGTTGAAATGTTGTTGGAAGGCATAATGATTCTTTGATTTGCACCGACACTCCCTTTTCTCCTGTTCGTTGCATTAGATATCAGATCCACTCCTGAAAATCCCGTGCTAAAGCTTTAATTTGTACTTGTAACTGCATACACTGGCCCCATTGGCGCCTTCCTGTATGTGCTCGGGTGACGTGAACCCTTGCCAGGATTACATGAAAGATATGTTTCGATTAGATGGCGCCGGGTGTTGGGCTCCACAATCCATTGTGTAGCCGGAGACGGGCTTGGTATCATGGCTGGTGCGATAATCAGATCATTTGCACATCTGCCACCACCCGTTAAGATAATCCTTGAATATCTGCTAGGATTCGGCTTTGATCGGTCTATATTCCGGTCGCTTTTCATGAAAGATGTGTCCGGAGGTTTGTATAGACATTCTTTGTCAGGCACCTTCATTCCGGAGTTGCTTTCGATGAACTTACTGATGTCTGGAATGGTGCCGGTCTCAAACATATTGTTCTCAAATATTGTAGGGAGTCATGATCCTGCCTCCTGTGCTTTCAGGTTCATAATGTCAATGGCCTTGCTTGCAGGACCGGCGTTGGCATATCCAATGAACCGGCAGCTTGTATCTAAGAGGCTAAACATGGTATGATGACTGTCGGGCGTTCTGGTGAGCTTACCAGAAATGGAGAGAGTGATTCTAAACATCCTCAAATGCTGCATCACGGAGAAAAAGAAGCAAATAAACCTGTTACCAGGAAGGCGATCGCATTGATGGCCACCACTTCATTCCTGATGTTAGTTATTGGATTAATCATTACCGGGATATTTGCGTCACTATAATCCTACTAACTGGCCTGCCATTTTCACACCCTTATCATTAACTTTCAAACACTTGTGGATTATAGTGTAAGACATAACTATATGGACTTATTCGTGTTTTCACATCCATGTCAAGAGTAAGTCGGATTGAAGTGAAGAGACATCTTCAGGCATCGGAGCTTCGGCGGCTGATAAGGGAAGAACAGAAGAGAGGAAAAATCATCCAGAGGCTCATCTTCATCAATGATCTCTATGATGAAAAGAGCGTTCCTGAGGCTGCGAAGCATGCTGGCGTCGTTAAGACAATAGCGTATGAATGGCTGAGGAGGTGGAACGAATCCGGATATGAGGGTCTTATTCCGAGGTATGCAGGTGGCAAACCCTCCAAACTTTCCACAGATCAGAAGAGCGAGTTGAAATCGCTGCTGGAAGCAAAGGATCTGTGGTCACTCAGGGAGATAGAGGATCTCATAAGAGAGAGATTTCAGGTTCAATATTCTGAGAGGCAGGTACGCAGAATGCTGAAGGGCATGAAGATGAAGCATGCAAAACCCTATCAGGTGGATTACAGGAAGCCAAATGATGCAAGGGAAAAACTAAAAAAAACTCGGTTCGGTTGATCCTCAGAGCATGATCATAGGATTCTTCGATGAATCCGCCCCACAGACCACATCAAATACAGTAAGGATGTGGTCCTTCCGTAAGCCGGTAATCTTGAAGAACACAACAAAGTTCAGGGCCAATACCTTCGGTTTCTACGCTTTCAATGGAAGATAATAGACCAGACGTGATTATTTGTACAATGCCTAGTGATATTGAAGAATATTGCGGCATTTCAGAGAAAACTCGTGGTGCGAAAAGACCGAAATTTACTCCGGAAGAGAAGTTGATCTCAGAATTGAAGGCTAAGGGTAATAAATTTCTGGACGAATGGGGGCTGGAAGTTCAAGACCCAACAGAGAGGGACCTTGATTTGGACTTTCATAATGCGCTTAAGGGGAAAGTTATGGAATTTGGCATCCCGATTCAACTGCTTCGTGAATCCACTGCCAGGGGGTTTGTTGATTTTGGTAACCCCTCGGTTAAACGAAT
Organism: Cuniculiplasma divulgatum; assembly: GCF_900083515.1. NCBI lineage: Archaea > Methanobacteriati > Thermoplasmatota > Thermoplasmata > Thermoplasmatales > Cuniculiplasmataceae > Cuniculiplasma > Cuniculiplasma divulgatum. The sequence goes on from NZ_LT671858.1 coordinate 1,754,571, forward strand.
TCAGGAGCCGGCCACTTTCGCCTATAACTTTGCCACAGCATTGTACTATAAAGCCAATGGAAAACCGTGGCGCCTGGCTAAATTGAGACAGGACACCTGCTACGTTGGAATATCTTTTTTTCACAACTTATTGAGCCCAAAGTTTGATGTTGAAACATCGATGGCACAAGTTTTCACACATAATGGAGAAGGAATGGTCTTACGAGGTGCTGATGTTGTAATAGATAAACGCACAAAAGAACCTCACATGAGCAAAAGACAGGCATATGAATTAATGAAAGAAGCTTTGAAATCCTATGAAGAGAGAGCGGGGAGGCAACCTTCTCGTGTTGTAATTCACAAAAAGACGACATTTTATGACGTCGAAAGAGAAGGTTTCATGGAAGCTATAGGAAATCAGTCGCACGACTTTGTTGCAATAACTGATAGGCATTCTTACAGATTCGCTCGAACAGGGCAGTATCCGGTCTTAAGAGGGACAGGAATACGTCTTTCAGAAAGAAGATGGCTTTTGTACACCTCAGGCTATATTCCAAGAGTGAGAACCTATCCAGGACATAGAATTCCTAGCCCATTGCTTCTGAATCATCAAGGAGACTCTCAGATTAATGAAATATGCGAGGAAATCTTAGGTCTGACTAAATTGAACTGGAACACCACATCATTTGCCACTATATGGCCCATCACGCTTGAATTCTCTAAGGATGTAGGAAAGGTCTTATCCGAGTTGCCTGAAGGTTCTCCAATACAGAATCACTATAGATTTTATATGTAATGAGGTGCCATTATCTCCAAATACTGTCTGTGAATCTCTCTGCTCAACGTACAGAACGGTTAAATATCTTGACCAGCTATTCAATTGTTGTCGAAAGGCAAAATGATTCCAAAGGCAGCAAAGAGAGTGCAATCCGCCTTTGATAAAGAGGGTACGCCAGAAGCTCAAGCTGCCAAAGGAAGAGTAATGTCAGTTACTGCGAAAGGAAGTAAGAAGAAATAGACTCACATAAGCTCTATGTTTTCTTGTAAGAGGTAGTGAAAATAGAGGTTTTGCCATCTATACCGGCGAATTCGTTGCATTTTATTATCCTACTCTCGCTGAGGAGCGCATTTATTGAAGCTTCATAGAGTTTTCCTAGAAGTTGATTGAGGATCGGAGAGAAAGTGTAGTCTTTTCCGAACGTTGAATGCATTATTTCAACACAGTTTTTGCAGCTGCTGTCAATTCCTAGGGTAATTTTTGATTTAAGCCTTAACTCACCCTTTTTTACGTAATATGTCCAGATCAATCTTCATATCAGACACCAGGTCTTTTGCTTTTTTAGGGAGTTCACTCATGATCTCCTGTTTCTCAAACCTGTACATCTTGATTCTTGACAGGATCAGGAGAACATCCCTGACGCTGTATTTCCCGTCCAGCATATTGAGGATCTGGAAGTGCAGATACAGGGACAGAAGGTTCAGGAACATGTACGTGAACATCATGTGGTCGTCCCTCAGGTATGATCTATCGGCCTCAAGATCGTTCTTGTAAACATTGAAGGCGTATTCCACGTATTCACGCTGCTTGTAAAGCCGGTATACCCTTTCAGGATCCTCATTCAGGTCGGAGAGAAGATAGAGCTTTCCAAAATTGATCTCGTTTTCATCGAACTGTTTCCCGATCCTCTTATTCTCCTCTATTCTCAGGAGAAAGTCCTTCTCCTCCTCGCTTTTCAGGATGGGATCCTCGAATATGTACACATCATTTTCACGTTTCCAGTACTTGACAGGTTTCCCGTCATAACGGAAAACACCCGTGAAACCATCAGCATCGGGTATCAGTGACGAATTCCTCCTCAATGGTATGATGTAGCTGAGACGTTTATTCTCCAGCTTCCTTATGTTATCAGGGGAGAAGAATCCCTTATCGGCAACGATCACGCATTTCTCTACGCCTGCCATGTCAATGGTCTTTGACATGGCTGAAACGTCCCTTATTGATCCTGGAAGTATCCTCACGAACGTGGGCATTGTCCTGGTGGATGAAAACAGTATCATGACATTGATCTGTGGAAGATGCATGCCCTTTGAGTTGTGGCCCAGTTCAAGGAATGACATGTTCTCCGACCTGGAGAATACTGCCGTTGAATCCATGAGAACGTATTCGCCCTTCTCCGTCAGTTCTCGCATGACCCTGATGCTCTGGTCCTCTGGCAGGGAAGAGAGCATCCTTGACAGCGAATCGGGAGACATGCTCTCGTCCATTACCCTGGAGAGGTATGTCTTCTCATACAGGTAATGCACGGATTTCATTGGCAATGGCTGTATGTTCCTCAGAATGACGTAAGATATGATGCGTTCCCACATGGTGGGATATATCTCCTTCAGCACGGGGATGATTGTCTTCTCAGCTATGCCATACAGCAGTGAAATATTCCCGTATTCATGATCGGATCTCGGAAGCCCCATGGATCGGGGCTTCACTATTCCCTCATGGGTTACGACGCCAAGGTACTGTCCGGTGATCTTGTCGGCCCTCTTCTTCTCCCTGTTCCATTTGCTGGACATCTCATAGGCATAGTAATTCTGTCCGGATACCCGGATTTCGACACCTTTTGTCTTGTATTTCCTGACCCAGTCGGGGAGAACAACCATATTACATAGTATACGTAATATGTATAAAGATCTTTCGCATTAAGGCAGAGATGCCATAAAATAGGCATTCGGTGGAGATTGAAATGCAGGAATATGTGCGGCCTATTACACAAAAAACACGGAGTTAAGGGTTAAACTGCTCTAGGTCCATCTTTAGAACTATTCCGTCAAAAGATGTCATACCAGCCACCTTGACTAGGCCATATTCGGAACCATAATAAATTTTGCTGACGTCCAGTTTCTGATAAGCATTGGCATTCACTCACCTTTCAGTATGCTTCTGAGGAGTGCGTTCATTTTCCCTTCGCAAAAGTCATTGAATCGTTTATCATCATAGATTGCTATCGTGTTTGCTCCACCTTTCACGGGTTTCGATGTTATTCCTTGTTCCGCTAACTCCCCTATTAAGACTTCAGCATCGTGAACATCAGACCCAATAGCTCTAAACGAATCATAGAGTGTGCTTGGAACAAATGGGTTATGTGCTCCTAGAATTGCCCACTCTGCGTAAGATTTGAGTTTATCCCTTTGAGAAGATTCTATCCATTCTTCTATGTCGAGTTTTCTGAGTAATGCCCTCAGAGGGGCCGAATACATTTCACCCCACCAATCGCCCTTGGAACTAAAGGCCTTTGTCTCATTCCCGAGTTGTGCGTCTGTAAGAGCTTTGTATACTTGTTTTAGCGTCTCTCGAAACAGAGGTGAACTGGTCACAACACTGGTTGTGTATGTAATTTCATAGTCAATATTGAATTCTTCAACGAGATCCCTTGGTACCTCATTCCACGAAACACCCACACTTGGAAGTTGAATTCCTGAATATGGGTAATTATTCAAAAATCCTGATAAGTCCGCTCTATCAACAAATCTCCCCATTTGCCCCAGCAGGGAAATTAAGAATGCTGAGTCACCGTACTTTCTGATGATTTGTAACAGCTTTTCCTCTTTTTCTCTGATTCTTTCGTCTATGATCCGTTCAGCCAAGTCACGCCCGTCTCTTGACAAATAGTAAATTGATTGCCTTCCAGTGTCATAGCTTCTTCCAGGTCGGTCCTCGAAAATAAGATTCCTAGCTCTCAGATATAGTACCTCCCTCGGCACCTCTGTTGATCCATAATACTCTGTTCCAACTGTTCCTTGTGCGTAGAACCCGAGATGTATCCCTCCTAACGCAGTTCGAAACACTATGTCCTTGACCATATCAACATCAAGCCCCTGGTCTCGAATTTCGTCAATAAAATCAGGAAGTGGATCTTTGGTACCAGTCTGGGGCTCTCTGTCTATTCGTTTCTTGAATTCATTAAACCATGTCCGTTTGTTTTGATTCGTAAATTCCCTTATCTTGGCCTCAAAAGCCACTTCTTCGTCTGGAGGACGTACAATCTCTATACTCTTTCCATTTACATTTGTAACCGGTCTTAAAGATAACGTATCTGGATCATCGGTCATAATCAGTCTCCACTTAAAGCTAGGTGTTTTAGCAAGCTTAGCCGCATCATGTTGAAAGTCGCTGGAAAGCTCTACCTCAATTCCAATGTCTGGGGCTATCTTATTCTTAAAATAGCCCACCACATCTACCCTTTCTTTGGTATCCAAAGGGAATTCAGTATCCGGAAGAATGTAGTAATAACTCAATATCTGAACACATTGTTGTTTGATTTCTTCGTGCCTATCCATGAGACTTCAACATTGGCATTGGTAAATAACTTTTGCAGATCATGGGCACTCAGTGCGTATTCCCTTAAAACTTTAATCAAATCCCGACCGGTCCATTCTTACTGAAATTGTCTTTCGTGATTTTAAAATACTATATAAAAAGGGAGGCTTGTCATTTGTAGATGTTCCTTCTGTGACCCAGTGATCTGACAACTATAACTCTCCTATTTTCTTCAATGTCGGCAATCACCCTGTAGTCACCGACTCGAAGCTTGTACTCGGTCCTCCCGACCAACCTGACAAAGAACCTGTGTGGATCACTTCTAGTGCTTTCTATTTTCTGGATAATCCTCTTAGCTAAGGGAATGTCCATGCCTCGAAGCTGAAAAAGAGATTCCTCTGAAAATTCAACTTCAAAGTTTGTCACTGTATTCCCAACTGTTTCTTCACTTCTTCTACTGTGTGGGTCTTCTTCTCTTTCACATCAAGGAGACCCCTAAGCAGAGATGCCCTGAAATCCTCAGTGTAAACCCCCTCATCATCACCCTCAGGAATTAGTGACATGAGTGCATTCAGCAACTCATCATATGTCATTCTCTTGTATGCCCTTAGTCCATTCAGTTTCTCTCTTGTGGATCGGCTAATCTGTATGGTTGTATAATCCATGTATATACCTTGTATACCCAATGTATAATTGCAATATAATTCTTGCCTTTTCGTCAATTTATACACGGGTGCAGTAATGTTTGGGCATTATGAGATAAGGGATAGTTTTCTTATATTCATGTAAAGCAGAAAGTATTCGCTTAAAACAATAAGCAAATCCCGACCGGTCCATCCTAACTATGGTAGAACTCTCCTATTGACGAAAGTATTAAAATAAGTTCGTTTGCAAGTAATCCAGAACTCAAATAATTCAAACGTATTACGGTACATAACGTGTATAAGCACATAAATCGTTATATGTAGAATATAGATGACATATAATACCTAAATCAAAATCCACAACGATTCAACTGGACAGGTCTGTTGTAGATGCTCTTAAAAAACTTAAAATATATCGACGGGAGACTTATAGCGAGATCATTCTTAATCTCATAAAAGTACTGAAGAAACAAATGAGTTAGAATCCTTTGTACAAAATGCCTAGGAAGAGAAGATGAAACAGCTCTGGGAAAAAGGTGATTACTCGGGATGGGAACATGCCTGAACCATGCGATGTTGTAATAACAAGGGTGAAATTTACCGATTCTGATGATTCTAAAATTCGTCCCATCCTTATATTGTTAGAGGAATGAGGTGGTGTTGTCCTAGCTTGGATCACAACTAACAGAAGAATGAACGGTATAATAATATCCCGGAGTTATGAAGCTGCTCAGGATAGTGTGATGAAATTGAATTATATCTTTACCATTACAAATAAAGCAATAATTAAAACAGTATTTCATTTGAATTAAGAAAAATAAATTTGGTTTTTGACGAGCTCTCAAAAAGTTTTTTGCATTGAAATATGATTGATAAATTCCTGTTATTAAAATTTTTTGAGGAAAAATCCATCAGGCTTGCAATTTGGAGAATATCACCACAATGAAGTATACATGCCAGATGTGTGAACCACATTTATATCTAAACCCTCATTTAGACTCACGATCCATAAATTATTTATCATTGTCTCACTCTGCTGGAAGCATCACTTATAGTCTCTTTAAAACTCTATCAAATTGTACATCATACTAAACATAAATTATAATAATATGTACAGTATACTATACAATAATGGTAACAGTTGAAGATTTTAAGTACGTTTTAACGCTCTGGAATGGCCACAAAATACCTGGCCTTATAGAACGTGATATAAAAGTTGATCTAGATTCAAATAAGATAATTGCTATTGCCGGGTCAAGACGATCGGGAAAAACCTATGTAATGTTTCAATGCATTAATGACCTTTTAAAAAAAGGCGTTAAGAAAGATAATATCCTTTATATCAACTTTGAGAACGAGAGACTTGTTGGAATAACAGCTATCAATCTAGACAACCTTCTTATAGCCCATAGGGAGCTGTTCAATTCTGACGGGATAATGTACGTTTTTCTTGACGAAATACAGATTGTTGAGAACTGGGATAAATGGGTCAGGAAGATCTACGATACTGGGAAGTATCGTGTAATAGTAACAGGTTCCTCTTCTGAATTACTTAGTAGCGAAATAGCCACTTCACTTGCAGGAAGGAACCTCACATATATTGTGTACCCTTTCTCTTTCAAAGAATATGTTGATGCACAGGGCCTGAAAATTAACAAACTGCAAAAATATTCTTTTGAAAAAGGGGTAATTCTTAAGGCAATGAATGATTTTTTGGAGTTTGGATCATTTCCCGAAATAGCAATGACATCAAGCATATCCAGAAAACTGGAGATACTTTCATCTTACTTTGATGCAATTTTCTTCAAGGACATAGTTAGAAGGTATGGAATTAGGGATGTTGGAGATTTAAACATATTTCTCAAAATTCTCTCCAGCAGCTACGCCTCATATTTCAGTTCGGTAAAGTTGTTTAATTATTTCAAAAGTACTGGGAGAAAGATAAGTAGAGTTACATTGCTAAACTTCCTTGATTACTCGAGATCGGTTTTTCTTCTGAGTCTACTTGAGAAGTATGAAAAGAGCGTAAGAAAGCGTATTTCAATGCAATCAAAGACTTATATAATAGACACTGGTATTTCCAGACTTTTCTCTGACATTGATAAGGGCAGGGCACTGGAAAATGCAGTTTTCATCGAGTTATCCAGAAGAAAAGAACCTATAGAGAGCATAAACTATCTTAAGCTTAAATCCGGTAAAGAAGTGGACTTCATTGTAGGCGGCAAAAATGGTGAGATCATACAGGTATCTTGTGAAGTGTCCCTACTAAGTACAAGATCTCGAGAAACCTCTGCACTTGTGGAGGCTGCAAAGGGTCTTGGGCTGAAGTCCGGGAAAATAATAACCTACGATTATGAAGGAGAAGAATTAATTGATGGAATTTTAATTCATTACATCCCATTCTGGGCTTGGGCTTTATATGATACAAAGCAAAAGTGAGTTTATCCTCAAGATAATCCACAAAACTCTCGCTGTCCTGCTAGATATGTGTTACATTTGGAATATCTCTTTAAAAGTTTGATCAAGTTCAATACTATTCTTTGATCCCATAGTTATGAATGTGCAACCTGTCCGTTTAGCAAGATGAATAGGGATATATATGTATGAATTCACTCATCATATTATGGTAGGGTTTCATCCAATAAACAAGACTATGACTGTTGAAACCTTTATGTTCATAAGTTCAATGGTTGTAATCGCGCTCGGAGCGCTGTTTCATTACCTACACTACTCTGCCTCAGTTTACCTTCCACTCTTCTTTTATGGTCTGGGAATATTCTTGCTTTTAGCAATAATATTGTTCATTGGAACACTGCTGGCAGCAAAGAGTGGCAAGTTGCAGAAAAGAACGAGCGACATATGGAATAACAAAAAAGAGAAGCAATGACCTTCGGCTCTTTGCCCCGGTTGATTTTAAAATCTAACATGAATCGTTATCTTTATCATACATTATTCGTCTTCATTTTGTCAGCTGTTGCTTCAAATAATCAATGATATGGTCTTCATCTAAAAAATTCCACCGATTATCTGTATCTCCTTTAACTTACCTATGCAATAGGGAACATTCGCCTCGTGCCCATGCGAGTGCTTGTTCAATTGCTATGCGTGGATGGCTATCATCTGGTCTCTCCTCCTGGAAAAGATGAAGCACATGCTGAGCGCAATCAGCTGCCCACTTCGCAATAAGACGATGATCAGAGTCATTAAGCGTTCCACCTCGACGTATGGTTACAAGCCTAAGATTCCGTCTCTTTTCAAAAATGTTCTGCTTGTCCATAATAAGCCTCTCATACAGAATATTATACTGGGAGAACTTACGAATGTTTTTCCTTTTTGTGGTTATTGAGATAATACTTTAATCAGATCCAAATATCCAGACACATTCTAAGCTGTAAATCTGCCATATCGACCCCATTGAGATAAAAGTTCTGTATGACAAAACTTTATACTATCGATCACTATAGGCAACTGTGACTATTTCAACAATACAGGTAAAGCAAGAAACAAAGAAAACACTACAGTCAATGAAACTGCATCCTAGAGAAACATATGAGGAAGTAATAGAAAGGATGATTGAGGATCTTAACGAACTAAACGAGGAGACTATAAGGGAGGTGGAAGAAGCTAGACGTGAAATCGAATCTGGCAAATTTGTCACCCACGAACAACTGAAGAAGGACCTAGGTCTTTAATGGATTATAGAATAGTATGGTCCATTCAGGCATCCAAGCAGTTGGAACGCCTTGACAGGTCAGTTGCCAAGAGGATTCATGAAAAAGTTGGACAATTGTATCAAAACCCAGAAAGGTATGTTGAGAAACTTGTTAGATATCAATACTACAGGCTTAGGGTAGGGGATTATAGAGTGATTCTTGATATTCAAAATGAAATGGTTAGAATATTGATTTTAAAAGTCGGACACAGGAGCAATGTCTATGAAAGGTAATTTTCTATTCCTTAATATTCGCTTAAAACATTAATCAAATCCCAACCAGTCCATTTTACGAACTTCATTTATATCGAATTTGCCACATATTTTTGGATTTCTTCTATTGTTTGTCTTTGGATTCTAACCGGAGAGTATCGTCATAGTACTCCCGTTCTCGCCTGGTCAGACCATTTTCAAAATCAATGCTTCCTCTTAAGGACTCAAGTATATTCTCCTTGCTCTGCGATTTTACCAATCTATCCAGAAGTTCGCTAAAACTCTCATTTTCCTTTTTGAATGCATGTAATTCTTCTTAAACTGACTTTTTTATGGAAATGGTTTTGGTCGTTACATGTGTTTATGTTTAAACATTACATTAATTTTTATAACCTCCTCGACAAAATTATTTTATTATATCATATTTTATTCTCTCACCGTAAATTTTACTCAAACATGACAAAACTATAATGCCATTACGAATGAAGGGGCTGCTCATGATAGCATGATTAAATTGAACTATATCTTTACAATCACAAATGCAGCCATAATTAAAACAGTATTTCGACTGAGCCCAGAAAAAAGGAATTTGGTTTTTGACGAACTCATGAGTGGGTTTTCTGCTCTGAGATTTTCTTGGTAATAGAATGCTTAATTTTTTGAACCGTTTAAATCTCGTTTCTTTTGTTAAAACAGTAATTGGGTATTCGGTATTGAGCAAACATTCTTTTTTTTCTCTTTTAGTTTGATCACTTTGACTTTGAGTATTTCTAAAAATTTAAAGAAAATATTTAGGTGTGACTGATAAAAAATGACATTTTACAAGAACTTGCTTTAGAATTTTATTCCAATTAGTGAACGTGAATTCTTTCCGTTGAGTAAACTTCAGAGTGGAAGTTTTTTCCAATCCATCAAATCCTCATTGTTCAGGGATCTGATTTCCAGTTTTTCAAGAAGATCTAAAAATAGATCGTCTTTGATTTCCCTTCCATAGACTTTATCCATAGAATGATGGAATAATGCTGATTTCAAAGCACTTGTTGTAATGGCCGACTGAAGGCCCGTTGCATTATCTGCATCTCCCTTTATCTGCCTTGAGAAATCTCGTGATATATCATCTTTTTGTAGATCTTTAAGGAAATCATCGACTACGCTTTCAAGCATCTTGTTATGTTCTTCCGCCATTACTATCCTGACTTTGTATGTTGGTTCAAAATCAATTTTTTCATCTTTCACCTTGAACCATTTTAAAGCATCTTTTTCGAAAAATACATCTGATATTATCCTTGCCACAGACTTTGGATCTGAGAAATCTACTCCTTTTGTAAGATCATAGGTAACAAGCGATCCATCGTCTGATATCTTTCTTGAATTTTCAATAGCTGATTTGAGGTTTTTTTCTTCTGGCATGATATTCTATATTGTAATCGAGTAATATAGATATTTTCCTCTAAAGGATTTAACACTGTAAGACTCCAAAAAACTTGTTTGCAGATTATCCTAACTATACGAAATTATATACTTACTGGATTTGTTAAATTGTCTTAACTTTAAGTGATATGGGTGAATCAAGCCGTCAATATTTATTATTCAATTCATTGCATAGTGTAAGACGCAGTTAAGTGTCATCCTCCCATCCCTCGATAGTGCTGGATTTCTCGCCGCAAATTCTAAGAGCTAATAGTGCCAATTGTTAAATAATTATCCCCGCTTATGTTAAAGAATAAAAGTGACAATACTATGTGATGGCGATATCAGGCTGAGACCGGTTGATTTAAAAAGAGACATGAATTCGTTCTTACTTTGGTATAATACTCCGAGAGTTATTTTTTATTCAGAAGGGCCAAAAGTAATGCCTTACGGTAGAGAGATAATAGAACGAATGATTAAGATACTCTCTGAAATTCATGAGAGCTATATTATAGAAATCTATAAAAAAGATGTGTGGACCCCCATTGGCGATGCAAGTATAACTATGGAGAAGACTCCAATCACTATTGGAGTTGAAGAATATTGGGAAAAGGGATTGGGGACAAAAGTTCTTGCCATTTTGATAAGTCGAGCCAGAAAAATTGGGTTGAAAAAACTTAAGGTCAGTGGAATTTATGAATACAATGAAAGAAGCCTGCGCCTATACCGTAAGGCTGGTTTCTCAGAAACAGAGCATTTTGAGGAAAATGGTTATAATTGCATAAAGATGGAGTTATTACTCTAGACCTCTGTGCTATCACAAAGAGATTGGTTGCAAAAAGATCAATTTTTTTTAGGAGTTATGAAAGTGTTTTGAAAAATTTTTTCTACAAAAATTGTTTTCGATGAGTTATATTTCCATTTTTCAGGATATACATTAATATATTGCATTTATTCTTACCTAGATCACTGCAAAATTTGGATGATCTATTAATTATCTTATTAAATCCTCTTAAAACAGATAAATATATTTCTGAAATTTGTTTGAAATATGAGTATTGGTAATATTTGTTAACTAAAATGTTAAGATAACCGGAATAATAATTATCACTAATGAGTGATTATAAAAGACAGATTACCATTCAATCAGATTTAGAATTCAAAAAAATCACAGATGATATAATAAAAGTGGGAAATAAGCTATATTCACGAGGTTTACTTTACGCTACCAGTGGGAACATAAGTTCTGTTCTAAAATACGATCCACTTGAACTGGCAATAACCGCGAGCGGTGTGGATAAGGGAAACATGGATGCTAAGAATGTTCTAATAGTGGATTCAAGTGGAGAAGTCATTGAGGGTAATGGAAAGCCTTCTGCAGAAACGTTACTTCATCTTGCTGTTATCAGAAATATGAAGGCTAAATCAATAATACATACCCATTCCATATGGTCTACCATACTATCGAGAAGATATTTATCCGAAGGATTCGTCGAACTTAACGGATACGAGATGCTGAAGGCCTTAGAAGGAAATACAACCCACAATGAAAATGAAATTTTACCTGTATTTGAAAATTCTCAGGATATGGTGGAACTATCTAAAAAGGTTTCAAAATACCTTATAGAACATCCTAAATCTCATGGTTTTTTACTTAGTGGACACGGACTTTATACCTGGGGAAAGAATCTTAGCGAGGCAATGAGGTCCCTTGAAGCTATTGAATTTCTGTTAGAGATTAGAGGAAGAGAAATAAGTTTGGAGAGGTGAATAAATGGTTTCTTTGAAGATAATTGAAAAAAATATTACAATTCATGACCCTGAAAAAGTGGCTGATTATCTTAGTAAATATGGAATAAAGTATGAGAAATGGAATTCTGATAAACTAAATTCAGAAGATGCATCGCCAGATAGAATACTTGAGGTATATAGAGAAGAAGTAGAAAGACTAAAGAAAGAAGGCGGTTATGTAACAGCTGATGTCATCGATATAAATAGCAATACCCCTGGACTTGATGATATGCTATTAAAATTCAACAAGGAACACTGGCACGATGAAGATGAGGTAAGATATACAATAAAAGGTCATGGATTATTTCATATTAACGCAGAGGATGAAGTAACGCTGTCAGTTGAGGTTGGAAAAGGGGATCTTCTTAGGGTTCCGAAAGGAACAAAACACTGGTTTGACCTATGCTCAGATAGGGAAATTAGAGCCATAAGACTATTTCAGAACAAAAGTGGATGGACTCCTCATTATACCAATAGCGGGAAAGATAAGAAATTCATGCCTCTGTGCTTTGGACCTGCGTTTATTCCTGCCGAAAATGACAGAGAAAAGGTATGACTTGCAAAATTAATATTCAGAATTATGTACTACTTGACGTAGAGGGAACCACAACGCCAGTAAATTTTGTGCACATTACTCTATTTAAGTATGCCAGAGATAGCCTAACTAAATTCCTGACAAAAAATAATAAAATCCCGGTGGTGAAAAAAGCACTATTAGAAATAGCTCAGAATGGAAGAATTAATGAAAATGGTGAATTTTCCCCCGATGAAAAGATTGTCGCGTATATTGAAAGGCTTATTGATCTGGACAGTAAACTTGGGGCACTGAAAACGCTGGAAGGACTTATCTGGCAGGAAGGCTATGAATCTGGAGAACTGAAGAGTGAGGTATACGATGATGTGCCAGAATCTTTAATTAGATGGAAAAAGTCAGGAAAAAAGGTTTACATATATTCATCAGGCAGTGTACTGGCACAAAAACTACTATTTAAATACTCTAAATTTGGCAATTTGACAAAATACATTGACGGATACTTTGATACAGAAATAGGACCTAAAAAAGATGTTAAAAGTTATGTTAATATTTCTAATAAATTAGGAGTTTTGCCTGAAAAAATTAGTTTTATAAGTGATTCGATAGATGAAGTAAGTTCATCACGAAATGCTGGCATAAATTCAATTCTAATAAACAGAGGAAATGAAGTAGACGATACAAATCCTGTGGACTTCATAATTGATTTTAGAAGCCTGTGCTGAACCGCCTAATCGCATATTGTTAGAGATTCAGTATCTTTAGGATAATATGTAATTACTTCAGGCCCGTCTTCATGCATGACGACAGTATCTGAATGTCTGAATCCTCCTAAGCCCTTAACATATATTCCTGGTTCAACTGAAAATGTCATGCCTGCCCTTATTTTTTCATTCTCTCCTACATCCAGAAATGGTGCCTCATGACCTTCAAGACCAATGCAATGGCCTGAATGGTGTAATCTATACTGAAGCACATCGTTCTCTTTTGCAAATTCTATTACCTTTCTATCAACTGCACTGAACTCCTTGCCTATTTCCAGAGCGTCTATTGCGACCTTTTGCATTTCCACTGCAAGCTTGTGGAACCTCCTTGTCCTTTCATCTGGCTTTCCCACGAATAAATTTCTCTCGATTTCAATATGATAACCATCAATTTCCCCACTGGCTCCAGAACCGAGGATATCACCTTTTCTGATTTTCCTATTAGTAAATAATGAATGTGGGTAATAGGAATGTTCTCCAACCTGCCCCCTAAATCCTGCACCTATTTCCATTGGAGAGTTAATTGAGGGTCTTGTATCCATCCCAAATGCATACATTGCCATTTTATTTGCTTCAGAGGAGGCTTTGTATGAGATTTCAAAATCAAATTCTCCATATTCTGTATACTCCTGTAAAAGATTATGTGCGAGGTTTCCCCACTTGGAACTTTCCCTCATAATCTCTATTTCCTCATCTGACTTGATCTTTCTCATATTGTAAAGGTCTTCCGATATGCCTGAAATGTTGAATCCTTTTACGATTTCATCGACTGGAATTGGCTTAAATCCCCATCCAGAACTGTAGAATGAAGGATTGTCTACACCAATCTTTTTCTCCTTTACGATCTTTTCTGTCCATTCTCCAAAGTACTTCAGTGGATGCTTATCTCCAGGATAGTCGGGATATCCATAAGAATCCTTTATATTAGGACACTGACCAAGTACATGTTCCTTTTCCATTACGGGACCAAAAAAGTGTATATCCAGATTCTTATCTATTAGAAATGCTGCTGGTCTTTCAGTGGCAATGTAAAAATAATCTGCAAAATACTTGAATGATGTAGTTCCAGAAATATATATTGCGTCAAGATCCTTCTCGCTCATCAATTTACCGAGCTTTTCAACTCGCCTTTTCAGTTCTCCCTTAGAAATCCTTATCATGAGTTAATAATCCTTTTTAGGATTTATAGATTTCCGCATTTATCATAAGTGATGAATTTATGAATGTTAATATATTTAAAGTAAAAAAATAATATCGAATAATTATAAAATTACTTAGTGATCAGAGAACTATTTTACGGTTCCCGTTATCTATTCCTGAAGAATCATTTCGGCATGGGCAGTGAATTTAATCTTGCTTCCGACCATTACCTTTCCCGCCTCTATAACCATATTCCACTTTAACCCGAATTCCTCTCTGACTATTTCACCTGAGACGGTTATTCCTGCCCTTGTCTTACCATATGGATCCTTTATTATTCCTTCAAGGTCCCCATGGAAAGTTATCTCTTTGGTTACATCTCTAATTGTGAGATTTCCCTTGATAATATATTCGCTTTCCCCCTTCTTGCTTATAGACGTGCTCTCAAACTTAATCTCTTTGTATTTTTCCGCATCGAAGAAGTCTGGTGACTTTAGGTGATTGTCCCTATCATTATCTCTTGTACTTATCGACGAGGGATCAATTGTCACTATTACCTTTGCGCTTTCCGGAGTCTTATCTGACCCAAATGCCGTTATTTCAAAATTTCCAAAATTCCCCTTGACTGTTGATATCATCATATGTCTTGCTGAGAACTCAATCTCCGAATGTGCCTTATCAGATATCCATTTCATTTGTTTCTGTGTTTCCATATAAGGGTATCAAAAATACATTAAAATACTTATAGTTACTTGCAATACATTAGATATCATGATGAATACGGTAAATAAGAATCAGGAAATTTGCCCTATAGTTGAGACAATAAAGGTAATTGGTGGTAAATGGGAGCTTACAATTATTAGGTATCTATCGGACAGACCTATGAGATTCAATGAATTACTCAGGAATGCTCATGGGATAAGTTCCAGGACATTATCAAGAATCCTCAAGATTCTAATGGAAAAGGGGCTAGTTAAGAGAGAGCTCATTTCGCTTCAGCCTGTTGTGGTTCTATACTCACTGACTGAATCAGGAAGCGAGATAAGGCCTGTAATAGATGCACTCAGGAAATGGGGTGAAAAATACATTACCTCTGGGGAAAACACCATATATTAATTTTTCTTTGAAATATTCACTTACAGAATATAATTTTAAAGCTTTCTTATAATATTTATACGATGAGTAAATGCCTCATATGGTGATTACTTGGAACAACGATGGAGGTTTTGGGCCTCGACTTCAGATATGACAACGGATACAAGGTTTTCAATAACATCAACATCAAGGTGGAAAGAGGGAAATTCGCAGCCATAGTTGGTCCATCAGGGGTAGGCAAATCCACACTTTTGAGGTTATTTGGCGCTTTTTTGAAGCCAGAAAGCGGTACAGTATTGCTGCATGGAAAACCTGTTTTGAGACCTACTCCATTAATTTCCATGGTGCATCAGTCAATAGTTACTTTTCCATGGATGACAGCAGAAGAGAATGTGATGCTATCGCTGAAAACAAAAAATATCCCCAAAGATGAATGCAAAGAACTTGCCTCTAAGGCACTGGAAATGGTTGGTCTTCAGGGATTTGAGAATCTTTATCCCAAGGAGATGAGTGGAGGAATGAGACAGAGAGTCTCTGTCGCAAGATCTCTTGCTGCAGAACCAAAAGTTTTGCTTATGGATGAGCCTTTTGCACATCTCGATGAGTTGACTGCAGAGGGGTTGAGACAGGATATTTATAACATTCTATTCAATCCAGAGAGTCCGCTGGAGTGTGTTATAATGGTCTCTCACAATCTTACTGAAGTTGTTGAGCTTTCAGATACAGTGTTCGTTCTTAACAACAGTCCTGCAACGGTTGTGGGACAGATCGATATTGAGATGCCCAGACCAAGAAATAGCAGAGATCCCGTTTTCGATAATTATCTTGATACTCTATACAGGCTACTTACAAAGAAAAAAGGGGGAACCAGGTGAACGAATATATCTTCATAATACTTGCAGTTCTAGCAACTGGTGGAAGAGTTATAGGATTGATTTTACTTTCAATTCTTTCAGGGTGGCTTCTTGCGTATGCGGCCATCAAAAGCAAAATATTTGAAAATTTATTTATTTCGTTTATCGAGGTATTTGAGAGTGTTCCAGTAATTTCATTTTTTCCAATCGTACTTATAATATTTGTTGACAGGATAGGTGGCCCTCTTGGGGTTGAATTTGCGGCTGATTTTCTTGTATTTACAGCAGTTGTGTGGAATATATGGATGGGACAGTATCAGGCATATAAGACCATTCCCAGTGAAATGGTAGAGGTGACTGAAAATTATAATTTTAGCCTATGGATGAAGCTCAGGAATGTGTATATACCATTCTCAATACCCAGAATTGTAGCAAATCTATTTCCAAGTATATCTGATGGTTTTTTTTATATAACAGTAAGTGAGGTATTTACCATAGGTATAACATCATACAGCACCTTTGGGGTTGGCAGTCCTATAGACAAATTTGCTGCCGATGGGAATTTCAGGATGTTAATAGTAACATTTCTAGCCCTTGGGATTTTCGTAATTCTACTCATAGAATTAGTAAGGAGGATAGGGAATCACGCAGTTGCAAAATATACGATTGATACAGATTCACCTATTATTAAAAGGGGTAAAGCCAGAATAAGGCAGACTTCAAGATTTTCTGCCATTGTTTCCCAGAACACCCTTGGAAAACTTGCCTCTTATACAAGAGTCAGGAAAGGACCAGAGGATTTGGAAGAGCTTTATTCTAAAGAAAAAAAGAATGGAAAAATTGGCATAATTGCCGGTGTTATAGTTCTTGCTATTTTTGCATATATTATGTATTCAATCATAATTTTTGTAATGTCTGTAAGTGGTTCTGAATGGTCATACCTTTTCTCACAAACACCGTCACTACTTTATGGATTGCTAATTGATTACATAAGAGTACTAATAATAACAGGAGCTTCCATTGCCTTTGCTTTCACACTTGGTTATCTGCTTGCAACAAGAAGGAAGGCGGAAGCAGTGGGAGTACCAATAATACAAACGTTCAGTTCTTATCCAGTTCCTGCCTACTTTCCCTTCATATTCCTTGGTATATATCCTATATTTGCTTCTGTTTTAGGAAGTCAGGCAGAGGAGGGAATTGTTCTTCTTCTGGGATTCATAGCAACCTTCTATTATGTGTTTTACAGTTTCTGGATGGGTATCAAGGCAATGCCAGCCGAATATAACGAGATAATGAAGAATCTGGACATGGGCTTCTTCAAGAAGATGAGATACGTGATTATACCCTCTACCTTTCCCTATCTTATCTCAGGTATTTCATCTACCATTAACAGCGCCTGGGGTGGCCTGGAAATAGGCGAATACTGGCCAGATATTGCCGGTGGAAAGACTCTTGAGATCCATACAGGGCTTATGAAAACAATTGACGTCGCAACAAGAAGTGGAAATATTGCCCTTGCGGGCTGGGCATCATTTCTGTTTGCGATTATAGTTGCAGTATATTCCATACTGTTTACAAGGAAAATGATGGATCTTGCCAGAAAAAAATATGTTGCAGAGGAGGGCATTTACAGTGTTTAAGCAAGAGCCTGAAAACCATCATCGTCTTTTTTTATTAACCCAGAATAAACTCCCCATTCAATGAGCGTTATTTCAAGATTATGCAAACCAGATGGATTGTTATACTTTTGAATCCCGTTCTTCTCTAATTCTTCCATTATATCATCCAGTTCAAACTTTACGAGCCGGAGTGCTGTTACAAATGGCTCCATTGTTATAAGTGATGCTTTTAGAATACTCTTTCTTATCTTTGGTCCAGAAACAAGAAAAGTCTTTCCCTTATCAGTTATCCAAATATCTCCCTGGTCCGTTCCAACGAAACCAAGATTTGCAGCGGTATATACAATTGGCATTAAATCATCAATATCAACTTCCATCTCTTTTTCAAGTTCAAAAAGATCTGTCCTGTCGTCAAACAAATGGTTCAGCACGTGAAGCAATCCTACCAAGTCTGCAATCCTTGCATCAGGGTCTACAGTTTCCAATTTCTATCATCTCTTTAGTATTTTCAGGTTATTAAGTTTTAACTCGCTCTTTATTTTTTAAATTACATATCAATTAATATAATGGACATAATCCTTTTTAACTATATAGTTTATCTAGAAAAGCTTTTTGAATAAATTATATTTACACAAACCTTATTTATTCTTAAATACTGTAAAATCATGGCAATCAGGGCAGTTCTAATAAGGCCAAGTAATAAAACAGGAAGTGCCTATTTGACAAAGTGGGGTTTTCTTCCAGCCCCACTCGGACTTCTTGCTCTGGCTGGCGAAATACTAAGGATTAATAACAGTAATGTTAAGATAATAGATATGGAGGGGGACAATCTATCTCTGGATCAGGCAATCGATCTTGCAGTTGAATACAGGCCAGATCTTGTAGGAATTACCCTTCATGCAACAGCCGCACACAATAATGCAGGTTATCTTGCGAGAGAAATCAAGAAAAGACTTCCTTCAACTATTCTGGTAGCGGGAGGACATCACGCAACATTTTTACCGTATGAAGTCCTGAGATCAGGTTTTGACATATCGGTACTTGGAGAGGGCGATGAGACCATATATGATATCAGTAATGCCATAGTAAATGGGACGAGTATGCTTAAGATTCCGGGAATAGTGGTTCGGGATGGAGACAAATTTGTTAGAACAGCACCAAGAAAATTGATCCATGACCTGGATTCTTTGCCAATGCCCCCGCTTGAACTTCTGGATGCGTCAAAGTATACTTTTAAAGTGTTTGGAAAAAACGAAAAGGTCATGTGCCTTGAAACTTCAAGAGGATGCCCATATGGGTGCGATTTCTGTTCTGTTACCCCAACATGGGGTAACACATGGAGAAATAAATCGAATGGAAGAATACTCATGGAAATGGAAAGGGCTAAAGAGGCAGGATATGACTGGATTTTTTTCACTGATGATATCTTTATAGTTGAACCTAATGTTAAACACAGGGAAAGCCTATTTAACAGTATTCTGGAAAGAGGACTTGAGACAAAATGGATTGTACAGATGAGGGCAGATGTAACCGCGAGACATCCGGACCTCATACAAAAGGCTGCCAGAGCAGGTATGACCATATCATTCCTTGGAGTTGAATCAGGAAGTCCTGAAGTTTTAAAGAAGATGCATAAGGGTGAATTCACACCCCAGTCAGTAGAGGCGGTAAAAATTTTATCATCAAATGATATAATTGTACTTATTGGTTTGATGATTGGTGCACCATATGAGAGAATTCGAGACGCACTGACTACTGTAAAATTCTCCAGAGAACTGGCAAGGGCAGGTGCTGATGCAGTGCAATTTTCAATATATACCCCCCTTCCCGGAACAAGAATTTTTAATGAAGCCCTTAAGGATAGTTCACTGTTTACCCTGGACTGGGACAGGTATGATGTATTAACCCCGGTAATGAAGACAAGGGTTGGGCCAGTGTTTGATCAGATACTTCAATTTTATGCCTCTTATTCATTTTATATATACAAGTTCATAAGGGGAAAAATTAAGGGTATAATACTCACTAAGAAAAAAGGTATCCTTATAGAAACAGGAACGAAATTTATAATGAAAATGATGCCAGAGTATCTTAAGGACATAAAAAACTTTCCAAGATTTCTTTTCAGGACTTATGACATGTACAAAGAAGCAGTAAAAAATGGATTTATATCTCAAAAGGATCAGGATGAAATATCAGGTGATTCTGGAAAGATAATTTATGATTTGGAAAATGGCAGAAATCCGTACTTCTTAATAAAAAAGGAGAGCTAGGAAATTCTGATTCACTTTTTATCTTTTAAGTATTAATTTGATACAAATTATAGTTTGATTTTATTACAATAACCGAATAAACTATTAAGCTTAAACTATTGAACGGTGATATGACAGAAGCTTCGGATAATAAGGGGGAACTGGAAAGACATCTTACCTTTAAGGATGTCTTTTTTCTCTCATTCGGTGGTATGTCACCACTCTTAAGTATACTGACTTACGGTGCTTTTGCAATTACTCTTGCAGGATATGATGCACCACTTGTAATGATAATTGGTACCTTACTTGTTCTTGTTAATGGACTGTCAGTCACTCAGCTTTCAAAGCGATTTTCAACATCTGGTGGTTATTATACATATGCTTTTCAGGCTCTTTCGGCAAGAATAGGGTTTGATACCGGATGGATGTACATGTTTTATTCTGTTCTATATGGACTGGCTTATCTCGTTGGAGGTCTATTCATTATAACTACCGTTCTTGGAATATCAACATACATTGCATTTTTGATAATCATGGTCCCATCAATTACTTTCCTTATTATTGGAGTTACAATGTCTGCAAGGTATGCAATATTTGCAGTAATTATAGAAATAGGGTTAATGCTTTCCATTGCGTTTTATTCCTTTTTCGTAACCAAGGGAACTGCCTATATACCAAATCCAGTGGTGTATCCAATATCAGGAGGTGACTTTGTACTTGGAATACTTTTTGCGATGGGGATTCCAACCGGCTATGGTTCCATTGCCCCGGTCTCTGGAGAAATAAAGAACCCAAAGAAAGTTGTTGGAAGGAGCGTGATCACTGTGATACTTGTAGGTGGATCACTGGCAACATTTATGATTTATGCAATTGCAAATCTGATTCTTCAGAATCACATAACAATACCAGTAGCTGATAAATTGCCAGTTATAGGTATTATTCAGCATGACTTTGGAGGTGCTGGAAGATTTTTCTACTATGCTGTTGCCATTGCAACCATTAACGATTCTATACTGGCGATCCTCTCCTTTGGTACTGCTGCCATAAGAACTCTCTTTAGAATGGGTTATGACAGAACATTACCAAGTGTATTTGCACATAAGGTCAAGGAAAAACCAATGTTTGCAACACTCTTTATTAGTGGAATTCTGGTTATTCTCCCATTGATAATCTTAAACTATATTTCGGCCGAAACCGCATTCATTATACTTGGAACAATTTCAGCACTAGGAGGTCTTTTTATTCATGTAAGTGCCAATTTTTCACTGTTAAGAATTGGTCTAAGGAAGGGGAGAAGGCTGATGATTCGTGCTAAGAAAACCTTTTTTACAACTCTTTCAGATTTTAAAGAATTTTTCCTGGCACTTACGGGAGCTGTTATCAGCTCAATTGTACTTATATATTCGGCATATTCAACAGTTCCTGTTTATACAACAGTCTTTCTTGTTTGGATTGTGATAGGATTCATCCTGTCTGAAGTAAAGGGTATAATTGGAAAGACGCCAAATGATGTGGATATAAGTAAGGAAGGAATAATAGTTGCTCAGAATCTAATGAATGTTTCTGTCTCCGATATGATAAACCCGCTTAAGGAGGCAATTGTATCAATAAATGACTCGTTGAAGGATGTACTCAATGGATTGCTATCGAAGAATCTCCCGGGTGCAATAGTTGTGGATAGCCAGAAAAGACCAATAGGCAAACTTGAAGTTGTTAATCTTCTGCTGCTTCCAAAATCAAGTATTGAAAATGGTAAAGTCAGGCAAATCCATCTGGAGAGAAGTGTGAACATAAATGAGCGAGAGAATGTGGCAGATGCAGTGAGAGTTCTCAAGGAAAACAATGTCAATATCCTAACAGTAGTTGATCAAAGTGGAATGGCAAAGGGCGTTATTAATGAACGAGACGTGCTTGCAAAATTAAGTGAGATTGATAAACTGGATATAGTTTGATGTCGTAGAATTATTATCCGGTACCATGTTAGTTGAAACCATGAATTGGCCTGTTGGTGGATAAGCCAAAAAAACAGAAAACGCTTTAGATTTTATAGATACATTTATTTTTCTCTTTGACATAAAAAGGCATGACTGATGAGAATGGAAAAGATGTTGGAACTCATGGCATTAACATAAACCTGAATGGAAAGATTGCCCTTGTAACAGGTTCTAGTTCTGGACTGGGAATGGAAATTGCAAGATATATGGCAAAAGCAGGAGCAACGGTTGCAATTCACTATCGTAAGGAAGTGGAACCTGCTACTAATCTGGCAGATGATATAAACAAAAGTGGTGGAAAGGCTGCCATATTTGGCGGAGATGTTTCAAAGCGAAGTGATGTCGAAAAGATATTTAGTGATATAGACAAGAAATTTGGACCAGTAGACATACTGGTGAATAATGCAGGTATTGATGGGAAAAGGGAACTGTGCGGTGATGACGATCCTGATGATTGGGAAAGAGTTATCTCTATCAACCTTCTGGGTCCTTACTACTGCTCCAGAGAAGCAGTCAGGAGGATGAAGAAATCTGGCCACGGAGTTATTGTCAACATAACTTCAGTTCACGAATTTGTTCCCTGGTCCGGATATACCGCATACAGCAGTGCAAAGGCTGGACTGTCGATGTTCACCAAAACTCTAGCACAGGAAGTCTCTGAGTCGGGAATAAGGGTAGTAGCTGTGGCCCCCGGTGCAATCAAAACCCCAATAAACAAGGATGTGTGGAGCAATCCTGAAACATATAAGGATCTGCTGACCAAAATAGCAATGCCAAGAATGGGAGAAACTAAAGATATTGCAGAGGCGGTCACTTTTCTTGCCAGTGATTATGCTTCGTATATAACTGGAACTACTCTTGTGGTGGATGGGGGGATGCTTTTATATCCTGCGTTTAAACATGGTGGATGATAGTTTACAGTATTTACGACTAAAAGAGGTAACTTCCAGTATTAGTGATACTCATTCCCCTTTCGGGTATTAAATGGACATCAATTTAATATTATAAATTCACCAGATCCGATCCTTTAACTTGAGAAATAAGGATTCACTCTTGCAAATGTTGTGAAGAAAGGGTTACTATAATTTTATAATCCACACAAAAATTGTGTTAGATTTGAACTATTTAAGCAAATCTCTTAGATATAAATTATTATAATTACTGGTTATTGTTATATTATGAAAACGGTAGTTATAGTAGGGGGCGGTAGCGGTGGAATGAGCACAGCCAACCATCTTGCCTATAAGTTGAGAGATAATATTAAGAATGGAGATGTAAAAGTTGTATTATTTGATGGAAGCGGGCAGCATTATTATCAGCCAGGATTCCTTGAAATACCTTTCGATATGATGGCGCCAGCATCAACATACAAGCCTATGTTGAGATTAGCGGCAGAGGGTGTAACTATTATTCAGGAGTTTGTAACTGAAGTGGATCTGAAAAACAGCGTGGTGAAATCAGAAAAACAGAAAATAAACTACGATTATATAGTTATAGCAACAGGTGCAAGATATGATTATGATTCCATACCTGGTCTCAGAGAAGGAACAGATAATTTTTATAGTCTAGAAAATGCGATATCACTGAAAAAGAAGTTAAACAGCTATAAGGGTGGGAAAATTGTTGTTGGGGTTTCTTCAATGCCTTACAAATGCACTCCAGCACCATTGGAAGCTGTTTTCATGTTAAATGACTATTTTACCAGGAGAGGAATGAGGGATAAGGTTGAAATTGAGTACACCTACCCAATGCCAATGGCCTTTCCTAACAAGGAGATATCAGATATTTCTCTGAAGATGTTTGAAGAGAAAGGAATAAAGAGTAGTCTCGGATTCCAGCTAAAGTCTGTTGATGCTAATGCAAGAGAGCTTATATCACAGAATGGAGAGAAGATATCTTACGATCTGGCTCTTATTGTTCCACCACACAAGGGAAACAAACTTATGGAAAATTCTGAGGTAGTGGACAAGATGGGATGGATAAATGTAGACGGATTTACACTAAATATAAAGGGATATGAAAATGCATTCGCAATTGGTGATTCTACAAACCTACAGGTTTCTAAGGCCGGCTCGGTTGCAGATGCAGAAGCGGTTGTTGTTTCTGAAAGGATTGCACAGTCACTGAGAGGAGAAGAGCCTATTACTACATATGATGGTACTGGAGGGGCCCTCATGCTCACAGGTATTGGAAAAGCTTCAATGATAAATTCTGACTATACGCACAAACCCATAATGCAACCTGAAAGTTACTCGTTCTATTGGTTGAAGCTTATCTATAACAATTTGTACTGGAACATGACTGCAAGACCAGTTCTTAGTGGGGTGATTCCATGAGCACAGATATAGGAGAAATGTTGAATGAAAAACTGAATAATCCTGAATCCAGAAAAGCTGTAGAATATCTTCTGGAAAATGCGGGAACTTTATCCGGCATTGTTGAGTGGATTAAAACAATGGAAGATACGGGCATGGCAGAATCTCTAAAAGGCCTGATTTACCTTGTGGCTAATATGCGGGGTATCCTTACAGACGATATGTTAAATGGCATTTCCACAATTCTCAACTCACTTTTGGAGATTCTTGCAAAGGTATCTGATCCGCACATTGCTGATAGTATGGTGGGTCTAATAGACGATATTTCTTCTGGAAAACTTTCGAAGGAACCTAAAATTCATGGAACTTTAAGTTTATTGGGAGAATTGAAAGATCCAGAGGTTGAATCTGGACTCGCGGTGACTATTAATATGCTTAAGATTTTGGGAAAACTTGGTAGAAGTTA
Organism: Cuniculiplasma divulgatum; assembly: GCF_900083515.1. Taxonomy (NCBI): domain Archaea; kingdom Methanobacteriati; phylum Thermoplasmatota; class Thermoplasmata; order Thermoplasmatales; family Cuniculiplasmataceae; genus Cuniculiplasma; species Cuniculiplasma divulgatum. Next base: position 1,779,660 of record NZ_LT671858.1, read on the forward strand.
ATTGGCTGTTCAAGATTTACTTTATTTTACTTCTTACATTTTAAATGTTCCTGAAGGCCATTCAATTTAAGGAGTTCAAAAGAAATATCTGGTAGGGTATTTATTATATTCTTAATTATCGGGAATTTTTCCGGGTTTAATGAATAGTACACCCACTGTGCCTGCTTCCTTTCTTTTACGATACCTGAAGACTTTAATTTTGCGAGATGCTGCGAAACATTTGATTGGGATAACCCAAGAATAGCGGTCAATTCACAGACGCATAGTTCCTGCCTGCTGATCAACGATGTAATATGCAGCCTATTAGGGTCTCCAAGAATTTTCATAATGTTAGCCAGTGACGATATATCCGAACTAATATTATCCGGTATCATATTACTCAATCACATTCTTGAATATAATATCCGTTCTTATTCCCTTATTGGTATAGGGCACCTCTATCCATTTATATTCAATTCTTGTTGAATGATAATGCTCCTCTGGCTTTGTTTTTAACAGGGTGTTTTCTATCCACTCGTCCTGTAAAGCTTTCAATGCGTTAAGTTTTTGTGGTAGTTCATCCGAATTAGCTGAGTTTAGATCCGATTCTGCCTGCAATATCTCTTTATTAAAAAACCCAGGGTCTTCTTTAACTTCCACCGTTTCTCCGGTTGAAATCCTCTGAACTATGTACCACACTCCTGCCTGTTCTCTTACATCCTGTGTCCCAAACCTTACTCTTGCTCCAGTAAGATAAGAGGCTGCATCTCCAAGACATGGACTATTCCTTGAAATTGATCTCAAATCTGTTCGATCGATTATGGCACCACGAAACAGATCTCCTAATGCTACAGATAATGCATACACCCCTCTGTACAATCCATCACACGCATGACCATGGAACTTTACAAGATCTTCAAAACTAATTTCTTTAGCCTGTTTGCTGTATCTACCATGGCTAGATTCTGTGTCTAGAACTTTGAATGATGGTAAATTATTTTTGTACATCAATCCACCACTATTCAGAATGATAGGACAGTATATCCTTCAACCGCATATCTGGAAAAAGCATCTCTTGCGAATTCTAGATCTATTCCATTTCTGGAGAATGTGTCTTCCATTTTCCAGTTCTTGACCTGATTTGAACACGCTTCTATGGAGATTCCAGACTCTCTTAATTCCTTAATTAGTTCAAGCATTTCGTTATTATCTTCCCCTTTTTCAAGAGCTCTTACTCCACCCGTGAAAAGGAATAACTCCACTCTTTCTACGCCATTTTCTTCCCTGGCTTCATCAATTCTTTTTGCCACGTGAAGACCAGCCATTACTTTATCTCGCTGGTCCAGTCCTGAAATTATGACTATTGCTATTTTAGCTCCCATTATATTACCTAATGAGTATATGCTAATATACTAATTAAACCTTCTTTAATGGGATGAAATTTTGAGATTTCCTCCATTTTTGTCTAAAATAGATAAGAAGATTCGATACGAAGTAAAATGGATGTAATGAAGTTCAATTTCTGATTTCTATGTAAAAACTCTGTTTAAAATGGGGCTGCCCGGATTTGGACCGGAGTCTCAGGCTCCCAAAGCCCGTAGGATACCAAGCTACCCCACAGCCCCATAGTAAGGGAGAGTTTACGAATAAATAAAAAGTTAACTACGAGCAATGCCAAATTTGATGAATTGAGATAACAGTTAAAATGGAGTTGATATTGGTGTGAATAATATACGAAGTTTTTTCTTTAGTGCTAAGATAACCAGTAATCGTGCTTTCCGAGAATAGGATAGAGAGAGGTTTTAATTTTTTGCTGCTTTCAAGAGCAGTTAGAAGTGGCGCGCTAAGCTTTTCCGCGATTGCCTATCCACTGTATCTAAAGATCCTGGGATTCAGTAACCTCTATGTGGGTTTTCTTACTGGATTTGTCGTAGTATTTACCGTGATCCAGACTATGATTCTTGGTGTTCTGGGTGATCGGATTGGTTATAAATATTCAATGATAATTGGAGAAATATTTCCCCTTATTTCAACAGCTGTGCTCTTTTTTGTGACCTCAGGACCGCTAATTTATCTTTCAGTAATAGGTGGAATTGCAGGAGGCCCTGGCGGTATGAGAGGTGCTTTTTCCCCAGGATCAACAGCACTTGTGGCTAAAAACTGGAAAGAACCTAACGATAGAGTGAAGAAACTTGGACTGATGACAACTGTTGGGTCCATATTTGCTGTCGTGGGAGGTGTGATGGTTATAAGCAGAAGTGATGTATCAAGTTTTGTAGGAAATGCTGGATCCTACAGGACTCTTTTCGGAATTAGCTTTATTCTGGTTCTGATATCATTTATATCACTCTTTCTTGTTGCTGAAAGAAAGTCAGAAAAGAAAAAAACAGGTTTCGTTGGGAAAGGTTCGGTTAGACATATAGGAAAAACTGTTTTTGCTAATGCATTCAACGGTGCTGGGATAGGAATATCAATGCCCATACTTTCATTATGGTTTTCAGAGATGTATCCATCATCCACAACAACCATAATCGGAATTGTATTCACAATATCATATATATCAACTGCAATAGGTTCATACATTTCGTCAATATACAGGAAAAGAGGGGAAAAAGCAGCAAAGATTGGTTCCTATGGAAGAATGCTTCAGGGGTTGCTGATGATTCCACTTGCCCTTTCACCATATTTTTATATTGCCGGAATTTTTTATATATTCCGGGCGGGAATAGCAGGTTTTGGATTACCATCCAGGAGCAACATTAATGTAAGTGGGTTGAAAGAAGGTGATTATGGTGCTGGAACTGGATTACAGGCAAGTGCTGCAAGAATCGCACAAACTACTTCTGGAGCTTCTGGAGCGCTGATGGATGTATATCTGCCATTACCGGAAATAGCTGGCGGTATAATTCAGTTCCTCGCTGGTGTAGCATATTACGATCTTTTTGCACGAAAAAAGAAACCTGAAGTTGATGAGATTATTCAACGACCTTCAGATAAATGATAAGGGATAAAAATATTAAAGCATCTTTTTGCCTTAACTTAGACCCTTAACAACTTATAAAAGAATGGAATATGGAATTATGGACCCTTTTGAACCAGTAAATATAGGAGACTTGACGGTGAAAAATAGGTTTGTTATGGCACCCATGATTTCTAATCTGGCTGATCCAAACGGTTTCACCAATGAAATTCACACTTCTTATCTAGAACAGAGAGCAATAGGTGGATTTGGGATGATTGTTACTGAGTATTCATATATAGACTCACCCATGAGCAGGGGATCTAGAAATGAGCTTTCCTTTGTTTCCTACGATCAGGCACCCAGATTGAAAAGACTCACAGAGAGAATTCATTCCCATGGTACGAAAGTGTTTGCACAGCTGGTGCATGCTGGAGGCAAGGCTCTTGCAGAGTACTCAGAAAACCCAAGAGCACCATCTTCCATGCCGTACCTTGGCAGGGAGACCGATGAACTTACCGTGGAACAGATAGAAGATATTGAAAATTCGTTTCTTAAGGCAGCGAAAATAGCCGAGAAATCTAACTTTGATGGAATTGAACTCCATGGTGCACACGCATATTTGATACAGGAATTCCTGTCCCCTTCGCTGAATAAGAGGAAAGACAGGTATGGAAATGATTTTGCAGGTAGATTAAGATTCCCCCAGGAAATAATAGACCTTATAAGAAAGGAAACTGGCCTAAAGATTGGTATCAGGCTCAGCCTTTATGAAGATGAGGAAGATGGGTATGATTCTGATTATGGACTTAAAATAGCCAATTCTCTGAAAAATTTAGATTATGTTCATTTCTCCGCTGGTAGGACAGCCCCGCCCGGTTCTTCGGCCTCATATTATTCTGAGAGAAATCATATTGGTAATAGCCTAAAGAAGAAACCAGATATAACAACAATAATGGTTGGGTCAATTGTTGATATTGAATCCGTAAGAAAGGCTCTTGAAAAGAGTGATTTGGTTGCCATAGGCAGGGCTGCACTGGCAGATCCCTACTTTCCACTTAAGCTAAAAGCTGGCATGATGCCAAGACCATGTATCAGATGCAATCAGGCCTGCAGAGATTTTGGATTTGGACAGGTAAGATGCACTGTCAATCCAATAACAGGAAATGAAACCTATTACCATGCTGAACATATCACAGGACATGTAAAAATAGCAGGTGCAGGTGTCGCAGGGATGGAAGCTGCAATATATCTAGCTAGAGCAGGAATGGATGTAGAGATCAGTGAATCAGATGACAAAATAGGGGGCCAGATCAATGAAATAGATGACCCCTCAAAGAGAAAAGAGTTTATGGAATTGTTAAATTTTTACAGGCAGGAGATAAAAAGACTCAGAATAAGAGTTAATTTCAACAAGAGAGTGTCAGAAAAAGATGTAGATATCTTTCTAGCAGGGGGAGACAGGTATGAGAATATAAAAGAGAATGATGATGTATTCATTGATTCAAATATTTACAAGAATCTTGACCAGGCACTTAACATCGCTAAAAGATGCCGGGTATATATTACAGAGAGGAGTCTCACTTCTCTGGACAGACATAGACAGATGGTGTACAGGCAGATGGCAGAGAGCAGGGGAATTATATTTGTAAAAGAACCTGATCAGAGATTCAAGTCAAGTAGTATAGAAAGGTTTCAGTACGACATATATGGGGCAGCCACAAGGGGAATTACAGCCGCAAGGGATTATATTCGACTTAAATCAGTGCTTTAGATTATTCTTCTCCCCTAGAATTCTCCTTTCCCTCCTCTCCTTATAATTTTCAACTTCTTCCCTTTCTTCATGAGATAATTCGATTTTTTCCTGTTCGATAGATAATATGAATTCAGGCGGAATTTCGGTTGTTAGATAAACCTCTTTTGAGGCCCTGTAAACCGGTATTTTCTTCCTTAGTTCGTCGGTATTTATACCTATGACCAAAGGATCATCTACGTGGAATAGTCCTGTTACATACGTTTTCCTGAATGTGGAAGAGAGATGTATATACGTCTTGTCAGAAGGGCTAATCCCTGTTTCCCTGATTAGTGAAAACTCTTCTTCTGTGGTCTGGTAATAAAGTATGTCAGGTATATCGTCAACTGGAAGATCATCAAGAATCACTGGGATAGTATGATCGTATGTTGCTCTTATTTCTCCCCTTTCATTCACCTGATATCGCCCCCTTTCATCAGTTTTACCAAGTGCTTCTATATGAATTGGCGCCAACCATCCAAATTTTCTTCTCTGAGTCTTTATTGCTGGGACTATAGAATAAATTTTTGCATAACCATTTTTTGATAACTTTATTCCATAATTTTCTGGAAAATGTCTAAGGATTCCAGCAAGAATTCTACCAATTGCATCCACCTCGTCTGGATACATCAGGTTTCGTCCCTCCTGTCCACACTTCGGACACTCAAACCCTCTGTAAAAACCATCAATTGGGCATACCCTCAGATTCTTTTCCAATCTAATCACCAGTGATGAAATCTGATAGTTTCCGGGATACATTAATCTTACTATAACTTGACTTAATTGTATCTGTGACAACTAATTCTGCACACTCTGCAGCGATTTTTCTGGCCGAATCGTTTATAAATAGGCCGTGGGTTGCTGATACAAACACGGCTGAGGCCCCAGAATTTTTTATAATCTCCATTGATCTCAGGATTGTTCCACCTGTAGAAATGATATCGTCTACGAGCAATACCCTCATTCCTGATGCATCTAAATGATCCATGTTATATTCCACAGTCGTTGCGTCTATTCTCTTTTTATTCATGAATCCGCTTTTACATCCAAGGATGTCCGCAACCTCCTTTGCTCTAAAGAATGCACCATCATCAGGAGCCATGACAAGATCTATATTTTTTTCCTTAAAATAATCTGCTATGCTTGCTGATGCATGAAAATCTCTGCATTTACTTTTTGAGTACCTGAACGAGGATGTATCATGAATATCAATGGTGATTATTTCATCTGCATATTCCGATATGGAAGATATAAGGACTTTTGCGGATATTGCCTCACCTTTCTTGTAGATCATATGCTGCCTGGCATATCCAAAATAGGGTATCACCGCAATCAATTTAGATGGATGTTCCTCCCTTGCAGCATCAAGCAGGAATGACAGTTCAAGTATATCAGAATCAATGTTAGTATTTCCAACAACAGCAACCTCTCTGTCACCAAGATCCTCCAGTAACCTGAAATATCTTTCTCCATCAGGGAATACTTTGCGTTCAACCTCCACTTCTTTCATTGAACTGCTGGTCATCATGTTTTTTGCAAATTCACCGGTTCTGGAGGTTGAAACTATATACATATGTGCCGAATGTCATTTTTTTATAAATATATATTTGAATTTGCTAGACCACACTACTCAATATTCTATTTATTGAGAAAAGCTTTAAGGAGTTCCTTAGTTGTTGTGTTTTGAGTTAGTTTTATAAAGGACTCTTCTTCTGCCTTCATATCCTCTGACGGATTAAAATTTAATGATCTCCTCATGGATTTCTTTATTGCTACTATTGTCGCACTATCCTTAGATGCAATTTTTCTTGCAATTTCAAGCATCTCTTCCCTGGTCCTTACGGTTTCCTGTATTATCCCTCTTTCTTTTGCCTCCTTGGCTGAAATTATATTACCAGTGAGCGCAAGATACATTGCATTTTTATACCCCACTTCCCTCGGAAGTATAGTGTTTCCTCCAGCCCCTGCATTTATTCCAATATTAACTTCAGGCTGTCCTATCCTTGACTTCTCATCTGCTATGATCATATCTGACCATTGAGCTATTTCAAAACCGCCACCGAGCGAAAACCCGGTTAGATATGAGATAAATATTTTGTCAGAATTGATCATTTCACTAACAATATTGGACATTTTTTCCCTGAAGGAAATAGCAAGAGCGGTATTCATCTTTAATAGTTCATTTATATCAGCTCCAACCGAGAAGTCACCACTGCTGGAATCGATTATAATCACTTTCAGATTCTCATCTTCTTCTATAACTCTAATGGCTTTTAACAGCTCTTCCAGTAATTCCTGGTTAATGGCATTTCTCTTTTCCTTTCTTGAAAGTGAAATTTCTCCAATGGTGTCATTTTTAGATATATCTATCATATTGATCAACTAAGGAAAACTATTATCTCAATGGCTTTAATCTTTTCACTCTGTCATTTCTTTAGCTTTCCTGAACAGCTCCACAAATTTTTCCGCTGATATTCTTCCAGTGTTCACATTCCTTGGACTTGGGTGAAATATGCACATAACTCTGTATCTATCAATTTCATAGATTTCACCATTTCCAAACTTCCATCCTCTTACTGTTTTTCCCATTTCCCTCAGGGATTGAACTACCGCATCAAACGCTATCTTTCCCAGAACGACTATAATCTTCAGATTTTTCATCAACTGGATCTCTTGAAGTAGATACATATTACAATTAGTTATTTCTCCTTTTTCTGGCTTGTTTTCTGGTGGAACACATCGAACAGCAAGTGATATATAGGAATCAAAATATGTGAGACCATCATCTTTTGAAAGAGACGTTTTCTGGTTTGTTATGCCTGCATCGTATAAACATGAAATGAGAAATTCTGAACTTTTATCCCCTGTAAAAACACGACCCGTTCTGTTTCCTCCTGAGGCAGCAGGTGCAAGTCCTACTATCATCATTCTTCCGTTTATATCTCCATACCCGGTTAGTGGTTTTCTCCAGAATATTTCTCGTTCGTATTTTTTTGACTTTTCAAGAACATGCTCCCTAAAATCTACAAGTCTAGAGCATTTTCTGCAATTGATAATTTTCATGTTAAGAGCAGATATAGAATCCTCATCCATGGAAAGACATAGCTTTCTTACTAAAAATAAACACCATCAACAGGACACCATTTTAATCATAAAATAAGCCAGAAAAATAAAAGAATTCGAGAATAACATAAAATTGATGAATATATGTATGTTACAGTAAAATTACCAATTGTTTAGAATAATATTAATAAATTGATTGAATTGAAGTGCTATGAAGCTTACATCAGTACTGGGGGGTGTTGCCCTTCTTTCATTTTATATATTCATAGTAGTATATTATAAGTTTATTTTATTTTATATTATTGACCTAATCCCGGTGCTGGCCCTTGGAGGTTTTCTACTTGTAAGTGGTGCGCGATCAAAGAGTGTTAAGAATATCAAGAGAAAATCTGATCAGTCCATATTTGATGGTATTATGAATATAGGTCTTGAGAAGATAAGGAAAGGAGACCTTACCGTTGATGAAACCACATTTTCAGTCATAATGAATAAGATTAGTAAATTCATAGTTGAGCAGCATGAAGTTCCAGAATTTGGCTTTAATTCTCTATACCTTAAGTCAGGTACAGAGCCTGAGGCTGAAGATCTTGAAAATAAAATTAAAAACCTTGGTATATCCTGTAAAGTAATCCAGGATCGTGGAAAATATTACGTAATGATTGAACTCTGAATTCTTGGAAGGAGAGTATATTATCCAGAATGGAATTATTATTATTATGAGTACAAATCTTTCGGTCACAACTGAGGATTATTTAAAATCTATATATGAATTAAATGAATACAAGGGTTTTGCGACCCTGGCTGATATTTCACAGATACTTGGAACAGCGAGGCAGACTGTTTACGATGAAATAAAGATACTTCTTGATAAGAACTTTGTGAAAAGGAAAGATAGGGGAAAGTATTCTCTCACTGATGGAGGTGAAAGAGAAGCTAACCTGTTTTTGAGGAAACATAGAGTTGCCGAGATACTTCTCTGGAAAGGGTTGAATATGAAGTGGTCCAAACTTGATGATCAGGCAATGGGCATAGAGCATGGCATGACGGAGGAGATTATTTCAGCGGCGTGTAAGAAATTTAACTGCGAAAAATGTCCTCATGGAAATCCAATACCAAATAGCAATGGAGACGTTTTCCTTCCTGCAGACCTGAAATATAAGGAGCTTGAAGTTGGAAAAAGGTACTTTCTGAATAGAGTGATTTTTGAAACTCCCGATATCCTGAAATTTCTTGAAGAAAATTCTCTCCTTCCGAATGTCATTGTACTGAAGGACAATAATCAAAATGAGCTAATGATGAGTGATGACAGGAGAATTGGTATTCCCGATTATGTACTAGATGCTCTGAGATTCAGAAAATGAATTTTTAGGATCAGAACGTTTCCCTCAGTTCATCAGTTGTTAATAGGATCTTTAAGCTTGTTTGAACTCTCTTTTGATAATAGTAATCCTATGAGAAGAACGATTGTTCCAATGAACAGAAAGACCAACCATGATTGTCCAGTTGTACCGAACAGATTTTTAGAAGAGAAGTATATTACTGCAGAAATTCCAAAGCTAGCTGGTATTGCAGCACCGTTGTATATGAATCCTATTGATGTAGTCCTGTGTGACTTGCTGAAAACCTCTGATAGGAATGCAGGTATGGAAGCGAATATTGCTGCTTCGATGAATGCCTGAATGGAAAATGCAACAATGGTTAGTGTGAGATTTCCAGAAAATACAAGGTAATAAAGCGGTATTAATGATATAAGGAATATTATGGAAAACACAGTCATTGTCAATTTTCTTTTAAATATTAGGAATGCAAAAACTCCGCCAATCCAGACGCCTATCAGTGATATGAGATTTATGTAAGAATTATAAAGATCATCGGCAGATCCTGATATTTTTGTATACAGCTCCCCAAGAAATGTGGGATAGAAACTCAATGTTATTGTATTTAACAGTAGCAGGCCTGCCACCAGCAAAAAGGCTGAAACGAGTATTCTTGTTTGTAATATGGTACCTTCTAGTGGAACTTTTTCAATTTCATTCCTGGATTTCATTTCATCAAAAACAGGGCTCTCGTGGGTAAATAGCCTGATGATTACTGCAACTATTCCTGGTATAATGGTTGTTGCAAATATGACCCTCCATACAAGATCGTCTGCCTGTGCTGGACCATAATAAGACCTGATAAAAGACGCGACAAGCAAAAGAATGAAATATCCAACACCATAACCACTCTGTACGAAAGCACCTACTGCTACCCTTTTTCCCTGAGGTATTGCTTCCATAGATAGTGCTGTTCCTCCTGAATATTCGGCACCTGCAAAAATACCAACTAAGAATAGGAGTATGTAAAGTATTGCTGTAGCAGCATAACCTGCGGACTGGTAAGTTGGGATAAAGGCAATCAGGAATGAAAAGAATGAAAACCCTACTATTGAGTACAGTAACATCTTTCTTCTCCCAAGCTTATCTCCAAGAAAGTTCCCAAGTGCTATTGATCCAACAAATCTTGCAAGGGCTCCTACTGCAAGCCCCAGAAATGTCAGAAAAAGAGAATCTGAAAAGTTTGATGGAAAGAATACACCAGATATGGTTACAGCAACAACCACGTATGCTATTGATGTATAACCGTCCATCAGCCATCCAGAGAATGCCGAAAGGATCTGGGCAACCTGAGTTCTATTCAGCTTTTCCGATTTCATTTGATTACTTTCATTTATAGCCATGAAGATATTCACCCATCTACTTATATTTGAATATACTAAATTCCAGTGATTTCAAAGGTTTTACAAATGTAGAGCTTACGGATCTATCCTGTATTCTTCTCCCATCCACTTCATTGAATTCAAACCTTTTCACTCAGCCTTTATGAATCACGTATATATATTTATATTCTTATTTTATATTCATATTTAGATCTAAATTCCCTTTCATTTATACTTCAACAATTTATTCATTTATTTGATTATTGGCATCTTGTAGATTAGAAGTGTTGAACGATAAACTCCTCGGATCATCACCATGACAAATTTTAATCGTTTAAGTTTTAGTAATCTGCTTCAATCTCTACACTATTATAAAAGTTTTGGAATCAACTACAAAACTTTAAAATTCTCGTCATAATATAGGGTTATTTTGAATGATAATAAAAAAAGTTTTTTGAAAAAAATAAAGGGAGTGTTTGAACCTCTTCTATTCTCAAGAGAGTACCTTAAGAACAAGAAGTGGGTAATTTACCTTATAATTGGATTTGCAGTGCTTTCTACTGCCACAAGGTTGCTTGTCCCAATTATAATTGGAGCAATAATTGATTCCCTGGAATCCAAGAATTTCAACGCGATTTATCTGGAGATTGAATACATTCTTCTTCTGGCAGTGCTATCAGCAGTTGCCTCTTTCGTGGTTAACTTTGGAGCGCAGTACTCCAGTCAGATATATGCCTATAACCTGAGAAAGAAAGTTGTAAATAGCATGGTAAAGAAAAAGACTAAATTCTTTCAGGACAAAACATCTGGTGATCTTCTCTCCAGAACAACAATGGATATTGACGCGAGCAGAAATTTCATTATGAATTCTCTATCACAGTTAATTCCAACTATTCTAATAATAATATTTGCAGTTGGTTATCTCTTCTACATCAACGTATTCTATTCCCTATTCTTTCTTGCAACTGTTCCAATTCTTATCTTTATAGGCATAAAGTTTCAGAGGAAACAGAGACCACACTGGATGAAGATAAGAGAAACCTATGGAGTTATGACTGAAAGCATTCAGGAAGACATCACTGGACAGAGGACCGTCAGATCATACCTGCAGGAAGAGCCTCAGATAAATAGATTTACAGGAATAACAGACACGTATTACGGCGAATACATGGAAGTGGCTAACCTGCGGGGATTTTACAACAACCTAATGCCATTCATAATAAGTGCTGCCGCCACTGCTGTAATATTCTATGGAGGTTACACATCAATTATAGCTAGAAGCGATGTTGGTGGACTGGTAGCTGCTGTAAATATATTTACAATGGTAACTTTCCCGGTAAGTTTTCTTGGAAGACTGATTGCATTTTCAGAAAATGCCAGAGCGGGAATAGGAAGGATAAAGGGGGTACTCGACAGGGATCTTGATGAGGATGTTTTAACAGATGGTGATTTCCCAAAAGGAAATGGTATAAGCATGAGGAACATCAGATATAAGCGGGGAGACAGAGAAATCTTAAGAAATATTGATTTAGAAATCCCTCCTGAGTCGTTTGTGTGCCTTACAGGTGAAACAGGTACTGGTAAAAGTTCCCTTGTTAATCTCATACCAAGACTTGAAGACCCCGCTGAAGGAGAAATTTTTATCGGTGGTGTAAACATAAAGGATATTCCACTTTCTTCATTGAGAAAGAATATAGCTATAGTTCCTCAGGAAATAAGTCTTCTCTCAGGAACTATAAGTGAAAATATAATATTTGGAAGAAAGGGAATAACAGAAGAAATGGCCAAAAGGGCAGCTAAGATTGCAAGAATAGATGACTTTATAGAGAATCTTCCAGAAGGTTATTCAACAATTATTGGGGAACGGGGAATAACACTTTCAGGAGGTCAGAGGCAGAGAGTTGCACTTGCAAGGGCAATAGCATCAAATCCAAGAATACTGATTTTGGATGATGCCACTTCAAGCGTTGATCCAGAGACTGAGCTAGCAATTTTCTCGAGGATCGTGAAGAACATAGAAGGCATTACTGTCGTGCTCGTGTCCCTGAGATACTCGGCTATGAAATATGCAACAACAGTTTATGAGCTTGAGGATGGGGAAATAAAACAGCTCGATAGTATTGAAGAATTAAACTACGCGATGGAGAAAGAGGGGTACGAAAATGAAACAGACCTATGAAGAAATAGAAGAAACTTACATAAAGACCCTAAAGGGAAGGGCGGCCCTTAAGAGACTCTTAAAGGACATGGCAAAAAACAGGAAGCAAATGGCTGTACTCATTGCCTCAGTGATGATAACGGCCATTGCAGCTACCTTCTCTCCTCTCGCTATTGGGGATGCAGTCAACGGAGTGGCTGATAGAAGCTTCAAGGTTATACTTGATTTCAGCCTTCTATTCATTGGACTGGCGATGATACAGTTTGCATCTAATAGATTCAGGGTGATAAGCTCAACCATACTCGCTCAGGGTACTGTAAAAAATCTTAGGGACAGATCATTCAAAAGCATCCAGCACGTTCCCATATCATTTTTCAGCAAGGTTAAGGCAGGTTTTTTGATCAGCAGAATGACAAACGATGGTGAAACACTTGGTGAGTTTCTTACCTTCCAGATCCCCTCAGTTGTCTCTGGAATGACAACAGTAATCCTATCAATTGCAATTATGCTATATCTAGATTTTAACCTTACACTCTATGCCCTAATAGTGCTTCCTTTTCTTTCTATTTTCACCATATCACTTCAGGGAAAGGTGAGGAAGAATTATCTTAGAACAAGAAGGACAATTGCAGCCATTACAGGAAATCTTGCTGAAAATATATCGTCCATAAGAAGCATAAAAGCATTCAACGTAGAATCATATACTGAGGAAAGATTTGATGGTCTCAACAATGATAATCTTAATGCAAATATCAGGGCATCACGGCTTTCTTCAATGTACGGTGCGATAGTAAGAATAATTGAATATTCTGGAATAGCTATCGTTGTGCTGGCAGGAGCAATACAGTTGAAGGCAGGATTAATTTCAATTGGTATCCTTGTTTCATTCATCTTTTACGTTCAGGAGTTCTTTGACCCAGTGATCCAGCTTTCACAGCTTTATAACTCTTACCAGTCGTCTATTGTAGGAGTAGGAAGGATTTACGGAATTATAGACAGCAAGAAAGAGGTTCAGTCTGAGGGAGAGATAAATATATCAACTCTCAATGATTCAATTGTTCTGAAGGATGTGAACTTCGCCTATGACGATTCAGATGCCCTCAAAAATATTAATCTCACCATAAAGAAGGGAGAGAATATTGGAATTGTTGGGCACACAGGGGCTGGGAAAACCACACTTTCTAACCTGATAATGAAATTTTATACTCCACAAACCGGGGAGATACTGGTGGATGGGAGAAATCTTTCAGAAATTAACACAGAATCCTACAGGAACCTCATATCTCCGGTACTACAGGAACCATTCCTTTTCAGGGGCACCATATATGAGAATGTAAAGATTGCTGCCCCTGACAAATCAGAGAACGAGATAGAAAAACTTGCTTCCGATTTCAGCCTAAAAAGAATCTTTGACAAGTTACCAGAGGGAATGGAAACTAACGTCGGAGAACTTGGGAGAAGTCTATCAGAGGGACAAAAACAGGCAATAGCAATTCTGAGAGCATTATGCAGGGATCCACAAATCATCATAATGGATGAACCAACATCAAACATTGATCCCTACTCCGAAAAATTCATCTTTCAGAGTCTGGAAAAATTTGCCCGTGAAAGAACACTTATTCTGATAACACACAGGTTCTCTATGATATCTCTGGTAGATAAGATAATAGTGCTACAGGACGGCAAGATTGTTGAATCTGGAACTTTCCCAGAGTTGAGGGAAAAGAAAGGAATATTCTCCCAGATGTATGATATTCTCTACGGAAACAGAGGCGAAAGCATAGAATAGGTGAAAAAAAGTGAACTCAATTAACTTTTTTCTTCAGGATATCCTCCATTGCTATGTTGATGTCTGAAAATTTAATTTTATAACCAAGAGATTCTATTTTTTCTGATTTTATTAGCTGACTTTTTAGGACAAGATCTGAAGCTTTACCGAAGAGAGATTTTATGATAAAACCTGGAATAGGCAGACCAGACTTTTTCTTAAGTGCCTTTCCTACACTTTCAGAGAATATTCTGGACGTACAGTTACCTCCTACACTGTTTATTGGACCTGAGAAGTTAGGGTTTTCAATTGCGGATGTTATAATTCCAATCTCATCATCCATGTGAACCCATGGGAATATCTGGCTACCAGGTCTTACATATCCTCCCAGACCCTTTAAGAAATATGGCACTAATGCGGCCAGTGCTCCTTCGCCATTTTCAAGTACCAGGGTTGTTCTTACAGTTACAACTCTAACACCAAAATCCTTCGCTCTATATGCTTCCCTTTCCCAGTTGGATACAAGGTTTGCCCAGAAGTCTTTCCCCTCGGGAGAGCTTTCTGTTGCTGCAACATTTTCTGAATATCCATATATGCCAGCCGCAGATCCATTTATTAGTACTTCTGGCTTTATACTGCATTTTCCTATTGCTTCAACTATGTATCTGGTTCCCTTTACCCTGCTATCTACTACCTCTTTCTCATAATCTCCTCTCCACTTTGAAAAAATAGGAGCTCCCGAGAGATTTACCACACCTTTTATTCCGTTCATGAATTCAGAGAGTTCATCTGGTCTGTTTATGTTGTATTCTATATAGCTTACAGCACCCGGTAATATTTCCATGGCTCTCTGAGTATTCCTTGAAACCACATACAAATCATAATTCTTCTCCTTAAGTGAATTGTAGAGCCTTTTCCCTATGGAACCTGTAGCTCCAATTAACATAACTTTTTTATTTTCCATATGGGTAAAACAGGACTGAGTTTAATAGGATTTATTAAAAAAATTTTTTATGAATATTAAGTTATACATTCTTTCTATTCTATTTTGCATTTATAATTTCTTCAGAATGATAAGTGATAATTATTGGAACGCTATTCTCAAAGGTGAAGAGAGAATTAAAGGAAGCTTATGTAATTGAAAATTTGAGAACGCCATTCGGGAGGAGAAACGGATACTTCAGGAACACACACCCTGTCAATCTTCTTGGAAATTTGGCCCGTGAGTTGCTTTTGAGGTTGGATATAGAAGCCTCCAGCGTTGATGATTTTATAGTTGGAAGCGTAGATCAATTTGGTGAACAGTCAGCAAACATAGCCAGAAACGCCTGGCTATCAGCAGGTCTCCCAGAAACTGTCCCAGGTGTTACAGTAGATAGACAGTGTGGTTCAAGCCTACAATCCGTACAGTTTGGTTACAGTGGAATCGAATCTGGAATTTATGATCTTGTGCTTGCAGGTGGAGTTGAATCGATGACGAGGGTACCAATGTTTTCTAGCATTAAGAGTGATTCAACACCCATGACCAGTGAACTCAAGAAAAGATATCCTGTAGATGATGAATGGTTCAGCCAGGCCAGAGCAGCATCAATTGTTGCCGAAAAATATGGTATAACGAGGGAAGAGATGGATACCTTCAGTCTTGAGAGTCACAGGAAAGCTTATTCAAAATCCAGAGAGACAAAATCCGAAATTTTCCCATTAATGGGAATGGATAGGGATGGAAATAGTAAGGTTATGGACCGGGATGAGGGTGTGAGAACGGATAGCACCATCGAAAAGCTATCAGGATTGAAGAACGCATTTGATGGTGTTGAGAATATCACTGCTGGAAACTCCAGTCAAATATCTGATGGGGCATCCCTCACCCTCATTGCTTCGGAGCAGAAAGCTGAACAGCTAAATCTGAATAAAAGGGCAAAGCTAAAATCCTTTACCGTTGCCGGAGTGAATCCAGTTGAAATGTTAACAGGGCCGATTGATGTTACAAAGAGAATACTTAAGAAAGAGGGTCTTACAATAAACGACTTTGACTATTTTGAAGTTAATGAGGCTTTTGCTTCCGTTGTACTTGCATGGATTAAGTCTACAGGTGCTAACCCGGATAAGGTCAATGTCAATGGAGGGGCAATAGCCATAGGTCACCCACTGGGAGCTACCGGTTCTAGACTTGTGGGGACAATGGTTAACGTTCTTGAAAATAGAAAAGCCAGTAGAGGTCTCATTGCCATATGTGAGGGCGGAGGTATGGCAAATGGAGTTGTGGTGGAAAGGATAGAATGAGGAAATTATCGAAATTTTTTAACTTTAAGTAGTTATATCTTCCTTAACTGAATGTAATTTACGTCATGGTTTTCTCTCTTCCTCAGGATTAACTGTGCATGATATTTCGTTCTCTCTATATTCATCCTAAGATTGAGTCCATTTATTCTCTCCCATATATCCAGTCCGATTTTTATTGCGTCCTCATCTGGAATTGATGCATATTTCCTGAAATAAGAGTTTGGATCTTTGAAGGCTGTTTCCTTAAGTTTCAAAAATCTCTGGATAAACCATTCTTTAATTGTCTCTTCCTCAGCATCCACATATATAGAAAAATCGAAAAAGTCAGAAACCATAAGATCGTGAAAGTTGTCGTTTATCCTGTCAGAATGAGATTGAAGAACGTTCAGACCTTCAAAAAGTATTATGTCAGGGTTTACAATTTCAATTTCTTCCTCTGGAACAATGTCATATTTTAAGTGTGAATAAAAAGGAGCCTTTAGATGACTCACACCAGATTTTATCCTGTATAGGAACTTGATCATAGATTTAAGGTCATAACTTTCTGGAAATCCCTTTCTTTCTATTATATTTCGTCTCTTCAACTCCTCATTTGGATAGAGAAAACCATCTGTGGTAACAATATATACATTAAGTGAATTTTCCCACGAAGAAATAAGCTCCTTCATAATTCTAGCTGTTGTGCTCTTACCCACTGCAACACTACCTGCAATTCCAATAATATAAGGAACCCTCTCATTTTCCATTTCAAGGAAAGCCTTTCTTGTCCGGTTCAGACGTCGGTAATTGTCATAGTATACCTTGAGTAATCTTGTCAGTGGTGCATAAATATCCTTTACCTCCTTCATAGATATATTTTCATTTATGCCTCTGATTTCCCTTAATTGATCCTCTGTAATCGTGATTTTTTTTCTGTCTCTAAGTTTTCTCCACTTCTCCCTTTCGATCGTCACAAATGGTGTTTCATAATCTGAGGATTCCATTTTTACATCAGATGCGAGATTGCTTGTAGAATTTAAACAATATCATAACAAGTCATAGAAACTCACCATGTTTGAACTTTATTAAATTTTATAACTCATTATTCTAGGAAATTCTATTTTTAATCCTTATACAAAACCAAATAGGTTATATAACACTGTTTTTTAATAGATTAATGGATTTGAGATTCTACATTCTAAGGAGGGTAGTGGTTATTATCCCCACATTGTTCCTCCTATCTTTCATTACTTTCATATTTGCAAGGCCATTTTTACCTGTTTATGGTAGTTTTTCAAATGGATATCTCTCTTTCCTCTCTATGATTTTTCATGGAAATTTTGGGACCATAAGTACTTCTATTTTCACAGGTCCTTTCATAATAGGTTTCGAACTCTATTTTCCAGTTACTGTAGAGATAGTAATCCTGACTGTGATACTAACATTTGTAATAGGTGTCCCACTGGGGACATATATAGGGAGTTCAAGAATTAAAGAGACAGACTTTATTGCACGGATATTTTCACTTATATTTTATTCCATGCCACTTTTCTGGATTGCAATGATTCTGGAATTCACATTTGGTAGCGGAATTGGAGTTTTTGCCGGACTTTTTGGTAATCATGCAGGATTACCTGTTCTAGGGCAGGGTTACTCATCTACCACGAATGTCCCGTGGATATCTGATCAGGTATCCTACCCTACTCACATGTTATTTTTTGATTCACTTCTTCATGGTGATTTTACTTTAGCTTATATCTCATTTCTGCACCTTATTATTCCAGTTATTGCTCTTACATTGAGTATCCTTGCAATCATAATTAGATACATAAGAGCGGGAGTTATAGATTATTCTAGCAATACATATACAAGAAATGCTGTTGCCAGAGGAATAGGTCAAAAGAGAGTTGTTATGTATTATTCAAGGCGAAATGGATTCTTCCCATCAGCTACCATAATAGGACTCATAATTGCATATCTATTAACTGGAAGCCTGCTTTTAGAGTATTTCTTTGGAATAAGGGGACTTGGATTCCTCATTGTTGAGATAATAGGGAATATAGGGGCAAATGGCCTGGCCATGGCCTCCCTTGTTCTCGTTTTTGGCATTATATTCATGATAGTGAATATTGTGGTCGATCTGGTATATGTGATACTGAATCCTGAGGTGAATTTTTGAGGTGTATCGATGAATAGAGTGAGCTCACTGTTTAAAATTGAAAAACAGGACAGGAGTGATCATGGATATAAACTAACCTTTAGAATGTTACTCAAGAGGAAGGCATTTACTGTGGGATTCATCATCCTTATGGTTTATTCCATAATAGCAATACTTGATGTGGCAGTCCCTCAATATTTGGGAGCTGGTTATGGCTTGATTTCACAGCTAACACGATTTTCTTCGGATACTGGATCTACACCGTTGCCGCCAACACTGAAACCATCCTCAATGTATGGTAATGGTCCAGCATGGTGGTATTATTTTGGGACTACCTACGACGGCATCCCAATACTTCCTGCCATTCTTTCGTCTTTGTATATAGATCTTGGATATACAGGTCTTGTAATTCTCGTTTCTTCACTTTCTGGATTACTTATAGGGACAGTATCAGGATATTTTGGAGGTGCGATTGATGAGGCACTTATGAGAATAATGGATGCATTCATCAGTATTCCTTTCTATGTTACCGCAATCGGTCTGGCTATTCTTTTTTCGATTTCTCTGGAAGCAAATGGCACATCATTTGATGGACTTGATATAATTTCACTTGCCCTCATAATATCTCTCTTCCCGATTTATGCAAGAATATGCAGATCGGCAACAATAAACCACAGAAGGATGAGATATATGGATGCAGCAAAAACCAGTGGGCTAACTCCCCTAAGGAATGCGTTCAGCCATGTTATGCCTGATGCCATTGCCCCTGTGATCGTCCAGATAACGCTCAACTTTGGGACAGTTATCCTGTTTCTTTCCCTGATTGAATACCTTAACATTCAGAATATTATTGGTGTATCAATCTACCTCCCTGATCTGGGTAATCTCATAGCTCAGGGTAGTCTGCTTATTAAGTTCATCCCTGGAGGGTTTTCTAACTGGTGGACAACAGCTATTCCAGTATTTTTCCTGCTTCTTATAGTTGTTGGAGTTAATATAATGGGTGACAGTCTAAGGGATTCACTTGATCCAGAAAGGAGGTGGAGATGAATGGATAAGTCTTCTTCTAAGAGTAAGGCACAGATTTCACTGAGTGTCGAGAACCTTATAACCTCCCTGACTGTTAATGGAATCAATTACAGATCACTCGATGGGATAAGCCTAACCATAAAAAAAGGGGAGGTTTACGGTTTAACAGGGGAGAGCAATTCTGGAAAAACTCTACTTGCTGAGAGTATAATGAATCTAATTCCTGAAAATAAAGGAATGGTCGAAAGCGGAAACGTAATATTCAACAAAATTAACACCATGTACTATCATACAGGAGAGACAAGAAAGTCACTTTTTTCAATAAAAAAGGACAAAGAAGTAAAGAAAAAGAAGCCAAAGAATTATGACAAACTTATGGAAGAACTGAGAGGAAAACGTATTTCTTATCTTATGCAGGATTCATTCCATTCACTAAATCCATCAATGACCATAGGAGATCACATGGTGGAAGTACTAATGAGGCACAGAATTCCGGAGATTGGTAGAAATATCATTAAAAAATCCAAATTAACAAGAGATTCTTTCATTGATTTCCTTGAGGAAGTAAAGGGTATTAAAGTCTTTAAAAAACGTGAATCTATGGTTGTAGATTACTGCAAGACTAATGGGCTAGACTCACATATTTCTGAAGTGATGGAAATAGTTGAAAATGATATAGATTATGAAATGCCCGTTTCTCTACTAATGGATAAGGTTAACCCAGGGCTGAAGGAAAAACAGGTCAGACAGATAGAAAAGATCTCTGACTATTATAATTTGCTTTCAAGAATAGATATGATGAAACTTGAGATGTGCTCATCTGATTTGCCGGAGCGGGAGAATTTAAAACTAAATATTAAAACTCTGGAGAGAGAGTGTAATAAGAAATATTTTCCTCTAAAGATCTCGTTATTGTTTAGTAAGAGATTCATGTTAAAGGAATTCGTAAAAGAAGCCAGGGCATATTCCATAGAGACCATGAAATCAATTGGAATTGAAAGGGCGGAGTCCATATTTAATAAATATCACGATCAGCTACCTCCGGGAATAAGACACTTATGTCTTTTTGGTCTCGCAATAATAGGAGACCCAGATCTTATGATACTGGATGAACCCACTTCGTCCATGGACACTTTTACCCAGACGAAGTTACTTGACTCTGTTAGAAAATTATCACATTCAAAGGGAAAGACAGTTCTTTTTATCACAAACGAGATTGCATTGCTTGCAGGAATAGCTGGAAGATTGGGAATAATCTATGCGGGGAACTTAATAGAGGAATCAACAACTCTTGAGATATTCAACAATTCAAAACACCCATTTACCATTGATTACCTCTCATCTTCAAAAGTCAGTATGGAAGGTACTGAAAATAATGTTCCTCTTGAATTCATACAGGGTGAACCGCCAGATCTGGTGAATCCACCCAGTGGATGCAAATTTCACCCCAGGTGCAAATTTGCAATGGATGTATGTTCAGTGAAGGTTCCGGGAATGATAGAAGTGTCAAGAAATCACAGGGTAGCCTGCTTTTTATATTCTGACAAAACGGAGGTTCAGTAAAATGGTTGATGGTAAAATTGTGCTTTATGCCTCTCATATCTCCTATAATACTCCAAAAAGTGATATATTTGGTATGGAAAATTCAGGTATAAGAATACTTGATGATATATCATTTAAACTTCACGAGGGTGAATCCATGGGTATCATAGGAGAATCAGGAAGTGGAAAAACTGCACTTATTGATATTTTATTATCCCTAATTAAACCAACTTCTGGAGAATTATTCATGGATGTTACTAAGGAGGTTGGTGAAGAGCTAGATGAAATTAACAGGCGAATAGAAAAGATAAATGAACTTTTTATAGAAAAATATGGATATAATCCTGATGAAGAGGAGATAGAGGGAAATGATGAACTCGATCTTCTTACAGAGAGATATGAAGAATTGTGCAAAGAGCTCTCCATATTCAGGATGAATAATAGAGAGATAAGCAAAAAACGTGGATATATTCAACCAGTATTTCAGGATGTATATTCAACTCTTGATCCAAAAAAGGACATTATGAGTTCCCTGTCAGAACCCTTAAGGTACATCCAGCACATTAATCGTGAAGAAATAGGTTACAGGTTACAGAATATTATGACTGAAGTAGGAATAGATGAGAAATCACTTTCCAAATATCCAGTCCATCTTAGCGAGAGTGAGAAACAGAAAGTTGCCATTATGAGAGCATTATCAGTAAACCCCAGGATAGTTGTTATGGATGACCCTACAGCATATCTAGATGTCACAATGAAAATAAAGCTATTCAACCTTATAAATCAGAGAAGATCAGAGAATGGGACGTCATTTATAATAGCCAGTAGCAACCTAAGTTTTATCAGCACTTTCACACAAACTGTGGCAGTCTTATGCAGGGGGAGAATAGTAGAAATAGGTCCATCCATAGATATTTTCTCCAATTCGCTTCACCCTTACACAAAGGCACTGATTTCTTCCATTCCCAGTTCTGATCCGTCAATTAAAATTGAGGGCATAGCTCTTAGAAAACATGGACCTGACTATGAACAAATACCAAAGGGATGCGTATTCCATTCCAAATGCCCAAACGTTATGAGTAATTGTGGCTGGTCAACTGAGGATATTCAACCTTACATCAGAGAAATTATTGATGAATATAGACTTGATGATCCTGCTTCCATACCTGAAATTGAGAATATAATATCTGACGAGGGCGAAAATCTGATTGAAATTTCATTCAGGGATGAAGAGAATTATGATCAAAATATAGTGAGAAGAAAGATTGAGGAGCTTATTGAAATAAGAAAACAAAAACCTGATGGAATCAAATTTGGAGCAATTGATTTCATAGAGTTTGAGGCTGAGAATAATAATCTTATCATACAGTTGATAAAGCCGGTTTTACCAAAAATGATAGAGGTCTCAGAGGATCATTTTGTTTCATGTTTCATGTATACTGTAGATGAAGAAGAGAAAGAGCCCCAAAACTAAGTTCACACATTTTAGAAAAGTCTATACTGTATTATACTAATTTTTAATTCTGCTCCATATGCATGATCTCCTGTATATTATTCTTACAGAAATACTAATGACGCCATTCATAGTGTTTGTAGTACTTTTCGTTTCTTCAAAATTTAGTTCCATGACTGTAAGAAGCATTTCCCTCATCCTCTTTCTACTGTCAATGATGTCAGGAATGCTGAATTCTCTGAACTATTATCTTCTGTATCCTCATGGCTTCCTAAACCAGGTAATGGCAATCAACATTTCAATGTTTGAAATGACAATTATTATTTCATATATTCTTGTTTCAGCTTTCAACGGTAATATTGGCAAAATGACAAAGACACATGCTAAATGGATAGGAATACTTGTTGGGTGGAATGAGGTCTCAATGGCTCTGTTCCTGTACTCACTAGCATATGGCTTTGGGACAAACGGAGAACTGGTGAATACAATTAATATAATCGGAGCTGGAATCACGAACTACCTTTTTACCATCCCCATGATTATTGAAATGGTATCGCTTCTATTTCTAAAGATTCACAACGGATTGACGTTGAGAATTTCAACTGGAATAATTGCAATGCAGGCCTCAGATCCTGGTCTTTTCAGTGGTCTCTATTCTATTCCGCTTATTATTGTGTTTTCCACAGTAATGATAGTAGTTCTATATTTTGTTCTATCGTACACATATAAGAACAGAAAGAATTTGGAAAATGAATGGAGAAAAATGTTGAATTATTTCATCTTTCTAATACTTCTTTCATCTATTGGTCTTGTCATGAGTGCCATAATTCCAGGGCCATTTGGAGTTAAATGGATAATTTTTGCCCTTTCAATGGCCTTCTCAATGGTATATTATTTCCTTATATCCTTTAAGTTCTTTGACTCCAGCACACCAGTAGCAATCAGGAGGAAATTACTTGAAAGTGAAAGCACAGACTGATTATGAAAATATACATCAATGATTCGTCACTACTTCACTCTTTCTTCATTACCTTTTCTTTTAGGAAATTTCTAACATCATAGAAGAATATATTTTCATATGGGCATGCCTCTACGCAATCTCCTACGCCAACGCATCTTGAATTCTTGAACTGTCCTTGGGATATAAAACTGCCTGGCTGGGATGATAACCCTACTGGGCATGCAAGAGCACAGTCTTTTGTCTTACATGTTACACACTGACTAGGATCCTTAACCTTTAGTTTAAAAAGCCCATATTTTCCAACAAAGCGATTGAAATTTCCCCAGTGGCAGTAACCTGTGTTAATACATCCATAATTTCCGAAATATGGCATCGTGAGGAAAACTGCGTACCACATTATGTCAAATATAATTATGTACATGAAAAAAAGAGGATCAGTACCGTAAATTTCGTAGTTTAGGATATGATAATGATATAAGAAGGAGAAAAGGGCAGCAACTGCCAGAGAGATATAGATTGTAAATGAAACTACCCTGTAAATAAGATTTCTTTCTCCCCCAGTGCTCAATTTTTTGGCAGTAGGTGTTGTCCTGTTAAATTTCTTCATAGAATCGTAAAAAGTGCCCTGATACATAAGTGGAGCTGTACAGAATACTGAACACAGTTGCCTTGCACCAAAGAGAAGTGATAATGAACCACTTATAACGTAAGTAAGAAGCATAGGTATTATTAGAGCTGGAGCAAGCCCTCCAGCTGTGCCTATTCCCATGGACCACCCAATAAAGGGGTATATCCTGGAGTTTGTTACAAGGAAGCTTGGTATAAGGATTGAGTAGATACCATAGGCACCAATCATCAGTCCTAACCTGATTTTGTTTTCAAGTTCTCTTGTTTTCATTATTTTGAAAACTACCAGGGAACCCATTTCAAATCCCATCATTATGAGAAACCATGAGGAACCTGTAATACCACCTACAAATACAACTGTATTATAGAAGAATTCTGTAATCATATTGATGATACTTCCAGAAAAAACAGCAAGATGGAGACTGTTTATGAAGAATGACGTTCCATAATATTGAAAATCAAATGTTGCTCCCATTGCAAATTCAGCAATAAAAACATCCATAAGGAAGAGCGTTGACCACTCTTTATTAGCAAGCCAGTAAACTTTTCCCTTGCCACTAAAATAATTCTTTCTAAGAATTGCATTGATATATACAATCATTTCAAGAAGAACCGCGATAGATACAATTAAAACTGATGATTCGTACTGAAAAATCATTACCCCAATCATCATGAGGCCGTAGATCAGCAATATCTGTAATAGATATCTTGAAAAATTCTTATTGACATAACTTTCCCTGTAGAGACTTTCGAAAATGAATATGAGAAGGGCAGTCATTACTGCGCCACCAGCGAACACTGAAATGCTGATCCATGTATTTTGAGGGATAGCAGTTGGTGTGAAAAACATGACCAGTGACTGAAAAATTATGAAAATGAATGCTATCTTTTCCCCTTTTCTTATTGTGAAAATTGCGGTTAGTCCCATTTCCAGTGCCATGGGAAAAATGAACCAGAATGATGAAACCGTTTGAGAGATTAATGCCACAAAACTTGTTCCATAAATCGTAAATATTGTTTTTGATAGGATTATTGAATTAAAATCAAGACTCATCAGAAATTCATTCAGTAATGTGAGAAATATTATGACTGGTATGCTTATTCTTATTTCAATATCTTCCTGTTCAATTGAACGTACAAAGAGGATCAGTGGGTATATGATTTCTATTGCCATCAGCCCTGCTGAGATGACAATTGCATCTTCCAGTGAGATTGTGATAACTCCTGAAAGATATATCGAAGGACCGAGCAACATTCCGTTCATCATTGCCAGCAATATGTATGTGATAATTTTTCTCAGAGGGTTTTCAGCAGTTCTTGACAAATACAAAATATATGATGTGAATATTCCCATGAGACCCGCAATAAGTCCCAGTATCCACATATCATAGTTCATCAGAATCAACTTAGTAGAAAATATTGGTATTTAAGATATGCCAGAAAAATTTAGAGAACGATAATACTTTCCACGTAAAGTGTCATCAGCGTAATAAACAGAACGGGAATACCTACAATAAGTCCCAGTTTCATATATTCAATCGTATTTATCTTTATCTTGGCCTTTCGATCCAGCATATATAGCCATACGAGAGTCGCCAGAGATCCTATGGGTGTAAATTTTGGCCCTATGTCATTGCCTATTGCATTTGTCAGTAGAATTATTCCAGATATGTGAAGATGCTGTAGTGTAAGATCACCCAGCAATACTGAAGGAAGATTATTCATTATAGAGGCTGTGAATGCAAACAGGAATCCAGTCATAACAAAATTCATACCAAAGGGGAATGATTGAAAGTACCCTACTGCCTTTGCCATGTAAAAAACCATCCCATTTGTTGCAAGTGCATAGACCACTATGTACATTCCAAGAGAGAAAAGGATAATCTGCCATGGGGCTTCTTTCACAGGCTTTACATAATCTATTTTTCTGTTTTTTCTTGCAAGTAGCAACATGAAAACTGCTGCCGGCATGGCAACTATTGAGACTGGAATATTATAGATTCCACCTACTGAATATAATACCACAAGACTAATGATTACTGGAAAGAAAAGTTTAAAAATTACAGGATCTTTGATATCCTCATTCTTGAACTCAACTTTTTTTGGGATTTTAACGGGTATTGACTTTCTGAAATAGATTAAAAGAAATAGGAGGCTCGCAATAATGCTCACCAGATCGGGGACTATCATTACCTCCATATAAGGAAAGAAATCTATTCCAAAATATGTGGCTGCTATAATATTTACAAGATTACTAACCAGAAATGGGATACTGGCAGAGTCAGCTATGAAGCCAACTGCCATTATATAAGCGAATATAGCTTTCTTATCAAGACCTATCCTGTACAGAAGGGCCACTATCACCGGGGTTAAAACGAGGGCCGTACCATCGTTGGCAAAAAAGGCTGAAATAAAAGATCCCACCAGGATTACTAGTATGAATAATCTCTTTCCCGATCCACCTGAATAATTGAGTATCTTTGTCGCAAGATATTCGAAAACCCCTGCTTCATCAAATACCAGTGCTATAATCACGACGGATACAAATGTCAGGGTTGCGTTCCAGACAATCGATACAACATTTAAGAAATCCACAAATGTTGTGAAACCAGCTAAAACTGTTATTATTGCTCCGATTGATGCTGAGTATCCAATTTGAATTCCCTTTGGCTTCTTAATTACAAGACTTAGGGTAAATATGAAAATTCCAAGACTTATGATGAAATCAACTAAGTTCACTTGACAGTTCCCCGACCTTTTTAATGATTTGATCCCTAATGCTCCTTACCTCTTCCAGAGATTTTCCCTTAGGGTCCTCTAATTCCCAGTCTACCATTTTTTTCTTAAGTCCAGCAACCAAAGGAGCTGGACATGAGTCTTCTGCTGAACATCCCATTATGATCACCATATCGGCCCATTGAAGCATTTCTGCATCCATCTTTTTCGGGAGGGTTAAATTAATATGAATTCCAAGTTCTTCCATTACCTCAATTGCCAACGGGTTAATACTAGTCCCGGGCAATGTTCCTGCACTTTTGCAAGTTAATCCAATATGATTTCCATAGGCCTCAGCCATTTTGCTTCTGGCTGAATTCTCAACACACAGGAAAAGTATTCGGTTTTTATTCATTTAATGAACCTTTCAAAATTTTAGATCCTATTGCACTGGTTTTGTAATAAATCCACCTTCCATCTTTTCTTCTGTTCAACAACCCACTTCTAAAAAGTTCTTTTATTTCATTTGATACAGTTGGCTGTGGTGAATCGGTTATGGCTGAAATATCACATACACATAACTCCATTTTTTCAAGCAAATGGATAAACAAGAGTCTTTTTCCATCGGACAATGCTCTGAACATCATTTCTTCCGTACGAATATTTGAGACAAACTTATTTTCAGATACAAATTGCCTAAGCTCCAGAAGTTTCTCTTGGTCAATTTTTCTACAAGTTTCAACATTCATATATTCTGATATATAAATGTGTTACTTAAAATTGACTATATATTTTATGGATGGATATGCCCAGATGTGACCACAAATTTTAAAATTCCTTCGGTTTTCCGAAAAGGGTTTAATTCCTAAGATTCTAGCCTTCCAAATTGGATTTCCCCTAATAGATAGAATATGATAGTCCAAATCAAGCTAGCTGTAAAAACTTCTATGAATGTAAAACCTACTGTATTTGCGTTTATACTTAATTTCTGAAAAGCATTTATAGGGCTAATGATAGAGATATAAGTTATATTTGGAGTGAGGAGTAAGTCACTCCTAATAGTGCTGAAAGGAACTAACCTCGTAAAGAACAAAGATATTCTACTAAAACCGTAGAAAAGGAATAGAATGAGAGTCAGTGGATAAATGAGCTGTTTGGCCTTGTTTTTCGTTCCGCTAATAAGAAAAAAAGTTAGGGATGAAGCTGACATGCCAACCATGAAAAGATCGCTAAAAACATAAAGAGAACCAAATTTTGTCAAAAATGTTCCAAGGAGATATATTGATGACAGATAGGATGTTAGGAATGTCGCCAAAACTGCAAGGAAATTTGCTGTTGCTAAAGCCAGGTATTTACCAGCATAAATATTCCATCTCTTCACGGGTAGAGAGAGAATAAAATCAGTTTGACCATCGCTTACGGGAAAACCTACTATAAATATTATTGTAAGAGCCTCAAATAAAATTAGAAACAGGGATAACACAGTAGATATCTCTCCAATGAATTCTGAATTCACTGTACCTTCTGATGGAAGTATGTAGAACAACTGATATGTTTTATTATTGATCTTATCTGTGCCGTTACTTATTCCATAATCTCTAGGTATGGATAGATGAGACGTTACCCATGATCCATTTACGCGATGTTCTAGTAATCCCCATGCATTTCCGTGGGTAAAATTATATGAGATAGATAATGTCTCGTGAGTAAAACCCCCACTCTCCCCTAGATTTATGATTTTACCATTAGAGAGGAGAAGACGATAATCCATTGTTTTTGTATATTCAGGGAATACATTTACATTAATTATTTCAAGAGATCCCTTGTACGCCAATGCACAATCATAAACTGGAAAGTAATAAGTAGTGTTTACTGGTGTAGAATTTACCGGCACAATAATTTCTGGCTCAGAGCCGTATTTTGCAATTGGTGAAAAGACACGATAAGCTTTATTAGATCGAAACGAAGTAAATGCATATCCATTCTTTATTGTAAAATTAAGACGGTGAATAATGCTGCCCGAAGTGAAATTGCAGTTTGCCTTATCTGTTGGACCAACCTCAAGGAAACACTTCTCATTATTGAATGGAATCCCGCTAGTCGCATGATAATAATATATGCCAAAGTTATATGTACCATTTTCGTAATCATAAGTAATAAAACCTCTTTCCTGCGCCCCGATGGATTTCTTATTTTTTGGAGAGTAAGCAAAGGCAGTAATAGACATTATTATAATTATAAAAATAATCATTGCAATGAAGCTTTTTTTTCGGACTGTGTTGATAAAAGTATTTATTATCTTGTTTTTGCACCTCTTTCCCTTAAATGAAATTCCATTCATTCCTTTTTTGACCAAATAATAACGCCTCCAACTGAAAATATAACAATCCAAAAAATTATTGAAACTATCACTTTTTGATTGTCTGGTAAGCAAAGAGAGTGAACTGGAGAACCCTGATAGGAAAAGAAGATGCGATAGTACTCAAAAGGGTTGAAAAATTCAAAGTTTAGTACTTCTGAATAATAAACGAGGAAACTAGAAACTAAGCGATCATAGACATAGTAAGTAAATAAAGTTATTACTATCGGCAATGATATTATTTTAATAAGACTCTTTGATATTGAAGTTATAAAAAAGGATAGGGATACACCAAACATGCCCAAAAGGAGTATGGGAATAAAAACCTGAGCAATTCCGGAGTTGTTTGTAAAGAAAGAGTTTAAAATAGTATTCGTTAAATATGAGGATAAAAGTACTGTCAAAGTAAATATCCCTGTGACAAATAACAGAGAGATGTACTTCCCAAGGAAAATTTGCCATTTCTTTATTGGCATAGAGTTGGCAAACTCTATTTCCCCGTTAGTTTTTTGAAACCCGAATGCAACTGTGGAAATTATGGAGCAAAAAATGACCAAAATTAGAGAAAATTGTCCAGAAAATTGCATTCCAAGGTTATCAGTAATTATGGTAACTGAGGGGTATGAATAGAAATAGATTGGGTATTGTGTAGAGTGTAAAGATGAGGTTGTCCATGTGCCATTTACCTTTTTCTCAAGCTCTCCGGTTACAACACATCGTGCAGTTAATTCTGAGCTGGATAGTAATGGACCTGAAGCATGATTATTCTTAAGTTGCTCCTTTGTTGGCACCGGAATTGATATAACTCTGTGTTCAAACCCGCCTAATAACCCGAGATTAAGAGTTACATTGTCCGATTCAACAAGCCGATATTCATAGTATGAGGTTGGTTTATAATTATAAACATTGTTTACCAATAGGAGAAAGCCAATGTTTGTATTATTCCCATCATAAACGGATTGGTAAGAGATGTTATTGTTAGAAATATTCCCATTTATAGGGCTCAATGTCCCTCCTGTGCTTCCCAAATTATTAAATGATACGTGGCAACACCAATATTTGTCAGATTTAAAAGAAATATTTGCATATCCACTTGAGTTAGTTGTAAAATTGATTGTAATAGTCCTCTTTCCTGAAAGGCTTTGGTTTTTTATCAGAAGGTCGGGGCTTAGTCTGACATGTCCTTTTAAACCTGACAAAGGCTTACCGCAGTTTGAGGAGTATGCGTGAATTCCGAAGTAGTAAGTCTGATTGTGATAAGTAGTACAGGATTCACAATAATTTGCAGCATTTATGCTCTCACTTGTTTTTTGGGTTCCAGAGATGCTAAACACAGTTAGAAAAATCATAAAAAATATGATTGACATAAGAAATATCTTCTTTCTAAAAGTGTTTTTAATTACTGACACAATTCTATTCGCTGATCTTCCTTTTGAAATACTCCTCCACCTCCTCTTTTCTTTCACTGAGAGAAATGACATCCAATTGTATTTTATTTAGTGATTCTGCAACCTTGAAGGAACTGCCCTTTTTTCCTGAATAGTTTTTGATTGTTGCTTTTCCATACCTTTTACTTTCTTCAATTGATAATTCCACATCTCCAAAGGCAGACAATATGTTGACGATATTTTCATTATCAATTTCATTTTTACAGTAGAATGAGACTTCCACCGTTACTTTATTCACTATGTCATCTACCATTACATTGTCTAAGATCTTTCCCTTATTAATGATGATGAGTCTGTCACATAGTTCGGATATTTCCGGAAGTATGTGTGTGGAGAGAAGTACGCTCTTCCCTTCTTTTTTAAGATTCCTTATGGTGTCCTTGAGAAAGAATACTCCAGATGGATCAAGACCATTGAATGTTTCATCTAACAGGTAGTTCTTAGAATCCATGAATATTCCTATGGCAATATGCATCCTTTTCCTCATGCCGTTTGACATGTTTCCGATTCTGATGTTTGCCTTGGTATCTAAGGACACAGCCTTCATGGCTTTTTGCATTCTCTCAATGATCTCGGCTCTTCTCATACTCAAATAAGTACCGACTTCCATGAAAATGCTTTTGGGTTTTTCCATATTATCCAATAGGGAGTTCTCCGGAACCCATGCAACTGCACCATTAATCCTTATTTTATCTTTTCTTACAGACATACCGTCAATAAGAACATCTCCTTGACTGGGGTTAATGACCCCACAGGCTATTTTCATTGATGTGGTTTTGCCAGCACCATTCAATCCTGCAAAACCTACCACTTCTCCTTCTTTAACAGTAAAGTCCACCTGATCCAAAGCTTTAAACTTTCCGAAATTCTTTGATACATCCTGGAATTCAATGGACATATGCAGGAATTACAACTAATGTACTTAAATGTTGCTAAGTATTTATTAAAACGGTATATATATATATAGTGGTTTGTGTATTATATTTTATGGACGAACAGAAAAAAAACCTTGAGAAAGTTATTCTTTCTATTGCAATAGTGTTTTTGTTTGTTGCGATGGGAGGTATTAATGTTATGAGCGATAGACCTGGAAGTGCTGTTCCGAGACAGCATTATAAAATCGAAGCCAAAAATGTTGTCATGGGAGGACTAGCTGATAAGGGAAATATAACGATGGACAATTTAGTAACAACTTATAATTGGGCAGGATATTGCTTCTTTGATGCGAAACCTTGGTACTATTTCACATCCACGCCGTATGAAATTGACTGGGTATCGGAATATATACATGTGCCAACTACTTCACCGCCTCCCGCAACTGATACTGAACCTTCTTTGATAACTATGTGGGATGCCCTTTCATCCAATTCACAGGGTGATAATATGTACCAAGCAGGAATTCAGATAGACCCATACAATGGTTGTGTCTCTGTTGTTTGTGAACATTTTGCGGAAGGTGTGCCGGGGCATGAAAAAATATATGACTATGCCTCACATAACAAGAAGCCTGTGCTTGAAGGACAAAATTTGTATATATATCTTGTGCATAATCAAAACAAATTCACATTTGAAATCAGCGATATAAGTAATGGATGCGTGTATGAAAATAATACCACAATAACAAGAACCCCATTAACTCCGAGATTTTTCTTGTCGGTAATTGAAACTCCAACAATCAACGAAGTGAATGGCGAGTATCGCTACTTTTCTGTACCTCCATTTACAACTTTCGTTGTAAATAGTTTGGTTTATCAATCCAACGAAAAAATTACTGGAGCAAGTTCATACAATTCTGGCAGTTATGGAAAATATACATTGAGGCAGTCAGGCAGCATATCGCAAAATATAAAGACAAGTTTTAGCACAGCTTGCAGTCCAGATGGTGGTTATTCCGTTCAGTACTGTAGCTCAGATTATACTTAAAATTATAATTCCCCATTATTTTTATAAAATTTATTCTTTTTATGCAGTTCCTTGATGGAAGACCTTAGTATCACTTAATGAAAATTTCTGAATGTGTTAAATCATAGATAGATATTAAATTTATAAAATACAAACTGGTGCAACCAATGTTGATAAATGTATACCTAGGACGAAAGAGTGCAATTGTGAGTAAATCGCTTGATGTACTTTCAATGAAGGGAAATAAAAAGCCCTTTATAGAGGATTATTCTTCAATGGAGATTCATCTTCACCAAGATGTTCACATGTAATTTTCAAATGGTTAGATAATCAGACAAAGATAGAAAATTTATCAGAAGGGAAGGTTGAACCCACAGTTCAAAAGGAATTACTGCTTGTGATGACTAACTCAATCTAAATTATTATGTCGCAGCGAATAAATCAAACATTCCGAACATCCACTATGTTCTCCAATGGAACTTAGGATGTAAAGCATTTACACACACCATCTCCGAAAAATATAATTGCTATTGAATATAATGTTACAATATGCTTGGATGTCAACTATGGCGATCCCGTTAAAAATGTAAAACCAGAAATGACTCTTTTACTGCCTGAATGTTTCTACAATCTTAGAAATGATTTGGCAAAAAAGGGGAATCACCTAGAGTTTTTTTCAGAATGCACCAGTAGCTTATTTTTACATTAAAATTTTGTTACGTAACCTGTAGTCTCCAACTAATAATTTAAAACTGAATTCTTATATTTTGAACTTAACAATGATTACCTAAGTCTGAAGTTCTAATCAAACAAACGTAATCCTTTTCAGTTTAAGCTACATATATCCATATCTTCAAATTATAGGGATTTGATTAGGGATATCTCACCTTCAAAGAGGGTTAAATTGTTGGCTCTGAACCCATAGTAAAAATAATATCAGAAATTTCATAAAGCGCTGGGAGGGAGATTCGAACTCCCGAGCTACAGGAGCACAAGCTTTCCAGACTTGCGCCTTACCAGGCTAGGCTATCCCAGCTTGTACCTCAATTGTTTTAACATATTTATTACTTTAGAGAATTAAGTTGAGGGCTATAGATAACATATATGGCATTGTATTTATATATCCTTAGGTTATGATATAATGGTGATTACATGACTCAATTAAAAATTAAAAAAATCCTTTGTACAGTCGACTTTTCTGATGAGTCAAAAAAGGCATTGGACTTTGCTTATTCGCTATCTTCCCAGATTCCTGGGTGTGAACTGGTTGTTATAAGTGTGTTAAGGCCCATACCCACCCCGATAGGAGATTTTACCGGCGCAAACGAGACGTTAATCGATGATGATCAGGATAACCTGAAGGCAGTGAGTGAAAGACTCAACACTCTGGTCCATGACACCAAGGGAGACTGTATGGCAAAGATTACAGATAAGGCTGTACTTGGAAACCCAGTTGATGAAATACTCAGGAACATAAATGAGGAAAAACCTGATCTTGTAGTGATGGGTAATAAGAAACACGGATTCAGGAGAGGTATTTTTACCGGTTCAGTTTCTGAGAGAGTATCTGCTGATTCTCCTGTATCTGTGTTGATTGTAAGGTAAGATCCACTCCCTGTCTAGAAATGGCAGGTGTAAATATCTTAATTTGCACGAAGAGGCAAAGGTGGCTTTATGTTACATATTTAATCATTTGATTTCCTGAAATGTGGAGAACTGAATATAAATTCTTGGAAGTTTAACTATTGTTGACTTTTCTTCGAATCAAGGAATGATTGGTGAATGATTTACTTCACTTATTTTTTTCTCTTATATCATTCTTTGTCTTCCCGTGAATGGTTCATATTCTCAATGAACGATCACTTAATGAGTCCGAAATACTTCTTGATCAGCACTAATGAAACTATTCTGAGTGCATATTAATCACAGAAGTTTTAAAAACTTTTCATTAAAAAAATTAGTTTCCCATTAGATGTGTGTATATTTTTAGGAATTAATAGATTCATATTACTTCATTCAAGCAACTGTGGGTGTTATAAAACAATATAAGCTTTTGAAATGCTTTTAATTGAGTTTGCAATATCAATATATGTCAAGAATTGAAAGGGATGTAATAGGTGAAGTAAAGATTGAAGATAATGAATATTACGGAATAAACACGTTCCGTGCAATGAATAACTTCCAAATTTCTGGAATCGTTGAGGATAGAGATCATATAAGGTCAATGACAATTGTGAAGAGATCTGCTGCAATTGCCAACAACAAACTTAAAGCTCTTCCTGATGATAAAAAGGAGTATATTGTAAAGGCTGCCGATGAGGTACTATCAGGCAAATATGACTCACAGTTTGTAATTGACGTTTATCAGGCTGGAGCTGGAACTTCCTTCAACATGAATGCAAATGAGGTTATAGCAAACATTGCACTGGAACTGTGGGGGAAGAAAAAAGGAGAATATCAGTATCTTCATCCTAACGATCACGTTAACATGAGTCAATCAACAAACGACTCCTATCCTACCATGATGAGGATCAGTGCCATAATGAAGGCTGAAAGATATATTGATGAAATCAAGAATCTTATAAAATCAATGGAAAAAAAGGCCGAACAGTTTAAGAACAGTAAGAAACCAGGAAGAACGCATCTTCAGGATGCGGCCCCTGTTACGCTTGGAATGGAATTTTCTGCATACGCCTACACTTTGAAGAAAAACCTGAAGGATTTTGAGAATGCCATAGATTTTGTTCTTGAATTGAACATCGGTGGCACTGCAACCGGTACCGGTATAAATACACCAAAAGGGTACAAAGAGGAGATTGTTAAGGAAATATCGAGTTTCACTGGATTCAACTTCAGACCAAGCGATAATTTACCTGGAATAATGGAATTCCAGTCTGATTTTGCAAGGATGATGAATGCCATAGCGGTTAATGCTCTTGATATAAACAAAATGGCGAATGATATAAGATTAATGTATTCCGGACCTGGGGCAGGACTTCATGAGATATTTATTCCCGCAGTACAGCAGGGATCTTCCATTATGCCTGGAAAGATAAACCCTTCAATAGCAGAGGCAATGAACATGATTTGCCATTCAACCATAGGAGCCCAACAGGCACTGAATCTGTCAGTTCAGGCGGGGCAGCTTGAACTCAACGTGATGATGCCAAACATTGACTATGAACTATCAAGGTCCCTTGATATAATGACAAACGGAATGAAGATGTTCAGAACATTGCTGATTGATGGTATAAATGTGAACGAAGAGGCATGTAATGAACATCTCTCAAAAAGTTTCGGATCAGCAGCACTATTGAACCCCGTTCTTGGATACGATACTGTAGCAAAAGTGGTCAAAGAGGCTCTTGATACACACAAGTCAATAAAGGAAGTAGCATTAAAAACGGGAAAGATAACTGAGGAACAGTACACAAAGATAATGACAGGAAAGTGATTCTAAAGAATTTGGAATTTATCATTTTCTCCCAAATTCTCCGAATTCCCTATTTTTTTAGTTTCAGAAGGTAGTTCATGTATACATGGTTTTTAGGCTGATACGTTTTCATTTCCACAGTTTCAAAATGAGTTCCTTTCAGTAAATCCCTGATCTTGTCCTCAGTGTACATCTCAAAATATCTGACATAATTTGAATCACCCATTTTTCTTTCTTCGTTTCTTTCTCCCCTGATTAAACCCAGTAACATAACTGTCCCTTCATTCATGCTTTCAGATAATTTCATGAGAAGTTTCCTTGATTCTTCAAAAGAGATGTGTATCAACGAAGAATACGCCCAAACTCCATCATATCCAGACATATCCAGTTTAAGATCTCTCAAATCAGAAATTATGGTTGTGAATCCTTTCTTACGTGTCTGTTCCGCCATTTTAGCCGATGCGTCCACACATAATACATCCAGCCCTACTTCTCTTAGAAGAACAGCATCTCTACCGGGACCGCTTCCAAGATCAACAACCCTACTGCCTTTTAAATTACTCTTAAAGTCTTGAATTATGTCTTTAGGAAACCCATCCCAGAAATCAGCCGTTTCAGCATCGTATACCTCACTATATATATCGTATGCCTTAATGGTTCTATCATCTTTCTTTTGCATTATATTTGATCCTAAGTGGAAATTAGAAATATATATTTTAAAATGACCTTCTATTTCTTTCTCTCCATTGTATATTAGAATTTCGTGCTCTGCGATAATATTAAATCTATTAGTCTTATCCCATAAAATATGAAAGCAGTAAAGGCAAATTTACTCTATGACGGAAGGTCATCGCAAAAAGATGTGTATATTGAATTTGATGGTACCACAATAAGAAATATTTCACAGAAGAAGCCTGAGTGTGATATTGTTGCAGAGGGCATAGTTACGCCTGCCTTCATAGATCCACACAGCCATATAGGGCTTGACAGGGCAGGAGAACCAGGATCAGAAAGTGAAGCGAATGATAAGCTTGACTCAATGATTCCACTGGGAAGAGCTGTTGATGGCGTATACATGGATGATCATGCATTTAGAGAATCTGTTGAGAGTGGTGTTTTGTACTCTGTTGTACTTCCAGGAAGTGGAAATATTATAGGTGGAATGGGGTCACTCATAAGAAATTTTTCTTCCAATATAAAAGATGCACTGGTAACTGATATTGGGGTTAAGATGGCACTTGGATACAACCCGAGAAGCACCACTGAATGGAAGGGAAAGAGACCAACCACAAGAATGGGTGTAGGTGCTATCATAAGAGAAAAATTCACCATGGCACAGAAAGCATCAAACCTTCTGGATAGTGGAAAGAAGACCCTTGATGAAATTGATGTGGAGACGGAATTCCTCATCAAACTAATAAAGGGGGAATATAGAATAATGTGCCATCTTCATAAGGAAGATGATGCCCTGTTCTTAATGTCACTCGTTGATAAATTCTGGATTAAACCAATAATTAATCACGGAATGGATTTTCACAGCAAAGATATTTTTGATGAAATAAAGAGGAGGGACCTTTCTCTGGTTTACGGTCCACTTGATTCCCATCCGTACAAGGTAGAATTAAAGCATGAATCCTGGAGAAATGTTGGACTTGTACAGAATTCTGGTGTAAGGTTCTCTCTTATATCAGATCATCCAGTTATACTGCAAAGAACACTCTTCCTGACTACCAGACATTTCATGAGATTTGGTGCCACTAAGGAACAGTGCATTTCCTATGTCTCATCTCGTCCAGCAGAGATTCTAGGTCTTAAGGACCTCGGAACTGTGGAGAAGGGCAAGCTTGCTTCATTTTCCGTATGGAACAAGGACCCATTTGAACTGGACGCCTATCCGAAATTTGTATTTGGTGAGGGGAAACTTGTTCATGAAGAGAACTGAAACTGTGTTTGTAAATAGTTTCATAAAACACTTTTTAAAAATAAAAACTTTTAACGGTAATCAAAATTCCCATAAATAGATGTCAAGGAAGATTTATGTTGAATCGTATGGCTGCACTCAGGAAAAATCTGAGACAGGACTATATGTCAACAAAATAATGGGAGATGGAGACAAAATAACACAGGATCCTGAGGATGCGGATCTGAGGGTAATAGGAACCTGCGTTGTTATTAAAAAAACAGAAAATAAGATGCTGGAGAGAATCGGTTATCTTTCAGAACTTGGACAGACTACAGTTATTGGGTGTTTGCCTCCCATATCATCTGGTACTCTTATAGAAAAAAATGTGAATGTAATCAGTCAAAGTGAGTTCAGATCCCTATACAGGGGAGATATGGACGATATAGAGATAAAGGAACCTTCTATTCTTGATGGGGTACCAATTAACCAGGGCTGCACAGGGAATTGTAATTTTTGTATTTCAAGGGTGGCAAGAGGTAAACTCCTTTCAAGAGTTCCTGATAAGATATGCAATCAAATAGGAATGATACTTGAAAGAGGAAAAAGAGAGATAAGAATAAGTTCCCTTGATACCGCAGCATACGGTAAGGATATTGGTATAAGACTTCCAGATCTAATTAAAAAGATTACCTCCATTGATTCTTTTTTCAAATTGAGAGTAGGAATGATGGAACCAAAAAATACTGAGGAAATACTTAATGATCTGATAAGAGAATACAGGAACGAGAAGGTATTCAAATTTCTACATTTACCAGTACAGGATGGGGATGATCGTATCCTTGAACTAATGAACAGAGAATATTCAGTAAGTTCTTATTATAACATAAATGAAAAATTTAGAAACGCATTTAAAAATGGGGTTTTTTCTACAGACATAATCGTTGGCTACCCTGGTAGTGATGAGGAATCTTTCCAGAAGACGTGTGAATTGCTTTACAAAAGTCGACCAGACATAGTTAATATTACAACCTTTTCTCCCAGACAGTATACAAGAGATTTTAATAAGAAGATGCCCCAGTCGAATCTCATAAAGAAATGGAGTGCGGAATATACAAGGATTCATAAGGAAATTTTAAATGAAAATCAATCGAGGTTCGTTGAAAGAGAAATTAGTATATTCATCACCGAGCAGGGAAAGACAGGAACTGTTATTGGTAGAGATGAATCTTACAGACCTGTTGTGGTGAAGAATGAAATACCTCTTTACTCCAAGGTAGATGTAGAAATTGTTGAAACGGGACCCACATATTTAATTGGAAAACAACTCAGGGCATAGTATCGACATTAACTATCTCATCCATGATATATTTCCCATTTCCTTTCTTCTTGAATATCATGTTGAATTCCTGTGCTGTTAGAATAGGACTCTTGTATCTGTCAAAGTCATCTGTTGCAACTCTTGGACACCCTGTGAAGATTATGCAGTCTGCCATCATGTTTTCAAATTCAACTGGCGATGATTCGTTAGAGTATGCAAGTACTGCACTTTTACCCATATCCTGAATTTCTTTTATCATTTTTTCTGCAAGTTTCATTCTGTACTGACCAACCTTTGTGTCTACAACTACTACGAATTTTTTAGCCTCAAGCGCCCTTGCCATATTGGCATATCTTCTTCTTATGTGCCGCTCAGCCTCACTTTTCATTGATCTGAGCCTGAACGGTTCACTCATATCCAGTATAAATACCTCCTTTTCAACAGATAGTTGTGCCCCAAGAGCATGAAATACCCCTGTGGATACAATAATATGACAATCATTCCTGCTTTCCTGATCGTGTAGTGGGCTAAAGTTACAGCCAAGTAACTGTCCATCATATTTTAATCTGCTATCATGCTTTCCCATGCTTACATTGTATCCCTTTTCCTTAAGGAATTTAGAAAGTTCTTCTGCACTTTGTCTATACTGTATGGAATATGCCAGACTTATATTCTTATAATTATTGCGTTCTAATTCTGTCAGATCAAGATCGTTAAAGCTTCTATGATCCTCGTTTATGTATTCCTCGAAAATCACTGGTACCTTATAATTTACATTTGGAATCTCTGTATGACCCAGTTGAACTACTGCATCCACGTTCTTCCATTCATCCATAGTCCCTGTGTCACAGGCACCGTAGAAACCAGAGGAACTAACAATTACATTGAAATTCTTCGAAAGTTCATTGAAGTAATCGAAGACATGAGGTTTTAATCCGTCAGGTAACTGCAATAATATTCTTTTTGCCTTTATTTCCTTTAATCTCTCTATGACCCTTCCTGGGTCCATGTATGCCAATAGAAAGATATCTGATCAGGGTTTAATGCTTTTTCTCATAATTTTTTTCATATCCAGAACTTTACCTTCCTGAATAACTGTAACCTGTGTATTTGTCCAGTCGTAAAACATGTCTCTCATCTCCCCTGCAGAAATAATAAGAAGATCTGCGTCTGCTCCATGATTTAAATTTCCCTTGACACCATCAAGTCCCAGAGAATGGGCCGGAATGGTCGTTAAACCATTTAACAATGCCTCCGGACTCATAGAGCAGTTACGTATGGCAAGATTTCCATGAAACTTGATATCAGTAACTGGATTGAGTGGTGATATATCAGAAGCGACTGCAACTGGAATATGCCTGTTTATCCACTCCCTGCTGTCAACATATTTCTCACCCAGTGAGAATGCTGTCCCCGGTAGAATTGTAGCCACTATATCCTTACCTTTTATCCTTTCCATATTTTCTGTGGATGTGTGAAGGAGGTGATCCACTGATTTTAGCAAGAATTTATCCGCCAGTTCAAGTGCACCCACATCCTTAATTTCATCGGCATGAATCCTGAGTGCCATACCAAGCTCACTGGCCTTCTTGAAAAAATTAAAAGTTTCTTCTTTCGTGAAGGCTCCTTCATCACAAAAAGAGTCAACGAAATCTGCCCTTTTATAAAGTTCAGGAAGTATAACTTCTGTGCTTTCCTTAACATATTCTTCCTTTGTTTTACCTGGTGGCATTGCATGTAATGGTAATAGTGTCTTTACAATGTTTACCGGTAAATGTGATTTCATTATGTCCATCACATCAAGTAATTTCTCCTCGTTTTTAAGGTCAAGACCATAACCTGTTTTCACTTCTACAGTTGTAACTCCGTTCCTAATATGGTTTAATAATCTTCTGGCAGATTGTGAAACTATCTGATCTGTAGAACATGCCCTGGTATCTCTTACAGTTTTTAGAATTCCATTCCCACTTTTCAAGAAATCTATATATTTTGCCCCCCTGGCTCTCAGAACAAATTCCTCACTCCTCTCTCCACAGTAAGCAAGATGAGTATGACTATCTATAAATCCAGGAGTGATGATCATTCCAGTAGCATCTACGATTTCATCAACTTCATATCTACCAGATATACTTGCTGTGGAAACTATGGAATCTATAGATTTTCCATTAATTATTATGGAGCTATCCTGAAGAATTGTTACATCTTCCTGATTCCCATTTCTCACTGAATCTATGGGCTCCGGCACGTAGATTTTATCTGGATTAAATATGATTTTCTTCTTCATTTTTCTCAAATCACCGTTGATAATGAAACAGATATAACAGTCAGAATAAAGGCTATGGTGATGAATACCATGAAAGGTATGTTATACGATACATACTCACTATCCCCAATGGTTACTCTCCTGAACTTTATTTTACTTATATCATTGTTGTTGTTCACTCTGGCACGGTAAGAAAATTTTCCAGTTTTCATATATGTGTAGTAGAGTGAGAAAATCATCGCAATAACAGAACTGAATCCAAGATTCAGGAAGAATATTATTGAAAAAGGCAACCTTATTATTGAGTAGGAAATTGTTAAATAAAAGTTAGCAGTTGAAAATATTATAAGAACCAGAGCCTTAATATCTCCAACTCCGAATAGTACCTCACCTATAACCATATTTGCAAAGATAATTTCGATTACCCACGGAACTATAAGTGCAGGTTCCTTGAGTAGTATTAGAGCTGAACCTGCAATGGCTATAAGTGCAGATAGTGTGATGAACAAGCGGGTTTTCGTGGCTAAAAACAGCAGGCCAAACAGTACAATACTTAAAACAGAGAAGAGTTCAATTCTAAAAAATAAGACATTAATTATAAGACTAACAATTAGCGCCGGGACAAATATGAGATACCAAATTCTCCTCTTCTTAATATCATAATATGAAGCAATGATCAAAGAAACGATAATTATGAGATATAGTAAAGTGCTTAAAATTTCATTCATTTTTCTTCTTTGTGTAGAAGAGAGACACTGCACTCATATCATCCTTACCGTGCTCTCTCATTTCCATTGAATAAATGCTCTTTGATACCGCTCCAAGAAAAGACGGTATTCCAAGCTTACTTTGTTCCTCCAGAGCGTAGTTAAGATCCTTATACTGATGTGCAAGCAGGAATTGTGGTGAAAAGTCCCCATCTTGAAGTTTTTTTGCCTTCAGATCGAGTATTTTTAATGCTGCCCCACCTGCCTGTACTGCCTCCGTGAAGACATCATCCTTTATCCCAAGCTCTCTGGCCAGGCATAATCCCTCAGAAACAGCAATCATATTGATTCCCATTATGAGGTTATTTACAAGCTTCATGGCAATCCCCTTTCCTGCATCTCCTGCATATATCTGTTTTGAAGTAAACGTTTTCAGCATCGGGCTAATTCTAAGAAATGCTTCCCTTGCGCCGCCACATGAAGCAGCCAGTGTTCCAGTTTCTGCGGCAGGTACGCTTCCTATCACAGGACAATCAAGATACTCAACGTCTGAAGTAAAACATATTTTGTGGTTATCCAGACTCTGTTCAACTGATATTGTTGACATATCCACGATTAACTTTTTATCTCCACTGTGAGTTTCTATGATTTCCTTCAATATTGAAGCAGATGCTGCAGAATCAGTTACTATCATGAAGATGATGTCAGAATTTCTTACAAGTTCTGAGATTGATTTCACAGCTATTTTCCTAAATTCCTCAGGAATCTTAGATTCTGTCCTGTTGTATACTGATACTAGAGAGAACTTTTCTCCAATCCTCCTGGAAATTGGGATGCCCATTCTTCCCATTCCGATAAATCCTATCCTTTCCATTAACCTACACCTCAAATATAGACGACCCATAAAGTTGTCTTGCACATTCTATTCCCTTATACTTAATATTTCTATTGTCCAGAAAATCTCTTACGGTAAGATATGCAATTTCCTGTGTATTATTTTCGTCTGAGAGATGGAGTAATATAATCTGTGACTTTTGTTCGCTCAGTTCTCCAAGTGCAAGTGCACACTGATCATTAGAAAGGTGTCCGTAGTTACTCATTATTCTTTTTTTTAAACTTTCCGGATAAGGCCCAGTTTTCAACATATTTGTATCATGGTTGGCCTCTATTGCAAGTATATCAGACCCCTTAATCAGGTCAACATTATCCATTGGAAAATATCCAAGATCAGAGAAAATTGATATCTTCCTTCCCCTGTTTTCAATGACATATCCAACAGGATCAACTGCATCATGAGACACTGAAACACTCCTTATGAAAAAATTACCTATGGTGAGTTCATCTCCAATAGTGAAAGCACGGTCGAAACCCATCTTTAATTTTGCCTTTTCACGGAGATATATTTCTGCTTTCATTTTTCTTGAAGCTGCCCCGAGTCCGGAACTGTGATCACTGTGTTCATGTGTAATCAACACTGATAAGGGGATATCCCCAATGTTTAATTCTTCAAATCTCTGTTTGAATCTTTTTACAGAAATGCCAAAGTCAACTACTAATGCATCGCAATCATCCCATATAATTGTGGAATTTCCCTTACTTCCACTCGATACAACATTCATGAACAGGTTTGACAATATTTCAGAATACTCCACTCACACTTAAATTTTAAGTGAAATTCAAACTTTCAAAGGAGATTACTGCCAGAGAACATGTGTTTACTGATTAATCTGTATAAACAAAAGGGGAATAAATAGAACTATTTGAATATTCATTATAGTGAATTAGGGAGAGCCAAATCTGCTTAAATTTATATTATTCCTTATTGCAGAAAGAATTTTCTCAGGTTCTGGCATAGATCCATTTTTCTTTGTTCCATTACCTGTACCTGTTTCCTCAGAATTAGCTTCAACAATTATGTTCCCAAAGCTCCTCAGCTTATCTATATTGCTTTGCACTATCCTGTTTCTTCTCA
This sequence comes from Cuniculiplasma divulgatum, assembly GCF_900083515.1. Classification (NCBI taxonomy): domain Archaea; kingdom Methanobacteriati; phylum Thermoplasmatota; class Thermoplasmata; order Thermoplasmatales; family Cuniculiplasmataceae; genus Cuniculiplasma; species Cuniculiplasma divulgatum. Next base: position 1,824,129 of record NZ_LT671858.1, read on the forward strand.
TCTTCTCGTTCATGTTTGGAACGAAAATAATTGGTTTTTCATATGCAATAAAAGATGTCGATAGAAGATCGTCACCTATCCCACTAACTGCCTTTGCCAGAGAATTTGCACTGGCAGGAGCAACAATGAAAACATCGGCAAGTCCTGTCAAATCAACGTGTGGTATTCTGATATTCCCCTCCTGGCTAAACATATCGCTGAATACAGGATTTTTTGTTTTTAATCCTACAGAATATGGAGATATAAAATTTCTTGACGCATCTGTCATTATGGTCATTATTTGGCAATCCAGATTACTCATCACATAACTCATATAATCAGTTATATTTATAGAACCCAGTGATCCGGTAATTCCCCACAGTATTGTAACTTTTTTAACCTCTTCATTTTTCATGTTTAAGTATTAGTCTGTGATATTAAACTTCTTTATTCACTCAGATATAATATACGATGGATCATTTTAACTGGGAAGTATCTGATGTTGTATAAAAATGAAGTAAAATGTCCTATGCATTAATTACTCCCCTATTAAAATTGAGGCTTAATTATTATCTTACCTGTCAGGGTCCAGTTTAAAAATAGCTGAAATATTCCTTTTTATCTCTGCTGGCTGATGGTGTTCCTCCTCTTAAAAAAAAGGAATTTCTATTTATCTCTATAATTAATTTGTATATCTTATTTAATGTCTATTGAGCTTAATTTTCATCGATTAAGTTAATTTACCACTTTTTGATTTACATGGGAAAATAGTGAGGAAAAATATTGTTAGAGTTGGGTTGGTTCTAATCGTTTTTGGTATCATACTTGTTGTTGCTGGAATAGGTTTGACCTCGGATTACCTCACTGTTAGTCATACATTTGTAAAGGATAAATATTATTATGCATCAAAGGAGATAAACATTACAAGTGATGGCCTGGTAGCTCTTGATGGCAATACAACATTCTACCTTGTTAATGCTAACAATATTTCACTGGTGAATCAAACAAATGTGCAGAATTATTCAATAGCGCCAACTGGACCCACCCATGATGGTTACGGAACAGAATTCCTCGTGGGCTCAGGGTCTTACTACCTGGTGTCGCTTCTAGCTCCCTCAACAGGACTTGTTTATTCTTATACAAGTCACTTCAGCACATTTACAGATCTAGGGATAATTCTTCTGATTGGTCTCTTTCTCATAGTCGTGTCGATAATCATGCTGGTTATTGGATTCGTCTTAAAGGGTAAGAAGAGAGATAAAGAAGAAGATTTTTTAAACGATGAAACACAGTAAAATAGGTACAATTTATGATTGAAATCAAAGATATAAGAAAGGTATACAAAGGAGGGAAGGTCGCTGTAGACGGAATTACTGAAGTGATGGACAAAAGAGTCACAACTCTGATAGGCAGAAATGGGGCTGGGAAGACCACACTTTTGAGAATGCTTTCAACACAGCTTTATCCTACCTCAGGGACTGCTCTAATTAATGGACTTGATATTGTAAGAGATGCTGCTAAGATAAGAAAAATTGTGGCCAGCATACCACAGGAGGCGTCACCTCTTGGAATACTTTCCCCTTATGAACAGGTCAATATGTATCTATTGGGTAGAAAATTCAATTTTTCCGATGCAAAGAAAGCTGCAAACGATGCTCTGGAAACAGTTGGACTGTGGGACGTGAGAAATAAGCCATCAGATACTCTGAGCGGAGGAATGAAGAGAAAAATGTTTGTTGCACTTGCGCTTGCATCTAATGCAGAACTTGTTTTTTTGGATGAACCAACAACAGGTTTGGACCCACTTTCCAGACTTGAGATATGGTCAGCCATCAAGAAGCTTTCAGGAAATGTACTGCTAACTACCCACTACATGGAAGAAGCAGAAAATCTATCAGATGTTGTATATCTTCAGGACAGTGGCCATATTATAGATAGGGGAACAGTTAAGAAACTACTATCAAGATTCGCAGGTAAGGTAAGGGTTGAATCACAAACAGAACTGTCCGATTCGTTTAGAGTGGGTGGGATATACGTGAAATATGATACAATTGAAAATTCTGAAACATACATACGAGAAGGCAGGACTGTTAAAAAAATCACACTGGACGATCTATTCATAATGAGGGGTGTTGATCTTGAATCTTAAATTCATTTTTACCTTTGCATGGTATTATGGTGTGAAGGTAATTGTCAGAGGTCCTTCGTACATTATAGCGTCACTTGTAACGCCTCTTACACTTCTCTTTGTTGTGTATGTTCTCACTCAGGGAGCACTTGTACAATATGCAGTAGTTGGAGGAATGATAACGCTGATAGCATCCATAGGCCTTCAAAGCGCAGGAGATGCCACGTTCATGAGACTTCAGCTAAGAATACAGGAAATGTACGTGGCCAGTGAAGTAACTCCTATAGATTATATGCTCAGTATGACCCTGAGCTTTCTTGCCTTCTCCATACCAGGTATAGTTGTGTACAGTTTCCTTGGTTCCTATTATCATTTGTACAACATTTTTACAGCACTTTACATGCTGTTCCTGATCTTTATACTTATCCTTTCTACTTCTGCAATTTCATTTATCATATCAAGCCTCGTAAACCACGTTAGGAATATATGGGGAATCACCTCAATCCTTTCCATTGTGATGACGGTAATCCCCCCAACGTTTTATCCATACACTTATCTTCTCGGGAAGTTCGGGCAGAATGGTCTCATTTATGCACTCTCGCTCTCACCTGCAACTCCAGCAGCGGTGTCGGCACAGATATTCTTCGGGCTAGAGCCATGGAACTATAATGAGTTCATAACAATGGTTATAATCATGTTGATTGAAACCATTGTTTACTTTGCCATTGCAAAATACCTTACAAGATGGAGAGAGCACTGATCAGGTAAGCTTTAATTTTTAATTCTATCTTAAACTTACATTCTACCTACACTGTAGCTGAATCCTATACACGTTTAACAATAATTAAATATAATATAAAGATGATATTAAATGAATCCAATTGTAGAAAAATATTCATTATCACTGAATTTCATGAATGAAAATGAATTCAGCGGAATATGCCACATTTTCTTAAAGAGCGAAGAGGAGAATTTAATACTGGACGCCAGAGAAATGGAAATAGAAAAGTTACTGGCCAATGGAAAAGAAGCATCCTATTCCTATGATGAAAGAAAGAGAAAAATTGTTTTAAAAGAAATAAGAACTGGTGAGGTTGAACTGGAAATCTCTTATAAGAGGAAATATGGAGAGGGACTGGCAGGCTTGTACAGAGCAGGTAAGGGAGATCAGTCCATGATAACAACACAGTTTGAATCCAATGATGCATCCACAGCTTTTCCCTGCTTTGACAGTCCAGCTATTAAAGCTAAATTTGAAGTCACACTTACAATTAGTGAGGATCAGGATGCAATTAGTAATATGCCTCAGATATCAAACAGAAAGATATCAGAAGGATCAAAAGAAATAAAATTTGATACAACGCCACCCATGTCTACCTATCTTCTATATATTGGTGTTGGAAAATTCCTCACAAAAACAAGAAATCACGGAAAATGTGAAATTATTCTCGCAAGACCAGGGAAAGATATGAGATCGGATGACTTTCCACTGGAGGTAGCGGATAAGTGTATAACCTTCTATGAAGACTATTTTGGAATCCCATATGCTCTCCCGAAGATGCATCTTATAGCAGTTCCTGACTTTGCTGCAGGTGCAATGGAAAACTGGGGCGCAATAACATTCAGGGAAGATGTACTGCTAAATAATGAGAATACAGACTCTGAGGGAAAAATATTGATTGCCATAGTTATTGCCCACGAGATCGCTCATCAGTGGTTCGGGAACCTTGTAACAATGAAATGGTGGAATGACCTGTGGCTGAATGAGAGCTTTGCCACTTTTATGTCTTCTCTCTGCGTTAATAGTTTATTCCCTGAATATGAGGAAGAAAAGACGTATTATCTAAATGAAACCGTAGGTTCAATGGCAAGCGATGCACTTCTGAGTTCCCATCCAATTAATGTAGAGGTGAAGGAACCTGAGGATATAGAACAGGTTTTCGATGATATAAGCTACGGAAAGGGTGGGAGTATTCTAAGAATGATACATCATTATATGGGAGAGGAAAAATTTAGATCAGGACTTTCCTCCTACCTTGAAAAATTTAGATATGGAAATGCAGAAGGAAATGATCTCTGGACTGAACTTGAAAAAAGTTCTGAGTTGAATATATCCTCAATAATGAACAACTGGATAAATCAATCAGGTTTTCCACTTATAAATGTGGATTACGATGGAAAAAATCTTAAACTGGAACAGCACCAGTTCCTTCTATCTGGAGAGAAAAGCGAAAAGATATGGAAAATACCAGTTTTTATACAGACAGAAAATGAGGAAATTAAAATCCTGATGGAGAATAGAACCTTTGAATTAGAGGTGAAAGGGTTCCAAAAGTTAAATTCTAGAGGAACGGGATACTATCAAACAATCTATAATGATTTAATGCTGGACAGTTTGAAAGAAAGAATGAAGAAAATGGATCCAATGGATAAGGCCGAGATTGTGGGAGACAGTTATTTCCAGCTGATTTCAGGCAGAATGAGTGCTGAAAAATTCTTCGCCTCTGCAAATGAAGTTGCAACATCTTTTTCAACACCATCCTCTCTTTTACTCGTCAATAATCTTGATCGGTTAAATGGTATTCTGTATGATAAGAATGAGTTTTCAAGATCAAGTGCTAAAATAATCAAGAAAATAATAGAAAGCGGTGAAAGTAAAGGCAGCAAAATGACTATACTTGACCAGATCACCATAAAAAAAGCAAAGGTCGCATATGCTAAAGTAAATCATGAGTTTGCAATGACAGAGTCTGAAAAATTCAATTCCTATTTCAACCTGAAACCTGACGATAGGGAGTTGGTAGCACTGTCTAAGGCAATAGTGGCAACTGATCTGGGTGAAATGATAGCTAAACTGGAAGAAGCAGAGGATGATTCAGATAGGGAAACGCTTATAGTAGCAATGGGATGGGCAAATGGAAAGAAGAACCACAAAAAAATAATTAAATTACTTATACAGGGAAAAATAAAGAAACAGGATGCTCCATCTGCAGTGTTCACACTCATAAGAAACCCGGATTCAAGAAAGTATGTTGCCAGTATACTTCTTCCCTTGCTAAGAAATATGAGCAAGGCTTTTGGGAACACTGGAATGCTCTCAACGGCTGCGTTTATGACAATTCCGTTACTTGGACTCGAGAATGAGGCAAAGGTTAGAAAGGTGATGTCTAAACTTAATTATAATGAGATAAGAATGGGTTATGAGAAAGGATTAGAAATGCTTGAAGTGTACAAAAAGATGAGGGCCTCTATTTACTAGGCCTTTCTCACCACAGTGATGAACTCTTCTATATTCCTGCATATAAATTCAGGATTGTACTCTTTTAGAATTTCTTCAATTCCACTTCCCCAGGTAGCACCTGCACTCCTTATTCCTGCAGCCCGTGCCGCGATTATGTCATAGGGTTGATCTCCAACATATATTGTATTTTCACTGATCGCACCTATTTTTTCCATACACCTAATTATGGGATCAGGTTCTGGTTTATGATATAGTGTATCTTCCTGACCTACAACAGCATCAAAATAGTCTATAAGACCAGTCATGGTTAATAAAAGATACGCAGTGTCACGGTGACTGGATGTTACCACTGCCATATTGATTCTCCTTTCCTTTAGATAATTCAGCAGTTCAATAACCCCTTCAAATGGAGATATGCTCTTTATATGCTTCTCGAAAAATTCTCTCCCCTTGAGATAGGCTATTTCCCCCTTCTGGTCATAGAACTCTTTCATCAGTAATTGCACAGGTCTCCCAATGAGTTTAGAATGTTCTTCATCTGTTAGCTTTCTCCCAAAAACTTCCTGAAACCCATAATCCGTTGCAACTCTTGAAAGGGTTTCACTATCAAGAAGCGTCCCGTCCATGTCGAAAATTACTGTTTTAATCATAGAATATCCCTCTTTTATTATTAATCAAACATATTTTCATTTTTCATGATTAATTCAGTTTAACCCAGAGTTCCTTGAACCCATAAACTATTGTACTTTCCTGTGGAATCATCTTCCTGTTTCTTAGTATTTCATATGAATCAAAGTTTTCAGTCATGTACTCCATCGCAATTTTAGCCTCAAGTCTGGCCAGGGGTGCACCAAGACAGTAATGAATGCCTTCTCCAAAGGCTATGTGTCTGTTTTCCTTCCTGCCAATAATGAATTTATCTGCATCTTCAAAAATACTTTCATCCCTGTTGGCTGAACCGATCCACGGAACCATTATGCTCCCCTTCCTGATTGGAACTCCACTCAGATCTGTATCGTCTCTTGCTACTCTGTAAATAGATTGTACTGGACTCCTGTATCTAAGCACTTCCTCAAGAGCCTGTGGAATAAGTTTGGAATCATCTCTCATGGCCTCATAAGTACCTGGATTTTCACTGAATGTGAGAAGAGCATTTGAAAGCAGGTTGGTTGTGGTTTCATTTCCAGCTACAAGTAGAAGGATAAAAAATCCCAGACTTTCCATCATTGTCAGCTTTTCTCCATCTACTTCAGCATTTAACACGGAATATACAAGGCTTTCGTCAGGGTTTTTCTCTTTTTCTATCATAAGTTTCTGGAAATATCCTTTCATATCTTCTATGGTTTTAGGAAAATTTGTAAAAGAAGTCTCAGACCCTCCAACTATTGTATCTGACCATTTCTTGAACATATCCATATCTTTAAGTGGTATTCCAAGCATGGTTGCAATAACAGTAATGGGAAGGGGTGATGTGAATTCTTTTATTATGTCGACTTCGTGTCCTTTTTTTGCATTCAAGAGGCTTTCTGCTATTTCCCTGATCTGTGGAGCCATTTTTTCAATTGTCCTTGGGGTAAATGCCCTCGATACAATATTCCTGAGCTTTGTGTGCTTTGGTGGATCGAGATTTATGATGCTCTCAGATATTGGTCCACCTGCTGGGTTGAAAGCTTTACCAAACTGTGATGAGAATTTGTTAAAATTTCCCAGTGTTTCTTTAACATCCGTATATCTGAAAACATTTACGAGCCTGTATTCTGGATCATAGTATACAGGGTTCTCGGATCGCATTCTTTTGTACCAGGGGAAGGGATTCATTATATCCCTGCTCATCTCATCCATATTCTCATAATACTGGATCTGAATTTATAATTATCTTCATTTATTGCCTGCTATGAACTCAGTTTGTATTATCTTGATTTAACGCTTTTGCTTTAAATATATGTGATTGTACATTGAGTTTAATTTGGGATAATGTCTTTATTGATGATATTAAATGAAATTTTAGTGTGAATTTATTAATTTCTTCTTACCTGTAGATTAACTTTAATGAACTCATAGGGCTTTATATAGTAATTTTTCATGTTATAACGTTGTCCTTCCCTAAGTTAATAATTATTGCTCTTAGAAGAAATTTGCAACCTCGAATTTTACTTGTTATACTATTTGCTTCCATCTTGTTGGTTCCGGCTTTTACATTTGATAATAATGAAATTTCCAGAAATATATCAAACAACTACTTTCTTGGAGATGTCCAATCTCAGAATAATACCATTATTAACAACAATACAGTTTGTTTTGTTTTGATAGGAAATTCTCTTGATGAATTAAACAGCACTGGTGTAAATTTTTACATCTCAGCAGAATATATTGTTTTGGGAGTACCAGCTTCCGATCATCTAGGTAACAGGGCTTCAATATTTTACAACACAGTGACCAATAAAGGAGGGAGGGTCTATATCAAAACTTCCCATATTGACTACCTTATATATTCAAGACTTAAACAATACGTAAACATTTCTTTGAATCAAATCTTTATGGAGAATTACCAGATAAATTCATTCACAATCCCAAATGATACAAATACTCAAAATGATATATTTTTCAACTTTCACAGAACTGACTATCAAGCAAATTCTCATATTTCAACGGTGTATTTCTACACACTTCCAACTTCCGAACTTGGATATTATGGACTTTCAGAAATTTTTTATACTTTACCTTCCCAGAGTAGTAAATTCAATGTTACGGTAAAAAATCCAGATAATTCTGGAGCGCAAGTGTCTATTGTCCATGATGGAATTCCAGGTGTTATTTACTCTATTAAAAACTATCAACTTCTTGTTTCACTTAACACTAAGGGTTACGGTAATTTCCGCTTTGGAACTTCTACAGAAAGACTTATGATGGACTCGTCTCCTCTTGCTTATAAAAACACGGCCAGTCCGTACTCCAACGTGGGACTGGCTCTTATGATAAGCTTTTCTTCACTGTGCATAATTGTATCGTTCACCTATTTTCAGAAAAGAGAACTTGTCAATAAGTTTCTATCTCTGCCAGTAAAAAGATATCAGTTCATACTAGCAACTTTTATTTCCTCTGTATCTTTCATACTTTTTGCATCTGCAGTTTCATTTCTTCTATTAGATATCTTCTGGAAATTCTACTCTGGCTTATTCCTAAGCCCACTAGATTTAATATATGTTGGAATAACGGAAATTCTAATAGCCCTCGCAATTTGTTCAATATATGTTCTAGCTGGGAGTTTTCATTCTTCAGAAAGGAATAGTTTTTTAAACACCTTCTTTGTGGCAATCTTTCCCCTAATCAGCATCCTTGCATCAGTATACTTTTTCGTTACTGGATCTGGCATTCAAATAACTGGTGGGACATATCTGGCAACACCACTAAATTCATACGCAATAAATTACAATTTTATTAGAGATATAATACCGCTTGAGAGTGATATTCAACTTAATAAATATCTCTCCGCATCTCCTTTACTTGGTTTAAAAATGACTAATAATATGGGTCTCCTGGGGATGGACCCCTTAATCATAATACTCTCTGCTATTGGAATTCCTCTTATATTCATGTCTATCGGAGTGTGGATGTATTCGAGAAAAACTGCAAATTTAATTTGAATCTGACTAAATAATATAAAATACAATTGGTTTGTAAAAAAAGATAGCCTCTCCTACTGCATGATGAGCTTATTCAATGTGAAAAATATGAATTTTATATTGGTCTAAGAAAAGTATATTAGTTTAAATTCCTTTAATCAGCAGTGCTGGGATTTAGAAAAAAACTCATCATAGTACTAATTTCTATTGTTGTATTTCTTATGTTAGCACCGACAATGATACCCACGGAGCCTCAGAACTATAAAAACCGATCGGTATCTCTTGATTCAGCCTCGCAAACAGATATAATTAAAAACCTACCCTCAAATGAACCAGTAAACCTATCCGGTAATTACAATTCAGAAACTTATGTTTTCACAAATCACAGTTTGATTAATGGGTATTACTGTAACCATGGAAACGTAAGGCAACCCTATGATTCCATATATGATCCTACGAATCATCTTATTTACGTAATAAAGTTATTTTCCAGTAGTATTTGTATTGTAAATGCTTCCACAAAGAGCATTGTCAAACAGATACCTGTTAATACCCTCGCCTCTTGCATGGTATACTCTAAGATTAATAATAGAATTTTTATTTCCAGCATCTGTAATGATTATGTTGTGGTATTGAACCCTTCCACAGACAAGGCTGTGAAAGATATACCCGTTGGCATAAATTCATACTCCCTTGTGCTGAATCCATCAGATCAGAGACTCTATGTATTTAATGAATTTAGTAAAAATATATCAGTTATTAATACAACAGATTGCAGGAGCGTTAGTTCGATACGCACTAAATATGGCACAACAGAGGGATATGTAAGTGAAAATAATGAATATTTGTTCGCGATTACAAATGAAAGTGAGAGCCTCTGTGTAATAAATATTAGCTCTCAAAAAATTGTAAAAATCATCAATACAGGAGCAATAATAAGTGGAATTACCTGCGATACTAACACCGGGAAACTATATATATCCTCGGCTGCAGGACCGGATATACTTTGTATTGATAGGAATACTTTAATTTCGGGTAATGAGATTCAAACGCCACTCGATGGAAAACTGTTCTTTTGTAGCTTTAACAACAGAATATACCTCTCTGATTCTATATCTAGCACATTTTCCTATCTTAACCTAAGTACAATGACCATGGGAAATATGTATAATGCCTCATCTTTTCCAGTATCGTTTACCCTCATTCCTTCATATAATATCATTTTCATTGATGAATTTGTTTCATGTAGTCTTTCTTTTATGAACTTTTCTACTTTTTCCATAATAAAGACTATCAATACGACCTATTCACCATATTCAGCAATTTACTGTGAAATAAATGGATACATATATATTACTCAGGAATTCAGGAATGATATTCTAATTTTAAATCCCAGTAATTTTAACATAGTATCAATAATTCCAGTCCAGTTATCGCCAAAATTAATTAGAGTTAATCCCTTTGATAGAAAAATATATGTTATTAATTCTATCTCAGACACTATTTCCGTTATATCACCCATAACGAACAAAATTCTTTATAATGTTAGAGTGGGTAATGATCCTACAGATATAGCTTTTAACCCGTTTAATGGAACTGCTTATGTTTCTAATTATTTATCTGGGAATATCTCTGTTATAAAGGCTAACTCAGGTGTTGTAGATTATCAATATCTTACAGGAGAAGGAGCAACATCCCTATCATATGATTCTAAAACTGGCGAATTGTTCATAGCAAATAAACAGGAAAATGAGGTTTGTATGATTCCAACTACTGAGACTAATACCAGCACAGGAAGCATATTGATTAATGAACCTTATTACGTGCTTTACTGCGAAGCAAATGAACTGGTGTATATATCTAACAGATCTCATTCACTTACTATTTTCGATCCTTCTAGCAGTAAATTAACTGAGATAAATACACCAAATTTACTAGGGGGGATGCTGTTTAATAATCCTTCAAAAGGTGAAGTTTACTATATGACATATAACGGGGAAATACTTATTTTTCAGAGTGGCAGTAAAGCTCCTGCCTATTACATTAAATCAACTTCTAATTTTGAATGCATTGCATTTTCTATTAACAGTAGGGAGATTTTGTTTACTGATCCTTCTCAGGGTACCATATCAATTCTCCATCTTAAATCGGAATATCCCCTAAAATTAACAGAGACTGGGTTATATAAGGGAACAACATGGTTCTTTAACCTGACCACATCAATTCATTCGGGTCCAATATCAAACCAAACATACCTTTTGTGTGTTCCAGAAGGTTCATATTCTTATACTGCTCAATCATCAAATAAGGTTTTCAATTCCTCAATTGAAGGCAATGTTAACATCAGTGAATCTGGAGCAAACCTAAGTGTGGAGTTTAAGAAAGTTTTTAATACAGTTATATTTGAAACAACTGGAAATTTAACTCTGAATTCGTGGAGCATTAGCACAAATAATATATCTAAAGGGTCTGAAGGAAATATTATAGAGATGCAACTTCCAAATGGCAGTTATTTTGCTTCTGTAGAAATGAAATCTTCATCTGGATCAATTGGATTCCCCTTAGAATTTTTCGTACACGGAACACAACATTATATCTATGTAAAAGAACCGTCTGTAAATAATGGTATTTACTACTTTCCCAAAGTAGTCATCGGTTCAGCCTTCCTTTTTATTTCGCTGCTTCTTTTGCTGTTAATCTACTTAGTAGTGGACAGAAGATCAAGGAATAAACTCTAAAATAATTGGATGTTCCAAATTTAATAACCAATGATTTTCAATATCTTATGTCAAGCTTATGTGAAACCGTAGACTTTCCTTATTTCAAGTTTAATTTGTCTGAAATTAAAAATGTTCAATAGCTACCATAGCTGATGAACCAATTCATAATTCTAATTACTCTTAGGGAATAATTGGGAAAGTTTATTATCAGTCTTTTCACTATTAAAACCGGGTTATGTCTATATCAATGGAGAGAAAAAAATTGGCTATTTCATTTGGAATAGTAATTCTTATGATTTTTTCCTCATTTACAGTATTATCAGCTAATCAGAGCGCCAGCATGAACAGTACCGCCCATACCAATTTCACGGAAAATGAGAGAAAGATTCTTTGCAGCGAACTGGGACCCAGAACCGAATTGCCTTACAGAGTAAGTCCCGGTAAAAACATATCTGGAAGGTATTATGAAGGTGAAATGAATGTAATGATTACATTCAAACTGCGGAATGAAAGTAGACTGGAAGGCTATCTAACGGATCTTTCTAATCCTTCCAGTAGTCTTTATCACCACTATATCACAAGAAGCCAGTTTACACAAAACTTCTCTGTTCCTGAGAAGCTATATAATCTGGTTGCAGATTATTTTTTAACCTTTAGGAACGCAACAGTAAGAAAATATTCTGATAGAATTTCTCTTATGTTAAATGCCCCTTCTAATACAATCGAGAATATATTTAAAACAGAAATACTGGAAAATAAGAGTGACAATGGGATCAATTATTTTGCAGTTGAAACACCTTCTCTTCCGCGTTTAATTGAAGCCCAGATTTCTCAGATATCAGGATTAAACAATACACCAGTAGCCCAGATAGCTTCACTCAGTCATGAGTTAATCGGCACAGGTTCTTCCAGTTCAACAAACTATTTGAACGGCTATCCTGCCCCAATTGTGTCCTCTGGAGTGCAGTACCTCTATGGAGCTGATCTTCAGGTTGCATACTGTACAGATCCTCTCTACAACGTAACATATCCTACCAACACAGTGGTTGCCACCATATTATGGGCGGGAAACACCAGTACAGGACAGCATGTTGGGCCTTTCAACCCCTCCAATATTTATGATTATTACAATACTACTATTCCATCTGGTGAGCCTCATTCCATATTACACGGTGTGCCCATAGGAGGAGCGCTTTATCCTGGAAAATCGGCGAACGATGATACTTCAGGAGTTACGCTTGAAAATACACTGGATCTTGAGATGATCGGTAGCCTGGCCCCTGGGTCTAACATCTACAACGTTTACGGTCCATCACCAACTGAAGCCTGCCTGAACGCTGCCTTTGCATACATTCTGAATCCAAATTCCACTGAAAAAGGTCTGAATAATGTTTCCGTTATTTCAAACTCATGGGGTACTCCTGAATTTAATGATACTGCATGGTTTGAATACCTTCAGGAGGCACAGGCAAGGGGAATCACAGTTCTTGCAAGCAGTGGTGACTCGGGGGATAATTCTGCAAGCTCAGAATACAGTGCTAATTCTAACTATACCAGCGATTTCCTAAACTTCCCAGCCTCAATGGCATATAACAGCTTCGGGATTACATCTGTAGGTGGTACAACACTAACGCTGACTGGAAATCTGCATATAAAGAGTCAGTCAGCCTGGTATGAGTACGAAAAATTGCTCACTATTCCTGTTGATCCAATCGGGAGCGTCGGAGGAATAAGTCAGGTTTTCAGTGAAACAAGTTGGCAGAGAGATAGTGAGGCAAACGATGTAATAAAAGGTGCAGGACTAGGTGTACCAGATATCGCTTCGATGGCGAACAACACTCTAATGTGTGTTACAGTAAATGGAGCTCAATCTATTTGTTCTGTTGCAGGAACAAGTGTGGCATCACCAACTGAAGCGGGAATAGTAGCTGATATCAATGCAGTTCTGAATCATTACGGTGAGAAAAACCTTGGATATATCAATCCAGAAATATATAAGGTTGCAAACCTGGAATTTTTTGGGAATTCCAGTATAAAGAATGTATCTTACTCAACCAACAGTGTCAATCAGATTTTCCTTCCTCTTGAACCTTTTTATAACGTCCATTCCGGAGGCAATGCACTTTACAGGGCAGCATATGGATATAATTTAGTAACAGGTTGGGGCTCCATCAACGCGTATAATTTCACGGAATTCCTGCTTGATCAGAACTTCAAGAATAACCCTGTGGCTATTTCGGGGGTTGAAAATATGATTAATATTTCATCCCTTAACTTCATTGATGAAGGGAATGGAAGATCCGTTGATATTGAACAACAGTACATAGTTTCTGATCAACTGGGCGAACCCATATACAATGTACATGGAATATTGAATCTTACACTGGATTCAAATTCCCAGTGGAGTGGATATATTCTCGTTGAAGCACAGTACACCTCATTTCAATCTAGGAATTTAATAAAGAACTACGAGTTTTCAGATAAACTAAAGCTTGGCCTGACATCATTCCCTTCACACCTTGAAATGAAGTCCATCCTGAATTCCACTGGAGATATGTTCGGTACATCCCTAATCTTCGGAATTAATGGAAGCTTTTTAAAAATACCCATGCCTGGTGGCGCATATATAATTGGATCTGAGAATTATAGTTACATTGACCCCTACTCATCGATCACATTCCCAGAACCACCCATAGTTTCATCAGGAGGAGCACTAGATCCAGAATTCGGCATAACTTCAGATTCATCCGGAATCACTTCGGTATTTTCTATTAAATCAGATGCAAACACATCCTTTCTCCTTCTTCCATTCGGCCGTAATGTATTTGTTAAGAGCAACACGCATATTCTAGCTAAAAAAAGTAATCTTTTGGGTGGGACAGTAAATAATATTGACTGGGAAAGAACGGGAAAAGATCAATGGTTCGTCACCTACGTTAACGGTTCAAGCGATTACGGTATTACGGCATCCCTTGAATCATATGAAGTTGATTTCGTGGAGAGCGGTCTACCCATAGACCAGAAGTGGTCATTAGATGTTGGGAATAGATCTTTTCATACAGATAGAAATTTTATTAAAGTATCCCTTATAAATGGTACATATACAGCGTCTCCTTTAACAATCGGTGATCAAACAGGATCCCCGGAAAATTATTCCTTCACTGTGTACGGGAAATCAATTTATTCTCTACCAATAGAGTATGAAACAAATACTAATGAAACTCTGCTTAGAGAAATCTATACTTCAATACCATCACTAAAATCATACGTAAAGGGAAATTCAATTAACAATCTCAATTTAAGCCAAACTAATCAGGATACTGGAACTGACACAGCGGCCATTGATAATTCCCTTGGCAGGATGTATACGATTGATTTTAGAACCGGGACAATGAGTATTCTCAATCTCACTACTGATGTTTATTATAACAATGTGCAACTTGGCAAGACTTCTGAACCTTATGACATTATTTATGATGACTACACTGATCAAATCTATATATTCAGCATGAAAACTGGCAATATCACATTTATAAATCCATCAACTATGAGTATTATATATAATGTTACTGTAGCATCACTTGAGGGAAAAATGGCATTGATGGAAGTCATGCCTGGAACCAGTCATTTTCTCATTTTCAGTAACCAGTCAGGATTCTATGAAATCAACAGCTCATCCGGTACAGTAAGAGATATCTTCAATGTAGAGAATTTTGATGAGTATTCTCCATATTACGCATATTCCTTAGGGAATATATATACAGTAGACACAAATTCAAACAGTGTTGTTAAGCTAAATATTTCAACGGGCCATATATCTAACTACTCTTTGCCTGGAGATATTAAGCCTCTATCCATATTCAACTCTGGTTTGAATTCGATACTTTTCATATCAGGAGTTGCAGGGAAAAATTATCAGTTGATTTCCTTTAACATGTCTGATAATTCATTCAAGATTGGTCCCTATTTATCTGGATCGGCAATTCATGCAACCTTTGACCCCTTAAACGGACTTGATTATATAGATACCTCCGGGACCACAGGTAGAATCTGGATTCTGAACCCGGTCAATCTAAGTCTAACAGGGAGTGCTTCTTACATCGTACCGGATTCTAGTGGCATGTTTCCTGGAATTACTGCATTTGAACAGAAAAATCAGTATATATATGCAGTTAACCCTTTGACTTCCTCAGTGTGTATATACAATGTTCAGCACTATTATAAAATAACTTTCAGACAAATTGGTTTGCCATCTATTTCAGAGTGGTTCCTTAACTTAAGTAAAAAGACATCTGGACCTCTCAGTACGAGAGAATATTTAATGAATCTGCCAAATGGAACATATATCTACTCCGGTTACAGTAATAACGTTAACTACATTCTTTTTCCCTATGAAAGCAAATTGATTGTGGAAGGAGGGCCGGAAATCACCAATCTATCCTTTGAATTTTCATATTTAGTCACATATAAAGAAACGGGGTTGCCCTCTGGACTTCCATGGTATGTAAATGTTTCAGACCTCAGGCCATCAGGTGGAATATCTGGAAATAGCTTCATAATAAGGATGCCAAATGGAACACATAAATATGGTGTGGCCAGTTCAAATAAGATTTACGCTCCGTATTACCATGAGAACAGTATAACAGTTAGTGGACATCCAAAAAATGTTACCATAGGTTTCTACCTCGTAACATTTAATATATCTTTCATACAGAATGGTCTGTCAACTGGCACGACTTGGGAAGTTACAGATGATGGATATAAAACAATTGCATCTACTACTTCTCATATTATTTTCAGTCTTCCTAATGGAACATATAGATTTAACTTACCGAATTTACAGTATTACTACAATGTTATAGGGAATATGTCCGTTAAAATTAATGGAAAAAATCTGACAGAGGAAATAAGTTATTTTCATTTTGCGTATATATCAGGTAATTTACTGCCACCCAATGCAATCTTAATAATTAATGGGAAGGTCATAAAATCAGTAAATGGTGCATTCAATGTGAGCGAGGAGGCTGGATATTTCCAGCTTTTTGTTAGGGCCAATGGCTACAATTCTTTCCATAGTGATTTTTCGCTGAGACCCGGAAAGTCCAGGAATTTTGAAGTGAAATTAACCAAAATTCCAACTCTGAATGTGTATTTTTACCTCGAAGTCTATGGAATTATAGGGGCAATAGTGGCAGCTATGATTGTTGGATCAGTATACCTTGCAATTAGAAAGAGGTGAAAAGAATACCTATAAGTTCTTCATTTAACATGTGATAAGATGGAAGATCAGGAACCTGTGTTTGATTACATAGCTGAAAATTATGATAAAACCCGGGGAAACCTTGACGAAATAGAACTTAATGTTCTATTGAATGCGCTAAAGGATTGCCAGAATATCCTTGAGATTGGGGCTGGAACAGGCAGAATAATGAAACCACTGCAGGATCATGGCCTTGATATAACAGGGGTTGATATATCAAAAAAGATGCTTCAAAAAGCCAGTGAGAAGGGATTGAATCATTTGGTAATAGGCAATGCAACAAATCTGCCGTTTCTGGATAAATCTTTTGATGCTGTGATAACAGTACACGTTTTCCATTTAGTTAACGATCTCGATAGAGTATTCACGGAAGCTTCCAGAGTTTCCAGAAAGTATATCCTCACATTTATCAGGGAAAGAAAACAGATAGAAGGTAAATTACCCAACAGGAGAGGTGAATTGTTTAATGTTGCTAGGGAAGTTGCCAGTAGATATGGGTATAGTATAGAACCGGGAGAGAGAGAATTCACAACCGAACAGAGGGAGAACTAATCAGGAGGTTTCCACCTGATGAAAAAATAAAGGTAAGAGAATATACAAGAAAGACTAATCCTGAGAATTTTGTAGAAAGGATGAGATATTCATCAAGGTTTGTTAAAATGTTCAGCCGAATTCCAGAGGAAGATATCTCAAAAATATTTTCTTTTACAAAGAAAGAGATAAAAAAACTGAATATAAAACCAGTTGAAACTGTAATCTATGAGTATCTGGCAATATGGTATCCAGATAATATGGAAAAAAGAATACTGGAACATAAAGGTGACAATCTCAGGTCTGAATCTAATTAAAGACGCAAAAGAATATTAAAATTGTTTGAGATATGAATGTGTGTCTATTAGTTCAGGAGAAACAGTAATCATTGGAGCTGGAAGTACTGGCACCAGCATTGCCTACTCAATGATCAGGAGTGGAATGAAGGTAAACCTTGTAGATATGAACGGCGTTGCAAGCGGTAACACAGGTAAATCCAGTGGCCTA
Organism: Cuniculiplasma divulgatum; assembly: GCF_900083515.1. Lineage (NCBI taxonomy): Archaea > Methanobacteriati > Thermoplasmatota > Thermoplasmata > Thermoplasmatales > Cuniculiplasmataceae > Cuniculiplasma > Cuniculiplasma divulgatum. The sequence continues at coordinate 1,842,118 of NZ_LT671858.1, forward strand.
GTAAGAAGTCATTATAGTAATGAAACTGTGGCCAGGATGGCAAAATTCTCCCACGAGGTACTTAGTAATTTCTCTGAGATTGGTTATTCAGGATATACCAAAACAGGGATGGTATATGCATTTCCAGAAGCAGATATACAGTCTGAGAAAATGAATGTGGAAATGCTAAAAAGAATTGGAGTTGAAATTGGAGAGATTGGGAGTGATAGACTTAAATCATTTTATGATCCAATAAATATGGAAAATTTTGATTACATTACCTTTGAACCCGAAAGCGGTTACGCTGATCCTGTCGCAACATCAAATTCATTCGCTTCCAGAGCAGGGGAACTCGGTGCCACAATTAATATCAATAAAAAAGCGAAGAAGATTAAAAAAGATGAGAGTGGTACAAGAGTTTATTTTTCAGACGGAACGGAAAGAGTATATGATCGTGTAGTTATGGCAACGAATATCTGGACCAATAAATTACTCAGAGATTCAGGTGTAGATGAAAGTGATCTATTACCAATTAATGCATCAAGGCATAATGTGATTTATTTGAGAAGACCTCATTTATATGCAGGTCCAAAACCAGTTCTCTGGGATATGGCCCAGCTTTCCTATTACAAGATGGAAGGAGACACTATAACTGCAGTTGGAAGCCTTGACCCAGAACTTGATAAGATTCAGACAGACAGTGAAGAAGAGATATTTGACGAAGCAAGTGAGGAGTTCATGGAAAAATATCTGGGAAATATATCCAGGAGATTGCCTTATATGGAAAACGCAGAATATATATCAACTGTGAGTGGAAGATACGACATGACGCCAGATGGAGAACCCATTATTGACGAGTTGTTTCATCTTGGGTTAGGTGATGTTTACGTTTGTGCTGGTTTAAGCGGACATGGATTCAAACTATCCCCTGCCATTGGAAACATTGTGTCAGATATGATTCAGGGAAAGAAATCCAGAGATTGCATGTTTGACTGGGAAATATTTAACCGGAAAAGATTCAGAGATGGAAGACTCATAGGTAGAAATCATAAGGATATAGGCACTTTATACTGATAAATGGTCAGTTATAGTACATTGGATCAGTTTCAAAAACTATAAATGATCTTTCAAAATAAATAATTCTTCAACGATTGATTTGAATACAGAATCCAGAAATTTTTCAAGTGGTGTATTAGGGATTTGATTATAATTACAAACGGTATTTGCAATATTTATTTTAAAAAATTTAACGATTTTCTTTTTTCGATTTTTTGAAAAACGTAATTGTGCCCTATAGACCTTTAAGTAATAGATAGCCAGATTTGATTTATAATGGAAATGCCTTACGTATTAGGTTAGAATTTTAATAGTCAATAAATAATTATAAAAAGATGAAAAATGTTCATAGATGATTTGGCTTTTGAGCTTCTTACGATGTCTCTGGCTGCATTGATGATACTGTATATGACATTGGGCATATATGTGGGATACAGAAGGAATGGTGATAAGGATATTGAGGGTCATCTGAAACCTGGTATGGCACCACTCACACTTCTTGGTGTAGTGATGCTTGCTCTTGGTCTATACGGTGAATTTGTATGGCCACTTCCAGGGGCATTCAACATACTGTACTATGATATGTATACACTGGTAGCAATAGTAGTGCTTGCCTTTGCAATCACTATCCGTCTTGGATACAAGATGCAATATGTTGGACTGTTTGCAGCCTATTCAGGTGTGATGGCCATATATTACGGTTTCAGGGCATATCAGCTCAGTTTGATAGGTTCGACCACATTGGAACTTTTCCTGATGTTTGTTGCATTCGGTGCAACCGGTATAATGTCTTACCCAGTTACATTAATAATAGATAGAATACCGCAGAGAGGAAACCCCAAGTGGATCGGCTGGACTATAATACTGGTGATTTTCTGGATAGCTGTGCTCGGTGCAATGATAGCATCAGGATACATAGGATTTGATGCAGTCTTTTCACACCTGGCTTCTCCCCCATAGACTTAAGTGGGAGAATTTTTTAAATTATTTTTAAAAAATTAAATTCGAGAATTCTCTTTAAATTCTTTTTTATACTATTAGAGTGTCTCATATTTCAACAACTGACGATTCTCTTAATCTTCCTTGGCCTTTCTCCTGATAATATGTTTGATATTACCATGAGATTGTATGCAGTGATCTTAAAACCAACTGCATGATCATATGATCTGTTATTCGTATACCACATATTCTCACAGTGTAATATTTCCTCTAAGATGGAAAATGTTCTTTCTATTTCCCATCTTAAGGAATAAAGGGAAGAATATTCCTTTCTGAGATCTATTCCTATCATTCTGTTCATGGTTAATCTATCAGATCTGATGCCTCTTCTTCTATTGGTATCAATTACCCTTATAGAATGTGGCATAGAGGAGGAATTACTGGGATCATAATGCTCTTTTCTGCACCGGCGTCGTGCGCAATCTGTTCAATATGTGAAGGTCATAGAATAGTGTACCACACTCAGACTCATAAAATGTATATATATATTAAAGTGTATTAATGTTATAGAAGTGATAAAGTGGACATAGATTCATATGGAAGAATATACAAAATTGAGGAGATGGGCTATATATTATCTGGATTACCTTCTCCAGAGATCTCAGTATGCTATGCAGCATCAGTTAGTTCATATGTCCATGACAAAACTGAAAATAACATTGCATCTTCATGACACAAATGAAAAGGAAAGGATACTCCAGAAACTTTAAACTTTCCATTGCGGGCCAAAGTATAGATAATATTTCAAGTAGCATGATGTTGGTGCTATTCCCATGGATAGTTCTTTCCATAACCAATTCTTCCTTCCTTACTGGCCTTGAACTTGCTATATCTGATCTGCCTCTTTCGGCTAGTTTTCTCGTCGGGTATTACCTGACAAAGTTGAAGAGGAAGAAAACAATTGAAGTCTGAGCAACAGCAGTTAGGGCACTCATACTTTTATTTATTTTCGTGGTGTTTCTCACAGGAGATAAGTTCTATGAACTTATTTCCATATTCATTGGATTCTTCGTCACTTCATGGACTGAGGACATAAGCACACAAATAGGTGGCTACTGGAGTAAGGAATTTATGGATGAGGATCAGTACCAGAGCGGAATTTCTCTATCAAAGTTTCTCAATATGCTTAGTATTTTAGTCAGTTATGTTATGGCCGGATTATTTATAGCTATAGGCATCGATCTGGCCTTTCCTTTGTTGATATTAGGTTATGCAGTCTCCACAATTATCAGGTCATTTATAAAGCCGAAGTCAGAGGAGGCACAGGAGGAACAGCCTCATTCGTTTAAAGGGGGCATTTCATACGTCTGGAAAAACAAGATCCTGAGGTACCTGATGATTCGAAATCTGCTGACCAGCCTGGCATTTGGTGGCTTCCTGGTAGTAATAGAGGTCCTTGTGAAATTTAGATACGCCGGTTCCCCCTTCGTACTTACGGTATTGCTGGTTGGTGGCATGATTGGCGGTGTGGTAGGGAGTAAACTGGGCAGCAATGTAAAGGGAAATCCCAGGAGAGTAATAGGGGTGTTAACAGCTGCATACATACCCATAGTAATTTTCATTCCTTTCAGCCCATCCTACATTTTCATAATTCCTGATTTATTCCTATTAATGTTTACCTCCCAAATAGATGGTGTAGTATTCAGCACGCTTTTTTTTAAAGCCACTCCAAAGGACTATATGCTTCAGGTACGTGGAGTACATAACACTTTCTCGCTTTTTCCAGCCGTAGTTTCAAGCGTTATACTGGGTGCGATAATACAGTTCATTTCCCTGGATTGGGCATTCTATGCTACTGCTATCCTAGTCGTCGGACAAATATTGGTGATCTGGAAAGCTAAAGAAATTGGAGACGTTAATATGGAGGAACAAAACTAGGTGTAATGAACATGGGTATTTCCAAAGGCAATATGAAAAATAATAAGCTTCCCTGCAAGAACCTTCTGCTGGGAATTACCGGTTCAATTGGTGCAGTTAATATGCCGGCTTATGTGCAATATCTTCTTTTTTAGAAGCTGAATCCAGAATATACGTATCCATAAAAATAATCTATTTATTCTTTCAACGGTCAAATATTACCGTGATTATTGCCATGGGTCAGTAACAATATTTAGTGAGTAATCTTTTGGAAGTCAGAAAAGATTTACGATTAAGAGTTACCTGTTCTACCAGATACTCCCTATCAAAACTTTAGAACATTGACTTTTTTATTGCGCCTTCCACTTTCTTCTGAAGGTCAGGTGTTATTTCTGTTATGTTATGAGCAGTTTTGGCATGCTCAACAATTTTTGGCATTAACTCTTCCTTTGACTTTGCGTCTGTTTTGAAGCCGCATTCCATTCCTATATCTGCACATGCAAATTTATATTTCGCCATTGTTATCTAAATTCTATTACTATTTAATATTTAAAATTAATGATTTTAAATTTTTTAATATCTATTTAAAACAATTTCAAATCTTAAACACAGTCACTATTTTAACTTATAATATTATAAACGTTTTTTACAATCATGTGAAAAAATTAGATGCTTAATTTATTGCTTTTGGCTTTTCCATTTCTTATGCAACTTTGGCAGTAAGGTCCGTTTGATGGATTACCGCATATCAGGCATTTCTCTGTTAAAATTATTTCTTCTTGCTTTATTTCATGTTTCTGAAGTTTCTCTAGAAAACCCTCTATGGCTAGCTTAGTTCCAGGACTATTCTCCTCTATTGAGTTGAGAAGTGACCTTACCTTATTTCTCTGTGCTTCCATTGCATATGGACACCATCCCATGTCGTGCTCTATGCCTTCAAGTATGGCATATAGCTTAACCTCCTTTTCATATATTTTCCTGAGTGGTATTATCCTTGGTACCAGTCCCTGGATTCTGTTTTTGTGTGGAGCCATCCTTAGCATTTTTTCATAATCCCCCCTGAGTACATTCATCATTATGCTTTGAGAATAATCATCAAGGTTTATCCCAAGAGCCACGTAATCTGCATTAAATTCCTCAGACATCCTGTTCATTAAATCCCTTCTCATAGGGCCACAATACGCACATGGTGAACCCTGAAGATTTCCAGATCTTACAACCTGATCCATTTCTGTGTTAAAACTGCCACTAAATGTAATAACCTCATGCGAGATTCCAAGCTTATTGCAGAGTTTCTCTGCTGTTTTAAGACCCTCACTTCTGTAACCTTCTATACCCTCATCTATGGTAAATGCCTTAAGAACAACATTTTTTTTCTTTTGCATTGTTTTCCATAAGAGATATAGTAGAACGGAACTATCCTTTCCACCCGATATGGCAACTCCTATTGTTGTATTTCCATTGTTGAAATGCACCTGCCTGCGTATCTCCTGCTTGAACCTTCGCTCTACACTTTCTACGAAATGAAATTTGCATAGAGAAGATCCTGTTGGTTTACTTTCAAAAACCGCAGTTTGTTCACACTTTGAGCATTTCATCACTCATTCTCCATATAATCCTTAATGAGATGTCGTGAATTTTCTCTCTTTTCTTTTAACTCTATAAGGAACTGCTTCATTAGTTCAGATGCCTCAATCTTACATGATCCACACAGCCTGACGCCAGATTTACACTCTTCTTCAACCTTTTTCAAATCTTTATCTTCCCTTGATAAATGATACATGTAAAGCTCAAAAACAGGGCATATATATGGATTTCCGCCTAGCTTCTTCTGTTCTTCCACACTTTCTCTTCCCCCTGTAAGTGCCCGCCTGATCTTTTTATCAGCTTCCACCGTTGTGTCATTTAGGGATATGGTCGAGTCAGGAACGGATTTGCTCATTTTTCCCCCGCGGATTCCAGTCTCAAGCCTCATAATCATTGAGGATGGTGCAATGGTTGCATTTACATTAAGACTTCTTTCCATTTTCGCTATTTGCAATTCCAGTTCATAGAGATCGCCTTCAAAGTTCTCAACCTCTGCTGTTCTGTATTTAGCGTTTTTTCTGCTTATTTTGAATTTGAGTTTTTCTGAAATTTTACCAATTATCTGGAAAACCGGTTCAGGAGGATCATTACCGCCTATGGAAAACATGAGGCCGTTTCCATTTTTTTTCACCTTGATTATATCCATCCTTCCACTTATATCCCTTGTGAGCCTTATATGCGGGTCCTGATCAGCACCAACTGGGACTATGGTTGGCATTGGCTCCCCATATATCTGAGGGCTCAGTATGTCTGATGCCTGTATAATTGGAGAATTTAATTCCAGCATCCTCTTTGATTCATCAAAACCATAGATTGCCTTCATCTCAGAGAATGTTACCTCCTTCGATAATACGAATGCAAATTTCTGTACCCTGGAGTTTGTGGACTGGAAATAGAAATGGCATTTCTTAAGCCCAAGAGCAATGTAATTGAGAAGGAAGTTCTCTATGGCTATGGACCTTGCCTTTTCCAGAGATATATTTCTGGTTGCATATGATTCCAGATCTGCAACGGCAATGTAAACTTCTGCCCCCTTCTGCTGGAAATAGATCATCTGTTCTATAATGGCTTTGCTGCCCAGGTGCATATCTCCAGAGGGCATCAGCCCTGTCATTGCTGCAAATTTATCCTTTCTTTCAATTGCTTCCCTGATCCTCCAGAAGTCTCTCTGTCCAACTATGAGATTCCTTCTTGCCATTTTGTTGTCGTTGAGATCGAAGTTGAATGGCTCTATGCCGAACTCTTCCCGCATTTTTTTATAATCTTTTACCTGCAAAGATCCCCAGGGATCAAGATTTGAATCCACGTTAATCAGCTCAGATTAGTCCCATATTCTTTACAACCAGATAACCGGCAACTATGTCCTCAAGTCCAATACCCATTGTTTTGAATACAGATCTTCTTGACTGTATTGGGCCTTCCCTTATGAAATCCTTAAGTTCCATAAGTTTCTCTGAACCGTTTACATCCTGGATCTCAGCGGATTCGAGCATTGCCTGCCCCATGTGTTCAACAATTACAAGATCAGAGGATCTCATCACATCACTGCTTACCTCCCTTCTGTTAAGCAGGTTTGCCCCAATAAGGTTCATGTGATAATATTCTGGTGCATTCTTCTCTGTTATTACAGGGTCCTTGGCATTAGTGACGCTGTTAATCACATTATAATTTCTAAAATTTTCCCTGTTATTTTCGACCCTTATATCCATGGAAAGTTTTTCCCTCATTTTCTTTGCAAATTCCTCAGCGTGTGCAGTTGTTCTTGAATAAACTGCAGCCTCATCCAGATCCAGAGCAATCTTCATTGACTCGAGCTGTGTCTCTGCCTGATATCCTGAGCCTATAAGTAGAAATTTTACATCTGATTTATGATCCTTAAGTAATTTTCTTGAAACCATTCCCGGTAGAGCTCCTGTTCTCATCTGACCAAGACGGTTTGCCTCCACGACAAAAAAATTCTCAGGGTCCTCCGTAAGAGAAAACATTACAACAAATTTCGCCCCATTTACCCCAGCCACATATGTTTTCAGCCCTGCGATTCCGTATTTATCTATGTATGCTGGCATTGTATTCAGGAAGGCAGACCCTGTAAACAACCTATCCCTGGGGCTTGCATCGGCCCTGCCCTCACCATATTCCACGAATGCATCCTCCAGTATGTCCATTAGTTCCTTCATTCTCAGGTTATTCTCTACATCCTTTTCGGTTATGAATTTCATATTTATCATTCCTCAATATTTTCCTTTATTATTTCTGAGATATCTCTTACCCTTATCTTGCTTTCTACATCCATGGTTCTTGTTGCATCCTCCAGCATTGCCGTACAGAATGGGCATGCAACAGCAACTGTGCTGGCTCCTGTATCAAGTGCCTGTTTCATCCTTATTTTACTTATTGATTCCTCTTTTTCAACCTTGTACCAGTAGTTTCCTCCGCCACCACCACAACAGAAACTCTTACTCTTACTGTTTTCCATCTCCTTAAGATTTGATGTGCTATCAACGATTAATCTTGTATTGTCGTATTCACCATTGATTCTGCCAAGATAACAGGGATCATGAAGTGTCACAGTTTCACTGCTGTTCCTTACTTTTATCTTTTCATCCCGTATTAGGTCAGCAAGAGCCTCAGAATGGTGTACCACTTCAGCCTTTAGTCCGAATTTTGGATACTCGTTTCTGAATGTGTTCATGCAATGTGGACAGGATGTTATTATTTTTTTTATTCCGTATTTATTGAATGTTTCTATGTTCTGGAGAACAAGTTCCTGAAATCTCCCCTCTTCTCCCATTCTTCTTGCCGTTTCACCATTGCATTTTTCCTCTGACCCAAGAAGTCCGAAGTTTACACCTCCTTTCTTCAGTAAATCTATTACATCTCTTGCGACCTTGTTATATCTTGGATCAAACGCTCCCATACATCCAACCCAGTAAACCGTGTCCATGCCTTCCTCCATCTTCTTCCCGTACTGAAGCATTGCATCCCTGTCTGAATTGTTGTTACCAAATGGGTTCATTGTATTTCCTAGATTATTGAGGTATGTTGATGTTTCTTTAGATAATTTATTGTCCATTACAAGGGTTCTTCTTGCTTCCAGATTATATGACTGCGGATCTATAAGCACTGGACATTCTTCAACACATGCCTGGCATGTGGTACACGACCATGCTGCATTCTCACTTATTATACCGTCAATCATTGGTGCGTCCCCATTCCACAGGGCTCGCTGTATGTTCTGAACCACCACCCTTGGATCAAGATCTGTACCAGATGAAACTGCCGGACAGGCCCTCTCACATCTACCACAGTCTGTGCATGCTATTGCATCCGTTTTCTGGAAATAACTAAGATCCATTATTGTCTTTGCCCCTACCTTAAAATCAAAATTCCCTGATTCCAGTGCCTCAGAAAGAATAAATGGAGTTGACATTTCTCCCCTCTTTTTTTCAGGATGAATCCCTATCCCAACTGCTGAGTAAAACATGTGTGATAATTTTGAGAATGGAAGGTAAGCAGCGACGCCGAATGCAGTCAGTACATGGGCAAACCAGAATATCCTGTAAATCTGAATGCCGTAGTTTCCTGTTACTCCCATTGGTGTATAAATGTAGCTCAGTGGCCATTCAACAAACCTGTATACATCAAAGCTCTCCCTGTACAGAGCAATCTTGAGGGCTCCAAGGAAGAAACCTTCAAGCGATAGGATGAGAAGTCCGGCAATTATGATGAAATCCTGGGTTATGGTATCTAGGGGCACCTTTTTCCTTATCCTTCTGAATAGTGCCAGTAAAAGCCCGGCTACAAGAAGAACTCCACCAAAATTCGCCCATACCTCAAAATTCAGGTAGAAATCACCTGTAAGTATGCCGAACCCCAGTATAGTCTTAAGAATATCATGGGATAGGGCAATAAGCGATGTTGCAATGAAAAGTATCAGGATTCCATAGAAGATCATCAGATGCATTATTCCAGCATACCTGTTTTTTATGTTTTTTCTGTGAAAAGCACCATAATTAAGAATCTGTGCGATGAATCTCCTGAGGTTTTTAAGAACATATTTTATTGCAGGAATTAATGTTACTCCTGCCTTTCTGTACCTGATGTAGAATTCTGCAAGGACAAATATAAGGACTGCAAAGGAAAGTACATAATCTGCAATCAGCTCACTTTCTGGTATAAATACAAGAGTTGGACTGGTGACGACAACCATATTTATAGCTTATAATTGTAATTTATATAACATTGTCTGAAAGTCGATAGTGTTTAAATTGAATAAGGATACCCTTTGTATTCATGGAACCGGTCTCTTTTTCTGTTAATGGCGAGAATATAAAAATTTCAAGATGTCCTGGAGTTTACTTTCCATCCGATGACACATTTCTCATTCTTGATAAACTAAGACCAGAGGGAAGGTGTCTCGAAATAGGGAGTGGAAGCGGGATTATATCCATAATATTGGCAAGGAGAGGCTACTCCGTAATTGCATCTGATATTAATTCGGAAGCTTTAAGTTGCACAGAGTTGAATGCTTCCCTCAACGGTGTAAAATTTGAAGTTATACTTTCTGATCTGTTTGACGGGATTAGGGGTAAATTCGATACAATTATATTCAACCCACCTTATCTTCCTGGAGAGGAAGAGGAGGCAAAAATTGAGGAGAGCGAGATGTGGTATGGAGGAACTGATGGTCTCACAGTAATAAGAAAGTTCCTCCACGGACTTCCTGACCACCTAAACAGAGGAGGGAAGTGTTATACAGTACTTTCTTCACTTACAGATATATATAGCCTGAAAAGAGAATTCAATTTCTACAGATTTGATGTTCTGGAGGAAAAAAGTTTCTTCATGGAAAAAATCTTTGCCTACTCCCTTTCACTTATCTGAATACTACGGTAAAAATTCTTAATTTCGCTATAAAATGTAGTTTCGAATCTATCTATGGTATATATCTCGTTGAAATTTTCTGAGAGGAATTCGGTTATATTATCTATCTCCTCCATACTTTCTCCGAATACGGTCAACGTAAGTGTGTGGGGGTAGTTCCCGTAATAGATTAGATTGTCCCTTATCAGCTTCTTTGATCTGAACCACCTTGTATATTGTCCCGTGTCTGCCTCAGGCACCATTATTGATATCTGCTTTGTTATAATATTTGGTATTTTTTTGAAATTGAATATTACCTTTCCTTTCACAAACCTGTTTTCCACGATCATGTCAAGATTTTTTCTTGCTCTCTTTCTCGAGTAACTAAGTTCATCAGTAATCTCTTCAGTAGAAAAATTCTTTACGCTCTTGTATGCAATGCAGTTTACCAGGCGTATCTGACCCTGTGTGGGTGTTGTACTGACTTCTGAATATGGAAAATAGTTCATCATTTTGAATTCCAGGCCTGATTCACGAAATGCATTTCCAATTTCATCCAGATTTTCCATCAGGTGATCCTCATTTGATATAAACTGAATATGTCCTATTTCGCTGTAATTCTCAACTCCCTGACTTTCCCTTTTCTTCTTCAGATAGTTGGATGAGTGAAGGATCTCAACGAATGGTAACTCCCCAAGTTTGTGCTCAACATCCTTCAGGTACTCAAATGGTAGCATTGCCATTAGGTAATATCGTCTGAGCCCACCTGGAAAAACTTCTGGCATTATGATCATATCCTTTATGTACTCCTTTTCGAAGATCAGGTTCCACATCTTATATGATGAATTTGCAGAAATGTTTATTTTTCTTGCTATCTGGTATGGTGAAGGAATTGATTTTATAGTGTTTTCTCCATCCTCTGGCCAGGAGGAAATTGCCTTCATATATGACGATAAAAGTTTAACATTGTGAAGCATCATAATCACTATTTATTTACTAAAAAACCTGAGGTATATAAATATAATTATATCTGCCCATACAATATGAATTGATTTTAAAACGTATTTACAAAGAATTGGTTAAGAATGGTAAACTGTCACCATAAAATTTGCACAAACATGGTAGAAATTAAAAATTGTACAGTATCGATCTAATCAAATAATTAAAAACTGCTTCCAGATCCTGTTTGTAATCACCAGCAAGTGAATGCATGTTTTTTATATGTTTAGATAACTTTAGACAAACAATATTAATACTATTATTTACTTTTATAAGTGCATGATACTAAGCCGATTTAGACCACCTTCATTCAAGACATGCATAATCAGGTTTAAGATCAGCGAAGAGCTACTTGAGCCATCCCAAAGATCTAAGCTTCGGGGGATTTGCTATGTAAGTAACGGCTCTTATGTTTCCAGCATAAGGAAGAGGAAAGACGGAGATCTAGATTACAACTTCTTTGTATCAAAATCAAAGGTTTCAGAGGGGAGATATTATTATTTCTGCAGGATATATTCAGGTAAACTTGTAGAGAATCTCAATAAACTATTTGAAAATCAAACCATGATTAATGAATATGCAATATTCTTTGATGGAGCAATTCACATAAGGTTCTCTTTTTATGAAAAGTATTCACATATCGTTTCAAACTTTATAAAAGAAAATTATGAAAATGGTATAGAGGTAGTATATCTCGGAAATTTCACCAATGTTGATGCTGAAATGAAAAGTGAAGGTCTTGGACTTAAGATCATAACACTCAGGATGGAAGTTCCCCAATACCTTCTGGAAACAGATCCAAGTACTTCTGTTAAATGGATACGATTTATAAGGAATTTTAACATGGAAAATTTCAACTCCCTGTATTTAATACAGAACAACGGTCTTAACAATATTCCGGACATGTTCAGAGCTGTTGATGCCAGTATTGGCCTTTATTAGGGAGAAACAAGCAATGAAATAATTCAGGAGCTTGAAAACATGATAATAGAGACAGGTTTGAGGCCAGTTATTAGCACAAATGAGTTTGATGGGAAATACCTATGGCTTGAATACTTTGTCATTGAGAGGGACCTCACAAGTATTATTAGAATCATGGGTGACCTGAAGGATAGAAATTCAGAATGGAAGGGATTGATATTTAAGATAAATAGTGCTTCTGATGAATAATGAAAATCGTTGGAATAGCAGCTATGTCCACTGGGTCCGGTAAGACAACTGTTACTGGGGCCATTCTTTCTGCAGTGCCTCACAGCATACAGATAAAGATTGGACCTGATTTTATTGACCCTTTGATTGAATCTAAAATTACTGGAAAACACGGGTACAATCTGGACAGATGGCTTCAGGGCAGAATGGAGAGAAACATTGTTGGGCTTGCATCTGAAAAAGCAGATTTTGCAGTTGTTGAAGGTGTTATGGGGCTATATGATAGCGGTGTTGGAAAGGAATTCAGCACCATTGCCTACTTTGAAAGGCTTGGAATTCCATATATCCTGGTTGTGGATGTGTTCAAGTGGGCTGAGTCAATATATTATGCTGCTAAGGGCTTTATAAAGAAAAACTGCATCGGTGTGATCCTGAATGGTTACGCTGGAGAAAGACACCTTAAAATGATTGAAGATGTTTTTCTGTCCCATGGTATCAGGATCGTTGGAAAAATACCTTATAGAGAAGAGTTCAAAATGCCTGAGAGACACCTTGGGTTGAATCTGGATCAGGATAACGAGAAACTGATCTATAGATCCAGAGAAATAGCTAAATTTATAGATCTTTCATTCACTGAACATTTACCTGAGATTTCTGGTATGAATTCTATAAGAAGAACGAATGTTCAGAGGAAAAATGTCTACATAGCAAGGGATGATGCGTTCTGTTTTTATTATGAAACTTCCTTAGACTATTTTTTGAAGAGACATAATGTAAGATTTTTTTCGCCCTTAAATGACGAAGTGCCAGAGAAAGCTGATCTAATATACATAGGTGGTGGATATCCAGAACTTTTTGGCGAAAGGCTAGAATCCGCTCTTAAACTGAAATCCTTCCTGAGGGATTATGTTGATAATGGTGGGTATCTATACTCTGAGTGTGGTGGTACTATGTTCCTCATGAATTCCATGGAAAATAATGATAAGAAATATGAAATGGCAGGAGTTTTTAGTGGAAAAACATGGATGGAAAAACGACCTGTGCTGAATTATACTAAAATTTTGTGCGAAACAGGAGGTCCATTCTTTAGAAAAGGACAGGTTATTAAGGGACATGAATTCCATTATGGTCGAATAAAAACAGAAGATAAAATGACGATGAGGATGATCAGAGGAAATGGAATAGAAGGCTACGACGGCATAACAAGGAAAAATGCTTTTGGAATGTACACGCACATAGATTTCATGCGTTACGGCAGTAGCATGAAATGGGAAGAAAAGTGAAATGGGATTTATTCCTAACTGAAAGTATTCAGTTTGAATTAGACATAGGTTAGATAATCCTGATGGGTGTTAGATTTTCCCTGAACAAGGTTGAAATAGGTTTCCCATACCTTCTTTGTTATACTGCCGACCTTTCCATCTCCAATGGTAATTCCATCTATATTGAGTATGGGTGTCACCTCAGCAGCTGTTCCAACAAAGAAAGCTTCATCTGCAGTGTAAAGCTCTTCTCTATGAATAAATCTTTCAATTACCTGCATACCGTTCTCTTTCATGAGTTCAATGATCGTATTTCTGGTTATTCCCAAAAGGATCTGGCTGTCCCTTCCTGGGGTTAAAAGTGCACCGTCCTTTACTATGAAAATATTTTCTCCGGGCCCTTCTGCTACATAACCATCTCTTGATGTGAGTATGGCCTCGTCGAAACCAGAAGCCTTAGCTTCCTTCATGGCTATAACAGAATTCAGGTAATTCCCGCTTGCCTTTGCCTCTATAGGTAAAATGGATGATTCCATTCTGTGCCATGATGATACTTTGCACTTTAGTCCGGTATCAGCCGCAGAGAAATACTTTCCAAAAGGAAATGCACCGATATAAACACTAATCTTCTTGCCAGCTGTTCCCACACCGACACTGTGGTCATCATAGAAGGCGAAAGGCCTTATGTAGCATGACTTAAGCTTGTTTCTTCTAACTACTTCTATTATTGCCTTTTCAATGTCACCTTCTGAAAAGCCAAGATTCATTCCATATATTTTTGCAGTATTGAAGAATCTCTTAACATGTTCCTTGAGGCGAAAGATTTCTGTTCCCTTTGGTGTCTCATATCCTCTTATGCCCTCAAATATACCACTACCGTACTGAAGTGAGTGTGTCATAATTGGAACAACGGCCTTCTCTTCGTCTATAAAATTTCCATTTAACCATGATAGTTTTTCATCTGTCATATTCTATCCTATATTATTTTTATATTAAACACTTTATCGCCTTATATATTAATATAATTATAATCATATAAATTGCTTTTCTGTTAGGTTCTGTGTAAAAATATTTAATAATGATCTTCTCTTAAATAGGATAATTGTCTCTGGCTTCTTGAATGAATACAGAGTTTTACCTTATCCTAATCACCATTACGCTAGCAGTGCTCCATATGATCGCTCCGGATCACTGGATGCCAATTTCAATTATATCTGCAAAAAGGAAATACACGGACAGCACAACTGCAACATATGGCCTCACCATAGGAATAGTGCATGGAATATTATCAGCAATCATTGCACTTTTAGTTGCATTCCTTGGAGTGAGCGTAATAGGATATGATAGGATAAAGATAGGATCAGTTTTTCTTCTGGCAGTGGTTTGCCTTTACATACTACTTAACATAAGAAAAGAGGAAAATAAAAGCGAAAAAATTGAAAACACCAGTCTTCTTGTTAGTTTCATACCTGATCCTGCTTTTTTACCAATTGTGCTTGCAGCAACAGTTTACAGTGAACCTTTTATAGGAATTATGAGCCTCTTATTCATAGTTTCAGGTGGAATTTCCCTAATGATTATCGCATTATTTGCAAAGAAAGGGATGCTTAAGGGGCTTGAGAAAATAAAACCTACTAGGGTTGACTATGTAATTGTTGCTGTACTGGCTATTACTGCAATTTTTATATATTTCACATGATCTGAAAAAAAATGGTGAGTTCATAGGACCACGCATATTTCTTAAAATTTTTACCAAGGAAAGGAACATTTAACATCGTAAGCAAATTTATATAAAATGATGTGATTGAAATAATAATTCATAAGAGAGAACTACTATGAAAAGAAGAAATTTATTTATAACACTTTTATCCATATTAATATCTATAGTTTTCATAAGTGTTGGTGTTCTGTCTGTTTCCGGTGACGGCAACATTGCTGTAAATTCTATAACTGATCACCCCTCTAAATATACTGGAACTTTTTCTCAAATGAATCCCTCTGAAACTACCATAAACGGGTATAACTTCATGGATATTGGCAATATATATCACTGCGATAAAATCAGTGATCACACACATTTGAAACTTAACATGGATATATATGTTAATATGACTGATTCCACTGCATTTTATATTATATGTGGCGCCATTAATGCAGAGAAAGGATCAAATATCGCCAGTGGGATTTCTGCCCCAAACGGTACAACAATTTACATATCGACTGGGAACAATCTTGAAATGGTAAATGATGGACATGAAATAAATATTAGCAACAATTTTGTTCTACCAGGAATAGCGAGAAATCAGACCTCTCCTATCACATGTTGCTCTGGCAATCTCAAATATGAGAAGAGAAGTGAAATATTTTCAAGCTCTATTTTGCAGGGAGTTAAGGCTCTGAACTGTGTGGGAGGAGAAACATATTTCCAGTTTAAAGTTACAATGGAACAAAAAATCTTCTCTAGAGGAAATGTAACTGAACAGATAAATGTTGGTGGATATACAACTTATTACAAAAATAATCCGATAGGGATAGGAAGAACACTGGAACTTAGCTCATCAATCATTTCAGAGAATATAGAATTTGAATATGACCCCTAATAATATAAATAATTTTAAGACTTCTGAATGATCTGAAAAAACGGCTTGAAATTAAAAATTTATTGGTAAAAGTGTTATAAGATAATTGATTTGTTTAGGATATTATTTATTTCATTGCTTAAGGGCAGCAACAAGCTTTGGTACAACCTGAAATAGATCGCCCACAATTCCATAGTCGCATTCCTGGAATATGGGGGCTTCCTTATCCTTATTCACTGCAATGACTATCTTTGAGCCCCTCATGCCTGCAATATGCTGTATCTGACCGGAGATACCAAGTGCTATATATACCCTGGGCTTTACCTTCTTACCTGATAGACCTACCTGCCTCTCTTCGTTAAGCCATTTATAATCCAGACACACCGGCCTTGAACCGGACATTTCGCCATGAACTGCCTCTACCAGAGGTTTTATCTGATCGATGGCTTCCTTTTTCCCAACACCTCTTCCTATGGAAACAAGAATGGAAGCTGATTCGATATCTGTTCCACTTCTATCTTTTTCCATTTCCTGATCTATGGAAAGAACAGAATTCTCTAATTCCATGGGTGAAACCTGGCTCTTTGCATCTATCTTTTTAGGTTCAAATGATCCTGGTTGTACCGTTATTACCTTTGACTTGCTTTCTTCTTCCAGTATTGTTTTGCCTCCAAAGAAGAATCTTTTGGTTTTTACACTCTCCCCTTCTATCTCAAATTCAAAGACTTCCGTAACCACGGTGGACTTGAGTGTGGCCGCTATCATCCCTGCAATGTCTCTTCCCAGTGGAGAGCTGGATATGAATATCCTGTCAAATTTTGAGATGTCAATCTTGTTTAAGGCCTTGAAGGTATTGTCTCCCATTGGTTTACCCTTTAGCACAAAGATCTCCTTTAGTCCGTATTCAAGGCATTTTTCCTCCTGCCCTTCAAGTGTTACACCGTATACTTCTCCCTTTTCTCTGAGTTTTGTAGCCAAACCTCCCAAATTTGTACCATCTTCCGAAAATAATAGTAACTTCATTTAATTTCACCTCGAATTATCTTTGTTATCTCAGATACACCTTTATCCATGTCCTCGAAAATCAACCTCTTTCTATCACTTTTTGGAGCGAGATTGCTGATTATCTTTGGTGTTTCAAAGTTCCCGACTGGTGCTGGAACAGTGTTTATGGGTTTCCTTCCTGCTGCCATTATCTGCAGGACAGGAGGCAGTCTTGGCTGGTTTATTTCCTGCGTTACAGATACAATGCATGGCTTTACAGCAGATATTATCTCGTCTTTTTCGTCCAGTACTCTCTTTATCCTTATCCTTTCCCCCTCCACTGATACACTTACAGCATTACCCAGAAGTGACATATTCAGTTCTGTTGAAAGAAGACCCGGCAGTAACCCTGTGTAGGAATCTGCCGACTGGTTTCCAAGTATTACGCAGTCAACATTTCCGAGTTCCTTAATCTTGCTGCTCAAAACTGAGGCTGTGTACGCAGGATTATTACCCTTATAGCCAGTTATTATAAACCCTTCGTCGACTCCCATTGCATAAGCTTCCTTCATTGCGGAATTTGATTTTTCTGTTCCAAATATGATTCCAGTCACTTTTCCCCCATTCTTTTCTTTAAGCTGCACAGCTGCTTCAATGGAGTTTTTGCTCAGGTTCTCGATCCGAAGTGGTATATTCTGAGTGAGTGGTTCACCACTGTTTGGATCTGTCTTGAGCTGATCTATATCTATTATCTGTTTGATTAAAACAACTATATTCAACGCCATAACGTTCACTCCTATTCCAGATTGTTTTCAAGGTAAATATCCCTTACCTGATTTAAACATCTGGTAATTTTTTGATTATTAATGAATGTGTCGATTTCGTATGTCGATATCGAAAATATATTTATGTTAAATATGTATATGGCTCATGGTGAAATAGTGAATAACGACTCAGTTCATATAATAGATTTTAAGCGAAGTGCGTTCTCAAGGTCAAGGCCTCAGGATCCGGAGAGGGACATGCTTAACTCAATGAGAATGGATGAGGTTCTTGGAAAACTTATAAAAGATACAGTATCGAGAAATGGGATCAATACAGAAGATATTGATGACGTGATAACAGGATGCGCAATACAGGCTGACGAAAACTGGACTTATGGTGGAAGACATCCTGTATTCATGGGCGGGATGCCATTCAATGTTCCAAGTATGTCTCTGGACAGGGCCTGCTCATCATCACTTAATGCGATTTCAATTGGTGCAATGGAAATAATGACTGGGAATTCAAGAATAGTCCTTGCAGGGGGCATGGAACATATGACCCATGTACCACTCAGCAACAATCCTCATGTAAAGCCAAACATGAAACTCATGGTCAGACCTGAGTTCATGAAATATCAGATGAACATTTCATACAACATGCTTGCCACTGCTGAAAAACTGGCTGCTCTGAGAAATATAGGAAGGGATGAGATGGATGAATATGCCTATGAGAGCCATCTTAGAGCTGTCAAGGGCCAGGAGGAGGGTTTTTTCAAGGGAGAAATACTTCCAATTGAAGTTGAGAATGATGGAAAAACAGTGATATTTGACAGAGACCAGGCAGTTCGGAAAGATGCAACTCTTGATGGAATGAAGAAACTCAAACCAATTTTAAAGGAAGATGGAGTCATAACAGCAGGAAATTCATCTCCTCTCAATGCCGGTGCATCTCTCGTTGCTCTGGCAAGTGGAGAGAAAGTAAAGGAATATGGTTTTAGCCCAATGGCTAGAATCCTAAGTTTTGGATGGGCTGGAGTAGATCCATCTATAATGGGAGAGGGTCCGGTACCGGCAACAAAGAAAGCTCTGGAAAGAGCAGGACTAAAGCCGGATGATATTGATCTCTGGGAAATAAATGAGGCTTTTGCAGTTGTTGTCCTGAATGCAATGAAAGCGTTCAATATTCCAAGAGAAAAGGTAAATATTTACGGAGGAGGAATTTCAATAGGTCATCCATTGGGGGCTACAGGTGCCAGAATAGCTGGAACACTGGCAAGAGAGCTAAAGGAGAAGGGCAAAAGGTATGGAGTTGCCACCTTATGTGTTGGTGGTGGACAGGGATATTCTGTTGTAGTGGAGGCTGAGTGAATGAATTTTGATCTTGACACAGAACTTGAGGAATACAGAAACAGGGTTAGAGACTTCTCCCTCAGGGAATTTGGAAATGAAGTTGCATCAAAATACGATATGGAGGAGAAATATCCTGATGAATTGAGACTGAAAGCTTTAAAGGAGGGAATAATAGATTTTTCAAACCCATGGAAAACCATGATAGGGATTGAAGAAATGTGCAGAGTTGACCCTGGTCTTGGTATTTCCGTAACAGTGCCGTACTTCGGGGCTGAAGTACTCATGCTCCACGGTAGTGATTATTTGAAAGAGAATTATCTTGGAGAGGTTGCTGCAGGAAAGAAGATAATGGGACTCGGTGTAACAGAACCAGGAGGAGGTAGTGATGTTGCTGGGTTGAAGACGGTTGCAAGGAAAGAAGGATCAAAATATATCGTTAATGGATCGAAAATGTTCATAACAAATGGAACACTTGCTGACTTTTTTGTGATGCTTGTCAGAACATCTCCGCCTGATGATCCTAAAAAGAGACACAGAGGATTGAGTGTGCTTGTGGTTGAGAGAGCGTTCAAGGGATTTGATTCTAACAAACTCACAGGAAAACTTGGTGTAAGGGCAACTAACACTGGAGAACTCATACTGAATAATGTTGAAGTACCAGCCGAAAATCTTGTCGGAGAAGAGGGCAAGGGATTTTATTACATAATGGAATTTTTTAACATTTCAAGAATCTTTGTAGCTGCGCAATCCATTGGCATCGCACAGGGCGTACTGGACAGAACAACTGAATACCTCAAGAAACTGGAAAAGGAAGGAAAATATGTTGGTGAGGAGAGAAAATTCAAACTGGCTGAAATTGCAACAAGGGTTGAAGCCTCGAGACTTCTGATGTACAAGGCTGCAAGCTTCCTCTTTAATTATAAGCCAAATCCAACCCTTACAAGCATGGCAAAGGGGTATGCTTCAGAGACTGCAAGTTTTGCTGCTGAAACTGCAATGGAGATCACAGGACAGACAGGTCTCAATACTGAAATTGAAAGATTCTTCAGAGATTCAAAGATAATGGAGATCTGGGAAGGAACCAGCGAAGTTGAGAAAATAGTCATTTCAAGAATGATATTGAAGGGTGATAAGAATGAATGAACAGGCTGAATTAATGAGGGAAACCGTTAAGGAATTTGCAGATAAAAATCTGAAAGATCTGTCATTAAAGGTAGAAAGAGAAGGAATTCCAGACATAATTAAGGAGAAGATAATAGAACAGGGTTTCCTTGGATCAACCCTGAAATCAGAGTTTGGAGGAGCTGGATTAGATCCCCTTAGCCATAGACTGATTCTCTTTGAACTGGCAAAGGTATCTCCTTCTGTTGCAGCATATGTTTTCTTCCATAACGACATTGTTCTGAAACTACTTTCTGATAAGGGAAAAAAGGAACAGATTAAAGCAGTGATAGGTGGCAAGGATTCTTATGCAATATCGATTTCAAGACTGACTGATGATAGTGCTGAAAATAAGGATAATGAAGTTCTGAAAAGAGCCCTGAATAGTAAATCAAATAGATATCTCGATCTTTCTGAAAATGGTGTTGTCTTTTCAGGAACAGGAACTGCTCAAAAGATCAATGATTTCAAGCCCCTGGGTCTGAGAGGCATGGGAGTTTGTGATTTTAGACCTTCAGACAGGGAAGAAGTAGGAAAGAAAGAAGATTTAGAGAGTATACTGGTTCGTTCCTCTGGTGATATCAGTGCAATTTTCCTTGGAATAACGGAAGGGGCACTTGACAATGCTATTGAATACACGAAGGTAAGAAAAACGTTTAATGAACCACTGAAAAATTATGAGCCAGTAGCTTTTAGAATTGCAGAGATAAAATCAGAACTGGATATGCTGAAGTTCGCCTTATTTGCGGAAGACTGTGATGAGATAATGCTGCTTATGCTCAAGGATTTGTCAGCTTCTCTGGCGAGAAAGGCAACAAAATATGCACTACAATTCCACGGGGGTTACGGATATCTCGAAGATTTCGGTGTAGAGAAATACTACAGGGATTCTGTTGCACTCAACGCAATCATTTACAGGCCGATTGAGGATAAGAAATTCCTTGCAACAAAAATTTATGATGGTAAATCAGGATATATCTGATTTAACCATTTAGGGCATATTTTAAGGATTATTTTTGAAGTTAACTCCAAAAACATCTAACATTTAAAGATTTAATTTTTTATAATTTTTGGCCACAAACAGAATGAGGAAATAGAGTATAATTGACAGTAAGACTGCCGCCAGCATTATGAGTGAAAATGCGCTGTTGTTAAAGTAAACGTCAACAATAAAAAGCCCAACTGCCGCTGCACCTATTTGAGCTATGAGTGCCATGAATGTCAGGATTGAAAAAATAATTCCATATTTGATTGAAACCAGAGAAAGATAAATACTCCATATGATCAGGATCAGTCCTATAACACCATGAAGAAGTAGCGCTATGTTAACTCCTGAGAATATGAAATAAAATGTGTTGAATAACCCCCTGGTTCTGTCTGTTGTACTGAGAGGTGAGTGTATTGTAAATGCTGAAATTACACCCGTCACGAACTCCAGTACTAGAATGAAAATAGCAATTTTTGTAAGTTTTCTCAGTGTAAGATAATTTTCTTCTTCCATTACCTGCATGGAATATCTATTGTGCCTGATTACATAATAATATGCAATATAACACATAGTAGATCATTTCAAGGATTTTTTAATATGATAAATACCTGAACACGAATATCATGAAAAGATCTGTAAATTTAGTAAAGTTTACTTCATAATATTTATTTATACTTTATTGATGAACTACTATGTATACAAAACGAGGGGATAAGGGAGAAACTGACACAGGCACAGGAATGAGAGTTACGAAGGGGTCTGCTATTATTGATACAGAAGGAGATATAGATGAGGTAAACTCATTCATAGGTTTTGCCCTTGTTAATACAAGATGGGATGATATTAGAGAAGATCTTCAACAGATTCAGGTGGATCTATTTACTCTTGGAGAACATATAACAACTCAGGGAACGAGAAGAACCATAACCCCGGAGAGAGTCAAATGGCTTGAGGATAGAGTTACATATTACAGGAAAGAATACGGGAGGATAAGATTATTCGTGATTCCTGGAGGAAGCAAAGAGGCAACAAGCCTTCACATGGCAAGAACAGTCTGCAGGAGACTTGAGAGGGATCTCGTAAAATCAAAAAATGAAGTGGAAATCCCGGCAGTTCTTGAGGAATATGTAAACAGGTTGTCTTCAGTACTCTTCTTCCACGCGCTTGTTTCCAATAAGCGACTGGGAATAGATGAGAGAATATTTTATCTTAGAGAACTTCCATAGACTTTTTTATCCTTTTCACTCCTCTTCTTCATTTATGAATGAATAAATAAAACCAAGAGGAATATGGATCCACTCAGGTCTGTTTCTTGACTCATAAATTGTCTCATACATTGCCTTTTCTAGAATGAAAGCTTTTAGCACAGAGATAAATAAGTCCTTTGTTTCCCTGAAATCTGGATTTAGTTTTATCATTTCGTTCAGGTATGCAGATATTACAATATTTTCAATTATTTTGGATGTTTTCCCTGGCTTACTCATTCTTCCCCTGCAAAGGTAGTCGAAGGATCGTATCAGACCTGCAAGGTCCTTCATGGTACTCTGTTTTGAGGATTTCTCCCCGATGGACCTCATTGGTTCACCTTCGAAATCTATAATCTGCGGACCTGATTCTGTCTTAAGAATCTGGCCAAGATGAAAATCACCGTGAATCCTTTGCTTCAGGAAGTGATCTGTCATTAATTTTTCAAACTCCTCACCAGCTTTACTCAATACAGGAATTCCATTATAAACTTCGTGGAAAAGATTTGATTGAGCCTCCCTTGTTTTACATAATTCAATTACCATTTCTTCATATGCTTTGTATGAGTTTCCCAGTGACTGGATATCTTTTAAATTGAATGGTTCTGCTTCAAATCCTTCAACGCTTACTGTGGATAGAGAGTAATGCATCTTTGCTGTCACCGATGCTATATTCCTTGCGGACTCCATTACAATATTGATAAAGTTCTCATCTTCTGGTATGCGATTGAGATAGCTCCAGTAATCACCCTCGTTTTCCATAAATCTTGAAAATGTCATAACACATTCCTTATCTCTTAAAGTTATCATTCCAAGAGGTTCCGGTGTGTTCCTGAAATCAGTATGTTTCCAGAGATTTAGTGGTATAATGTAATCTGGGTTTTCCACATCCGAAGATGTTCTAAAGAATTTGCCTATCACTTTTCTATTTATTATGAATGATGAATTGCTCTGATTTCCGTTAAATGCATGATAAGAACCCAGATTTTGAAGAATTTCATCCCTGTTCCCATTGAACTTGATTTCTGACGTCCTTCCATCTTCCAGCAATTTTTTAATCATGATGAGAACTTTTCCTGACTTTATTGAATCTTCCGTTTCATCCTTTGCGTCATCCCTCACATTGAGCAGAAGATTGATCATCATCCCTGTTTCAACCGATCTTAGTTTTAATATGAAAGGCTCATTTCCTGATACTTCCTGTGGATAAAATTCTATTACCTCTATATCCTTAGGATCACTTCCCTTGAGAGGATACCATCTCTCATTTACCATTTCCCTGAATATTCTTTCCCTGTTTTTCTTAATAATCTCTTCAGTTTTCATGTCGCATCTGGTTTCTCCAAGCTCATCCAGAAGAATGAGTTTCTCTGTAAGGTGAAGAAATAGGGAAGTTCCCCTATATCTGGAAATCTTGTGAGACTTATCATTTCTCTTACATGCCAGCCTGAATACTTTCTAAGGTCCATAGTCACATAGGATGGTTTTCTTGATAGATTATAAACACACAGTATAACCTGATTCTCATATGCTCTTATGAAGGCAAGAATCTCCTTTTGATCTGAATGAATGAATTCTATGGTTCCCCTTCCAAAAACCTGAGCACTCCTTTTCCTTGTTATTATTAGCTTCCTTAGCCAGTTAAGAAATGAGGAGGGAAGCCTTGACATTGATTCTACATTATTTACCTCATAGTGGTAATTGGAATTTATTATCACAGGTGCATATAACTGTTCTGGATCGGATCTGGAAAACCCGGCATTTCTGTCATAGGACCACTGCATTGGTGTTCTTACACCATTTCTATCTCCGAGATATATATTATCACCCATGTTAATCTCATCCCCATAATAGAGAATTGGAGAACCAGGCAATGACATTATGAGAGCGTTGAGGAATTCCAGTGCATATCTATCATTGTCAACCAGAGGTGCAAGCCTTCTCCTGATACCAAGATTCAATCTCATCTTCGGTACCTTTGCATATTCGCTGTACATTATATCTCTTTCCTCGTCTGATACCATTTCCAGAGTTAATTCATCATGGTTTCTGAGGAATAAGCCCCATGAACATTTTTCAGGAACAGGAAGCGTTTTGGATATAATATTCTCCACTGGGAAGGCATCTTCCTTTGCCAGGGCTATAAATATTCTTGGCATTAGTGGAAAATTAAAATTCATCTGGAATTCGTCCTCATTTCCGAAATATTTCTTTGCATCTTCTGGCCACTGATTTGCCTCCGCAAGTAGTATCCTGCCTGGATATTCCTCATCTATCATCTTCCTGATTTCCCTGAAGTACTCATGTGTTTCAGGAAGATTTTCACAGCTTGTCCCCTCTCTTTCAAAAAGGTAAGGTACTGCATCACATCTGAAGCCGTCCAATCCCCTGTCCAGCCAGAACCTTATGACCTTCTTCATCTCATCCCTTACCTCTGGATTGTCATAATTCAGATCTGGCTGATGACTGAAGAACCTGTGCCAGTAGTACTGTCCGGTTTGAGGGTCCAGTGTCCAGTTAGATCTCTCTGTATCTATGAATATTATCCTGACCCCTTCGTATTTATCTGGCGTATCTGACCAGACAAACCAATCCCTCTTTGAGTTGGTCCTGTCCTTTCTTGCTTCCTGAAACCACTTTATCTGATCTGAAACGTGATTAAGAACAAGATCGGCTATCACTCTAATGCCTAGCCTGTGAGCCTCAATCATGAAATTATCGAAATCTTTAAGTGTTCCATATTCCGGGAGTATTGAGTAATAATCCCTTATATCATATCCATCATCCTTTAGTGGAGAATCGTAGAATGGGAGGAGCCATATGCAATCTATTCCGAGGCTTTTTATGTAGTCAAGTTTCTGAGTAAGCCCTGGAAAATCTCCTATACCATCCCCATTTGAATCGTAAAACGATCGTACCGGCACTTCATAAAATATAGCATCTTTATACCACAGGTTCTCCTGTGAATCAGACATCATTTCAAAACCCTCTTAAGTATGTGTACTGGCTTGAATTCAGGTGTTAAACGCACATAATTCCTGCCATCCACCCATGAGTAGCTTTCAAGGTTATAAATATCCATCACATTTACCCTGGAATAGCCCTTCCATTCATCTGGAAGTTCAACCATACCTTCCTGCATCTGTTCTGGGTTTAAATTTACTATTACCATGATTTTGTTCTGTCCAAAACCTCTGGTATATGCAAGCAGTGAGGGATTATTACTTTCAATGAATTTCAGGTTTCCTCTCTCCATGAACACTGGGTTCTTTTTTCTTATCTCATTAAGATGCGCTATTTCTTCCCTGATATTTATTGGATCATTGAAATCTCTGGTTTTAATTTCATATTTCTCTGAATCCAAATATTCTTCCCTCCCTGGAATTGGAGTGTCTTCGCATATTTCATACCCGCTGTATATTCCCCACGAAGAAGAAAGTGTTGCTGCAAGTATTGCCCTGATAATGAACTGGGCCCTTCCTCCGTGCTGTAATGTGTAAGATAATATATCTGGCGTGTTTGTGAATAAAACTGGCGTGAAGAATGCGCTTACCTCTGGACTGTTTAATTCGGTGAAATAATCCCTTATTTCCCAGTCAAAATTTTTCCATGTAAAATAACTGTAAGAAAGCTGGAATCCAGCCTTACTCAGACGGTACATCAGGTTTTGTGTGGTGAATGATTCACTCAGAAATACTGTATCCGGATATTCCTTCCTTACTGACTGGATCATCCATTCCCAGAAACCCACGGGTTTTGTATGCGGATTGTCTACCCTGAACATCCTTACACCAACCTCAGCCCAGTACATGACAACACTTTTCAATTCTTCCCATAATTCATCCCTGTTCTCACAGTAAAAATTGAATGGATATATGTCGAAATATTTCTTTGGTGGATTTTCTGCATATCGTATTGTACCATCTGGCCTCCTGTAAAACCATTCTGGATGTTCCCGCACATATGGGTGATCAGGTGAGCACTGGAACGCCATATCAAGTGCTATCTCCATGTTCTTCGATCTGGCTTCCCTGATCAGAAATTTAAAATCATCCAGTGTCCCAAGCTCTGGGGCAATTGATTTAAAACCCCCCTTCTCACTTCCAACTGCCCATGGGCTTCCGGGATCATCTTTTGTACATGGAATGATTCCATTTTTCCCCCTCCTGTTAGTTTGGCCTATGGGATGAATTGGCGGCAAATAAACTACATCAAACCCCATTTCAGAAATATAATTAAGCCTCGCTGCGAGATCTCTAAAGGTTCCAGATTTTTTGCCCTCAGGAGGTTGAGATCTTGGAAATACCTCATACCATGATTTTGATAACTCGTCACCCATTACCTCTAACCAGAATTTATTAGTGTTTGTCTCAGATTCTTTTTTATCATATTTATCCAGAATAGAAGAAAAAGCTTCGGGAATTAATGCAAGTTTTTCCTTTTCAGGTTTCTTTAGGTTTACTATCTTCCACATTTCCCTGAATGCCTTCCTGTTTCTTCCACGGGCCTTGCTTTCCATCTGTGAGATTCTCTGCTTCAATTCCAGTAAATCACTGTCAACACTTTCACCTGCTTCCAGCCAGGATAGTATCCCTCTGATAATGGTCGTTGTTCTGTCGATCCACGCATTTATAGTCATGCTGTAAGACCCTCTTTTTGGCAGTTGTACTGTAGTCCTGAATACGTCGTTCATTCCTGTGTATTTCATTTCTGTCCTTGAAATAATTTTACCACTAACTGATCGGATAACAACTCTAGCCCTCAGAAATTGATGCGCTGTGGAATATATTACCGCTTCCACTGGAACATTATCACCACATCTTACTCTAGCTGGAATACTACCATTGTCAACTGTAGGCATTACTTTTTCTATGTAAATATCTCTGTATTTCATTTTATAACCTCCATTCAAGAATAAGGCATCCCAGAGGTGGAAGCGTAATCTCTATTGAATTCTCCATATTATGCCACCATTTCTTTGATGCTATCACTTTTCCCTCGTTTCCTACTCCTGAGCCACCATAATACTGTGAATCTGAATTGAATATCTCTTTCCATTCTCCCGATCTGGGTACACCAATTCTGTAATCTTTTCTGATCACAGGGGTACAGTTGAACACAAAAACCAGGAAGTGATCTGATTGCTGATCTCTTCTAATAAAGGAAAATATACTGCTTTCCCTGTCAGAGTAATCTATCCACTGAAATGCCCCGCCGTTGAAGTCTCCTCTGGCCAGGAAAGAGCGTGAAATGTATATATCATTAAGGTCTCTCAATGTTTCCCTTACGCCGTTCATGAATGAATTTGTTTCAGCGTTGTTTATTAACCCTTTTGAAAAATCCCATTCCGAACTTACGGCAAATTCGTCTCCCATGAATATCATCTTTTTTCCGGGAAAGGAGAACATATAAGAGTATAGCAATCTGACATTTGCATATTTTTGCCACTCATCACCGGGCATTTTCTGAAAGATAGATCCCTTCCCGTAAACAACCTCATCGTGGGACAATGGTAGAATGAATTTTTCTGAAAATGAATACCAGAAGGAGAATGTGATCCTGTCCTGGTGGTACTTTCTGTAGATGGGATCATATGAAAAATATTCAAGAGTGTCGTGCATCCAGCCCATGTTCCATTTCATGTCAAATCCAAGACCACCAGACTCAATTCTTGATGTTACCCCTGGCCAGGAGGTGGACTCTTCTGCAATTAACACTACTCCCGGAAAGGATCTATGAATGTGCTCATTCAGGCTTCTGAAGAATGCAATCGATTCCAGATTTTCATGACCTCCATAAATATTAGGCTCCCATTCACCATCTTTCCTTGAGTAGTCGAGATAAAGCATTGAAGATACTGCATCTATCCTGAGTCCATCACAGTGGTATTCCCTGACCCAGAATGCTGCATTCGAAATGAGAAAATTTATAACGTGTCTCCTTCCAACATCGAAAACATATGTACCCCAGTCAGGTTGAATTCCTCTCTTTGGGTTCTCATATTCATAAAGATGGCTCCCATCGTAAAGACCCAATCCATAGGAATCCATTGGAAAGTGCGCTGGAACCCAATCCAGATATACACCAATATTATTCTCATGAAGGGCATTTATCAAATGCTTAAATCCTTCCGGGTTCCCATGTCTGGAGGTTGGCGAATAGTAATTTACAACCTGATATCCCCATGAATCATCAAGAGGATGCTCCATTACAGGAAGAAATTCTACATAGTTGAACCGGTTCTCCTTGAGATATGGTATGAGCCTTTTTTCAAGGTCAAGATAGGATGCGTAAAGTGATTCGTCCTCCCTTAGCCATGACCCCAGATGGATTTCATAAACCATAATGGGCTCTACTTCATAATTAGTTGAGAATCTTCTTTTCATCCACTCCCTATCATTCCATCTGAATTCATCAATATTAGTTACAGATCCTGTTCTTGGCCTGAGCTCCGTCTTAAATGCATATGGATCACTTTTTTCAAGTAAATCCCCATTTCTGGTTCTTATGGCATACTTATAGATTTCATCACCATTTATGTCAGGTATGAATATTGACCATATTCCACTATTATCAATGTTCATCATGGGATGGCTTCCTGCAATCCAGTGATTGAAATTACCTATTACTGAAACACAGTTAGCATTTGGCGCGTAAACTGTGAACATTATACCCTCACATTCTGGAAACTTTATTCGATGAGCTCCCATAAATTCGTATGCTCTGTAACTTTCCCCTGACACGTATGAATATAAATCCTCTTTTTTCAAATATGGTTCAAAAAAATATGGATTATGCTTCTTTTCTACGTACCCTGAGCTATCCATATAACAAATGAGGATCGATCTAATGGGTTCCGCAGATGGAATTGAGAACCTGAAGATGGCGTTATCCTCTGTTTCTGGTTTTATTATTTTGCCTTTCAGTTCTATCCATGCCCTCGATGCATTTGGCAGATAGCATTGGAAGGTTCTATTTTCCCCTTCGTTAACAGTGGACAATAATTGATAGGCATCATATAACTTAAATTCTCTTAATAGTTTTAATTTATTTTTTAATTCAGAAGGATTCATTTTGCAACACTTTGATCATGTATGTTATTATTCATATTTATATATGATTTTTCCACATTTATTAAATAGCACTTCTCTCGATTGAGAATTATACAGGAAATCTATTAAATCGGCGCCTTATAGTTCTGACTAACAGAACTTTAAAATTACAATAATCATAAATAAGCTTCATAAATATCTGAATATGACAGAAACCAGTAACGGAAATCCAAATTATCAACCGAAGGGAAAGATAAAAATAAACACACCCCCTCCACCCATACAAACGGCTCCACAGGCCTCAACGAAATACAAAGGCGTAAAGCATACCATAATGGTTATGAGTGGAAAAGGTGGAGTGGGTAAAAGTACATTTTCAGTTAATATTGCAGTTACTCTGGCAAGAAAGTATAGAGTTGGTCTTATCGATGCTGATATCAATGGACCGGATGACCCAAAACTTCTTGGAGTGACTAAAGAGAAGTTATACACTCAGGATGGGGGTATATTGCCCATAGATTCACCATATGGTGTGAAGGTCATATCAATGGCATTCCTGCTCCCTGATGAAAAAACCGCCGTAATATGGAGAGGGGCACTTAGACATAAGGCTGTCCAGCAGTTTCTTGAGGACACCATATGGGACAATATAGATTATGGGATTTTAGATTTCCCACCAGGGACTGGTGATGAAGCACTAACGGTTTCACAACTTGTACCTCAGGCAGACGGTGTAGTAATTGTGGTAACTCCCCAGGATCTTGCCCTTTTAGATGCGAAAAAAGCCATAAACTTTGCAGAACAGATGCATATTAAAGTTCTGGGAATTGTTGAAAATATGAGTGGATTTGCATGTCCACACTGTGGAGAGATTACAGATATTTTCAGATCTGGAGGAGCTGAAGAACTTGCAAAAGAACTCAATATACCATTTCTTGGTAAGATACCGATCTTCCCTGAAATAGTCCAGAATGGAGATGAGGGGATACCAGCAGTAGAAGCCTCTGAAAAAGTAAGAGAAGTATACGAAAAAATAGCAGAAAAATTACTGAATCAAATAGAGAGAAAACAGTAATCTCTAATTATAATATTTGACAATCTCAAAACCATAAATTTTACCATTTAGCATTTTCCCTTAGTTAAAGAATTTACTTAAAACTCATAGAAAAATCACAAAAAAATAAGACATTGTCCTATTCATATAAAATACCGTAAGAATGAATATTAACAATTACATAATTTAATGTAACATATTTCAAAAATTTATATTCTCAAATTAACCTAGAATTTTTATTATCTATAAAAAATAGGCACTTGGTATGATTAACCAGTTAAGTTCTTTAGCATGGATTGTACATTTGGCCGATTAGTAACTGTGGACTGAATACCTCGGCGAACCTTGATACTTACATCCCAGTTCTATCAATCTCATCTTTTATGAGTGGCCTCAAACGATGTCTCTTTTCAGGGTCGGCTTCAAGCTTAGATGCCTTCAGCTTTTATCCGTGTATGGCGTGGCTACCCGACAATGCCCTGCCGGACAATCGGTAAACCAGAAGCCACGAACCCCCGTTCCTCTCGTACTAAAGGCTCCTTCCCTTCAGACATCGAACACTCCCACAGAGAAGCAACCCTACTGTCTCGCGACGTAGTGAACCCATCTCAGGATCCCTTTTAATGGGCGAACAGCCCCACCCTTGGCACCTTGTTCAGCACCAGGATAGGAACAGACGACATCGAAGTAGCAAACCCTCGGGTCGATGTGAACTCTTGCCGAGGACAACTCAGTTATCCCTGGGGTAACTTCTCTCTTATCACCCGCCCTCATCAAGAGGGGACTGGGTGGTTCGTTAGACCATGCTTTCGCATCTGCGTCCCTTGTTGACCAGAACACAGTCAAGTTGGCTTTTGCTCTTACACTCCACGGAGGATTTCTGACCCTCCTGAGCCAACCTTTGGGGGCCCCTGTTTGATTCTCAGGGGCGTGGCGCCCCACCCAAACTGCCCACCAATAGTTGTCCTTTTTCACAAAAGTTAGTAACGCAGTTATTAAAGGGAAGTGTTTCATTGACGTCTCCGCTTGAGCCGAAACCCAAGCATTAACAACTCCTTCCTACGCTACGCATTGATAACCGTATTACAGCTACAGGCTGCAGTAAAGCTCCACGGGGACTTCGCTTTCATGTGGGAGATACTGGATTGTGCACCAGTGCATCAATTTCACGGGGCTGAACGCGGGGACAGTGGGACTCTCGTTGAACCTTCATGCAAGCCGCCAATTAAGCGGCTAGGTATTACGCTACCTTAAGAGGGTCATAGTTACCCCCGCCGTTTATCGGCCCTTCTTTCCCTTGAACGGGACTTTCAGGTACCGACACTGGGCAGGTTTCGACCGCTATACACATCCTTTCGAACTAGCAGCGGCCTGTGTTTTTGGTAAACAGTCGGGGTCCCCTTGCCACTGCGACCTGTTCCCTCTCGGAACAGGCACTCCTTCTACCGAAGATACGGAGCTATTTGGCCGAGTTCCCTCGCGTCCATTATTCCCAAACGCCTTGGACTTCTCATCCAGGGGCACCTGTGTCGGTTCTTGGTACGAACATGAACTTGACCCATTAATGGTTTTCACAGGATCCAAGAATTAAAGGAATTCCCAAACGGGAACTGCTAATTTTTTGCAGACTTTACGTCATTACAACTCTCCATCCACTTATAATTAGAAATACACAGGCAAGTGTACTCCCCTTATCTCGAACCTTCATTAATGGCAAAACATTCATGGTGACGGAATATTAACCGTCTTCCCATTCGGTCATCTCCTGTTAGGAATAACCTTAGGATCGACTAACCCTCGGCTGACGAACATTGCCAAGGAACCCTTAGCCCTTTCGGCGGAATTGATTCTCACAATTCTTATCTGCTACTTTTACCAAGATCCGCGATGCCATTCGGTCCACTCCTCCTCTCGAAGAAGCTTCCGCCCAAATGGCACGCCCCCCTACCAGATCACCTTTCGGTGCTCGAAGGTCTCGGTAACTAACTTTAGCCCCTTCCATCTTCGAGGCAAATAGCCTCGGTGAGTGAGCTGTTACGCACTCTTTGAAGGATGGCTGCTTCTAAGCCTACCTCCACACTGTCTTAGGCCATTAACCTCTTTAATTTGCACTTAGTTAGTTTTAGGGACCTTAACCCTCGTCTAGGATGTTCCCTTCACGGGCACAGAGCTTATCCCTGTACCCTAGCACCCAGCTTCTACGATTTGGACAAGTTCGGAGTTCGATAAGTCGACGCTGATTTTCATCAGCTAACCAACTATTCGGTCGCTCTACCTCGCCCAACATCTCTGCTGAGGTCTACCTGCGGGTAGTATCGGGGGGAACCCGCTATTACCGGCCTAGATTGGCCTTTGACCCCTACACCCAAGTCATCTGAACGATTTGCACATCAGAACCAGTTGGGTCCTCCACCAAGTTTTCACTTAGCTTCAACCTACTCAGGTGTAGATCGACCGGATTCGGGTCTTCCTCAAGTGACTGACGCATTTATTACGTTACACCTCCATTGCTGTGCGTGTAATTGCTTTCGCTACGGCTACCTCTCATAAGAGTTAACCTCGCCACTCAACAAAACTCCCTGGCCCGTTCTTCAACACGGATAATAGAACGCCGCTCACTTCGTGTTAGGAAGATCACCGCTTTAGCGCCCTATAAGTTTATCACTGTCTGGTTTCAGGTACTTTTCACTACCCTTCCGGGTTGCTTTTCAGTTTTCCCTCACGGTACTTGTACGCTATCGGACTTGAGAAGTATTTAAGGTTGGATGTTGATGCCACCCATCTTCCCGCGCGAATAACGACGCACGGTACTCCGGAACTTCTTCCTCGTAACCTTTATACTTACTCTTACAGGACTATCACCTTCTTTGGTTGACCTTTCCAGGCCATTCTGATTCGTATACTAGATGTTGGGAAGAGTCCATACACCACAACTTTTCCTTTTCTTCAAAGGAAAATTCGGTTTGCCTTATACCGCTTTCGATCGCCTTTAGTAACGGTATCTCAATTGATTTCTTTTCCTTCAGGTACTAAGATGTTTCAATTCCCTGAGTTCCCTCTCCTTTCGGAGTGTCTTACGACAGGAAGTCCCATTCGGACATTCTCGGATCAAGGGCTCCTTGCGCCTCCCCAAGACATTTCGCAGCTTGGCACGTCCTTCATCGGCTCTCAAACCAAACCATCCCCCAGACAGTTTTCACAGATTGCACAATCCATTTTACTGGAACATTAACTGGCTTCATAGATTAACTAATAATCTCATACCCTTCCCCTCTGATATCTATTCAAAGAGTGCATCTTTTAGTGCGTATCACTCGTATTAAACGGACCTTTATTAATATTGTGGTAAAGCCATGATTTTACCTATTTCTTCTCGTTTGCATTTATATTATTATCCCTGAGTATTGCTGTTCTTTAATTTTCTTACGTTGTTTGTTCCTGAATATTCAGAGTTTAATGGTTAGATTCTTGTTTACATATCTATCCATTGTAATTTCAGCTATATCAGTTGAATAGAGGCCAATTCTTGAGATTTCCTCTACTATTCCTGAGTATGAAACGTCTCCATATTTCTTTTTCATCAGCTGAGCCTTGTTTGCTATTATGTTAGTTTTTACGTTAACTATTTCATTCAACGTTTTTAGGTCGGCGCCGAGAAATGAGGTAGTAGCTTTTTGGAATACCTCGTAGCAGTACATTATGAACTGCATCAATTCTGATTTCTTTTTCTGATCAAAATTCGGCGAATCCTTGAGTATTGTACAAATATTTACTGTATGATCTGCAACCCTTTCCAGTATTCTTGAAAAAATAAGATTGAAAATGGTATCTTTTCCCTCATATTTTCCTATAGAAATCTCCTTCATCATATAGAAGTGATATCTGTCTACATCATCGTCCCTGCCAATTATATTTTCCATCAGTTCAGATTCCATACTATCCAGCGCCTTGGCAGTGTCCCCCAGCATGAGGTTTACGTTCATTATCATTCTTCTTAGAGCAGTGGTGAGAGGAAATGATTCAGAATCCAGGACATTTTGCAGTGTTAGGGCTTTAGCGGATTCTTCAAAGATTTCTACGCCCATTACCAGTCTTGAGAATTTCTTCACTATATCCTTTATCTCCTGACTTATGTAGCTCTCACTTTTAATTATAAGAGTGTCAAAACCTGAAATATATAGTGAAACTAGAGTTCTAGGTAAAAGATCGTTTGAAAGATTACCTGTAATTTCAAGTTCTTTTACAACTTCTCTTTTCTTTCTTTCATTTGGATATAATGTAAGAGAATCGCCCAGTGATTCAATCGTAACTGTACTTCCCTTCTTTATCTGGTTTGCCTTAACCCATGTAGGTGGCAGTGATACTATATATGTTGAACCTCCTGTTATCTGTATCTTCCTTGATTCAGTAGTCATATGAATCTATATGGAAAATACATATTTAGTTTACCTATATAGTAATCATAAAAATATATATTATTTTGTCATTCTCTGTGTTAACTTCCTTTTAGAGTTGCTTATGGATTTGCTGAACAGCAGGAATATAATGAAAATCACAATTAACAGAGCGTATAGTGGTGTATAATTAAGAAGCAATGAAAGTGCAAAAATGTTTTCAGAATAAACGATTGGACCCCGTACAAATCCCGTTGTAACATTGTAGCCCCTGTTTGAATGTGTATAGTTTAGTATTACTTCCACGTAATAATCACCATCGTGCAAATGGTTAAACGTATAATTAACTGCTATTACGCCATCACTGGTAGTAACGTTTTGAAGTGAAACCTTACATGTAAGATTTAGAAACTCTCCTGATGAATATGCCATGAAATAAGGCTTATATGAATGACTTGTGTTCAATCCATAAAATGTTGCGTTTACGCTGTATTGAGAATATACACCAGAATATGGCGATATGTAGACGGAGAAATGCGAATCGTTTGGTGTTTTTCCCTGTAAAATTCCTGGATTTTCATAGGAAACGGGCGTGAGTATTAGCGTCTGTATGAGGAGTAATAGAACAAATACTGGGATTGCATATTTTAAACGTTTCTTCATACCCCATGTGTCGGTGTAATGGGCTGCGATAAAGATAATTATTGGAATTAGAAAAATTATGTAAAGAAGTGCAGTTACGAAGATGAAAATCAAAACTATTAGTATCGATGGTACTAAGGCAAGAAGTGGAAATGTTAAAACCCTATTCTTTTTAAGGAAAGTGGATAAAGGCGTTTCATTCTTTTTTGAGCTCAACTATATTCAAACGGGTAATGGAAAATTATCATTTTATAGTTTCCCCTTAAATGATGGTAATAGAGAACTACAAAATGTGAAAAGTTAAACTGATTTTTGGATTAAATAAGTTTGATATTTTTATAGAATTCAAAGACTCTGAGATTATACATAATCAATTTTACGGAATATGATATTACGAAAGGTAATATTTTCTAAAAGTTTTAACAATAATAATATTACCCAAATATGAATCATACCTTCATGCTTCCTACAGTTAAGGAGATTTCCAAGATGAGAAAATCTCTTGGAATTAGACAGAGGGAACTCGCTTCTGTCTGTGGAGTTAGTCAGTCGTATATTGCAAGGCTTGAGAAGGGAGACATAAATCCAACTTATGAAAATATAAGAAAAATCTATAACTATCTACAGAGCCATTCGAAGAAGGCAGATCAGATGGATATAGAAGTTTCAAAGATTATGACCACAAATGTTGTAACCTGTCAGGCTACTGATTCTATACTGACAACCCTTGATATTCTGAAAAAATATGGCATTTCACAGATGCCTGTGCTAAATTCAGAAATGAGGGTAGTTGGTACAATAGGAGAGGGTGAAGTCAATGAATTTCTTATGAAAGGGATTTCCCCAGATGCTTTAAAAAAGATGACAGTATCAAAGATTATGAGCCCCGCACTTCCTCAACTTCCTCCAAACACTCCCATATCTGCTATTTATCCAATACTGAGATTCTCCAATGCAGTACTGATAACTGACAAGCTTGAATTAAAAGGCATAATAACCAAGGCTGATATACTGAAGGCTGTAGAGACATATGCAGAATCTGGCATTTAACATCCTTGCAGGATTATTTGCCTTTATTCCGGCACTGGTTGCCAATCCAGGTGCAGTTATCACAGGAGGAAAAGGCAGAATGGATTTTGGGAGGAATTTCATAGATGGAAGGAGAATATTTGGAGATGGAAAGAGTATAAGTGGATATTTTGGTGGAATATTGATTGGTTTCATTTCTGGAATAATAATTCTCCCAATCCTTTCTATTGCAGGACTATTTCAGTTCCAGGTTTCATTTGAAACTATGATAATTGCCTCAGTTAGTCTGGCATGGGGGTCACTAACAGGTGATCTAGTAGGATCATTCATAAAGAGGAGAAAGAATATGAAAAGTGGAGAAAAGGGTAATCTTCTGGATATGTGGCCATTCGTTATCTTCGCTTTCCTATTCCTGTTTCTATTTTCGAGATCTTTCTTCTTATCGCTCTATGGAAATTTTATAGATATTGTGATAATACTTGTAATAACACCACTTTTGCACAGGGGTGTAAATATACTTGCTTATAAGATGCATAGGAAGGATGTTCCATGGTAGAAGAAATGAAGATGATAATTGGCGTGAGAAAAGATCTTGACATGGGGAAGGGGAAGATAGCAGCTCAGGCTTCACATGCTGCTGTAAATTGCGCTCTCTGGGCTCAAAAAAATAACAAAAAAGTGTTCAGAGAATGGGAATCCCAGGGACAAAAAAAGATAGTGATAAGACTGCAGAATCTTGAGGAACTTTATAAACTAAAGGCAGAATGCGAAAATATTGGTCTAAATACCTCAGTAATATCAGATGCTGGTTATACACAGGTTGATCCTGGCAGTACAACATGTATAGGGATTGGCCCTGCTCCAGCTGATGTAATTGATAAAATTACATCCGAATATCCCTTGCTTTAACCCCTTTTATTTTCATTCTCTGTTATGGCATATCGGGTTATCCAGTGCCCACATATGCTGCATTTATCCAGTCTTTTAGTATATTTTGTACCGCAACCTCTGCAAAGATATCCCCATCTTATACTCTTTTTGATAGCCTCTATGCCGCATCCATAATATTCTATGCTCATTTCTGAACATACATTTTGAAGGGAATAATCATCAGAAATAACAACCCCACCATATTCCTTTGCTATTGCAATGATTTCCATATCAGTTTGGCTCAGATATGGAAAGTCTCCAGTCTTTTTTGAAGCTTCCCTAACCTGTTCCATATATTCCTGCCCGGGAGAAGCGGTTCGTATGATATTTAGATCATGCCCAATGACCCTGCTC
Organism: Cuniculiplasma divulgatum; assembly: GCF_900083515.1. Taxonomy (NCBI): domain Archaea; kingdom Methanobacteriati; phylum Thermoplasmatota; class Thermoplasmata; order Thermoplasmatales; family Cuniculiplasmataceae; genus Cuniculiplasma; species Cuniculiplasma divulgatum. The sequence goes on from NZ_LT671858.1 coordinate 1,880,394, forward strand.
ATTTTACCATGCTTGATCTCTCCTATAACGCTTGTTGGGACAATGCAATTCATTGACAGAATCTCTATTTTTCCTGTTAATATGGCTGAGGTGTCCGGAATTATGAGCTTTTCACCGAGATTTATTCTCTCCTTTTTTACTGCCATTTCAGTCTCTATCCTGTATTGGGATGTATTTTCTTGGCCCTTTTTCTCCTACGTAAAGTGCCTTTGGCCTGAATAATCTATTTTCTGTTGAATATTCCAGTGCCCTTGCTACCCATCCTGAAATTCTGCCTGTTGCAAAGATTGGAGTGAAAATCTCAGTTCTGAACCCCATAGCGTCGTATATAATCCCGGAGTAAAAATCAACATTCGGAAAGATTCCTCTCTCTCCATACTTATTAATCATCAGTTCTTCGATTATTTGAGCGGTTTTGAATGTTTCGTTTCCTTTCCGTTCTGCAAAATATTCTGCATATCTTTTCAGAATCTTTGCTCTCGGATCGTATACCTTATAGACACGGTGCCCAAATCCCATCACGCGCTCACCTTTATCAGTCATAACCTTGAGCGCTTTCTCTGCATTTTCTGGCCTTCCTACTGATTGGATCATTTTCAATGCTCTTTCATTAGCTCCACCGTGCAATGGTCCTTTTAAAGTACCTATGGCAGAGGTGATGGCGGAGTACATATCAGCCATTGTTGATATGGTAACAAGTGCTGAAAAAGTAGATGCATTCATTCCATGATCTGCGTGAATTATTAGAGCAGTATCCATTATCTTTGATTCAACAGGATCTGGCCTAGCACCAGTGGACATATAAAAGAAGTTTGAAGCATATCCAAGCTCAGGGTCTGGTTTAATTATTTCCTTACCGGAATATACCCTGTGTATGGCTCCAACTATTGAGGGCATTCTTGCAATAAGACTTATACCTATCCTTTCCTGATTTTTAGTGGAACTATCAGATTCCATACTGTCCAGCACTGAAAGATATGAAATTACTGTTCTCAGTGCCGACATTGGATGGGTCCTTCCCCCTATGTTTTTTATTAGTGATAAGACCTCATCCGGAAGTGGCATCTCTTCCCTCAATCTCTTCACATATTCCTCATACTCTCCCCTTTTCGGAAGATGACCATAAAGAAGAAGATAGGATACCTCTTCATAATTGCTCTGTTCTACAAGACTGTTGATCTCATATCCTCTGTAAAAAAGCTTCCCATCAGATCCATTTACATATCCTATTCTGGTCTCTGCTGCTAGTACACCTTCTAATCCCCTTCTCAGTTCTTCCTTTGCTTCACTCCCTTCATTCATATTACTCAACCTTTTTTAATGAAAATTATGTTCTTCCCTTGTGAATTCAACACACAGACCTTAATATATGAAAATGGCTAATTAACATTTCTTTGAAAGTAATGCTTTTCTTTGCATACAATAAGAGTGATTAATTTTACCTTTTTAGTATAATATGAATCTCTTTAGTTCTAATAAAGACATTTCAATATCGAAAGCAATATGTTTATATATCGATATCGAATAACCGATATGATAATCATGATGGGAAACATGTTTGGAAAAAGAAGAGATTTGAGGTTTACTATTCTTGCAGTGCTGAGAAGTGGACCTAAGAACGGTGCTGAGATAATGGATTCTGTGGAAAAAATGACCTTTGGGATGTGGAGACCATCACCTGGATCACTTTACCCGATGCTACAGAAGATGGTAGATGAGAATATGATCAAGAAGGAACCTTCAGGAGCTTACAGTCTTACGCAGGAATCTGATAGCTGGTTTGGTATGGGACATATGCATAATCCATTTTCCGGAAACTCTCCGAGAAATTATGATGAGGCTGTAGATGAGATCAATGGTCTTGTCAATTTTCTTGAAGATATAAAGGCAAATGGAAGCACAAAATTGAAGGAAAATAAAGAAGTACTTGATAAGATAGCAGACAGAATAAGGAAACTTACATCTGATTGAGTACATTCAATTATTTTTTATAATTTTTAAAGGTAGTAAGAGGTCAGGAACCTCATCATTAATATTTATTTTTGTCGGAATTGCTGTTTTTTTATCCAGTATGATGTCGATTATTCGCCAGTCATCCTTGTCCTGTAATAATGCACAGTTTTTTACATGGAGTTGGTTCTCAAAAAACTTAATCATCTCATTTAAAGGAATTGATCTTCCCCTGTGCAAATAGACAGATTCATTTTCAATATCCCTCGCAGACATGCTTTCTATGTTGATGTTTGCAATTGTGTAGAACTCTTCCTCGTCTTCATATTTGTCGCAGATGTACATATACGGGATTTTAAAAACGCCAGATTTTTCTTTGCCACCTGATATGAAATTACTCTGACCAGGTCCATCACCGATGAACTGTTTTGAAATTATGGGAACTGAAACGCCTTCATATTCCATTATGGAGAACAGGGAAGACCGTTTCTTTCCCAGAAAACTAACTTCATCCATGTTCCATTGAAAATTTGTTAGGATTATAGATATTTTTTCAATTGCTGACTCCCTGAATTCCCTCAACGCTTTGAAACCATGCATATTTAACCAGAGTACAATTCCCTCTTCTGGATCGTTTTTCATTATTATTTTTTCCAGATTTTCCCTGAAATTCTCTACCATAATGATTCTCTCTCCCTTTAATATAGGTATCAAGAGTCCTTCGATCACATCTGGACAGGATGTTGGTTCTTTCTGGACTGCAAATGCCTGGTTCTTCCTCATTGGAAAGAGGTCCATTGTTAGCTTCAATGCAGAAATTACTTTCTTAAATGTATAATTCAGGAAAGTAAATGATGAATCTTTTTTCCACTGTATTTCAGATATTGCTATATCTGTGAATATATCAATATGTTCACCTTCCTTAGCTTCATTATAACACATTTCTTCCATTACTGCTCTCTGTCTGGTCCCCCTTATTCTATAATCATCCATATCTGGATTTCTTTTTGAAATTATTGACCTAAATTCAGAAGAACTGGTCAGTATATTGTAAATATTTGATGTTTCATCCCTGTTTATATGGCTGAATAGAGAGTCATAGGTGATTATTCCAGATATTTTTCCGCTTGTTGCTATTTTATCAATCAATTCCAGAGGCGTTTTTACATCGAGTGGAATTGCACTCACTCCGTTTCTCCACAGTGCGAAATAAGAAAGTAACAGCTGATAGCTAGGTGGGAGAATTATGAGAACTCTCTGGCCTTTCTTCATTGGAAAATTTTCTATCATGGATGATGCCAGCGATTTTACCATGTCGCTAAACTGTCTATAACTCCACAAATTGTTTCCATAACCTGCTACAGGGTCGCTTTCAAAATTTTCTACTATGTAGTCAAGGATATCATCCACTGACCTTATCTCTTCAGGATCTATATCGCCCAATGACCTTGTATACAAATAATTATTAATAACTTTAGTCAATACTGTCATTTAACTTTGGAATTTAATTATTCATTACTGATAATGAAGTCATAATATTGTCGAAATGTCCTACCCATGCTTCCCAGTAGATCATATGTGTTAAACCAGTATGATCTTTCTTTTTCCACCCTCTCCCCGTTCTTTTTGTTTATAAAAGACCCAAGGACCGCTGCGTGAAATGGGTCCATGTTCCTTGCCATGAGTCCAGTACATAATCCTGCAAGTATGTCGCCTGTTCCGCCCATTGCCATTCTTGGGCTTCCTCCTTCGCTGATAACTGTTTTTTTGCCGTTTGTTATTATATCAGCGGGTCCCTTCAAGAGTATGGTGCAACCATACTTCACACTGAATTTTTCTGCGTTTTCCCTGTTGGCCTCAGTTCCTGTCAGGACCTCGAATTCATGGCTGTGAGGAGTGAACAGCATATTCTGATTTATCAGGTCTCTATGTTCCGCCATTATATGAATAGCGTCAGCGTCAAAAACTGCTTTCTTTCCACTTTTACATACTGCTAGAACGACCTTAACTGAATCCTCAGATATTCCCATCCCTGGACCTGTTAGTACTGCATTGCATTTTTCCAATTCATTTTTCATATTCAGTGAATTAAAAACTCCTACAATCTGATCCTCTAGTTTGATGGAAAATATTGTTGATGATGCCTTTGGTACCAGCATTGTTATGAGGTCTGGAAGTGCATTCTCTGCGGCTCTTGCTGTCATACAGCCTGCACCAGTGAATTTCCATCCTGCCATGATGAGAACTTTTCCGTTCTGCCCCTTGTGCCCATTTTTCTCGATTTTTGGGAAATATACCATGTCACCTGGACCAGCATAATTAATTTCCCTTTCATCTATACCTATATTTCTTACGTTGATTGATCCTGAATTTTTCTCGTTCATTCCCTCCTTTACATCTGTAAATGTAACCGTTGCATCAGGAAGAACGCTGTGGGATGTTCCCAGCCCTGATGGAACATCTATGGAAATAACTTCTGCCCTGCTTAGATTAATTTCCTCTATAATAGAACTATATGGTTCCTTGACTGGATCCCTTATTCCTGTTCCGAAAATGGCATCTACAATAATGTCAGACTCCGATATCATCTTCCTTATATCCCCTGTATTTGGATTTTTTATTATTCTATCATTACCGAATTTTTCCATAGCTCTTCTGGAAAGAGAGCTTACAGAACCATCGCTCCTTGTCATCACTATTAATTTTAGATTATTGTCAGAATCAAGATTGTGGGCAGTGATTATTCCATCTCCACCATTATTTCCACTGCCACTAATGACCAGTATATTTCGATTTTTTCCATATTTTTCTGTTATATATTCACTTACTGCTTTTCCAGCGTTCTCCATTAGAATAAAGAGATCACCGTGATTCCACTTGTAATTGAAATCTATTCTTTTTCCTTCAATGTTTTCCATCATGGCATAATGTAGCCCTTTCTTTTAGAAAAAACTTTATGTTTATTCACATGGGATCACCATGGAAGATAAAATCCAAACCAGTCTGGAGAGACTGAGGAAGGAACAGATTGAGTTTTTGTATATGCAGTTCACCGATATTCTGGGAAGAGTGAAAACACTTACTCTTCCGAAGAACAGGTTTGAAGATGCCCTTAATGAAGGGGTTGTCTTTGATGGCAGTTCAGTGGCTGGTTATGCACAGATAGAAGAATCTGATATGAGAGCTGTTCCTGATCTGGATACATATGCTGTGTATCCCTATAGCAGTCAGGGAAACGCAGCAAGGTACCTGTGCAATATCTATAATCCAGATGGTACAAGATTCCCTGGCGATCCGAGATATGTTCTGGAAAGAAATTTGAAGAAGGTCTGGGACAGGGGAATGGAGTTTTATGTTGGTCCAGAGTTTGAATTTTTCATTTTCAAGAAGAATGAACACGGTGATCCTATTCCTGAACCCAGTGACCACAGTGGGTACTTTGATCACACACCAAATGACAGGGCGGCTCAGGTGAGGCTGGAAATACTGACACAGCTAAGAGTCCTTGGATATGAACCAGAGGCGGCTCATCATGAGGTTTCCTTTGGCCAGCATGAAATAGACTTGAGATACTCAAATGCAATGCTAATGGCTGATAGAATTACTGTGTTAAAAAGTGTCATAAAAAATGCAGCAGAAAACCAGAACCTCTTTGCATCCTTTATGCCAAAACCGCTGAATGGCCTGAACGGATCCGGTATGCACATCCACCAGAGTCTAATGGGAAAAGATCAGAAAAAGAACTTCTTTTACGATGAGAAAGACAAATACGGATTGAGCAAACTTGCCAAGAATTACACTGCCGGTATATTAAAAAATATAAACCAGGGATCAGCCATACTTGCCTCCACCGTAAATTCATACAAAAGGCTTATACCTGGATATGAAGCCCCTGTTTATATTTCGTGGGCAAACAAAAACAGGTCAGCCCTCATAAGAGTTCCAGCAGGAGTCAATATGAGGAAAAGGATAGAACTAAGATGCCCGGATCCAGCAGGAAATCCATATTTACAATTTGCAACTGTGCTTGGAATGGGAATGGATGGAGTGGAGAATGAATATGAACTGCCGGAACCGACAGAGAAAGATATCTTCCATATGGATGCAGAAATGCGCAGGAAAGAAGGAATTGAGTCTATGCCTGAAAGTCTGGGTGAAGCTATTCACCATCTGAAAGGAAGCAAGCTAATGGAACAGATTCTTGGAAAACATGTCTATCACAACTATCTGACAGTAAAGCAGAAGGAATGGGATGCTTTCAGATCTCATGTGACAGAGTGGGAATTAAATAGATATCTAGGAACCCTGTGATTCAGCATCCTAAATTATAATTTTTAATTAATTGATGTTTAAATCAATCCATATTTATAAACAGTCGAAAGGGGTTCAACCACTTCCGATCTGGCATGGGAAAACATGCATGGTTCTTAAGAAAAAGTTATTAATGGTTTTTATATGCACATTGACTGAGTGATAGTTAATGGTAAATGTTAAAGAGGTTCCTGCTGACCTTTTGATTGAAAAGCTTACTGAGGAATTCAGTAAGAATGATAAGATTAAGGTCCCAGAGTGGGCAGAATTCCTTAAATCAGGTGTTCACAGAGAGAAGAGCTGGGTACAGGAAGACTGGTACTACAGAAGACTCGCATCAACACTGAGGAAAGTGTATGTGAGGGGAAATATAGGTATACAGAGACTTAGCGAAGAGTATGGCGGAAAAAAGGATGGCGGATCCAAGCCCTATCACCCCGCATCTGGCAGTAGAAGTATAGTGAGACATGTTCTCAACGAACTTCAAGACCTTGGATTACTGGTTAAAAAGGAAACGGGGAGATCCGTATCTCCAGTTGGAGAGGCAATGCTTCAGAAGGCATCAAAACAGGTAATGGAATCGCTTTCTGAGAAACAGGTAGAATTAAAGAAATATCTTTAGAGGCGTATAGGCATGGATTCAGACAGGGAGCTTGAAGAGTTAAGAAGGAAAAGAATGGAGGAGATGCAGAGAGCTCAGGGTCAGGAACAGGCCGAAGAAGAGCAAAAAAATGCCCAGGAAGCAGAAAGGGCCAGAAAGCAGCAGATATTGAGGCAGATTCTTGATATCGCAGCAAGAGAAAGGCTTGCTAATGTCAGGCTCGTAAGACCAGATGTGGCTGAAAACGTGGAGAATCAGCTTATTCAGTTGTATGGCATGGGGAGAATCAACAGAGTAATTTCAGATGATGAAATAAAGCAGATACTTGGACGGATGACAGAAACAAAGAGAGAAACACATATAGAGAGGAGATGAGGATGAGTAGGAATAAGGAAACAGGCAGAAAAATAAGATTAATGAGAAAGGTCAACCAGAACAGGAGAGTACCTGGTTGGGTAATAATGAGAACTGATAGAAAGGTAACCCAGAATCCATACAGGAGACACTGGAGAAGAAATAATCTGAAACTTTGAGGGAATGAAATGGCAGAAGATAGTGTTAATGATGAAATGCTTATGAATATCCCATTGAGAAAAGCCTTTGCCAGCTCCAAGAGGAGAAGGGCAGATACAGCTATTAAGGTAATTAGAGAGAATGTTGCAAAATTTACTAAATCAGATATTGAAAACGTTTGGATAGATAGCAAAATTAATGAAGAGATATGGAAGAGAGGAAGGTTCAAAATTCCAACCAGCATCCAGGTAAAGGTTCTAAAATTACAAAATGAAGAAATAGAAGTTTTGATGCCATAAATGATTAAGAAGCTTTCTCTCTTTGAGAACAATTATATTGGACTTTATCTACGCACCTGGGATGACATGGTTTTAGTACCATCATCTCTTGAAGATAGTGAAATAGAAGCCATACAGGAATCTCTTCAGGTTGATATCAGGAAGAGTCGCATGGATGATTCTGGAATGTATGGAATTTTTTCAGTTATGAATTCCAATGGGATAATAATCAGTGGAATGTATAGAAATAAGGATATTGACTTTGATACAGGACAGAGGAATGTGCTCTTCCTGAAAGACATGATAAATGCCGTTGGAAATGATATAGTAGCTAATGATCACGGAGCTATGGTCCATGAAGATTTTTCCAAAAAAAGTGTTATGGCAATTGAAGATGCACTTGGGGTAGAGACTATTCAGGGAACCATAGGTGGTTTTCCAACGGTTGGTTCCAGTTCAGTCCTCACAAGCAAGGGCATGATCGTTAATCCAGAAACAACAGATGATGAGATTGAGATTCTAAAAGATTTCTTCAAGGTTTCAGTAAAACTCGGAACAGCAAACTTTGGAAGTCCAATGGTTGGTTCGAGTATAGTGGCAAATAAAAACGGAATAATTGTTGGGAATGATACTACTTCCATAGAACTGACAGCAATAGATGATATACTCTCCTGATAATTTATTTTTGAAATATTTCCTTTAATTTTACAAGAGATATTAGTTCTACTCCGTTGTCTCTTAGAAGTTCATAACCTCCTTCCTCCCTGTCAACGACTGTAATCGCCCTGTTTACAATACATCCATTATCTCTCAGGAGATTAACTGCCTTGAGTACAGAATTCCCTGTTGTAACCACATCCTCGATTATGTTTACTTCTGAGCCTTTTTCTGGGTTCCCTATGATCAGTTTCTTCATACCATGTTTTGATTCTTTCCTTATTATAAGATAGGGTATGTTCATCTGATATGACACACCAATAACAATAGGTACTGCACCAAGCTCAACCCCTGCGACTACCTTTGCATTCAGTTTCTTAACCACTTCATGTACGATTTCCTTCATTATGTGGGGCCTAGCACACGCATCCTTTATATCAACGTAATATTCAGATTGCTTACCCGATGTAAGTGTGAAGTTCCCTTTTTTTACAGCATTCTCCTCAATAAGAAGTTCTTTAAGCATAAGTGGATAAAATTTAGATATATTTAGAATTAACTAATTTAAGGATGCTGTATAACCCCACTCAGCCAGGGAAGCCTTAGATTACATTGTTCTCCAGTGAAAGACTATTCTTACCTTCGATTATACATCTGACCTTATCTCCACTATGTATTTCGACTGCACCAGGAGTACCGGTGGATATTATATCTCCAGGTTCCAGAGTGAAAATTTTAGAGTGAAACGAAATGAGTTTTTCAGGAGAAAACATCATATTTTTTACGATGTTTGCGTGTTCTATCCTGCCATTTTTGATCGTGCTTATCTTCAGTGTGTGAAGATCTGGAAAATCATCTATTGTTGCAATTTCCGGTCCAATACTAAAAAATGTATCAAAGCTTTTTGACAGTGTCAAAAAACGTGGATTCTGCTCAAGAATATCAAGGGCCGTCATATCTATGATAGGAGTTATACCAAAAACGTGAGATATTGCATCTTCTTCACTGATATTTTTCCCCTTCTTTCCAATGATTATGCCAAGTTCTGCCTCCGCGGTAATTCTCCCCCATCCTTTTGGAATTACAATATTTTCTCCCTGAGTTATCATTGAGGTTTTTGGTTTCATGAAACTGGCAGGCATGACTGGCTGTTTCACATTCAGGTCCCTTGCGTGTTCAATATAATTTAGACCAATTGACCAAATCTTTCCAGGGTGTGAAATAGGTATAGCATATTCAGCCTCATTTTTTTCTAATTTATGTAAATTTGATACTTTTCCTCTGTTATAATCAATATGCCTAAGATTATCCACAATACCGCTATTTCTTATCATATCATCAAGCGTATCCGGCATCCTTATACCCATCAATTCCTCCATATCTTTGAGCTGAAGGAATTTATCATTCAGGCAAATGGATGGAAATCCTCCTGAATAGTTTTTTAACATACAGAACTTCATATGGATGCAATTATACTGTATTCTTAAACGTTGGCTCAATACCAATCTTGTTAACTTAAACCCAATAAAAATCTGATATCATTTTGCGAGTGATGCTAACTATGTCAGATGCTTGTCCGATATTTGTATTTCGAATTTAAAAAAAGTTTATATATTTGTCTGTCAATTGTCTATCAATGATGGAATATGACAGCGAGATGGAAAAAATCCTTAAAACCGCTAAAGTAAGGATTAAGGTAATAGGCTGTGGTGGTGCAGGATGTAACTCTGTTACAAACCTTAAGAAGTTTGGACTATCAGGTGCAAAACTCATTGCACTTAACACTGATGCCGCACATCTTAAAGATAAAACTGATTCTGATGTGCTTATGCTCATTGGGGAAAGATTAACTAATGGACACGGTGCAAAAGCTGATCCAAATGTGGGGAGAGATGCAGCCATAGAAAGTAGAGATTCGATTATGAAGGCTACTGCAAATGCAGATCTTGTCTTTATTATAGCCGGGATGGGTGGAGGTACTGGAACCGGAAGCGCACCCATAGTTGCTCAGGCAGCAAAGGCCAATGGTGCACAGGTTATATGTTTTGTAACCCTCCCAACAAAAAGTGAGGGCGAAATAAGAAAACAAAATGCAAAGATAGGTCTAGAGAGTCTCACAAAAGTCTCGCATACAGTCATAGTTATTTCAAATGAAAGGCTCAAGCAGATAAACAACAAAAAAAATGAGGAGGAAAGCTATGCTATGGCCGATAAATTCATTGTAGATCAGATTTCAGGTATTGTTAATACGATTACAGACACCAGCCTGATAAATGTTGAATTCTCTGACCTCATGAGGGTGTTATCGCACTCAAGAGCTGCATATGTTGGAGTGGGAGAGTCTTCAGGTGGAGAAAAAAGAATGGATTTTGCCCTTAATGATGCCTTAACAAACCAGTTGATTGATGTGGATATATCAAAGGCGAAGGGATGCTTGATGAGGGTCATAGGAGGTAACTTTACCATCGATGAATTTGATGACATATCAAAGAAAATGCTAGGGATGATGAATGAAGATTGTGAATTTATAGTTGGAGCAGACATAAAGGAAGAGATGGGCGACGCGGTTAAAATTTTCCTGATTATTACAGGTGTTGATTCCAACTTCATAATCGGAAATGGTGACGATATCGATCCTCACCTTTTTGGCGATGATGACAGTGACAATAGAATTGCATAAAGTCTGAAAACTACATTTTACCAATTTTTTTATATTATTTGTAATTAGCCATCATTATGAATCATAAAATTGTTGCATCCCTTGATATAACAGACGAGAAGAAGTTGATTTCTATTGCTGAGGAAATAAGTAACAGCGTGTTTGCAATTAAAATAAACTGGCCAACAATATTGAGCCTCGGAAAATCAATTATAGGAAAACTTTCCATGTTTTCAAAAGTGATTTGCGATCTGAAGATAGCAGATATACCGAATACCAACAGGCTTATTATTGAACAAATTTCAAAGGAAAACCCATGGGCAGTTATTGGACACCTCTTTCCAGGACCTGATTCTATGAAATCTCTTGTTGATAATTCTGGTGAAATAAAAATAATTGGAGTTGCATCAATGAGCAATCCCGGGTCTAATCTGTATCTTAACCCAAACTTTGAGAATCTAGTTTCTGATGCTATAACTCTTGGATGTTACGGTATTGTGGCACCTGGAAACGATTATGAACTCCTCGGAAAAATATCAAGGACAAAAGGACCATTGAAGATTTTCTCTCCTGGAGTTGGCGCACAGGGTGGTGGATACAAAAAAGCAATTAGCTCCGGCTCAGACTATGTAATAATAGGTAGATCTATCTATGAGAATCCTGAACCACTGAAATATATAATGAATCTGGAAGGAGAAAACTAACCACGAGAAAATGTCACAGGTCGTTAACTATTCGGCCGTAAAGTTGATCCAGTATTTTTGTAAGTATAAGTAAGATTTATGGGAGTATTTATGCAAATTAACTACGAAAGTTATATATTGTAATCAAAAATACAGGTAATATCACTACAAAGACTGATCATTATGAGTGACGTCCTTCCTGAACTAGAACAGAAAAGAGAGATTTTAAGAAATCTGGTCGAAGACCATATCAAGAGGCGAGATGAGCTTTCGCAAGAAGCCCATTATTACGCTGAAGAGAGGGATAAACTTAACCAGAAATCTAAATCTATGCGAGAAATTGTTATGAAAAAGATTGACGATAAGGGACAGCTTATCGAAAAAATTCAGAAAATGAGAAATGAAAAAGAAGATCATTTTAAAGAACTTTCTGAATTGAGAAGGGAGTTAAGAAAATACCGTGATTCATTTAAATCACAGGGTGCTGATCCTTCTGAATTAAGAAGAAAGGAGAAGGAACTTCAAAGGCTTGAGAAAACCCAGCAGACTACGCAGCTTAAGAAGGATGAGGAAAAAAGGATAGTTCTTGAGATCAGGAAGCTCAGCAACGATATTAGAAAAACAAGGGAAGCTGTAGAAAAAGAACTGAAAGAAAACGACAGTGTTAAGGATTTATCTGGAAAGATAAACGAGAAGAGAAAAGTTGTAGATGAGTTCAAGAAGGAAATTGACGAAATATCCAAACAGATAAATGGGCTTGGAGACGAGATTAGTAAGGGTCTTCAGGAACTTGATGAAACAAGAAAAAAAGCCGATGAATTTCATGAAATGTTTATAAAGTTCAATAAGGAATCTGAGAAAGAACATGAAGGGTTCATAAAGGCAAAAACTGAACTCAGAGACCTTGAAAAGATACTTGGTGGAATGGCAGCAAAAACTAGAGCCACCAGAAAGAAGGAGAAGGAAGGGGAATTACAGAATAAGGCAAATGTTCTTTTTGATAAATTTAAGAATGGGGAACAGCTCACAACAGAGGATCTCCTGATTCTCCAAAAAGCTGGATTTCTCTAATCCAGGCTATTATTACTTTCAGAAGAAAGAGATACATTATAAATTCTTGACCCGTCCTGTATATTTATGTTTGATGAAAGAGCGCTCTCTATTACCTCACAGTCCTTCCCTATGGACGTCCCTTTCATTATTACTGACTTTGAAACAGTAGATTTCTTTCCTATACTACAGTTTTCAAATATTATAGAATCCCTGACATTGCAGTTCTCTGCTATTACAGCATTGTCATAAACTGTTGAATTCTCTATTAAGGCATTCTTTCCAATTTTAACTCCTTCTCCTATATAGCAACTTCCTGTAACAGTAAAATCTGATCCTGCAGGTCTTTCCCTGATTATCATTTTCCCTTTAAAATTGGTCTCATTTATTTCGTTACCATACTTTTCTGACATGAGCTGGTTTGCAAGTATAAGTTCTCTTGGTCTTCCTGTATCAAGCCATGCTCCCTTGCCGTGATAAGTATTTATCTCAACTCCCTCTCTCAATAGTTTAGGAAAGAGCTCCTTGGCAAAGTCATAAGTTTGATCTTCAGGTATATGATTGAATATTTCTGGTTCAAGAACATATATTCCGGCATTCACCATATTTGTAAAAACCTCAGCAGCAGTAGGTTTCTCAAGGAATCTCTTAACAATATTATTTTTATCCTCAACAATACCAAACTGCGTTGGATCTTCAACTTCAGTTAGTACTATGGTTGCAATCTTTCCACTCTCCCTGTGTGACCTCACCGCCTCTTCTATATCAAAGTCAGCAAGAACATCTCCACTTGCTACAACAAAGGTATCATTCAGAAAACCCTCAACCATTTTTACAGAACCTGCAGTTCCTGCTGGTTCTCTCTCTACAGAATACAGTATACTCTGCTTCTGGTGCTTTGTTTTTATCAATCCTGAGATCAGTGCTTCGAATTTATATCCTGTAGTAACTATGATATCTTCAATGCCAGCCTGTGCAAACGATCTAATTGGGTATTCCATACAAGGTATACCAGCAATGGGTACCAGTGGTTTAGGTATTGCATAGGTTATTGGCCTCAGCCTTGTTCCTCTTCCACCGGCCATTAAAACTCCCTTTAGAGACATAGTTCTACATACTCATTAATATTAAAAATATTGAGTATATAGAAGATGTGGAGGAAAATAGATAAAACCTATATTTTCTTCATTTGGTTTATAACTTCCCGTGATAGATTATAAGATCTATAATGCGGATTATTTCTCTTCTTCGCCGTAGTATGGAATCTTAAATTTTACCCCCTTTCTCAGTAACTCCTTCGATGATTCATATCCCGCATCCGCATGTCTTATAACTCCAATTCCGGGATCTGCATTGAGTACCCTTTTAATTTTATCCTCTGCTTCCTTTGTTCCATCGGCAACAAGTACAAAACCGGAATGGATTGCGTTACCTATTCCTGTACCTCCACCATGATGTACTGAAACCCATGTTGCTCCAGATGCAGTGTTTAGTAGAGCGTTAAGTATGGGCCAGTCTGCAATGGCATCAGAACCATCCTTCATGTTTTCTGTTTCCCTGTATGGAGATGCCACAGAACCCGTGTCGTGGTGATCTCTACCGATCGCAATTGGGGCCGAAAGATCTCCATCCTTTACCATGTCGTTCATTATAAGACCTATTTTTTCTCTTTCTCCATAGGCGGCGTAACATATCCTTGCCGGTAACCCCTGGAACTTTACCTTTTCCCTTGCAAGTTTCAACCATTTCACGAGGTGATCATTATATCCTAGATGATATGAAATTGCCTCGTCAAGCTTGTAAATATCTTCCGGATCACCAGATAGGGCAACCCATCTAAACGGACCGGAACCAACTGCAAATAAATCTCTAATATATGCCGGCACGTATCCCTGTATCTCAAATGCCCTGCTTTCTCCACCTTCCTTTGCTCTGGTTCTCAGGTTGTTACCATAATCAAAAACTTTAGAACCATATTCCTTCATCTTCAGTATCGCCCTAACTTCCTTGACTATGGATTCATAAACCTTCTTTCTGTATGCCTCGAAATCCTCTTCCCTAAACTTTGCAGCACTTTCAACGGTATATCCTTCTGGTATGTAACCTAAGTTCAGGTCATGGGCCGCTGTCTGATCCGTTACCACATCCGGAACTATTTTCTTTCTTGCAAGCTCATCGAAAATAGTTGCAGCATTTCCAAGCAAACCAATTGATATGGGTTTTTTCTTCTGCACGTATTCATCCTTAATCCTAAGGGCATCGTCAAGATCCTTTGCCTGTACATCAAGATATTTTCCTTTCAATCTTCTGTCTATTTTCTCCTGATCGACATCTACAACTAAGCCAACACCATTATTCATTGTAATTGCCAGAGGTTGAGCACCTCCCATCTCTCCAAGACCAGCTGTGAGAACCCATTTTCCTGTTAGATCTGGTTGATTGAAATCCTTCTTGGCCATTGCGTGCAATGTTTCGTATGTACCCTGAAGAACACCCTGACTTCCTATGTATATCCATGAACCTGCCGTCATCTGCCCAAACATTGTGAGACCTCTCTTTTCAAGATCCCAGAATATATCATCAGTTGCCCATTTTGGGACTATCTGGGCGTTGACAATAATAACACGTGGTGCTTCCTTTGTTGTCTTGAAAGCACCCACCGGCTTGCCAGACTGAATCAGTAGTGTTTCGTCGTTGTAAAGCTCTTTCAGCATTGCAACAATTTCATCAAAATCTTTCCATGTTCTTGCTGCCTTTCCTTTCCCTCCATAAACTATAAGGTTTTCTGGGTCCTTTGCAACTTCTGGATCGAGATTGTTCATAAGTAAACGAAGTGCGGCTTCCTGTTGCCATCCTCTTGCATTTAATTTTTTCCCTCTTGGAGCCCTTATTTCTTTATATTCTCTCATAATTGTGTAAGGAAAATTAGTTTAATAACTCTTCTTTACCTAATAAGGGGTATTTCGGTGGTTCCTGCATATTATTTATGAAATTTATTTTTCAGTTTTTACCGAATAGTAGAGACTCCCACCAAACGCTAGCGCCCAAATTATATTCGGAATCAGTATCAATCGTTCTATTCCCCCTACCCCAAGTCCCAGATCATAGTATTTTGAAACTTCTATAGTTAGAGTGAAGAGTATTAAAGCTACCAGACCAAATGCTCCAAGAATGGCCCATATGATTGCCATTCCATCTTTCTTTTTGAAAAACACAAAAAATGAAGCTATTGATGCAAACACGAAGGCAAACAGTGCAAATATGAGATGGATATCTCCAAAGTGTTCATTGAATATTCCAACACCTGCTGCCCCTATTCCAGATAGTATAAGTGATACAGTTACCCCCATTGAATATTTCTTAAGAAATATTCCAGATAGCACCTCAAATATACCAAGAACAATTATGCTGATATCAAAAATATAGGGAGTACTGTCGATTCCCAGATGACTTATGGTGTTGTTTGATATACTGTATCCCTTGTCCACAAAAGCAGCTATATTCAGAAATATGAAAAATTGGGCTATCCCTATGAAAAGGAACAAACCCCCATATTTGAAACTTTTATTATTTGATGCCATAAAATATCAGTAGATTATACAATTTAAACTATAGTATAATTCTATTTTATTTAATAACTAAAATGGTTATGTGGTTAAAATTGATTTTACTTCATTGTTTTTTCAAGAAAGTTCCTTGTTTCCTTCATGGATTGTAGTATATGTTCCTTCTCTGTAAAACCGTGGCCTTCTCTGGGAAATAGAAGCAATCTTACGTCCTTTCCATTTTCCTTTAATGCTCTGTAGAACTGGAAGGACTGGCTTACTGGAACACATGGATCGGATTCTCCATGCATTATGAGAAGTGGTGTCTTTATGTTCTTTACGTATCTTAAAGGTGAGAACTTTAAAAATTTATCAAACTCGAGTGCTTTCTGATCGTACTGAATTTCATCCCATTCTGGGATATTTGTTGTACCATGAAAACTGATCCAGTCAGAAATTCCGAAGAGAGAAATCGCTGACCTGAAAATGTCTGTTTGTGTAATTGCCCATTGAGTCATGAATCCACCATAGGAACCACCTGTTATTGCTATTTTATTCCTGTCAGAATATCCTTCTTTAATCAAGAATTGAACACCTGTTATCACATCATGCAGATCCATTCCTCCCATGTCACCAAAGTTCAAGCCCGCAAACTTCCTTCCTCTTCCTGTACTGCCCCTAAAATTTGGCATGAAAATGGAGTACCCCTCAGGAAGAAGGTATGAATATCTGTCCATGAAAGTTTCCTTTACAGAACCGGTTGGACCTCCATGAACTATCACAAGGGACGGCATATTCTTTCCTGGGTTCCTCAGGAAACCATTTATCTCAAGACCATCAACTGATTTCCATGATACAGATTTCCATTCATAGGCCTTTATTTCCTTCATTTTCTCATTGTGTGTTGTGATCTGTTTATCGTTTCTTTCACCAATATTTACTACGAAAATCTCAGATGGATTACTCTGGTCCGAAAACTCTATGAATATTTTTCCTGAAGTATAAACAAAGTCTGGAGCCATACCTGGACCCACACTTCCTCTCTTTTTCCATAATATTTCAGAATTTCCGCTAGAAAATCTCTCTATCATGAAATATTCCTTTTCCTGACAAATTGCAAGAAGATTTCCATTTTCATCCCACCTGGGTCCGCTATAGCTTTTTTCTGCATCCTTACTTATGTTTGTAACTTTACCTGATGTCGTTTCAAGGAACATTAGGTCCCCTGTCGTTACACCTCTATCACTCCATATAGATTCCACAAAACTTAGTCTCGAACTATCATTTGAAAGTGATGGTAGTGCAACTTGCCCATTACTTGGCCTGTAGATCTTTCTCCATAATCCATTCATACTTATTTCAGCTATATAATTCTCGAACCAGCTCCCTTCTCTTGGTGAATCCGATGAAACCGCGTAAATCTTGCCGCTTTTATAATCGAATTCCCATATATGAGGAGTATCCTTTATTTCACTGAATCCTTCTGTTAACCTGAGTTTGAATATTCTATTCTTTTCATCAGTTTCTTCAAAGAAATGCCCATCTTCTGCCTTCTCAATTTTATCCTTTGTGATAGGGGACGTGAGCATAATGATCTCATTATCTTTGCCCCACCTATAGTCTATTGGGGCCCCAGGGCACTTTAATTCCATTTCAGCTTTCTCCATTAAATTCCTTATATGAAGATTCCAGCTATCGTCCGTTCCTGAAATATACGATAGATGCTTATCGTCCATAGAAAATTTAGGAAGAGAAAGTTGATGACCAGATTCTGATATAGATTCTTCAGACCCAGAGTCGATATTTTTCAATATAATTTTATTTTCCTGAGGTTTCTTAAATTCCTTATATCCCTGACCCAGTACATAACTTAATAACTTTCCATCACCACTCACAGTTTTCCCGGTTATGGTACTTAGATCGAAAATGCTTTCAATAACTGGTTCTCTTGACATCTGGAACCATTGATTTCTGATATTTATAATTATTTAGGATTCACGATGACTTCCGTTGCTTTATTATATGGTAAAGATTTATTGATTATATTACTTGGAACAATTTGAATACCCATTAGATTAGTCGCCACTGTGATAAGATTTTTCTTAAAGTATTTCTAATAAGAAAGATTACCAGTTTAACGCCACTGTGGCTTAGTAGGTAGAGCAGCTGATTTGTAATCAGCAGGTCGGGGGTTCAAATCCCTCCAGTGGCTCTTTTCTTGTTTTCCGAAGCAATGTACATTAATCGGAAGCTGACTTGCAATGAAATTAATTGAACAGTTTACTCTGCAGTTAACATATCCCTGAGACTATTCTGAAGCAGATAGTTCAAAATCCTGATTTTAAGGTGAGATTCCAGAGGGAAGTGGTAGAGAATCAAAAATAACTGTGCAGCATTTATTTTGAGTTGTTAAAAATACTTCATGAATTATTTTTGTATGTCCATCCAAAAAATTAGCAGTTGTTCTAGAATCTCCAAAGCATTTGAGTATGATAGCTGATCTTTAAATATTGCATAATAACTTAATTTGCTTCTATAAAGTAACATTGACTGTACCATAATCCTCTGTGTTAGCGGAAATATCCTATTGATACTGATTTTTATTCTCTAAAATTTCAGTCCCAAATAGGAAAAAAACTTCTCCTAACTGTTTCCACTTTAACTGCACAATTTTGTTCCTTAGTTATGGTACCAAGGACTTGTGATGATTAATCCAGCAGACAACCATAACGATTCCTCCGGAAATGGCCATAAGTGATGCAACGCCTATAAACACATCTCTGACATTTAACCCGCTAGCTAGTATTCCTACAAAGATAGCGCCAAATCCATAGCCGGAATCCCGCCAGAGCCTGTAGATACCAAGTCTTGTCCCTCTTTCAGAGGGTTTGACCTTATCATTCACGGCGGCGATTAGAACAGGATACAGAAAAGCCATTCCGAGACCTGCAAGAAAACTCAGCAAGGCAATAATTACAATTCCATGAAAAAAGACGAAACCAACCATGGCAGTTGAATCAATCCAGAATCCAGTAATTATAAGGACATTGCGGTCAATATGATCCGATAGCCTTCCTGTGATGATCTGGACTACCCCCCATGTTATCTGATAAATTCCAACCAAAACAGCTATGGTAAACAGGCTGAAGTGAAGTGAAAGAAGGTATAATGGCATGAGCCCCCAAAATACAACATCTACAAATTTCTCAAAGAGACCAGCCTGTGAATAGGAAAAGAGGAGTCTGTTTGACCATGATGTATCTGTGAACATCTTAATGAATGAAACCGAACTACCTGCTTGATTAATTCCAAGTTCTTCTGATTTAGTAAAGCCTACAGTTTCCCTTATTGTGAGTGCCGTTGTTCCTATGGCCACAATTACAACTACGATTCCGAACAGAAATGATGCCCCCCTTAATCCATATGAAGCAGCCATGTACCCCGTAATGATTCCTGCAGTGGCCTGACCTATGTAGCCGGCCGCCTCGTTCAGTCCAACCGTGAGGCCCCGGGATGTGCTTCTGCTCAGATCCAGACCTGCGGTTACTGTCATAGTCCAGGCAAATGCCTGATTTACGCCTACGCCTATATTGGCCAGCACAATCATATTCCAGCTTGTCGAGAAGTAGAATATGAATGGGACTGGAATAGCCACAAGCCATCCTATTAGAAGCAGTTTCTTTCTTCCAATGTCATCCGATATTTTTCCCGATACCAGATTGAGTACACTCTTTGTGAAGCCAAAAGCCGCCAAGAACGAGAGAATATATAAATACGATGAAATATGATATATGTCATTAGCCATTGCTGGGACGAGAACACGCTCTATCCCAAGGAACCATCCAATGAACAGGGTTAGTATCAGAAGGATAACGTACTGTGTGGTGTCATGTGTTAATCTTTGTGGCGTGTCACCATTTTTCATACGAGAAACCATGAATCACTCCTTTGAGCATGCTGGTCTGGATCTGTCCCACATCATTTCGAAATGTTCTCTGGACTGTAAAACGCAATTACTGCAAGGTTCCACTATTCCGTAGATCTCATGGTCTTTCTCCATGGATATCATAAACGAGGTCTCGTTGTCAAAAACATAGTACCTTGAATTCAACCTGTCATATATTCTTGAGAATGGTATGAGATCATCTGGAATTTCTTTTGCTTCGCTGGAGGAAAATATCATTTTCAACTGCACACCAGTTTTTGTTTTGATATTTTCTTGCAATTTACCATCCAGTGTTCTGATCCCCGGGTCCATTACATAAATTGAATGTCGAGCTTTTTTTACCATGGTTTGGAGGTAATACTGTACTTTACTGGAACCCACTATGCTCCATGACACTTTGAGATCTCGCGATCTGTGTTCGTTCCTTCTCACCACTGACAAGTAATTGGTTAAATGATCCTCAATCTCATCGATCCTAGACCTTCCCTCCTCACACAGAATACTGATAACAATTTCTGGTTCAGGGATTAAGAACATAGAAGGATTACTCGAGACCTTCTGTACCAGATTAAGTTGGATCAATTTTTCTAAAACTGCGTATACTTTCGTGTAGGGAATCTCTGTTGTTTGGGAAAGCTCCTTTGCCGTCATCCCTCCGCGGGATAGTGTGAGAAATAGCTCAGCCTCATATTGTGTAAGCCCAAGATATTCAAGCTCATCTAATATTTCAAAATGTACATCTGGATTATCTTCAATATATGACATATTAATCTTCCCTGATGTTTATCTCCCTTATCTTCTCCTTTTCAGATATGGGTTGAGGTTCCATTTCTCCAAGTTTTTCTCTGAAATCACTGTATGATTCTGTCTGAAGGAGTGGATTGCAGAGCTGCTCATATCCCAGTGTAGAAGAGACCTTTGGGCTCATGTTGGCACCACAGACAGATCCAGAATAGTGTGCAGGCATTAATTCGACAAAGCCCGGTAGACGCAATATTTTCTCGGTTATGCTTTCGTATAATTCATACGAAGTATCCATTCCAGAAATATCTGATCTTCCCACATCGCCAACAAATAGAGTGTCTCCTGTGAAGATTGTTGATGGAGTTTCAGGATTTCTCTTATAATCGTAATACACCAAGGATATGCTCTCTGGTGTGTGCCCTGGTGTGTGTAATACCTCAATTCGTGCATTTCCTATTTTCATGGTATCTCCATCTTTCAGTGGGAGGAAATTAAATTCCACCTTTGCATCTTCAAACATATAAATTGGGGCGTCTACAAATCTATGCAATTTCTTAGCACCGGAGATATGGTCGGCGTGAATGTGGGTCTCGATTATACCCTCTATCTTCAGTGCCAAAGAACTGGCCATCTTAATATATGTATCCACTTCATCTTTAGGATCGATTACAAATGCTTTTCCGGAACTGGGGCATCCAACAATGTACGAAGCACACGAGTGTTCCTCATTCAGGATTTGTCTTAAAAGAGGCATATTTTGTTATTATCCTGCGGATAATAAGGCTTCTGCTTTTTTTAAATTTAAAGGTTAAATTCAATCAGCAACCCATCAGACTCATCTATAAATTCTTCCCTCAAAGTGAAACCAGCTCTTCTTTTTGCAGCATGGCGTTTTTCAATGAGTTTGTAAAAACTAGATTGAATGATCATAACTGAAGAAAAATTCTAAGTCCGCATTAACACAATATGCTCACTAAGGCCAGACGGGGGAGTTGTGGAAAATCAATTTATATTTGACAATAACCGGGAATGCTATGGAGCACATTAAGCAGAAGATTTGTTTAATCTTATGTGTTTTTTTTTAATCGTTCCATGATGGTTTTTCGAGATTGTCGTCGATATATAGACAACATTATATAGGAAACAATAATACTCTCATGAGGAGAAAACAAATGTGTGGAATGAATAAAAACAAGTGTGGATGCGACAACGAAAACATGGAATCCAGAATGTCTCGATGCGGCCAGATGTTTCGGAACCGTTCTGAAAAGGATGTGGCTGAAGACCTTGAGGACTACAAGGAACAGCTGGAGAATGAGATATCAATGCTTGAGAGAAAACTGGCAAGGATCAAGTCGCACAAGAATGAGAACGTGGAGTAAACGTATCTCCACATAAATTTAGAGGTGACTGGGATTGTTGAAATGTGCTGATTGTGGCGATACTGTAATGCCAGGTAAAGAGTTTCCGTTTGAAATAGAAGGAGTTGTAAGAGTATACGGTTGTGAACTCTGTGCTCTGCATCATGCAAAAGTTCTTGAGATAGAAAAAATAGAGAAACAGTATGCGACAATTGCAGCAAAGAGGGAAGAATTGAAAGAAATAGAAATTCAGAAAGAACTACTAAGAAAGGAGGTTGGAAAGTAAGTGGATAAAAATTGCTCCTGTCGATGTGGCCCATTCAAAGTAAGTCTTATCCCCCCGGGAGTACTCAAGCCTTTGATACTTAAAATTCTTGAAGATAACCCCATGCATGGATATGAAATAATGAATGAAATTTCCCTGCGCACACAAGGTTACTGGAGGCCCACCGCTGGCTCCATATATCCTGCCCTTGGCTCACTGGAAAAAGATAGATATGTGGAAAGGCGTGAATTAATGCAGGGAGAGCGGGCAAGACAGATGTATATTATTACGGATCTTGGAAGAGAAACCATAAAAGACATGTCTCAGTTTTCTGAGAGCTGGAAGAATGGACTTAATAAGCTTATGGGGTTATTGTAATAGATACTGGCGAAAAGAATGAAGAATACAACGATATGTCGCGTTTCATTAGAACTCTTCTTTTTCCTATCTTGTAATCAGCAGGTCGGGGGTTCAAATCCCTCCAGTGGCTTATAGGTAAAATAGTTCATTTTTGATTTGTACTCACTTTAATTTTTCTGGAAGTGTGTGTCATGTGAATTCTTATTTTTTTCCTTGTTCTGATGCATTTTAATTTATAATGAATTAGTGTAATTAGATGCTTTATGGTGATAGTTAAACATTCTCACACCGTAATTTAGATCTTACATGTATTAATTTTTTGCTCGATTTCAATCAAATTTTTACTATTTCCAGAATTAGCCTTTTTCTTCCTCCAAAATTATCGAGAAATATCTTATAATTCACCACTCCAGAGAGACGCATCAACCGTTTGATACTGCCTCTGGTATGATTGAAGCTTGGCATTGCTTCAAATCCGTCGATAAAGTTTTTTTCCACAAGTCCACTGGACCTGTGATTTCTCATTTCAATAATTGCAATTCCTTTTTCCATTAGTACCCTGTATATTTCGTGAATAACTGCGATTTGTTCCTGTTCAGTGGAAAGCTCGCTGAACGCGTTCCACATGCAAATGACATAGTCAAATGAATCTTCCGGGTATGGGATGCTTTGCATGTTCCCATTTTTGAATTCAATATTCAGACTTCTTTTCTTAGTCTCTTCCCTGGCTCTTTCAATGAAAATTGGAGTGATATCCATCCCATAAACGGTATACCCATATTCTGCAAGGGGAATCGAAAATCTTCCATATCCACAGGCCAGATCCAATATTGTTGAACCATTTCTTAGGATACCTGTGAGATATGATAATTCACTCTCAGTCTGGGCAGTGTTTTTTCTCGCAGAAAGCCAATCGACACCCATTTCTGTATAAAATTCCTTTGATGTTTTTATATGCATATGTTAATTATTACCAATCGCGTATTACAATATTAATCCACCTTTGCCAATTTTGTATGTAATTATCTACCCTTGGTTGTTTTATTGGTAATTCCTTTTTAAATTTTCCACCTATTTATCACTAACCAGAGATTCTTCTAATATATAATTGAAATAACTCCTTAAAACTATACTCTGTTTAAATGAAATTTCACAGGGATGAATGATCTCTTTTTTAATATACTGTAGATTATACCATTCCATATGGATAGAGACATTGTTCAGGTATCAATGAAAGATGTTGCCAGATTCTCTATTATTCGGCAGCACCTTTCGGAAAAGCCGGGCAAGAGATTGAATGAGAAGCAGAAAATTTTGGAAATTTTTAAGGATTTAAAATACGTCCAGATCGATCCTGTGTACACAGTAGAAAGAAGTCATTTCCTTACCCTCTGGAGCAGATTGGGTAACTTTAACAGGCAGAATCTTCTAGACCTAATATACAGAGATCATCTTCTGGTTGAATCCTATGCTCATCAGGCATCTATTTCAATTATTGACGATCTGCATATTTTAAAAATGAGTATGAATGAAAGAAAGGAAAGATATTTGAAAACACATCCCGAAATAAAGCCTTCAATTGAACAGATTAAAGAGTTTATCAGGTCAACCGGACCAACAACATCAAACAAACTTTCAGAGTTAAAAATTGAATCTGGAATAAGTGGCTGGGGGCATGAAAGAAAGGTAAATTTACTGCTTAACCTGATGCACAGAATGGGAGAATTAATTATATGTGATAGAACAGAATCAAACCAGAAGGTGTGGAATGTCCCTGATAGTGATTTTAGTGGGTTAACGGAGAAGAACACTATTGACAGGAAAGAGGTCGAAAAAGTAGTATTTCAGAAATCCCTTGAGTCACTTGGTATTGCCTCTCCAGAGCAGATCAAAAGGCATTATTCTCCTGTTAGTATTTCTAATGGAGTTCAAATCGTGAACGAACTTCAGGATGAATCAGTTATAGTACCGGTGGAAATAACCAATAATAACTCAAAGATGAGAAAAAAATGGTTCATACTAAAAAAGGATATACCATATCTGGAAAATCTTGAAAATAATTGGATGCCACCATCTGTCCTGCTTTCTCCCTTTGATAATCTAACTATAGACAGAAAGAGGACAGAAGAGATATTCAATTTTGATAGCCGAATGGAAATGTATATTCCAAAACATAAAAGAAAATATGGGTTCTACTGCATGCCATTCCTTCATGGTGACAGAATAATAGGAAGAGTTGACCTGAAATTAGATCGCCATAATAGTGAACTAAAGATCAATGCGATCTATGATGAGGGTAGATATTTTTCTCAGAAGAGGGTTCTAGGAACAATGATTGATTCGTTAAATTCCTTGTCAGAATTTCTTAACGCATCATCTATTAAAATTCCTCAAACCATTCAATATAGTAAATGAGAAGTTTATCCCAAAATTTTCCCTTATTTTAATTGTAATATTTTGGTTTTTTCAACGTTAAATGGGTGTTGAATGAAGAGAAATGCGCCTCAGAATGACTTATTGTGGGGATTATAACTATTGTTTTAAAGTTGAAATGAAGAATGTTCATATTAATAATGTGTATGTTAATTATTGATTCTATTAAGAATGGCTGCGTGGAGTATATATCAGAATTTTTCTGAATACAATGCTAATTTGGGATAAAGTAAGATTGTAATCATCTAAAGAAAGGTTTATATTGCTTGACACTATCTAGCACGATGAACACAAAAAGAAGTGGTTTATTTTATAGGCAATGAGAAAACAGATGATAATCTTGAAAAATTAAGAGAAGATCTTCTATTGAATACTCTTGAAATTACAGATATGTTCAGGAAAAGAGTAGAATTATCACGCCTTATATTTCAGGAAAAGCTAAGGAAAGGTGTTACCCTTCGTGATAGAAATCAAGAATTGAGGGTTATCAGAAGAATTGGTGTAAGGTCTGTTGAGGAACGCAGTTTCGTTAATGCGCTTTTTGAACTAACTACCCAGGCACAGGCAGGTTTGATATCTGGTAAGTCAGAAGAAGAATGTGATTGTGAAACAGCAGAATATCAAATTGGAAGAATAATATGCCTGACTGGAGATGAAATATACCACAACTGTGACAGGGAGCATCCATTCATTAAAGCGGCAATCTCAAGAGGTTCACATATAGTGTGTGGCAGCATAGAAGATTATGACCTAAAAATTAGTATTCGAACTGATGAACTTAATCTTAAGATAGACGCTTTCAATAATAAATTGAAGAAATTTTCCTTTGATGATTTGCTAAAACCGAGTGGATTCAAGAAAATTCTTGTGGAGTGTGATTGATATGAAAATACTGGTTGTGGGTTCTTCCGGTAGGTTTGGGGCTACTCTCCTGAATTTATTCAAAGGCACTGGACATGAAGTGAGAGGAGTTGATATTCAGGATTATGGGAAATTAAAGGAAGAAATGAAGATTGCTGAATTTATATTTCTGGCTGTTCCAGCCTCAGTTGCCCTGGGTATTATAAATGAGTTTGGTGCTACAAGGAAAATTATCGAGATATCATCCTCAAAGGATCCATTCAAAAAATTTGCGGGAAAGATAATAAGCATACATCCGCTGTTTGGTCCTCTTTCCTTAGATGATCTGAAATTGAGAAATATACTGTTCATCAATGACATTTCATTTTTAGGATCAGAAAATATAATATCTGCTCTTTTCCCTGGTTATAATATTATTCCAATGAAATCTGATGAGCATGATCACCTGATGATAGAACTTCAGGTAATACCCTATGTAATTTCCATGTTATCTTCCAGAATCTCCAGTAAAACTGAATTGAAAACTAGATCTAGAATCATTCTGGATCAGATGTCTGATGTTTGTTCCTTACAGGGTTCCTTAACCCTTCTAGACACTATCAGATTGAATCCTTTTTCAAAGAATGCAATTGAGACTGTAAGTAAAACCATTGATGAACTAAGAGGTGAAATTTTTGATAATAATACCAAATAATGAGGCGAACGAACCATTCGTGAATGATGCCCTCATGGATTCTTCAATGTCGTTCCGAAAGATCAGTCTTTATGGAAGGAGCCTTTTTATCACTAATTTCTCTTCCACAGAAAATATTGATTACATACCGATCAAGGATGCAATTGTGATATCTGATGGCCTGTACTCAAGAAAGGTAAAAAAGGACTCTACTAATGTTACTGTTGGAAACGTGAAAATAGGATCTGGAAAACTTGTGATTGCTGCAGGCCCATGCGCAGTAGAATCGGAAGAACAGTTGATGGAAATTGGAGAGAGAGTTAAGGAAATGGGTGCAAATATGCTGAGAGGGGGAGCTTTCAAACCCAGAACAACCCCATATTCCTTTCAGGGTTTAGGAGTTAAGGGAATTAACATGATGAAGAAAGTTAGTGACTATACTGGACTTCCAACTGTCTCAGAAATTATGGATATATCATATTACAAACATTTTGATGGAAAAATTGACATGATTCAGGTAGGGTCAAGGAATTCGCAGAACTTTGCACTTCTGAGATTTTTAGGTCAGAAAGGAATGCCTGTACTTCTGAAGAACGGAATGGGAAATACAATATCAGAATGGCTAAATTCAGCTGAATACATTCTATCGGGAGGTAATGGAAACGTTGTGATGTGTTATCGCGGTGTAAGAAGCTTCGAGGACAGCACACGATTCATGATGGATAGTGGTGCCATACCTGTTTTAAGAGAAAGGTCACATTTGCCTGTTTGTGCAGATCCAAGCCATCCTGCAGGAAAGAGAGAATATGTCGAGACACTGGCCATGGCGGCAGTTGCTTCCGGAACGGATATGCTGGAAATTGAAGTACACAACAATCCGGATGAAGCTCTTTCTGATGCAAAACAGCAACTTGATTTTATGGGATTCTCAAAATTGATAAAGAAAGTCAGAAAATTGAAAGAAATTGTTGGATGAGTTGAGTGAGAGATTTAACAAAGGCATAATAATTAATCCTGAAAATAATCCTCGTTGAAATGGTATTTGAATAGCCATTCATAGTGGCCACGAAGTGATCCCCAGTAAATTTCTTCCATCACCTTCTTTTCCAGATAGTTCATTCTTGATGGCTCAATTTTTTCCACAGGCTTATCGTAAGTTCCAACAACAAACGTAGCTTTGTGAAATCCAGTTTCCATTGAACACTGGGTTCTCCCTGTAAATTTGTAATTTTTTCCTGTTCCGTGGATATCACCTATTATATTGCTTGCTACTACTATGCCCTCAAGATGAGCCTCAACACCTGCCTTAGATGTTGGTATATCTGTTGTGTCTCCTATGGCAAAAGCATTGTCATATGTCGTTATATGCAGATCTTTTCTGTCAACCTTTACCCATCCATCTTCGTCTGACATCTCAGATCCCTTAAGAAAATTTGCTGGCTTATGCGGGGGAGTGAGAAATAAATGATCATATTTCAGCGTTTCTCCTTCAAGAGACGTGATCTCTTTTTTCTCAGAATCTACTGTGTCAGTATTGAATGTGGTTATGCTTTCAATAGATCTATTCTTATAAATCGGTTCTATCACCTCATTTATTGACTCTGCAGAGTAAATTCTGGTAAAAGGAGTTATGTACACTATCTCGACCTTGTCTCTTATGCCTTTCCTTGTGAAATATTCATCAAGCATGAATGCAGACTCATTTGGAGATGGTGGGCATTTATAAGGTAGACCCCCAATACCAACCACTATTTTCCCGGATTTTATACCTGAAATCTCTTTATAAATAAGGCCAGAGCTACTGGCATTTGTGTGAAAGTCTTTATTTGCTTCCCTAAGTCCAGGAATCTGATCGTAATCTGGAGATGATCCTGTTGATATGACCAAATAATCAAAATCCCTATTTTCGTCACTCCCTTCAGTCCTGATATACCTGTTTGCAAGATCTACTTTTTCAACATTCTCATACACTATCTTAACCCCAGGGGTCACCAGCTTATTCACATCTTTCCTTATCTTTGAAGGATCAGTTCCACGGAATGCCACCTCAAGATATCCAGGCTGGAATTCCTGTTCAGTTTTCTTATCATATAGTGTGATAGAAACCTCTTCTTTCTTGATCTCATTTGACAGTTCCCTTGCTAATTTACTGGATGTTATAAGTCCCCCAGCACCGCTTCCAATTACAGCAATTTTTTTCGTTTTAACCACCTTTGTATTATTTTGAAGATTGATTGCCAGTAACCGCTTTTTCTTTCAGGTTGCAATGACAATCTCATTTTCCTGACTGTATCATTTCTATGCCTTTCTTCCCGTCACCTTAATGGTAATTTCGAAAGAGTTGTCTATTTCCTTGGAACCGACAAACTCGTTTTTTGTTCTTTCACACCACACTTTTGCGTCTGGCACTGCACCAGGATCGTTAGCAACAAGTATTATGGTGTCCCCATTCTGTGCTTTTTTATAAGCTCTTATTAGATCCGTTATAGGACCTGGGCAAGCTGTCCCTTTGCTGTCTACATTAAATGTTGTCATTTTAATCACCTCACAGCATAATGATCTGGTTTTCAGCAGATTGAATCATGAAATTTGTTGCCCCTACAATATCCTCAACAATTGGATCGAAATCCTTTTTCTGGAGATTCAAAGCACTTGACATTAATGAACATGCGTAAACTTTTGCATCACCATCTTTCACTGAATTCTGTAAAAGTTCGTGCCATCCCTGAAACTTTACCTTTATAAGACCCTCCCTTAACTCTTTCATGAATCCTTCAAACCCGGCAGGAACAACTGGCTGCTTTGTATACCCATCTTTCAAAAACAGAGGAATAGCTGTACCGGTGATGAAAACTCTCAATGGCATTCCAAGATTAACAGCTGTCTGGCTCAGGACTCCCAGCATCACCATTTTTTCTTCAGTTCCCGTAGATATTACGATTAATATACCTTTTTCACCCATTTTAATCACCCTTTACCCGGTAATAATAAATTGCGTGGCAAATGATAAATAAGCAACCTTAGCTGTAAGTCTTTTTTGCGACGGCATAAAGTATATTAAGATATTAAATGGTGAATTGTGCCCTGAATTGATAAAATAAGTTTATCCAAAGATGATTACTTTTGGGGCATATTTTTATACTCGCTGTTCAGTTTCGTAAACTTCACAGTCAACTGTTCTGCTACCCTGTCCTTTTCAGGATCAGGAAGATACTGTTCTACAAGACTGAAAAGCCCGTTTTCCTCTTTATATACATGCTGAAGCATGATCTTTGCTATCTGACCGCCCTTTCCTATTATTTCCTCCTGAGTGAGGGTTATGTCCTGTTCTCCTTCATAGATTCTTGGTTTGTTAATCCCATTAAATATACCTTTTACTGATACATGTTCGCCTGATATTATTCTAATAGGCTCCTCGAACTCCATGTATTTCCTCAGAAATGGACTAAATGCGGGAATGAGTATTACATCCTCCAGAGAAAAATGAACTTTTATTGTATAATCTATGTGCTTTAAAAATTCAGTAATATCAATTTTGTTGTCCAAAAAATCTTCGGTAACTCCAACGGTTGTATAATGCTGATCTCTCAGTAACTGTGTTGCTCTAGAGCCTTTAAAATTCATTGTATCCCTGTAGCTCATGAGTATTCATTCCTTTGGATTATATAACCTTAATTAGTATTCTTCAAAGTGATTTTTTTAATTGCAAAATTATGCCATACCTGTAAATACTAATTTTTTTACATATATGGCTATCAAATTATTATAAAAAAGGTGGTTGATTTCAATCATTGTGGCAGATAATCAATCAGTGCTTCACTGGATAATGATTCCATCTCTGATATTTCACTCTCTGTAAGTTTAAATGCTGCTGAATCCGCATTTTCCTTTGCCTGCTTGATGTTCTTTGCACCCGGGATTGGTATTACATCCTTCTTTGAAAGCAACCAGTTCAGAGCAATCTGTGCTGGCGTTTTTGAATATTTCTCACCAAGAGATCTCAGTAGAGAAAGAATATCCTTTACAGCCTCAAGATTCTTAGGGGCAAAAAGTTCGTTTCCTTCCCTAACATCACCCCGGGGTATATTTCCTGGATTGTACTTTCCAGTCAGCACACCCTGTGCCAGTGGACTCCATGCGATTATACTTATATTGTGTTTTTTACAGTATGGAATAACTTCTTCCTCTATGTTTCTCTGCAGTAGATTATACCTTACCTGGTTTGATACTA
Organism: Cuniculiplasma divulgatum; assembly: GCF_900083515.1. Taxonomy (NCBI): domain Archaea; kingdom Methanobacteriati; phylum Thermoplasmatota; class Thermoplasmata; order Thermoplasmatales; family Cuniculiplasmataceae; genus Cuniculiplasma; species Cuniculiplasma divulgatum. The sequence goes on from NZ_LT671858.1 coordinate 1,911,515, forward strand.
TTGGGACATCTCCCAGTATTCCTCTTGCCTCCTCAATGTCCCTGACCGCAAAGTTGCTGACACCTATTGCCCTGATTTTACCCTCTTCGTATAGCTTTTTCATTGCCCTGAATGTCTGGCTCATAGGAATCTGCTCCCATGGATCGGGCCAGTGAATCTGGTAAAGATCGATGCGATCTACTCCAAGTCTCTTAATACTAGCTTCGGCTGCTCTCTGCAGTTCGTCATACCTAAGATGGGCCCCATACACTTTTGTAGCAACGAAGAAATTTTCCCTGCCATATTTTTTTAAAGCCCTTCCCAGTACCTTTTCACTGTTCCCGTTTCCGTATGCCTCTGCTGTATCTACAAAATTAATTCCATTCTCCTTTGATACTCCAACTGCTTCTATAACATTTTCTTCATCGGCGTTCCATGCATTACTTGCCTGCCATAAACCCATACCAATTTTTGAAACTTTTAATTCTTTTTTCCCACCTAATGTCACATAATCCATAGAATCATTATGAAAAATTCAAGTATAAACCTATCTTTTCTTTTATGAATAGGCTTATTCTACCATTTAGATAGCTTATTTCAATTGCAGATAGAGGAAGGTATAAATATAAATCTTTTAATTGAATCTATTATGACAGAAAGAACTGAAAACAGGGAAGTACTTCCAACTGAAGAAAAATACCACCCCAGCATGGGTTCCTTTGAAAAGACTTACAGGGATTCAATAGACCACCCTGATGAATTCTGGTCAAAGGCGGCCACGATACTGGACTGGGATAGGCGCTGGGATAGGGTTCTTGATGAGAGCAATCCACCATTTTACAAATGGTTTGTAAATGGTAAATTGAATGTTTCATATAATGCAGTGGATAGACATTTACTTTCACACAGGAGAAACAAGGCAGCCTTCATTTGGGTTGGTGAGAATGGAGAGGAAAAGATCATAACTTACGATGGACTTTACAGAAGAGTAAATAATCTTGCCTTCGCTCTTCAGAATCTTGGAATAAAGAAGGGAGACAGAATTCTTATTTACCTTCCAATGATTCTTGAAGCTCCAGTTGCAATGCTTGCCGCAGCCAGAATAGGTGCAACATTTTCATTCGTCTTTGCAGGTTTTGGAGCCTCAGCAGTTGCAGAAAGGATTGAGGATGCGAAGGCAAAGATGGTAATAACGGCCGATGGTGGCTACAGGAATGGAAAAATTGTAGAGTTGAAGAAAATTATTGATGAAGCGCTGGAACAGACATCAACTGTATCTAACGTTATTGTTGTAAGAAGAACAGGTCATAACGTATCCATGCAGGAAGACAGGGATATATGGTACCACGATGTGGTAAGAGATGGAATGAATTATGTAAAACCTGTAGAAATGGATTCCAATGATCCACTGTATATTCTTTATACGTCTGGAACAACTGGAAAGCCGAAGGGAGTTGTCCATGGAAATGGCGGATACGCAGTTTGGGTTGCAAACACAATGAAGTGGGCATTTAATCCTGATGAAGATGATAGGTGGTGGTGTGCGGCAGATATAGGATGGGTTACAGGTCACAGTTACATTGTTTTTGCCCCACTTATCCTGGGTCTCACATCAGTGATGTATGAGGGGTCAATAACATATCCAGAACCAGATCGTCTCTGGGAAATCATAGAGCGTTACAGGGTGAATATCCTATATACTTCACCTACAGCAATCAGAACTCTAATGCGTTTTGGAGAGAAGTATCCAAAGATGCATGATTTGTCAACACTCAAAACTCTTGGAACAGTTGGAGAACCAATAAATCCTGCTGCATGGAAATGGTACTATGAAAACATAGGTAATTCAAAGTGCCCAATTATTGACACCTACTGGCAGACCGAAACAGGAGGCTTTGTAATTGCGCCTGCCCTGGGAATAGGATTGCCACCTCTAAAACCTGGATCTGCATCTTTTCCAATGCCCGGTATTGATCCGGTAATTCTGGACGAAAATGGAAAGGAAGTAAAAAGCGGAGAAAAAGGATTCATAGCCTACAGAAAGCCATGGCCGGGAATGTTTCTAACCCTGAATAATGATCCAGATAGGTTCAAGAGTGTTTATTTTGAGAAGTTCAACGGGAAGTATTACTGTGGCGATTATGCTGTTAAAGATAATGAAGGATATTACTGGCTGCTTGGAAGAGCAGATGAAGTTCTCAAGGTTTCAGGCCATAGACTTGGTACCATAGAAATAGAGGATGCACTTATTTCCTCGAGGGAAGTGGCTGAAGCTGCGGCATTTGGAAAGCCCGATGAAACGAAGGGTGAAAGCATAGTAACCTTTGTGGTCATTAAGGATGAGTTTAAGGGAACCCCAGAAATGATATCAACACTTAGGAAGAGGATCAGGGAGGAACTTGGTCCAATATATGTTCCTGATGAAATACACATAGTAAACACTCTTCCTAAAACTAGAAGTGGAAAGATCATGAGAAGGGTAGTTAAGGCAGTATTTCTGGGTCAACTTCCTGGAGACATCAGTACTTTGGAGAGTTCCGTATCTGTTGATGAGATCAGGACCGCCATAGAAACGTTCAAAAAAGAAACAAACAAATAAATATTTCCAGACTTACAGTAAAAATAATCCCTAATCTATTTTAATATCTATTTTTTTTAAGGTCTATTGCACACTCAAAAATATTATTCAGTGCCAATGTGAAATTTATCATTTATTGTTTTTTGAGATTAATTACATTCTAAATGGGGTAAATGGACATATATACATAGTACCGTTAGATCAATCATCATGGAAAAAATTAATGTGTGCATAGCGGGAGCAACTGGATGGGTTGGAAAGGCACTTACCAAAAGGATTCTTGAATCCAGTGACATCAATCTTTCAGGAGCGGTTGCAAGGAAAGCGTCTGGTATGGATTTGAAAAGTGTTTTTCCTGAGAGTAACACAGAATTAAAATTCGAGTCTTCTATAGAAATGGCTCTTAAAAGAGAAACGGATGTTCTAATTGACTATACATCTCCTGGTGTTGTTAAGAAACATGTGCTCTACGCCATTGATCACGGCGTAAGTGTTGTTGTTGGCACTTCTGGGCTAACCGATGAAGATTACAGAGAAATTGAACAGATTGCAACAGAAAAAAATGTTGGCGTCTTTGCAGCAGGAAATTTTGCCATTTCGGCTGCATTGCTTTTACATTTTTCATCGATTGCATCCAGATATATGCAGGGATGGGAGGTCATAGATTATGCATCGTGGAATAAGATAGACTCACCCAGTGGGACGGCACTGGAGATTGCAAACAGATTGTCTTCAATTGGAAAGCCAGAAGATATAATTTCAGAAGAACAGACGACTGGATTCAAAGAAAGCAGAGGGATAGATATTGGGGGCACCAGAGTACACTCTGTAAGACTGCCAGGATTCGTCATCGGTACAGATGTGATATTTGGAGGTGATGATGAGAGGTTAACCATAAAATTTGACGCCGGGACCAAGCCAGAAACCTATGTTGAGGGTACCTTAATGGCAGCAAGATATGTTATACATATGAAAGGATTGACCAGAGGTCTGGATAAGATTCTTTTTCATTAGATCTCCCAGAAATCACCCTTCAAGATCCTACTTTAAATCCATTTCTTGATCAATGGTTCCTTTCCCTGGTCTTCCTTTTTCATAGGTAGAAAGTAGCAGAAAGCCAAGAGCAACCACTACACATATCAGTATAAACTGAAGTGATTCGGTCTCATTAACTATAAATAGTGCAGAGAAAAACGCACTTCCTATAAATCCAGAAATTGCCTTTCCTGTGTAGAATACTCCATTATTTGAGGTTGAGAACTTTGTTCCGAAAATATCCCCTATCAAGGACATATACTGGGAAATCATTGACCCTCCAAAGAATCCAATAAGTACTATAGATTCAAGCAGATAGCCATTGAGAAGAAGCAATGACCCTATTATTAGGAAAATGTCGATTATTGAAACCATCCTGATCCTTCCAATTCGATCTGAAAAGAAGCCAAGAATTGGCCTGCTAATTCCACTGAGTAGGGGAAATAGAGACACAAGAATTGTAAATTCTAAAATAGGTATCCTCTTACCCAGAATTCCAAGGGAAGAGGATATTACTATAAGTGGCACAGCCCCAAGTACAAATGAGACATATAAAATCCAGAATCTCCTGTTTCTTAGGTTTCTTGATGGCCTATCCCCTGTTACCTGTTTTTCTGGGTACCTTACCTTACTGAGAAGTATGGGAAATAGGATAAGTTCCGTAAGACCAATTATGAGCATGGGCTCCCTGAAACTGGTTGCTTTCAGGAGGAATATATTGGCCACAGCTGCCCCAAGCCCAAATCCAAATGAGACAAAACCAACAGCAAGACCCCGGTTTTCCTTAAACCATTTTACCGCAAGGTTCGTTGCAATACCATATAGAATGCCCTCACCTATGCTTCCAAGAGACCAGAATATATAAAACATTGTTAGATTGCCGCTTACTGAAGTTCCAAGGAAACCAGCAGCCGATAGAATTGATGAAATTATGCCGATGTTTCTCGGGCCGTTCTTATCCGCAAAATAACCACCAACTCCCTGAAATCCTGTAGAAAATATTGCGAAAAGAGAAAATCCAACCTGTACCTGTATAAGAGTGACTCCAAGTCCTGTTTTTAGTAGTGGTTCAAAAACATTCCAGGAATACTGGTATAAGGAATTCATTGACATTATTAGAATTCCGATTACCAGGAACCCTTTTTTCATTTTCTTCAATTTCAAATTTATTAATAAAATTTAAGGGGTTTCTAATAGAATTGAAGAGACTATTTGGATAGTTTAAAATAATGTGGCAAAATTTAAAATCATGAATGACCGCAACTCTATGTTTTTGTATATGGCGCAGCTTCTACACGAGGGAGATTATAATTCGGGAATATCCTGGAGACAGTTTATAATGGCCTATGAATTTGTAAGTGATGAGAATTCAGCGGATGTGATATCTGATCTAAAGAAGCATAATAAATTGGAGGATTTTAGTGAAAATGATTCGTTTATTTACTTTCCATCTTCAGACGTTGAAATAAAAGATGAAGATCTTAAAGTGCTTCTTTCAAAGATTGCAAACCTCCATCCTGCTATTGATATTTCAATGGCCTTTAGGCTTGAACCATCCCTTGTTGATCTAATTTTGTCCTCGAATTTGTATTCTGGCGATTCTAACTGGGATGATCTGAATAGGGCACTTATTCCAATAATTCTATCTCCTCGCTTCTTAAATGATAGAAGGACTCAAATTTTTATTGACGAGCTCTTAAGAAACAGCAAAGAGAATTTTAATTTTAAGAAATATGAGACTAAGAGGTGGTTCATAGAACTTGCATTCATGATTAAGCGTGGTCTCTATGGTAATGGTGGTTATTCATATGTTTCAGGTATAAGCGACGCGAGAAGGACTGCCCTGATTAATGGGTCATATGATTTACTGGTTTCTGGAGGGCTGTATGAACTGATACTGAGGTTCAGATCGATAGTAACTGAAAGTGAATTCGGTTATAGAATGAAGAAATTCCAAAAGCTTGAGAAAATATCTACAAGGATTTCCCACATTTATTCTTATCTTTCCATAGGAAACGATATTCTAATTGGAATCGAATTCCTTCTTGGAAGTTTTGAATTTCTTCCAAGGACCATATTTCCCTCGGCCAATGAGGTGATCGGTGTGTATCTTTTCATAGCAGGTAGTGCAGAATTATTAATTCGTCCCATGATTGAAATAACAAGAAGAATACATCTGAGGATAATTAATGGATCTGATTTATGATTTATCAGCGTGTATTTCAGTGTATTTATTCCCATTGACCTTAAATGCTGAAATCTTTATGAAATAATCCTGTTTAAGAAAACCTCTTTTTACTCTTATTGTTCCATCTCCTGCTATGGATTTATCACTGGTGATAATCTTAAGGAAGTTATCAGAATGCTCCTCTGGAACAAAATAATAGACCCTCATCCATGCGCTTTTATATTTCTTCAATAGTTTTGGTCCATAATTTTCCAGAACCTTCCTGGCATTTTCAATTCCCCTCCTGAAATTTTGATCTGTCATTCCGGTGTTTGAAAATTCCCCTATAAAGTAAGGCAATCCCTCAACGTCAAACCCTATCAACCTTAGTTCCTGGGTGTTTGGCAATGTGTGTCTGGTTCTTATTGCTCCAACCTCCTTGATCCTGTATACCAGCCAGTTCGCACTCCTTAGCTCAAAATTCTTTCCTTCGGGATCGTCATATTTCTTAACAAATACGTCATGAAGGTGCTTCAGGAGTTCGTCGCTCATCCCATCATAAAAATTAACACCTGTACCCTTCGGCAGGGGCTCCTTAAAATGTTCACAGGCTGCTTCAACCACGATTCTGTGTATCTTCTCCTTCTGCAGATCCACTATGTACTCCTTCCTTGAGAAAGATTCATTCTTTTCATCCTTTTTTGGAACTGCATTGTCTCTCTCTTCTACCTTCACTTCCTTTTCATTAAGCTCTTTTATCCATGCTTTCCTTTTCTCTTCTGTCGAATTTTCTGTAATATATTTTATGAGATCCGCCTTCTTATAGGTTCTAGGAATTGTTTTGAGCCCAGATTTTTTGGCAATTGACTTTAGTTCAGCAAAGGATAGTTTCTCAATTGGATTTTGCTCTTTCATGATTTCCTATGGTTGTTATGATTATAAATTTTTCATAGCTCACATAAAGAGTTGAAGGGTCATCACATTTTTTCCTCAACTTTTTTGGTTGCCTCAACCATATTTAGAAGTTTTTCAAATCCTACTTCCCTTGATCTTGTCCTCAATCCGCAATCTGGATTTATCCTCACGAGTTTCGGATCCTGAAGGATATCTAGTGCATAATTAATCCTGTTCTCAATCAATTCAGGGGATTCAATGGTGTCAATGTGCACGTCTGTTACTCCAAGGCCTATAAATCTCTTTTCCTGAAGTGTGTCATTAATTTCCCTGAAATATCTCAGGTCTTCATAACCCTCTCTGATCTTTTTGTTGACTGAAAGTGAGTCTCTGTTAGCATATTCCAGATTATATCCGTGAAATCCCATTTCAGGAATTCTGTCATAAAGGATTCTGTAATCTTTGCTGTAGCACACATGGATCGTGAATTCAATATTCCTGAATTTTTCAATTGATGCATTCATTGAATCAACCACAATATCCATTTCTGCGGGATGAGTTGTTGTTGCAGGTTCATCTATCTGTATTTCCAGCTTTTCCTTCCTGCCTGATTTGTTCCATGCTTTTTGAAGTGTTTCTATTTCCTCGTGAATGAGTTCTGCAAATCTCATGGCCAGTTCCCTCCTGCCTTTATAATGCTCATTGAATGACCAGTCCATCATCGTATAAGCACCTGTGATTGGAACCTTCAGTGGTTTCACTGTGGTCCTGAGTAAATATTCCAACTCTTCCAGATGAAATGGTTTTTTCCTCTCTGGAATCCCCATCACACTTCCCTTCTTGTAATACCTGTTATCAAATGATCTGACCAGACCGTAAAATTCAATGTTTGAAACCCTTTTAGCAAAATGTTCATACATTTCCCATCTGTACATTTCTCCACCGACTCCTACATTGTGAAGACCAGCTTTCTTGAATGTTTCAAGTGTTTCATCTGTTGCTTTCTGACAGAGTATGCTGTATTCATCGGTTTCTTCTATACTGTGAAATTTCCTGCTCAGGTATTCTGGTTTCCTGAAGCTTCCTATTTCCTGTGTTATAAGTTTCTCTGACATCTAATTAACCTCCTGAAGTATCTTTACCTTCCTATCTGCTATTGTTCTTGGAAGGAAATCCATGTAATCATTATGCGTTAATATCAGATCTTTAAAGTTGAATTCCTTCTGGACTTCCTCCAGCATTTTTTCTATATCTCCCCCATTTTCTATTTTTGTATTATGTGCATCAAGAACCCCTAAACCTGGTATTCTGGAGTGATCCCCAGCCACGTTCAAATTCTCTTTCCTGCTGACAACAATAGAATCAAATTTGAAGCTGATCCCATCAAAATACTCAGATTTTATCACTTCTGGTGACAAAAGGATTATTTCATGAGTTGAGCATATTTTTTTCATGGATGAAACATCGTCTTTATCAATTTGCGGGGCAAATATTAGAATTTTCCTTGAACCCATCCTATCGGCTATTTTGCCATATATTTCAAGCAGGTTTTCTGAAAAATCCTGAATAGAATATTTGCTTTCGTTTGATGACATTCGGTACATGGCTACAGGTGACGGAAAAATTGGTAAAATTTTTCTATTACCTCCATAAAAAATTGGGAAAGGAGGATTCTCTTCAAATTCCTGATCTGTGAAAATGTCAATCTTAAGTTCTCCTTTTCCCTCAATTAAAGGTTCCCTGTAAAATGTATTGGTCTCGCCATACCTTCTAAGTGGACCTAACTTTATTCCATTTACAGATAGAGCTACTGGTCTGAAAATATCATGCCAGTTGAAAAGTGGATCTGTTACAAGATTGATTTCATCTGTCAATCTATAAAATATATCCTTTTCCTCCTTGATTATGTCTTTCAACTTTTCAGTAGAAAGTGATCCTCTTTCATGTCTTCCATAATCGAGCCTTAGCCTGTCACTTCTTGGGTAAATTCCATATACCAGTGTTTTAACATTCATTTATAAAACCTCCATTATTTCTTTTGCAATTTCATTATTTCCAATAGGCATAATATGAACTCCATCAATATATCCTTTCATATCGCTCACAAGATTGTCTATTAGTTTCAGAGATGTGTCTCTCAGATTTTCAGAGTTAGCAATTATTGACTTTAAGCCTTCTGGAAGTAACACACCCATTTTTGATAGGGATTCTATGTTGCTTTTCTTCAGGATCGGCATAAAACCCAGAAATAGCTTGAATTTTCTCTGTCTTATCCATTTCTTTTTGAAAGGCTCACTGTTGTAACACATCTGGCTTATGAATAGTGTGGCCCCAGACTCAATCTTGGATCTTACTATTTCTTCCTCTGAATTTCTGTATGGATTTAGTGCTGCTCCTATTATTGCTTCCTTATCCCTCTCCTGCTCCCTGGAAAATTTTCTGATATGCCTTATTGTTTCGTTTGTATCCATTTCTCTTACTTCTCTCCCAAAATTACCTGATATTGGGTCACCTCCTATCACAAAGAAATGGTTGATGCCGAGTTTCTCTGATGTTAGAATCTGGGATGAAATATAGAGAGTATTTTTGTCTCTTGGAGTAACATGAGGCATGGCGATCACATTTGTACCATGCGTCATTATATAAAGAGCCATAAGTGGATCGATTCCGGGCCTTCCCATCTGGTTTTCTGGAGCGGTAACCATGTCAGCAATGTCTGAAAAGATTTCTCTTGCTGCCAGCAGATCATCTATGTTTTCGTTCCTTTTTGGAACTATTTCAACTGATTTCAGGATTTTCTGTTTGCTCTGGAAATTTGAAATCTGCACTTCTTCGCATAATTACTTTGTATTAAGTTTTTAAATTCTAAAAAATTAGTGTGAGTAATTTTACCTTTCAAATTATTCATAAATACTGTTAAGTAAGAAACCGATAGATTTTACCAGATACATAGCAACATTCTGAGAATAAAGCCGAAAATAAAGTTGAAATTCATCTGTTAATGGTGTATCTACCGAATAAAAATCAAAGATATGATTTGAAAATAAGATCACTCAAACTTGATATAACCTTGCTTGCTACTTCCACGGAACATACAAGAATGATTTCAAGATCAAACCTGTATATCTTTTCAATTAAAATCTGTTGCATGCTAAGAAATTCTACCACAAAAAGAGTTATCCCGGGTGCTTTCTTTGCTTCCGGAGGCAGGGTTATTCTTATACACGCAAGATTTCCCTCGGGATCGTTTCTGACCAGAAACTTGTAACCTTCCTGAGTTTTATATACGAGGAATACGTCCTCCCTATCTGGATCAAATTCCTTTCCCTCTTTTTCCGCAAATTTGAATTCCACGTCAAGATTTGATTTTTTTAGATAATTAATCTGATAATCCTCCTTCTCGCCTGGTGTTATGGATGTAATGTATTTTACAAGTGTGTTGAGTTTTACCTCTTTCCCAGTCATAGACTCCACCTGCTTCTTTATTTTTCTTGCGAGGCTGGTGTAATTCACAATGCCACTCTTAATCATGAGTGAATACATTGGATTGTTTTCGATTATCAGATCTGTTGCGTTGTTTACTCCTTTCATGTTCCCTGATGTTATATGGAAATAAAATCATATCTGTGAATAAGTAAAAAATTTATGGAATTGTGATAAACTTTTAGAATGCGTATTAATATTGCTCTAAATCTTTAGTTTCTCAATGATTGTGCTTGCTTCTGTTCTCGTTATCTCGTCCAGAGACTTCTTTCCTATTGATTTCAGGTACTCTGTTACTATTTTCTGATCTTTCTCTGATTTCTGAAGGCTCTTAATGTAGTTTATCTGCTTTGGTGTCGCCTGGAAATCTGTCTGTGCCCTGGTTCTCTGGGGGTCTCCTTTCTTTTCCATTAGCCCATCTATTAGTAGAGATGCTTCTTTCACGTTCAACTCATCCACACTTTTCTTTCCTGCCTTCTCGAGATACTTTCTTGTATATGCAATTCTCTCCTCACTATCCTGTAAGTTTGAAATGAAGGACTTCTGCTTTTTCGTGGGACCGGTACTTCCAGTTGAACTAGCAGCCTCGCCCTTTATCTTCTGCAGTTCATCTATGAGTCTAGATGCTTCCTGTACACTCAGTTCAGATATCTCTCCCTTCCCAAGATTTTTTATAAATTTTTCTGAAGCTTCCAGTCTTTCTGAGGATTCCTCCATAAGTTTATTCAAAAAATTCTTCTGGCTTCTCGTTAATTCTCCACTCAAAGTTCACACCCTTAACTTCATGTTTATGTTCTTTATAATTCTCCCCATTCATTTTGCACTATTGAAATGAAAATAATGAAATTATTTTATGCGGACTGCATTCTGTCAAGAAGCTTCTGATTTATTTTCAGTCTTTCCATCCCTTTCATTATTCCCCTTTCTATCTTTGAGTTTCTTATGCTGTTAAGAAGATTCTCCATCTCCTTTACCCTGTTAAGGCCCACGAGAGGTACAAGGGCAAATACCAGATTTGATGCTGTTCCAGATCCGCTGAAGATATCCTGTAGCTTTGAGACCATTTTGCTGAATTCTTTTACTGCAAGATCCCTGTTCTCTCTGTATGCCCCAAATGAGGTAAAGTATGAAGACACATCCTGTTTCTTTATCTTACCCTCTTCTATGAGACCATACATTGAATTGAATGCATTCTCCCCTGGTATGTGTCCTGCTGCAACTATCAATTTTACCTTATCCTCATCACTCTTGAGCGAGAACATTTTCTTTTGTATTTCCTGCAGGTTCTTTGTTTCCTTTGCATATGCAACTGCAATGGAATCCCTTATATCTGGTATTTCATTCTCCATATTTTGGAATTTTGCAGCCATTTCCTTTGCCTTTTCCCAATCAATGTCAACAAGCCTTCTTAGTACTGTTCCATAGAGAATAGAATCGTTTACATCTTTTGATTTCTTTTCTTCTAGTCTCTTTACCTGCTCCCTGTGGAAGTTTAAATATACTTCATCAAGAGCATTGTTAGATGTGAGTATGTTTCTCAATTCTGAGAGGTCGTTTGATATCTGAGTCACAATGTTAAGTTCTGAAGAACTGGAAAATTCCCTTACCACATCAAGGTATACCTTCAGATTTATCTTTCCAGACACAACAAAAGCGTAAAGATCTGACAATATTCCTATGAAATCCTTGTAGTCCAGCTTTTCCGATTTACTGTGGATTCCAGCATAGAATTGTTCGGGATAAAGAACCCTGTAGAACCCAGTTTCTCCAACGTTTAGTTTGACAAAATTCTCTCCAGAAATTGTGGTTTCCCTTGTTTCCATCAGGATGCTTTCATCACCGTTTTCTCTCAAAACGGTTAGTGGAACAGGCCATATATCCCTGCCTTCCCTGCCATCAAGATAGAACCTTGATTGGGTTATCTTTATCTTATTTGAATCGTAGGTAAGCTTCAGGATGGGATATCCTTCTCTTTTTACCCATGATTCCATTATTCTATCAACCGGTTTGCCTGATGCTTTTGCTATGCTCTTCCATAGATCCTGGCCCTCTGCGTTTGAATATGAAAATTTCTCAAGATAATTGTGTAATCCAGCCTGGAAGCTCTCCTTACCTGCATAGGATTCGATCATTCTAAGGATCATTCCACCCTTTCCATAGCTTATTTGATCAAATATCTGTTCAATTTCCTCTGGTTCTTTTACATTAGCCTCTATTGGATGGGTACTTTCAAGCGAGTCGTCCGTGAAAGCACCTCTCCCTCTTGATAATAACATATCACCAGTGACCTTCCATTCAGGATAGTAATTTTCCACGACTTTATACATCATGAATGTTGCAAAACTCTCGTTTAGCCAAAGATCATTCCACCATTTCATTGTTACGAGATTTCCGAACCACTGGTGAGCTATCTCATGGGCAATAACGGCCGCAACCCTCTTTTTGGTTGCTCCTCCTGTGCTCTTGTTTACTAGAATTGCAACTTCTCTAAATGTTATTGCACCCCAGTTTTCCATTGCACCTGCTGCGAATTCCGGTACAGATATGAGATGCATTTTTGGCAATGGATATTTTATCCCGAAATAATCGTTAAAAAATTCAAGAGACTGTGCTGCCATCACGAGTGGAAAATCTGTAGTATCAAGGTTTCCTTTTAGTCCTGAAAGGTATAGCTTTACATTTTCAAAACTGCTTTCTTTCGTTTCAAACTTTCCTATTCCAATGTAAACAAGATAGGTGGACATCCTTGGAGTCCTCTGAAATTTGACTGTTTTCACACTACCCGATTTTACAACCTCTTTTTCAGGCATATTGGAAATAACATCAAGATCTGAGGCTGTTGTTATTTCTAAATCGAAGGTTGCCTTCATGGATGGATTGTCAAAGCATGGAAAGGCCCTTCTAGCACCTATGGATTCAAACTGTGTTGTTGCCATCTCAGAGCCGTCAGATGCTCTTGCCAGATAAAGTCCTGTTAAGGCTTCGTTGAGTTTTGAGGTGAACTCAATTTCAAGAATTGAATTTCCGTTTAATTTAGCTTCTATAATTTTTTCATCGTCCCTCCTGCCTTCCAGAAGTTCAACATTTTTTCCATCAAGTGTAATCTTATTTATTTTCTGTTCCAGCGTGTTTAGAATTAGCCTGTCTTCTTTTCCTTCTAGCTGTATCTTTTCCTTTCCGCTATATGTTTTGTTCTTGTGATCATATTCCAGTTTTATCCAATAGTTTAGAACTTCCATGTTCCACTATGAATTTAATGTGTAAAACTTTATTGCTTGCCCACAGTCATTTTAATAGTGTTTATTAAATTTGAGTATTCTTCTAAATGCAAATATTTATTTTACCTGATTAAATTAGTACGTATGGGGCTTAGCAAAAGAGATCTAACAAGAAAGAAAAAGAGTATAGAATCAAAGATAGATGAACTGGAGGAAAGGGCAAGACGAAATCCCAAGGACAAGAATATTCAAAACGAAATTAATGATCTAAAGAAAAAACTAGATAAATAGTTTATTTTTAAGAATTAAATCAACATTTATATTAAATCGAATAAACAGTCTCACTTTCATAAAATGTATGGAGGTATCAAACATTATATGACTGATAATAATTTTGGAATGTTCTGCCACAGAACACCACAACAAATATGCTTATGGTAAATAGTATTGCTTGGCCTGATAAAAGAAAGAAAAAGTATTCTGATAGGCAAATCATGACGATGCCTGTATTACTGAATAAATTCAGTGTAATCTTCTATTCAAATTTACCCATTATCGGCTATTGAATATTAACGTCCAATACGTTTTGATGATTCATTAATATAATTGAGTGTTTAAAAATAATATCATTATATGTTTTAAGTAGGGTTGATACTATTTTTTAGGTATATTTAAAATTATGTGTTTAAAAGTGAGACCGAATTTTTTAGCTCTGAAATAATTTCCAATTGAGATTCCAATTACCGGCAAACTTAAACAAGAAAATATCTCAATAGTCAATGTTTCAATGATATCTATATTCTTGTCATATAAAAATTTTGTAAAAGCAAATAATGCAATTATAACCAATCCACCAAAAATATAAACCATGGATGCATAAAAAGTTGTATAAGCCTTTTGTGATTCCCATTTTTTATTTCCTTTTTTTGGATGCCCATATATGATAAAATAGTATAAAACTGAGAAAACTCCCACTAAGATTTCAATTGTAACCACAGAAAAAGCTATAATTTTACCTTCATATAAAACAGATATCAATTATTGTAACACCCCTGATATGCCCAATTGTTCCATCCAACCGTATTGGCTATGCTGTGTATAGACCCACTAATTTCTGAGATATAGTACACTCCTTCAGCCCCCCCTCCTGCTACCATAGGTACATTTGGGAATATAGTAACCGTATTTCCATTGCTAAGGTAACCGTATTCCCCTATAGATGAATCTAGTGAACCAAAACCAAAGGACTGTAAGGGATAATAATAATTTATTGAATCATACAACCACATATACTTTTTTCCTGTATTTTCATTTGCGTAAGTTGACTCGTAAAGCTCCAGAAGTTTGGAACTAACATAAGCAGATTCAATTGATTCTGCTACTCCAACCCCGACTAATACTGAGGCAACAATAACCGAGACCAGAATAGAAGTTCCACCCGTTATAGGGGCAAACGCAAATCCAACTGATAATACACCAAGAATTACTGAAGCTAAAATGTCATAATTAGAAGTCCCGGAAATGGCTTGGTTAAAATATTTTTGTGCACTGTTTCCCAGGTAAACAGCATTTAATATATCGTGCTCACCGTAAGTAATAGTTGTGAATATGAGAGAATACTTAAAATAATTTACACTTACCATTAACCATTCTCCGTAATCTGTACAAATGGCTTTTGGAAGATCATTGGAGCTTATCTTAAAAGCATATGCGGTTTCGTTATTAGCATTGAGATTGTATACGGTTAATGATCTATTGCTTTCTATTAGGGTTGTCCGTTGAAATTTAGGTTCTCTTAGAGAATTGTTTTCTAATTTGGATAAAAAGATTTTCATTTCTATTTGATTTTTCTTTTGAAAAGCCTTTTCCTCTTTCAGTGTTATTTTTTCAAATATGGATTTGTAATAGGGGTTTTCACCAAGGAAAGTCAAAAAGTCCTGCAATAATATATTAGATGGATGATCTAAGACCTTTTGTATGGTTAATCCATTTTTGTTAAGCCATTGATAGAACCCGAAGGACAATCTGTCACTGAGATTGTTATCCCTGATGGATTCCACATATGATATGACCATCTGGTTCCCAATTGGTTTTTCCCCTTCTTTTCCTATTGAAGGGTTGTGATCTTCAGGATATTGCATTAATGTCATAAGCCCACCGAATATCATTGCAAATGAAAGCAAAACAGATACAATAATTTTTATTTTTGAGTCCATATTGATATTAATGATTCATTATATATATATATTGACGATTTATAAACCCCACTCAAGTACTTAATTCGAATTAGATTAAAAGTTTTTGTGTTTACGATTTCGTTATGATAATAAAAGGTTATTAGGTTTAGGGAGCTATATCGTTTTCCAGTTTATTACTAAGATGTGCTTCCTTTTACTTTTGTATTACGTTACAATTAAGGGAGTGATTCTATAATGGTATCACTATACCAGAGAATGATGTCTCTAATATGTAACAGGTGCAAAAAATAGTTATATTCCTTTGAATATTTAAAATCCAACAGGATCAGATATGAACTCAACTCCATAACCTATACTTTAATCATAGTGCAGAGGGAGGGATTTGAACCCTCGTATCCCTACGAAACCAGACCCTCAATCTGGCGCCTTTGACCAATCTCGACAACCTCTGCTCCTGTTTTACTGCAATGTTGCAAACCTTATTTAATTTTTGATTGTTTTCTTTGATTTCTCCAGAATAATGAGTGATTCTCCCTGATATACAGAGTCCTCCTCAGGCCTCAACAGGTATTCATCACCCTTCCTAATGGCGATTATTTTTCTCCATTCATTTTCTACCATTTTATATAGTTCCCTGTAGCTTTTTCCCTTATAATCATCTTCCCTGATTTCCATAAAGTCCATACTTTCAGACTTAGAAAATATCTCAGAAATGAACTTCCACGATCCTGGATTATTTATCAATTTAATAATCGCTGATGAACTCATTTCCCCTCTAACAATAATTTCGTCCGCACCTGATTCTCTGGCATGCTCTCTACTTGATTTATTGATCAGTTCCACAATTGTGTTAATTTCAGGATTTAATTTTTTAACTGTCATCACTATAAGAATTGATTCTGCATCTACAGCCAGTGAATTCTCTGAACCATATTTCTCGTTTGGGAATATTATTGCTGTATGACTATTTTCTATACCAGCCCTCTTCAGATCCTTATAGTCCAGAGGGTTTCCCTTCACAAATTCCATATTTTCTTTTTCCTTTTCAGGTGGGTCCTGTCCCAGAACTATAAACGGATTTTTGTCCCTCATTATAACTTCAATTATGTCTGCCTGCTTTTCTGAATAATTACATATAATTACATGATCCTTCATTTTTGTTCGCACCTCTCCAAATCTCTTGAGAAGCTTAGCATCCACAAGCTCAGCGCCTATGGATACAAGTAATAAACTGAAACTTCCTACACCAATAATCATTATGAATATGGCATTTAATTTTCCCATAAATCCAACAATTGTAACGTCTCCATATCCAACTGTAGTAACTGTTTGCATAGTCCACCAAAGGGACTGAAAAAGGGAGTGAATGCCAGAGTTTGCAATAGGGTTCTCTATGTAATATTCAGAGAATACACTGTATAATAGCACAAATGCCGCAATAATTATGGTTTTACCTATATTGTGCTTTAATGCCTTCTTTACCCTTAATATGAATGTCTGTAGGTCAACCAACCATGGATGATTTAAGATTAGAAATATAATTTTTCTCTTTTATCACTGATTTTTACTTCCCAGTTAAATCTCCATGTGTATTACTTCAATAATACTAACTCACTGTTCCATTTCTTTCCCTAAAATCCCTGGCAGCAGTCAAGAAATACAAGGTGGCCGCATACGGGACATGCCTGCTGATGCCTGTATTCCACGCAGTATTCACATTTACACTGCTCCTCGAAACAATCAGAACACATTAGGTTGTTATGGTGTAGTAACATAAAAACTTTATAATTTGAATGCAATGCTGCAACGTGTCATACTTTGATCCTGCCATATTTCTTGCGGCAACAGGTATAATAGTACTGGAGATGTCAGAAGCGTCTGCAATTTCAATGTCCCTAGCTGTTGATGCTAAAAGCAATATTCCATTGCTTGCTGCAACTCTTGGTGTAATCACCGTTCTCATTCCAACGGCCTTTATAGGGAGTGCAATTTCACTACTTCCTCTAATTTATGTAAGACTGGTTTCTGCAACCTTATTACTGTATTTCGCACAAAGACTGGCAAAGAGTGCCAAAAGATCCATGAAATTCCAGTATCTGAAAAGCTTTCCAAAGTCCCATAAAGAAGAGCCATCAGATTCTGGAGTTTCCCTTACAGCATACACAGCTGGTGTTATAGAAGCTTTTGAGGCTGCTATTGTTCTTGTTGGACTCTATCCAGAAAGTTATTCTTCCACTGCCTACGGAATATTTCTTGGAATTGGGATTGTAATAGTTTTCTCCATAATACTAAGGTCACAGATAAGGAAGATCAAGCAGGCAATAATGAAGGTGGTTGTTTCATCACTCCTTTTTTCATTTTCAGCATTCTGGTACATAGAAACTGTGAAACCCATAGAAGAGATATTAATACTGCCTTTCTTCATTATTTTCTTCATGATAGTTTATGCATTTTCAACTTACGGGTTGAAAAATCTTAAAAATCCTGAAACTTCTTAATAAAATATTCATATTTTCACGAACCAAAAAATATCAGTATTACTACTACGGCGATTACAGACACCATTGATAAGACTGTTGCTATTTTTCCCTTTCCTGCAAAAATTGCCAGGAATGTACCCAGTATTCCAACCACTATAATTGGCGATGCAATTGCCGCTGTAATTCCCCTCTGAAACCCATACTGCGGTATCTGGCTCAGGAAAGTATATGCGAGATATGTAACCAATCCACCAATAAACAATGTTGTTATTGAAAAAATAATTACTGGATTTGTCTTTTTCTTTGTTTCTTCTTTCAATTTGTTTGAGTCTTCAATTCTGTCCTGCTCTGTTACGTCCCTAATTTCCTCAATGAATCTCCACGGGATGAATAACTTGTGATTTCTATATGCTACCATTACGCCCATGTCATCATATGTAAGAAGAGTGCATACTAGGCGGGTCATGTTGCCATCATACACCACTGTGACATTACTGTTTAGGAATGATTCTATTGCCAATACAGATAAATGAGTTTTGCGCTAATAAGATTTTCTTTTTACATCGATTATGATTTTTCAAAGACTGTTTTCATTTGTGTTCGTTTTTATCCATTCTATTGATAACTTTATTATCTCATCAAAATTTTCTTCGTAATAAAACTTCTTTTGATCTTCGTTTCCCTTTCCCTCCAGAAGCGATTCAAGGAAAATTGCAAATTCTCTGACATTAAAATTGTTACTGTAATCTCTAACAGCGGTGAGAAATAGATTCTTTCTTGACAGGCCTATAAGCATCTCATTGATTAATGGTTTTGATGAATATATTTCCTCTGAATAATTGAGGAGTTTTCTAGATATTACCTCCTCCTTAATCTCCTGAAAGCCCACTACTTATCGCACTTTCCATCAGGACATGCTGGATCGAACGTGGCCTCGAGTCTGAGGTATTTCGTATCCATTTTCTTTCTTTCCTTTCCTTCAGAAGTCATCTTTTCTATAATGGCGATTTTTTCCTTCTTCTCTTCTTTTGATGCTTCTTCCTTCTTGCCTGATGTTCCAGAATAGAGAACCTGTTCTGTTTTGCTTCTGTCTCTGTACACAGTTATTCCCTTGCAGTGTAGGTCCTTGGCCAGCCTGTAAGCCTTACCAATATCTTCTGGTGTTGCATCGTTAGGCAAATTTATGGTCTTTGATACACCTGAATCACAATATTTCTGGAATGTTGCCTGCATAAGTACATGCCATTCTGGATCAATTTCATGGGCAGTTTTGAAAAGCCTCTTAAGATCTTCTGGAAGGTCTATCTTTGAAAGATTTCCAGTTGTTGCAACGTCCTGCATCAATTTCTCAGAGTATAGATTTCTCTTTTTCATTATCTCCTCAAACAAAGGATTTACTTCTATTAACTCCTGACCATTCAATACATGCCTCATAAATGCTATGGCAAAAAGTGGTTCTATTGATGATGAACAGCCAGCTATAATAGATATTGTGCCTGTTGGTGCGATTGTTGTGGTAGTAGAGTTTCTCATAAGTATGTCTTCTTTTTCATATTCAGAACCATACCATCCCGGGAACACTCCCCTTTCAATGGCAAGATTCTGAGATTCCTTGTGTGATTCCAAATCAAGGAAACTCATTACATTCTCAGCTATCTTCAATGCCTCCTCGCTGTCATATGGAACGCCCAGCATGATGAGCATATCTGCAAAGCCCATTATTCCAAGCCCAATCTTCCTTGTTTTCCTTGTCATTTCCTTAATCTGCCTGACAGGGAAGTTGTTTGCATCCACAACGTTATCAAGGAATCTTGTTGACATATGGACTGTTTCCCTGAGTCTATCCCAGTCAATTGTGTTGTCCTCCTTAACGAACTTAGCCAGATTTATTGAACCCAGATTGCATGATTCATATGGCATAAGAGGCTGTTCACCACATGGGTTTGTTGCTTCTATATCTGCTATATTTTTTACCGGGTTTGCCCTGTTGATTTCATCGAGGAAAATTAACCCAGGATCTGCTGTTTTCCATGCGTGAGTTATTATGGAATCCCACATCGTTCTTGCCTTTATTCTTGATACAACCTTTCCAGTTTTTGGATTCTTGAGATCAACATATCCATCACTGTCAAGTTTTTCGAAGAACTCATCCTCCATTCCAACTGAAATGTTGAAATTTTTAAGAATGGTGTTTTCAGAGTCCTTGCTGGTGATAAATTCCATTATATCTGGATGATCATATCTGAGGATTCCCATGTTGGCTCCTCTTCTTTTTCCACCCTGTTTAATGACTTCAGTGGTCGTATCGAAAATTTTCATGAAAGAAACAGGGCCTGATGCAACTCCCTTTGTGGAACCAACAATATCATCCTTATTTCTCAGTCTTGAAAACGAAAACCCTGTACCTCCTCCAGACTTATGTATTTCTGCTGTCTGTTTCACTGCTTCAAAAATTTCTTCTATACTGTCTCCAACCGGGAGCACGAAACATGCTGAAAGCTGACCCAGTCTTGCACCAGCATTCATCATGGTTGGTGAGTTTGGAACATATTCCAGACTCTTCATCATTTTGTGGAATTTTTCTATTGTGTCCTCTGCGATGGTTGGCTTTGTGTATATGAAATCCATGAACTGTCCGAATGTACCTTTTAATACCCCATCGTTTACAAGCTCATTGAAGCCCCTTTCCAAAACTTCAATCTGTGTGTTTAGAAGATTTGATATCTTCTTCCCATCTTCCCTTACCGTTCCTTTTTTCTGGAAATTAGCATAATCATAAAGTGCGTCAATAACTCCAACGTGATTTGCAACTCTCCTGAACATCTGATCCGGAGTTTCTATAATTTTTCCTTCCTCATCTTTTAGTAAATATCTTGCCTCAAGTACCTTTACAGCATTTAGCGTTAACTTAAGATCATCTTTTACACCTAGTCTTTCCTTTTCTTCTCTGATGAATCTTCTCTTTTCCCTATATAGAATGTAAGCCTTTGCAACTTCATTGAATTTTCTTCCATCTATTTGTGTTTCCATAAGAACTGATTCAACAGTATCCTGTATATTTTCTACTGTTGGGATCTCTTTTCTTGCACTCAATTCTTTTACAACTTTATCAGCTAAGATTTCTGCGTCTCGCATATTTCCAAACTTCAGTGAAAGCATTGCCTTGTAGATTGCCCGTGATATTTTTGTTTGATCGAAATCCTCAATCTTTCCGTCTCTTTTTTTGATTGATTTTATCATTACAAATTAGATGTTGTGTTTATATTTAATTTTAATGTTAACTCTAATAGCAATTTTAATATCATTTTAATCACCAAATCAATTTTTAATAAGATAACAATATGTTATCAATATTGTTAACAATATAAATAATTTTACTTCTGGTAAAAGTAAGATCTAAAATTTTTATGTAACTAAAAGTATTAACATAATAAAGTTAAAAATCTAATTAAAATAGGAAACTTATTGAAATAATCTGTAATGACAGATCATGCCTGTTTTAGATAAACAGATGAGAATGAAGCTTCAGGGAGAACTTGCATACGTAAACGAAAGACTTGACCAGATCAGACAGAATAGGGACGAGCAGGGATATTATAATTATGAAATAGAACTCTGGAAGAAAAAGAGACAAGAAATTATGAATCAATTATATTAGGGGGAGGGGGGTATGTTTCCAATGGAGCTTAAGGAACTATCCTGGGCCTTGATACCTTACCATTGAATTTTCTATCCCTTATACCAACGAGAATTGATGTATCACTTTTTGATTCATTTCTGTTTATGTAACCAAGTCCTATTCCCTTTCCAAGAATTGGAGAAATACTTCCGCTTGTGATTATACCTATTTCTTTACCAGATTCGTCATAAATTAAATTACCATGTCTTGGAAATGAACCTTTTTCATTCATAATAATTCCCCTAAAGATTCTTTCAGGTTTCTGATTAGATAGGAGTTTTTCTCTACCAATATAATTATGATCATTATCTACGATAAATGAAATAGAAGCTTCGTATGGGTTTTTATCTGAATTGAAGTCCTGGCCTGAGAGAAGCATACCTTTTTCCATTCTTAGAGTATCTCTCGAACCCAAACCACAAGGACCACATCCTATTTTTTTCAAATCATCCACTATTTTTTCCCACAGATTAACTGCTTCATTATTTTTTATAATTATTTCACATCCTATTTCTCCAGTATAACCTGTGCCTGAAATTATCATTCCCTTTTCCTCATAAAATTTGAAAAAATCTGGAAATTTTAAGCCTAAATTTTTCATAATATTAACTGAATCCTTTCCCTGGATTGCTATACATGATAATTCACTCGAAGAATTTTTTACCTCACAGTTATTAGTTTTATTTTTCAATATATGATCCAGTATCTTATCAGTTGTTGCAGCATTTGGTACACATAGAAATTTTTCTTTGTTAAATTTGTAAATTATTGTATCATCAATCATATTTCCATCATTATTCAGGAAAGCAGTGTATAAACAGTCTCCTTCTTTCATCTTTGATATATCTGATGGAAAAAGTTTCATTAGACTTTCCTCAGCTCCACTACCTGTTAGGAATATGTCACCCATATGGGAAACATCAAAAACTCCACATCTCTCCCTAACATACATATGTTCTTTTATTATTGATTCATAGTATAATGGCATATCCCATCCATGAAAGTCAACAATATTTGCATTCATTTTTACATGTTCATCATATAGAACTGTTCTCATTTTACAGTCACCTTTTCTTCACTTGTTCCACTGGAAGTACCCCCCTCTCCCCCTATCATTCTTATAAAATACTCATGAACTCTTGTATCATCTGTTAATTCAGGATGAAAAGTAAGTCCAATCACATTTCCATCTCTCACCATTATTGGTTTTCCGGCCTGGTATGCCATTATTTCACCATGGTTAACAGATTTAATAACTGGGGCTCTTATAAAAACAGCCATGTAATTACCTATATCTTTAATATCAACATTATCAATAAAAGATTCTCCCTGTCTTCCATATGCATTTCTTTCTATTTCAATATCAAGAAGGCCCATTCCCTCAACTCTTGTATCGTTTGTCTTTGAAGATGCAAGGATTATGCCGGCACAGGTACCCATAAGTGGTTTACCATGTTTTACACTATCTACTATATCTTCATAAATTCCATACTCTTTTATCAGCTTATAAATGGTTGTACTTTCCCCTCCTGGTATTATTATGGCAGAAACTTCTCTCAACTGGTCTTTATTCCTCACCCTTAATGGTTCTATATTTCTTCCATTTTCACTTAATATTTTCAGGATATTGATATGCTCTTCCACGTCACCCTGGAACCCGATTACACCAATCTTCACATAACAGCATTTTGAATAGGTTAAAAATAGTTATGAAACACTTCGCTAGTTTATGTAATAGTAGATAAATAAAATTATTTGAATAATTCTATATATTCATAAGGATTAGTTGTTCCGTAACAGAATTTGACTTGTTTAAACTCAGACTTTAAATTCATTACTTCTTCCTTTGCCTTCTCTTCACTGATGTTATTCTTAAGAATTTTCATCATTATTTCTGCAAGTGCCTTTACATCATTCTTTTCGAAACCTATTCTTGTTATCTCCTGAGTTCCAATTCTTATTCCACTTGGATCCTGTGAATTTCTATTTTTATCTACTGGAATCAGATTCTTATTAAGTATAATATTGCACCTTTCAAGCTTTTCAGCAACCTCCTTTCCACCTCCAAATTTTCTAACATCAGCCACAAGTGTGTGGGACGAGGTAAACCCTCTTTTTTCTGCCAGGACATCCATGCCAAGGGCATATAGCTCTTCTGCAAGAGTTCTAGCATTATCTATGATCTTCTGAGCATAGGCCTCACCATAATCCAGCATTTCTGCAAGGGTTATGCCAAGAGCTGCCATTGTATTTAGATGGTGATTACTGAGAACTCCTGGAAAGACTCCTTTCTGAACCTTTTTCCAGGTTTTTTCGTCAGTATTCCCAATTACCATTCCATGCTGAGGTCCTGGAAGGGTTTTGTGAGTTGAGCCGGTTATAACATCGGCCCCTTCCCTAAGAGGATCCTGAAATTTTTTTCCTGCTATCAGTCCAGCCACGTGTGCGCCATCGTACCACACTTTGCAGCCAACTTCCTGAAAGGTATCTCTGAGTTCCTTAAGAGGTGCAGGGAAAAGGAATACAGACTGGCCAAATAGACATAGATTTGGTCTAGTTTCCAGAATTGTTTTTCTTGCCCCATCAACGTCTATGGTCATGGTCTCTTCATCATAAGGATAATTTACAATGTCTAAACCTCTGAAGCCCAGAGCCCCAAATTTCGCGGCACTTATATGGCCACCACCTGACAGATCTGGAGCACAAATCCTTTCCATAGGTTTTGTAAGGCCAAAAATAACTCCCATGTTGGCATTTGTTCCAGACACTGGCCTGGGATCAAACTGTGGTGCGTTATATAACTTCTTTCCCAGTTCTATGACCTTGTCTTCCAGCTGATCTACAAAGAAGTTTCCCTGATAGTATCTCTGATGAGGCAAACCCTCTGCATACCTGTGACCAAAGTCTGTGAGAAGCATCTCCATTGCCAGAGGACTCATCACATTTTCCGAGGCAATCAGGGGAATGCTTTCTTCAAACATTTTATTGTGTTTCTTTGCAAGATCCCTAATTTCCATTGCATCACTGAAAAATTTATCCATGGATATTGATGCATGTGAAATATTTTAACGTATGGTGATCTGAAATAATGGACGTATATTATTAATTTCATTTCCCAACTTCATGAATATGTGACATATGAAGTAAAGACAGCGAACACTTAAGAAAAGGGATCCAATACCCATCAACCGCTGTGATGAATTCAGCCTTGACTGATTTGTGATGAATGACAGGCAGACTGAGCGGTTAAAATCAGCAATAATTCTTTTAAAATGTTAAAATTTTGTTTTATCTCACACGTTCAAGTGAGAAGGATCCAAGATCAAAAGTTTCTCCCCTGTTGTAGACTTCTACCCATTCCCTTGTTCTTGCGTTAGATAAACCTACAACTTTCACATACTGTTTTGCATTAACTATTCTGAATTGAATGGTCCCATCCATTATGTAGCTGATAGTTTCAAAAACCTTTTGATCAAAGAGCCCATCTTCAAGCATATACAGTGCTGTGCACCTGCTCGCCTTCCTTTTCTGTGTGAATTGCTGTGTGAATTTCATGAAAACCTTCTCGTCAAACTGTGGAACGAACGCTGTAAGAGAAATGAATACAAGTCTGTAAAATGGGTATGTTCTGAGTAATTCCTGTTCAATCGTTTCCACAGATTTCAAAAGCAGGCTGAGGTTTGATATATTATCTATAACAACCGCTTTTTTAGATGGGCTCTGAGACTGAATGGATTTTGAATAAAGGTCAATAAACCTGATCAGTCCATCATCTTCAAAACCGTCCACGACTTCCGGTTCTACACTTAGAGTCTGGGCAATTTCATACTTTATCTGGTTAAGGTCTTTATCTGCTGTGATAATGACCACTGGCACGTTTTCTTTGATGGAGTTGGCCATGAAATTAGTTGCAAGCATATCCTTTGAGGTGAAAGGTGCACCAAACAGAACCACATTTGATGGCATGGGTAAACCGCCTAGAAGAAGTTCATCTATCTTGGAAATACCTGTTGAAATTTTTTGGTTCTTCCTTAGTGCAATAGGATCTTTCAAATCCACAAGCGCCTTCTTTGCCTCCTCTACCTTTATCTGTGGTACAGAAGCAGAGTCTATCTTTACCAGACTCTGGAGCATGTTCTCTATCTCTTTTTTCTTTTCTTCGGCCATCCTTATGGTTCTTTCCAGGTTTTCCTTGACCTGTTGCAGTTCGGCTATCTTGCTCGTAATCTCATTGCTTTCCATCGGTTCCCTCCCCTACGTATGTACCAGATACTACCCATGGGGGTGATTCTGGATCAAACGGTTCCATTCCATTAACCATATGTTCCTTTAAAGACTTTTCATCCATTTCAATTCCGAGACCGGGTTTACCTGATAATTTAAAGTGACCGTTTTCAAGTTTATATCCACTCTTAAGTAGTTTTTTCTTCCATTCTGGCCATGATTCCTCAAAACTCTCCTGTATAATGAAATTATTAATCGTGGTATCGAGATTCAGGGTAGCTGCAGTCTGGACGGGACCAAAAGCGTTATGGTATGCCACCGGAATTCCCCATGCATCAGCAATAGTGGCTATCTTGAAAGATTCGAGAATTCCTCTTGAGTTAGTTACATCAGGCTGAATTATATCCACTTTTCCCTCAACAATGTTCCTCATAAAATCTCTTGCATTGAGAACTCTTTCCCCAAGTGCTATGGGTGTATTCACAGTACTCCTCAGTTCAGGGAGCCTCATTTCAAGTTCAGGGTGGAGAGGTTCTTCAAAGAAGAAACAGTCATATGGCTCAAGAATCTGGGTGGCCTTTTTCGCAGCTTCCATGGAGAATCTCCCGTGAAACTCAATTAGAAGATCCATGGAATCTCCAAAGGATTCTCTAAGGCCTGATACTATATTCTCTGCACTTTCCAGTCCCTTCTTATTTATTGTATCGTAGTTATTTCCAAATGGATCAAACTTTACAGCATCAAAACCTTTCTTTCTAATTTCCTTTGCCTTGTCCACGAAATCATCAGCGGTAACGCAGTCTGAATACCAGCCATTGCTGTAAGCCCTAACGCTGTCCCTCATTTTACCTCCGAGAAGATTGTAAACGGGCTCCTTACAGCTCTTTCCAACTATA
Organism: Cuniculiplasma divulgatum; assembly: GCF_900083515.1. Taxonomy (NCBI): domain Archaea; kingdom Methanobacteriati; phylum Thermoplasmatota; class Thermoplasmata; order Thermoplasmatales; family Cuniculiplasmataceae; genus Cuniculiplasma; species Cuniculiplasma divulgatum. The sequence goes on from NZ_LT671858.1 coordinate 1,938,346, forward strand.
TCCCAGCACGCCATCTCCACTGCACTTAGCGCAGAAGTGGCTTCCATTGACCTTGACAGATAGAATGAATGCTTGTAAAATTCCATTGTGTTTTTGTAAATCTCATTTACATCTTTGTTTAGAAAAACTCTTTTAACTTCTTCAGCGCTTTCCTTCACTGGAAGTGTCATGAGGGTTGTTGGTGCCTCACCGTATCCAACTATGCCATCACTGGTTGTAACCTTGACTATAATCATTGTAGAACTCCATGGTGATGATTTTTCGGATGTTTTTTCGCTTACGTTGTATATTTCTATCTCTTTTATCTTTCCTGCCATGGATCATCATATTTCATTCTAATTTTAAATGTTTCCT